>JAVVVS010000020.1:0-40020 GCA_036652495.1 Bacteroides sp.
GACCGGCAGTGGGAACGCTGACTCTCGGCAGAAGATGGTTGCTCTCCTGCCAGAGATTCGTACTCCTTCGGTTGGAGATTCATCATCCTTCGGCAAGGGATTGCCCAACTCTCGGCAGAGGATTCTTCAAGAAAGCAACAGCAAAATAGGATTTAAGAAAATGCCTCTAATCATTTTATTTGTTGTACTTTTGCACATACCGAACTGATTTATAAAAAAAAACTGACAATGGAAGCAAGCATAACCCAACTGCCACAGAGCCGCAAGCTCCCCCTCGGCATACAGCGTTTTGAAGATTTACGCCGCAATGACTATTTATACATAGACAAAACGGCACTCATTTATCGGCTGGTGACAAGCGGAAAACCTTATTTTCTCAGCCGTCGTAGACGATTCGGCAGGAGCTTGCTGTCAAGCACTCTCAAAGCTTACTTTCAGGCTAAAAAGGAGCTTTTCAGCGGATTGACTATCGAGAAATCGGAAACGGTATGAAAACCACGAAATGCTGGAACAGATACCTGGATCATGATAGGCAACTGGGTTATCAGCTAAAAAGTATATATTAATCAACTAACATTAGCAATTTAAAAATAGAATGGCACAATCTTTTGGAAATACATGGTGGGGAAACTATTGGTTGAAATCACTTGATAACATCGATTACGAAAACAGAATACCCAGGGGCGCATCGTATGCACGCTCGGGTCAAGTAAAAGAGGTGAAGATTAACGGCAATACGATTAACGCCAAAGTAGCCGGCAGCCAACTGCTCCCCTATAACGTGACCATCATCGTCCCCCCATTCTTTAAAGAGCAGACCAACCGATTGATGGAGAAAATCATGGACCGCCCCGCTCTGATCTCCAAACTGCTGAACAGAGAGCTCGACCCCGAAATTCTCGCTATTGCCGAAAGCTGCAACCTGAAAGTATTCCCCCGCCAATGGACCGACTTCAAAATGCAATGCAGCTGCCCCGATTGGGCGGTGCCCTGCAAGCACTTGGCAGCCGTGATCTACATGATGAGCCGCGAGATAGACAACAATCCCTTCCTCGTCTTCGAGATTCACAATGTCAACCTTATCGAAGAACTGCGCAAACGGGGTTTTGAGCTTGATACGAAAAGCCGCTCCGACATTCCGCAGCTCGCTGAACTGCTGGTGAGGAAACAGAATAAAGATCTCGCCGACGAACTGCCCGAATGGCAGCGGGCAGACTTCTCCAAGCTGCAAGATATAGGCGGCGCGTTGGTGCAGCTGCTGCCTGCTAACCCTTCCTTCTACACCCAAGGGGACTTTAGAGAAAAGTACCGGGCAGCGCTCCTGCGGGTGGTAAAGAACACGAAACGCTTGTTTAAGAGAAATCTCGATGTGCAAACCCTCTTCCCGCTGGCGGCAAAACCAAACACCCTGTCGCATCACTCGAAAATAGAGTTTGAAATCAATGCCTACTGGGAAGGCACTGTTATCTGCTATAAAACGGAGGGTAAAAAGCGCACCCCAACCTTCAACCGCGAAGAGTTGATTTGCGCCCTGTTCGCCATTCAGCCCGACCGGATAAGCGATTACCAACCTTCGGTGATGGCATTGCATCAAATGCTGATGGCTGCCCTGCACCTTCTCTCTCACGGAGCGGTGATTCCTCAAATTGTCTCTTTAGACAATCGGCAGAAAGCCATCCGCTGGCTGCCTGCTTGTATCGACACACAAGTGCGCGCATTGACCGACGAGTTGCAGAAGCAATTGCCCGACGGCATCATTCACCTCGACCCCAAGAACAAAGGGGCAAAGGATAGCAGTACTTACTTGAAGAACCAGGCAGAAACGCTGCTCTCTTATTTCTTCGACGCACTGGTTCCCGCCCTTTCGGGCGTACCCAAAGAGAACATTTGCCTGTCTCTCTTTTTCGATTGCCGCCCTTATCCCTTCAATGAGGTGGGCGAACAAGAAATGGCGGGCGCACTAAAAAGCTGGATGGACCGCTACTTCATGACCAGCGGCGCTTACCGCCCTGTCTTTCTGGTCGAAGAAGACCTGGACAACAATGCCTTTCTGCTGAACATCCAACTAGAAAAGACCGAGCTGCCGCGCAGCGAAAGCTTGTCGCTGAACAAGATACTCACTTCGCCTGAATTCTTGAAAGAACGCTTTACCATCCTGCGGGAACTCTCGCTACTCAGCGGACTCATCACCGGACTGGACGACCACATCAACCACAAAGCAGAAAAGCCCATCCGTTTTGACAATCAAAGCTTCGTGCCCTTCCTGCTGGAAGTGCTTCCCGCCGTGAGGCTGCTCAACGTAAAAGTGCTGCTGCCAAAATCACTGCAAGAGCTCATACGCCCCAAAGCCACTCTCAAGATCAAGCGCAAGTCTACCTCCGAAAGCGCCGGTTTTATACGCTTGGACGAACTGCTTGCCTTCGACTGGCAAGTGGCAGTGGGCGACGAGGTGCTGCCTCCCGACCTGTTCGACAAAATGCTCAAAGGCGCTTCACAGCTGCTCCGCTTTAAGCAGAACTATATTTACGCCAACGAAGAAGACTTGCAGAAACTGTACAAAGCCATCACCCAAGAGACCCCGCTCACCCCGATACAGCTGCTGCAATCGGCGCTCATGGAAGAATACGACTCAAAGCCCATCCTCTTGACCGATGAAGTGAAAGAGATGATTCGGACGTTTGCCTCGCAAGAAGAAATTCCGCTGCCCGCCCATCTGAACGCCACGCTGCGACCTTACCAGGCACGGGGCTTCTCTTGGATGTACCGCAATATGCGCATCGGCTTTGGCAGCATCATTGCCGACGATATGGGATTAGGAAAGACGTTGCAGGTGATCGCCCTCATCTTGAAACTACAGGAAGAGGGCAGGCTGAAGAAAGAAAAAGTACTGATTGTAGTGCCCACGGGACTGCTCACCAACTGGCAGTCGGAAATCGAGAAGTTCGCCCCCTCCGTCTCTTCCTACATCTATCACGGAACGGCGCGCGAACTGGAAGCCTTCGATGCCGACGTGATGCTGACCACCTACGGCGTGCTCCGCTCCGATGCCGCACTGCTCAAGAAAAAGAAGTGGCAACTGATGATTATCGACGAAGCACAAAACATCAAGAACGAAGTGACGGCACAGAGCAAAGCAGTGAGAAGCATCCCCGCCAACGTGCATATCGCCATGAGCGGCACGCCGGTGGAGAACCGCCTGTCGGAGTTCTGGTCGATTATGGACTTCTCCAACAAAGGCTACTTGGGAAGCATCAAGAACTTCAAAGACAACTTCGCCCAGCCTATCCAGCTCTTCAACGATATGGATTGCGTAAACCGCTTCCGCAAAATCACCGCCCCCTTTATGATGCGAAGGCTCAAATCGGATAAAAGCATTATCTCCGACCTCCCCGACAAGATAGAACAAGACGAGTTCGCACTGCTCACCCAGTCGCAGGCCGCACTCTACCACCAGACCTTGGAGGCGGCGATGAGCGCGATAGAAGGCATTGAAAGCACCGACCACCAATCCTTGTTCAAGCGCCAGGGATTGGTGTTGCAAATGATTTTGACCTTGAAGCAGATATGCAACCACCCCACCCAATTCTTGAAAAACGGCATAGCCGACGCCACCCTGTCCGGCAAAACCTTGCTCCTCCTCGACCTCGTGGAAACCATTGCAGAGAGCGGCGACAAAGTGCTTATCTTTACTCAATTCCGAGAGATGGGCGACCTCTTGCAGACCTTCCTCGAAGAGCGCTTGGGCGAACGCCCCATGTTCTACCACGGGGGATGCAGCATGAAAGAACGGGAAACGATGGTCAACCGTTTTCAGCACAACAAAGCCGACAAGGTGTTTCTCCTCTCGCTCAAATCCGCCGGCACCGGGCTGAACCTCACCGCCGCCTCCCACGTCATCCATTACGACCTCTGGTGGAACCCCGCCGTAGAAGCACAAGCTACAGACCGCGCCTACCGTATCGGACAAAACAACAACGTAATGGTGCATCGCTTTATCACCAAGAACACCTTTGAAGAGAAAATCAATGCAATGATTCAACAAAAGAAGAATCTGGCAGAGCTTACCGTCACCTCCGGCGAAAGCTGGATAGGCAAACTCAGCAATAAAGAACTAAGAGAACTATTTTGACCCGGCTAATAAAACACAAAAACGGATGGCACGCATACCAAAGGGAGCCTGCAAACGGGTTGCACCTTAAATTAAGAAAATTATGAAACGACTTTTATCTTTACTCTTCCTAACCTGTTGCGCCGCCAGCCAGCTGCTGGGGCAACAAACCATCGTAGTAACTGCCCAAGGAGACGACCAGGCAGACGGAACACCGTACCATCCCTTGAAAAGCCTGAACACCGCCCTCCAAAAAGCCGTTTCATCTACCGAGCCGGACATCCGCATCCTCCTAAAAGAAGGCACATACTATCTTTCCAGCCCCCTCCGCATTCTATCGGCCGACTTTGCCGGGCGGAAGCTCACGCTAGCGGCTGCCCCGGGAGAGCAAGTGACCGTCAGCGGCGCCCTCCCCCTATCGCTCCGCTGGAAGAAGACGAACAAAGGATACTGGCAAACAAAGCTCAACGCTCCCCCCTTCGACCAGCTGATAGTGAACGGACAGCCACAAACAATGGCGCGCTATCCCAACGACCAAGGGAAAGGCATTTATCACGGCACCGCCCAAGACGCGCTCTCCGAAAAACGAATCAAACGGTGGAAACATCCCGAAGGGGGCTTCATCCATGCCTTGCACAGCGGAGAATGGGGCGACATGCACTACCGCATCACCGGTAAAGAAAAAAACATACTCACTTACGAAGGCGGACATCAGAACAACCGCCCCTCGAAGATGCACCCCCAACACCGCTTTGTAGAAAATATCTTTGAAGAGTTGGACGCACCCGGTGAATGGTTCTATGCCGCAAGCAAGCAGGAGCTATCATACTATCCCCCCGAAGGTATCGACCTGAAGACGGCTACAACAGAAGTAGCCGTTCTGCCCGGACTGATAGAGCTGCGCGGCACCGCCGATGTTCCGCTGCGCAACATCGTGATAGAGAACATCCGCTTTGCCCATACCACCCGCACCTTTATGGAACCTTACGAACGGCTGATGCGCAGCGACTGGTGCATCTACCGCGGAGGGGCGCTCTTGCTGGAAAACACAGAGAACTGCACCATCAAAGGATGCGAGTTCACACAGCTGGGCGGCAATGCCGTCTTCATCAGCAAGTACAACCGGCTGGCAACCGTGTCCGACTCTTACTTCCACCACCTCGGCGCCAGCGCCGTTTGCCTTGTAGGGGACACTACAGCCGTCCGCTCGCCCTCTATGGAATATAATGAATTTGTTCCGCTGGAAAAGATGGACTTTACACCCGGCGCCGCCAACAATCGCTATCCGCGCGAATGCACCGTAGAGAACAACCTGATGCACCACATCGGGCAAGTAGAGAAACAAGTGGCAGGAGTCGAGATTCAAATAGCCGCCCACCTGCAAGTGCTTCACAACACCATTTATCAAGTGCCACGGGCCGCCATCAATATAGGGGACGGCGCTTTCGGCGGGCATCTCATAGCCTACAACGATGCCTTTGAAACGGTGCTGGAGACCAGTGACCACGGAGCCTTCAACTCGTGGGGGCGCGACCGCTTCTGGCTGCCCGACTACAGCAAGATGTGCGAACTGGTCAAGCTCCATCCCGAACTGATTCTGCTCGATGCCCGCTACACCACCGTACTGCGCAACAACCGTTTTCGCTGCGACCACGGCTGGGACATCGACCTCGATGATGGCAGTTCCAACTATCACATCTACAACAACCTATGTTTGAAAGGAGGATTAAAGCTGCGCGAAGGCTTCTTCCGCACCGCCGAAAACAACATTCTGCTCAACAACTCCCTCCACCCCCACGTCTGGTTTGTGCACAGCGGAGACAGAGTGGAACGGAATCTGCTGATGCGCCCCTATTACCCCATCGGCCTGCAAGCCTGGGGGGAGCGCGTAGATAATAACTACTTCCCTTCTGTAGAAGCGTTGAACGCCGCTCAGCAAAACAAAACCGACCGTCACAGCCTCTTCGGAGCGTACCAATTCAACAATGCACCTCAAGGAGACTTTACCTTGTCCGCCGGCAGTACCGCCTTCGGCATAGGCTTCGAAAACTTCCCGATGGATGATTTCGGAGTCTACTCTCTCCGCCTGAAACAACTGGCAGCCAAACCCCAGATACCCTCCCTCCTGCTGGCAAACGCCGCCGATGCCCTGAAAGAGCACGACTGGCTGGGAGCGCGCATCCGATACGTACAAGGATTGGGCGAACGCTCCGCTTACGGCTTGCCCGATGAGAAAGGAATCATTCTGCTCGAGATAGCTTCCGACAGTCCGCTGGCAGCAGCCGGCTTGCAAAAAGGAGATGTGCTTCGTACGGCGAACGGCGCATTGCTGCTGTCTGTTTCCGACCTCTTTTCCGCCACCGAAAAAAATCGCTGGACGGGCAAGCTGCCGGTAGAGGTCTTTCGCAACCAGCGGCAGATGCCCTTCACGCTCTTGTTCAAAAAATAAGAAGCAGCCTACAGCTGTTTGACAACTCGTGCCGGATTGCCCACCGCCACACAACCATCGGGGATATTCTTCGTTACCACACTGCCCGCACCAACAACACAACGGTGCCCAATAGTCACTCCCGGACAAATGACAGCTCCACCTCCAATCCAACAATCCTCGCCAATGGTTACAGGATAAGCATACTCCTTCGGCTCCCTCCGCGCCACATAATCCATCGGATGGTGGGGCGTATAAATCTGCACACACGGACCAATCAAGGTATGAGCGCCGATAGTGATCATACCGCCATCCAAGAAGGTGCAATTGGCATTTACAAAGACCTGCTCCCCCAAGCGGATGCCATCACCATGATCACAATAAAAAGGTGAACAAACGATAGTACTCTTAGGAATACCCGGGATCAACTCCTCCAATAACTCGCGATAAGTTGTTTCATAGGTACTCATCACCCGCATACGCGCCAACAGACGTTGGGCACGTTCAAAACGCACCTGTATCTCGCCAACCGACATATCTGCCAGCAAACCGCTACGCATCTTTTCTACTTCAGTCATCCTTTATATTGTTTTTCCGTTTACAAACACAAACTTCTTCTCATCAGACAATGATTCATCAAATTCAAACCCTTCCCAGGCGAATTGCTTCAGCAGTTCCGCATCTTCGATTCTCTCTTTTAAGATAAAACGAGCCATCTCTCCTCTCGACATTTTGGTGTATACCACAACAGTAGCAAGTTTCCCTTTTTTCCAAACACGAAATTCGGGCGTAATAACCTTTACTTCCCTTTCCACACGCTTCCAATCAAACAAATCATGCATCTCATCGCTGGCCAGATAACACAATACTCCACCCACAGCCCTTATCTCTTCAATGAAAAGGTCGGTCAGCTTCTCTTTCCAATACGCAAACATCGTTTCATTACCCGGTTCAGGCAAGCGTACATCCCCCTCAAGTCTATATGGACGAATCACATCCATTGGACGTAAAAGGCCATAGCAAAACGAGGTTAACCGCAGATGATCCTGTGCATATCGAAAATCATCATCCGTAAAGTCTGTAGGCGCAAGTCGTTTAAACACAATACCCGTATAAGCGAATACGGCCGGGAGTTCGCATGTATCTTCGGCATGAAAAGCCTGATAACGACGATAGTTCTCGACAGCAATCTTCGAATTAACACGCAATAAACGCTCAAGCTCGTCAACTGTATATTGCGACATCTGGAAAGCAATCTCAGACGCTTCCTTTTCAAAAAGAGGAGTGCTAACAAAGGAAGAGTGAGCTCTGTAAGAACTAGCCATTGTTTTGGCACAAGATAAAAGTATCAGCATAGTAAGTCTTTAATTTTCTATCGTTTGCATAGCAAAAATAAACCATTTTATTCTATCTTTGCCACTATCTAACTAAAAACTATGAAAATCATGAAAAAGTTTTTTTATTTATCCACAATGGCACTCTGCTTTATGACAATGGCAAGTTGCAGCAGCAAAACAAACACCAGCGGAAGCACCTCTTCTGACAGTACACAAGTAGTCGATATGCATACGGCAGAAACTTCTCTCGACTATTACGGAGAATACAAAGGAACTACTCCGGCTGCCGATTGCCCCGGCATTGAACAAACACTGAGACTAAACAAAGATCACACCTTTACCCTCCAGATGATTTATCTAGAAAGAAAAGACGGTGAGTTCAACGAATCGGGAACTTTTAGTGTAGAAGGAAACATAGCTACGCTCACCACGAAAACAGGAGAAGAATCTTATTACAAAATAGAAGAAGGCCGTGTTGTTATGTTGAAAGCCGATAAGCAACCCGTTACAGGAGATCTGGCCGAGCATTATATTCTTAAACAAGAAAAAGTCTATTAATTGAGCCTCCTACACAAACGATGATAGATAAAAACGTATTTATCACGGGTGGTGCTCAAGGCATTGGCCGGGCTATTGTCAACGCATTTATCGCAGAAGGCGCTCAGGTAGCCTTCTGCGATAGCAATAAAACTGAAGGAGAAAAGCTTTCCGAGGAATCGGGTGCCACCTTCTTTCTAGTAGACGTCAGTCACAAAGAAGAGCTCTAGGCATGCATGAATCAGCTACTGTTCACTTGGGGAGACATTGATATTATTGTTAACAATGTAGGCGTTAGCCGTTTTTCACCCATCATTGAAACCAGTGTCGAGATGTTCGATGAAATTCTATCCATCAACCTGCGACCGGTATTTATCACCTCCCGTCTACTAGCCATACACCGGGCTAAACAAACGAAACCCCACCAACGTTCTTATGGAAGAATCATCAATATCAGTTCCACTCGTTACTTAATGAGCGAATCTGGCAGCGAAGGATATGCAGCATCCAAAGGAGGTATTTACGCTTTGACTCATGCATTGGCTATCTCATTAAGCGAATACCACATTACCGTCAATTCGATTGCTCCCGGCTGGATTGAGAACAATCACTACGAAGCACTAACACAACGCGACCACGATCAGCATCCTTCGCGCAGGGTAGGTAAGCCCGAAGACATTGATCGTATGTGTCTCTTTCTTTGTCACGAAGAGAATAACTTCATCAATGGCGAGAATATTACAATCGATGGGGGAACCACCAAAAAGATGATTTATGAATAACGTTAAATATCAAAGCAAAAGTATGAAAAAGAGTCTATCATTATAAAATTACGAATAGTTCAATGATATAATTTATAACATACTCACCTTAAAGAGCACTTATTTAGCTTCAACACCCCCCATGTTTCACCTAATAACATCCGCATGTTGTACACGACAACATCCACATGTTTTACAAGCAAAAGATATATGTTCATGCCATAAGTATACACTCACCATACACTCCAAGACAAGAATAACCGCAAGTGTACCTAATGCAGAAGCCCGAACACTCATTGCTGAATGTTCGGGCTTCTTGTATTTACAGTATGTAAAAAAGCAATTACTTATACTCCTGCCAGCTCTTGATTTGGATATCCTCCTGCTTCAACTCGCAGAATGCTTCGATGAAGGCACTTGCCAGACGAGCGTTGGTAATCAATGGAATATTATGATCGATGGCTCCGCGACGAATCTTGTAGCCATTCGTCAGTTCACGTTTCGAGTGATTCTTCGGAATATTCACGATCAGGTCGAATTTATGATCAGCAATCATTTGCATCACGTTGTCTTCCGAACCGGGCTTCTCATCGGGCCAGTACACCGGATGTGCAGTTACGCCATGAGCATTGAGGAAAGCAGCGGTTCCGGCAGTGGCATGAATCTTATATCCCTTGGCAAACAACATTCGGCTAGCTTCGAGCAGATCGACTTTCGACTTCATTGCACCCGAAGAGAACATCACGCCTTTCTCGGGAATCTTGAAACCGGTAGCAATCATGGCGGAGAGCAATGCCTCAGAGAAGTCGTCACCAATGCAACCCACCTCACCGGTAGAAGACATATCGACACCCAGCACCGGATCGGCTTTATGCAAACGCGAGAAAGAGAATTGCGAAGCCTTCACTCCAATCCAGTCAATGTCGAAAGCAGATTTGTCGGGACGACTATAAGGCGCATCGAGCATAATTCGGGTAGCGGTTTCAATGAAATTGCGTTTCAGAACTTTCGACACGAAGGGGAAGCTGCGTGATGCACGCAAATTGCACTCTATCACCTTCACTTCGTTGTTGCGAGCCAAGAACTGAATATTGAACGGACCGGAGATATTGAGTTCTTTAGCAATTTCTCTGCTCACTTTCTTGATGCGGCGAGCTGTAGCAAAATAAATCTTCTGCGCGGGGAATACAAGTGTAGCGTCACCAGAGTGCACACCTGCAAATTCGATGTGTTCGGATATGGCATATTCCACCACTTCGCCATTCTGCGCCACGGCATCAAATTCAATCTCCTTTGTGTTCTCCAAGAACTGCGACACCACTACCGGAAATTCTTTCGATACTTCGGCAGCCATCTTCAGGAAACCTTCAAGTTCCTCATCATCGTAGCACACATTCATGGCTGCACCCGAAAGCACGTAAGAAGGACGTACCAACACCGGATAACCAACCTTCTCTACAAAACCTTTCACTTCATCCAAGCTAGTCAGTTCCATCCAAGCCGGCTGATCGATGCCCAACAGATCGAGCATAGCGGAGAACTTGTTGCGATTTTCGGCCCGGTCTATCGAAAGTGGAGAGGTTCCCAGCACCGGAATAGACTGACGATAAAGTTTCATTGCCAAGTTGTTCGGAATTTGCCCGCCTACCGATACAATCACACCACGGGGTTGTTCGAGATCGATCACATCGAGCACACGCTCGAACGATAGTTCGTCGAAGTAAAGACGGTCGCACATATCATAATCGGTCGATACCGTTTCGGGATTGTAGTTGATCATGATCGATTTGTATCCCAGTTTACGAGCCGTTTGCACAGCGTTGACCGAACACCAGTCGAATTCTACCGACGAACCGATGCGGTAAGCGCCCGAACCGAGTACAACGACCGATTTTTCGTTCTTGTAGTAGTTTACATCGTAACCCTCGGTAGCATAGGTCATGTAGAGGTAGTTAGTCAGTTCGGGATGTTCGGAAGCGATGGTGTTGATGCGTTTCACTGCGGGCAGGATGTTCAACTCTTTACGACGGGCACGTACCATCAGGTTTTCTTTTTCCATATTGCCTTCGGGATTAAGTACGAAGCGGGCAATCTGGAAGTCGGAGAAACCAAGTATTTTGGCTTCGCGCAATACATCGGCAGGAATCTCCTCTACCTTGTTGTATTGCGAGAGCTTATTTTTATAATCGACAATGTTCTGCAATTTGCCTAAGAACCAAGGGTCAATCTTCGTCAGCTGATGAATGCGGTCGATGCTATATCCGGCTTCCATAGCAGCTGCAATGGCAAACACACGCAAGTCAGTAGGGCGCGAAAGTTCCTTATCGATGTCTTCAAATTCGGAATTCTCATTTCCTACAAAACCGTGCATACCTTGTCCTATCATTCGCAGTCCCTTCTGAATAATTTCTTCGAACGAACGTCCGATAGACATAATCTCGCCTACCGACTTCATGCTCGATCCTATCTCACGCGACACACCGGCAAACTTTGTCAAGTCCCAACGAGGAATCTTGCAAATAAAGTAATCCAGCTGAGGAGCGGCATAAGCCGAGTTGGTAGTCCCCATCTCACCAATCTGGTCGAGCGTATAGCCTAATGCCACCTTGGCTGCAACAAATGCCAGCGGATAACCGGTTGCTTTCGAAGCCAAAGCCGACGAACGGCTTAAACGGGCATTTACTTCAATCACCCGATAATCATCCGTTACCGAATTGAACGCGTATTGAATGTTACACTCACCCACAATGCCGAGGTGGCGGATACATTTCGTAGAAAGGTCTTTCAGCAACGTCAGTTCCACTTCGTCCAACGAACAGGTAGGAGCAACCACGATAGACTCTCCTGTATGAATGCCCAGCGGATCGAAGTTCTCCATGCTTGCCACAGTGAAACAGTGGTCGTTGGCATCGCGAATCACTTCAAATTCTATTTCCTTCCAGCCTTTGAGCGATTCTTCTATCAGAATTTGCTTGGAGAAGGCAAACGAACTTTCTGCCAGCGTCAAGAACTCTTCTTTATTTTCACAAATACCACTGCCCAGTCCGCCCAGCGCATAAGCCGAGCGCACCATCACGGGGAAACCGATACGTTCGGCAGCTGCCAGCGCATCGGTCATATTCTCTACCGCTTGGCTAACGGGAGTTTTCATCTCAATTTCGTTGAGCTTCTTCACAAAGAGGTCTCGGTCTTCGGTGTACATGATTGCCTCTACTGACGTGCCCAGCACCTTCACTCCGTATTTGTCAAGAATGCCTTGTGTGTAAAGTTCAGCACCACAGTTCAGTGCCGTCTGTCCGCCAAAAGCCAGCAGGATACCATCAGGACGTTCCTTCTTAATAATTTCCTCCACAAAACACGTGTTCACTGGAAGGAAATATACCTTATCAGCAATCCCCTCGGAAGTCTGAATCGTGGCAATGTTCGGATTGACCAAAACCGAACTGATACCTTCTTCTTTCAAAGCTTTCAGTGCCTGCGAACCAGAATAATCGAACTCTCCGGCTTGTCCTATCTTAAGCGCTCCTGAACCTAAGACAAGGACTTTTTTCATTTCCTTTTCCATTTTCTTCTTTATTGTTAATGTAAATAAGTTTATTGTGCTTTGCAGCAGGTACACAAAAAAAATGCGTTATCCCTACGATAGGGTTAACGCATTTCCAATGGACGAATATTTCGTTTTATTTCCTGCTGATTCATTGCTCTTCTTAAATTTGTGCAAAGTAACGACTTATTTTGCACATAACAAAGATATTCGAATCATTTTGCGTATTTTTGCACGAAATTATTAAAGAATAGAATATTTATGGAAACAGTTGTTAGTGGAATCCGTCCGACAGGCAATCTGCATTTGGGCAATTATTTTGGAGCCGTGAAAAGTTTTCTGCAAATGCAGAACGAATATAATTGTTATTTCTTTATTGCCGACTGGCATTCCTTGACCACAAGCCCGAAACCGGCAAACATCATCAATAGCGCACGAACCATTCTAACCGAATACTTGGCTTGCGGCATCGACCCCGAGAAAGCCACCATCTACATCCAAAGCGATGTAAAAGAAGTGCTCGAACTTTATCTATATCTGAACATGAACGCCTACCTGGGCGAGATGGAACGTTGCACCACCTTCAAAGAAAAAGCACGCAAACAGCCGGACAATGTGAATGCCGGCTTGCTGACCTACCCCACATTGATGGCGGCAGACATCCTGATTCATCGCGCCGTAAAAGTACCCGTAGGCAAAGACCAAGAACAGAACATGGAGATGGCACGCAAGTTTGCCCGCCGCTTCAACGCTGTGTATGAAACGGAGTTATTCCCCGAACCTGCTTCTTTCTCTTTGGCAGACAAGGCAGTAAAGATACCTGGACTGGACGGCTCGGGCAAGATGGGCAAATCAGAAGGCAATTGCATTTACCTGATGGACGATGCCGAAACCATCCGGAAGAAAGTGATGAAGGCAGTCACCGATGCCGGACCCGCAACCCCCAACAGCGAAAAGCCGGAAGTGATTCAGAACCTTTTCACTTTCCTCGACATTGTTTCCGCCAAAGAGATCTACACTTATTTCGATGAGAAGTGGAATGACTGTTCCATCCGCTATGGTGATTTGAAGAAACAACTAGCCGTAGACATCGCTGCTTTCAATGCTCCCATATCCGAGCGCATCCGCGAATTTGCCGCCAACACTGAATTGCTAGACAAAATAGCTCGCCAAGGCGCTGAAAAGGCGCATGAAAGTGCAGCCAAGACACTGAAAGAAGTACGTCAGATTATAGGATTCCGAACGTACTAATTCCCTTTTAGAAAAAGAGAATCTACTTTCTGCTTTCACTCCTCATTTTTTTCTTTTCAACCAGCTAGCTATCAGCAAGTCTAACGGGGAATGAAAAGAATGAGGAATGAAAGCTGCTATTCGTTCTCGGCTACCTCTCGTTGTTTTACCCCCCCCAACAGTCCACCTCTCTTTGTTTTAAGAAAAGAAAGTTCATTTAGCGCACTCATTTTCAGACATAAAATAAGTAGTACGAATGTTAGAGTTTGGTTATTTCTTCAATAGATAGTTTGGTGCACTGTGCAATAATCTCCAAAGGCAGACTTTGTTTTTTCATTTCAGCAGCAATTTGATGTTGTTCTTCGACCTTTCCTTCAGCCTTTCCTTCCAATAACCCCTCAGCCTTCCCTTCCAATAGCCCTTCGGCCTTTCCTTTATTAATCAGTGCATTTTCCACTCGTATCATATCCCAGAACTTTTCATAGCCCAGCAGTTCGGCATCACTGAAGGCAGATTTCTCTAATGCGGTAAGGGCTTTGTTCACTTCGGGGTTGGCTAGCAGCTCGGCAGGGACTTGACGGGTTTTCTCGTCTATCTCCGTGAGGAAGCGCAGCCACAGCACCAGCATTTTTTTCTCGCTGAAGTTATGAGGAGTGAACTTGGGCAGCTCCACAAATACCAGTTGCAGTCCTTCGATTATCTTGTCGGAATGCTCCGTATGAATCAATGCGTAATGATGGTAAAAGCCTTCCAGATTGGGTTCGAAGATATCGTTCACCAAATTCAGCGAGTAGACCGGTTGCAGTAAATGATAGTTCTCACCCTTATCCAGCTGGCGCACATATGCCTTGGAGGCATTGAACAGTACCCGCTGTTGAAACTCGGGCGACCAAATCATTTGCATTTCTACCAAAAACTGCCGACCGCTCTTGTCTTTGCAACGCACGTCTACGATGCTGTACTTGCGCAAGGGATTATCCGGTACCAGTTCGGCTGACAGATATTCAATTTCCTGAATCTCCTCTTCGGGAGTTAATGGCAGCAATGCGTTGAGCAAACTCATCACCAAATCGGGATGCTCGCCGAAGATATGCTTGAAGGTGAGGTCTGCTTTGGGGTCTAAATACTTCATAATCGCTTCTTTCTTTAAATGGTATAAGTCCTTGCAAAGGTAATAATAATCACTGTTCGATATTCTCCGGCTTCCGTTAAAATTAGTCTCTTATACGCCCATGCACTCTCTGAAGAAATCGAATGTTTCAAAAATCGTTTTCTTATCAGCAGACTGATTGAGACTGATGTTTCCTGCTTCTTTTAATAAGGTGAAGTTAATGATTCCTGCCGTATTTTTCTTGTCGTGTTGCATAAACTCGTAGAGGCGGTCGTATTGTTTGCAATCAAAGGCAAAGGCACCATAATTCTCTTTAACAAATTGAATGGTCGAACGCAGCTGGTCTGCGGGAAATCCTACTTTAAGATGCGACAGATAAAGTTCGCTAACTAATCCCCACGCCACAGCGTAGCCGTGCAACACCGGACGATTCTCTGCCAGCGCCAGACTCTCGAAAGCGTGTCCCACCGTATGCCCTAAATTAAGTGCCTTGCGCAGACCGTGTTCTAAGGGATCTTGCGTCACAATGTCTTTTTTTATTTGCACCGACTTGCCTACTAAGCGTTTCAACACCGCATAGTCGATAGCGTCCGTATTGAATGCGAGCAACTCCGCCCAATGATCCTTGCTGCTGATAAGCCCGTGCTTCAGCATCTCGGCATAGCCGGAAAAAAAGTTCGCAACATTCAGGCTGCGGAGAAACTCCGTTTCGATAAGTACGCTACGGGCGGGAGCAAAGACGCCAATCTCATTTTTTAGGCCGTTGAAGTTAATACCCGTCTTTCCTCCTACCGAAGCGTCTACCATTGCCAGCAGTGTCGTGGGAAGGTTGATGTAAGCTATGCCCCGTTTAAAGGTAGCAGCAGCAAATCCGCCGAGGTCAGTTACCATTCCTCCGCCCAGATTGAGGAGCAATGAATGGCGGGTTGCTCCTTGCGTACTCAGCGCTTGCCAGACGAAAGCCAAGCTTTCGAGCGTTTTGTGCACGTCTTCGGCACCGATCGTAATTTCGGTCATTCCTTTAAGACCGTCAAGCTCTCGTATCCGAGGCATGCAAAGACGATGAGTGTGCTCGTCCGTCAGAATAAAAAGTTTATCGTAGGAACATTGTTCGAGCGCTGCTTTCAAATTTTGTTCCAGATTCTCACAAAGGATTACTTCTTGCTGGTTCATCATTCTTTTTCTTTCTCCTTTTGATCTATCAAAAAATGATTAGCATCCCAAACCTCTCCGGCTTCCAATCCCAACCAGTCCCGGTATTCATCCGCTACTTGACCATTCGGATTTGTATGAAATACATTCTTCATCTTCTCATATCCAATCACACCGCCACAATCTTCCGGCGGACAAGTCCCTTTGCCCGACAGACAGACAGCATCCATCAGCATAGCCTCGGTAGTCGATATCAGTGTTATTTCATGTTCCCAATAATCGCCGTAATCATAAACGTATAGAAACTTTGCCTTGCTGTTCGAATAGATGTTTTTCAGCTGTAGTGTTGTTGCATCCATCGTTCTGGCAACGAAGATGTCATCATCATCCGACGGAATAGCGATGCGCAGGTCGCATCGATGACCTTTCTCCTCGAACTCAAAGAGATGACAATTGTACCACCCGAAGGCGTTTTGTATTGCATAATGAAACTGGAGGAAGGTGGAATCTGCCGAAATAGCAATCTTTCTCCATACAGGAGGTTTAGTTATCCCCTTAATCTGAATTTTAAATTGATAAGTCATCTTCTTGTTTTTTCCCCAAAGATACTTGTTTTGATTGAAACATCATCTATCTCGATTTGTTCTTTTGAGTAGACAAAGTGCTTTCTCGCTAATTTGGCTGTAGGCTGTCAGAAGCAGTGGCAGGGGCTAGATTGTTCTTAGCCAGCTTCTTTCTACTTAAAAGTATAAGTGACTAACTTTAACGAAAACAGAAGAATATCGAATAGAGATTTTTACTATCTTTGCAGCAACCTAGCTACTAAACAACTGAAATGACCATGAGAATCTTAACTATCTTACTTACTGCCCTTTTTTCATTCCCGTTTGCGCTTTCGGCACAGACGGCAGAAGCATGGTTGCAAAAAGTATCGGCTGCGTTATCCAACGGACAGGACGAGCAAGCCGCTACATTTTTTGGTCAGGCTACTGATGCAAATCCAGACAAGTCGGAAATGTATTACTGGACTGAAGTAGACAAAAATAGCGATGCCTGCCCCAAGTTCGCCCAGAAATTAGCCACCTATTATAAGAAAGCCCGTAATTACGACAAGGCCTACCTGTTTTACAAAGAGCTGCTTCAAAAGAATCCCACCGACGTGACCTCGCTCACAGGATGCGCCGAAATGGAAGTGTTCCGCGGCAAAGAAAGCGAAGCGCTGCAGACGTATGAAAAGATTATCGGTCTGGATGCCAACAATCTGGCAGCGAATATCTTTATCGGAAACTACCTATACCTGAAGGCTGAGCAAGAAAAACGGCAATTACAAAACGAGTACGAGAAACTAACCACTCCCACCCGCATGCAATACGCCCGCTACAAAGACAATTTAAGTCGCGTACTTTCTACGGGATACGCCAAGGCGAAGGAGTATCTGCAAAATGTAATCCGCCAGTTCCCCTCTACAGAAGCGCAAAAGACGTTGAACAAGATACGTTTGATAGAGAAAGAAATCAACCGATGACGCCTTTCTTTATCTTATTGTACGAATAGGAAGATGAACTGTCTCCTCAGATGTAGCGCGCGTTCCCGTTTGTCCCAACTTCGGTCCCGGCATCAGGATGCCGTACGTTAGTATATAGCGGATTCGTTCGCATTGGTCGGGCGTAAACTGATTCGAGTAGCTGTAGCTATAATCCATTATGTTATAAGAAGTGAACAGTATGCCTGTGCCACATTCATGCCGGATGGCAACGTCTTTCAATGCTGGTATCGTTTGACCTTTATTTTCAACCAACCATTGGTTGTATTCTGCCCGGTTGTAAGTAGGTGTGTCTTTACAATAATCGGTATCTGCACAGAGGTCAATGTCTCCATTCTTTTTTTGGGAAAAAGTATGTAACAAGCCCAAATAATGTCCCAATTCATGCGCCAAAGTGACATTCACATCGTCCGAACGATGGATTTCACCTTGGCTTTCTTTGTTGATGAACAAGCTGTTGATAGAAACGCAATAAGCAAAATCAAGCTGTGCCAACGTTATTTTCGGGTACTGGCTTTCATTCACCCCCTCTAAGGAATGTGTTTTCCAAGTGTATGGATAGTGAGAAATACCTAATATGACTTGTTGCTCGCCGGCACTAGCAAAATTGTACATCATCACATTAATGTATTGATTGGGGTCCCAAAGAAGATACGTGTATTTTCTTTTTTTACTGCTCATGAATTCTTCACAGTCTAAGGTAGCGCTATTCATCGGCACGCGGTCTACGCCAGGTTCTTCAAGGATTCTTCCGTTCGCATCTCTTGTTGCCAGCACAAACTCCAGATTCATATCCGCACTATTACTGCCGCCTTGATAGTAGGCATTGACTTTAGCTAAAATGTTGGCTAACCTTTTCGCGCTGACGTTTTGTCTCGGATCATTCTTGTCCTTATAGAGCACATGAAATATAACGGGCAGTTTATAATGATACCCTTCGGCAGTACCCCTACCAGCTAATTGTTGCACCGTAATGGTTTTGGTGGCAGTTCCCGCCTGTAGCGTAATAGTAGCTTGTCGATTCGTTGATTCCAGATTAGCGCCTACATTCAAGATTAGCACCGATACACCGCTTCCATTCAGTGTTTGGGGCATGCACCAAAGCGCATCGCTTGCTGCTGTCCAAGCAGAGGAGCAAGTCACAGTTACTTTGAGATTCGTATCGTTATTGCTAACGGCGGTAAAGACAGATGTTGATAAATCAAGCGATTCGGAGTCTTCTGTCCCTACTGTCCCTACCGTGCAACTGATAAGAGAAAGGATGACTGATAATGCGAATAAAAGGGTGCTAGTTTTCATTTTTCCGATTTTAAAGTGCCACAAATATAATGCTTACAATTCAATTTCGCCCCTATTCCAGGGCACAAATATTCTTTGCCTGCAAAGTACATTCTTTATTGTTAAGAATAAAAAGCAAACATCTGCGGTAGAGGGTTGAACAAGCCAATCATTTCATAGCGGCACAGAAATGGATAAGTTGATTTTGAAACCTACCGGATCTTGTTTCATCTCCCGTCAGGAGATTGTCCTTCTCTCGGCAAGAAACCCGCCCTCTCTCGGCAAAAGATTGTTCATCTTCCAGCAAAAGATTGTGCAAGAAAAGGCTCTTTTTCGATTGCACTCCTGCTCTTTCTTTTTCAAAAGAATAGCCGGGGAAGATGGTATCTATCAAAGAGCATATTGTACCTCTTTAAATGCGTACGTCCGTTCGTTGCCTGCCCTGTCTTTTAGCACCAGATTCCCTTCTGGTTCCACACAAACAATCTCCGCCTCAAAAGAGCCGGCAGCATCTATATAGGGATGCCATCCTTCTTTCCGGAATAACGCCTCCCGATAGCGGAGTGCCACGGAAGCAGCACCGCCCGATAGCAAAAGTTGATAATAATCCTTCACCTTCGTCATCACCTGGGCAAGCAAAGGGAGAAGTTCGTGTTCGTGTCCCGTTATCTGTAGCAAAGACACCGGATTAGGAGCCGGACTATGAAATTCCTGCTGATTGATGTTGAGTCCGATGCCCGCAATGCTTTGGCAAAGACAATTGCCCGACCAATCGTTTTCTATCAGTATGCCGCAAATCTTCTTCTCCTGCCAATAGATGTCGTTGGGCCACTTAATAGAGATGTCCTCCGTGTAACAATCGAGCGTCTCTTTAATAGCCAAAGAAACAATCTGCGAAAGCAGGAACTGCCGGCGAACTTCCAAGAAGTCAGGAAAAAGAACGAAGCTGAACAGCAGATTCTTTTCAGCATCAGATTCCCACGTATTGCCACGCTGCCCCCGTCCAGCCGTCTGGAACGAAGTTAGAACGGTGGTAAAGGGGGCTGTCGGTTGGCATTTGCAATACTCGCGCAAATAGCTGTTCGTAGAATTGGTTTCATTTAAGGCAAGCAATGGAACAGGAAAAGAATCAAAGGCGGGCTTCATAGTCGGTACGTAGTTTTTTAGTTAGTTTCTTTAATACTTCTTCATAAGAATGGTCTATCAATTTTTCTATCAAGGGGTCGTTGGCATCGCGGTCTATAAAAACCTGATTCCAATACTTCTTGTTGAAATGAAAAGCCGGCTCTACTGCCAGATAACGTTCGCGCAACTCGAGCGCATATTCGGGGGCACACTTCATCGCGATTCGGTTGCCCGCTTCCAGATCGATAAGCACAAACATCTTGCCCATAACTTTCATCACAAGCGAATATTCGTCGAAAGGCAGACATTCTGTCACTGCTTTCTTGCTTAAACAGTATTCTCGGAGTGTTTCTATATCCATCGTTGCTGATTTATAATTAAAATATCGGCGAGCAGAACGCGTCTTCTATATGTTCTATTCTGAACTGACCCTCATCGCCTATGGCAGTAATAATATCGAAGCGTACGGGATCGTCTATCTGAAAGAATTTGAGATAGGTATCGGCAGCTCGCACCGTTCTTCGAATCTTCAGTTCATCCACCGCGTCTTCGGGCCGGCCGAACGCTGTATTCTTACGAGTTTTTACTTCTATCACGATCAGCTCATGATCCTTGGCAGCTACAATGTCCAGCTCCAGATGGCCTCGGTGCCAGTTCCGGTGACGGATCACATAATCGTGAGCTTCCAAATAGGTCACTGCCGCGTCTTCCCCGGCTTTTCCCAGTTCATTGTGCCTTGCCATCTCACTTTTCTTGCAAAAATACGACTTTTATTCTTTCTATATACAGAATAAAACTAAATTTGCAAGCAATATGAAGAAGCGAACGAAAAAAGGTGTCCGAACGGCTACGGGCGAACCGAAACGCCAACAGCGCATGACTTGTCTGATGAATGAAGACGAGCAGCTCATTGTCGATCGTTACTTGGACAAATACAAGATTACCAACAAATCGCGCTGGTTGCGCGAAACCGTTCTCACGTTTATCTACAAGAATATGGATGAAGATTATCCAACCCTTTTTGCCGAACACGACATGAGACGCTAACTCCCCCCCTACTTAACCATGCTAGACGATACCTATTTCATGAGACAGGCTCTTTGCGAAGCGCAGAAAGCCGGAGAACGGGGAGAGATTCCCATCGGAGCCGTAGTGGTATGCCAAGAACGCATCATCGCTCGTGCTCACAACCTGACGGAAACACTGAATGACGTCACCGCCCATGCCGAGATGCAAGCCATCACTGCCGCCGCCAATGTGCTAGGCGGAAAATACCTGAATGAGTGTACGCTCTACGTCACGGTAGAGCCTTGCGTGATGTGCGCCGGCGCCCTTGCTTGGGCACAGACCGGGAAATTGGTTTTCGGAACAGAAGATGAAAAACGGGGTTATCAGAAGTATGCCGCCCAAGCATTGCATCCTAAAACAATCGTGGTGAAAGGAGTGCTAGCCGAAGAATGTGCCGGGCTGATGAAAACCTTCTTTGAAGGAAAGAGAAGATAAGCGCTACTTCACCTCTTCAAAATCAACATACTCGCCATCGTCTTTGGCAAATATCTTCTTATGCTTGCTGGCGGACGGATCATTGATTACTTTTTCGTTTTCCTTCGTGTCTCCACCGTTGTCTTCCGGATTCACGCTGCGATAAGAGCGGTGTGCATTATCAGAAGGAGCGGGACGCCGCCGTCCGAAACCAAAAAGCGCTCTTAACACACTGCCTACAATAGACAGACCAACAACAAGAATGACGATGAATATAATGAAGATGAATCCTAATAAGTGGAACATAGACGATTAGTTTTATACATTGTTTGATGTAGCTAATACAACAAACGTGCCAAAAGGATTGTTTATTTATTTTTTCTTGTAATAAGTGAAAGTATGATATACCAAACAATCACCGCCGCAAATCCGCTAACGCCCAGAAACACAAGCAATGGAGCGCAGACAAGCAAGAAAACAAAACTAATCCGATTGTCTTTCCACGACAGGTTTTTGAACTTCAGCGAAAACATGGGCATCTCTGCCACCAACAACCAGGAGAAGAGGCAGACCAGCACCAAAAGACAAACCACATTGAAGTGCATCAACAAAAAATCGTGCCCCCCCCCTATCAGCGCGCCCCAGAACAAAGCGTTGGCAGGAACAGGCAGTCCGATGAAAGAGCTCGTCTGACGCTCGTCGACATTAAACTTAGCCAGCCGCAATCCCGAAAAAACGGCAATCAAGAAAGCAAGATAAGGGACATATTCCTTGACACCCAACAGGAAGCCGGGATAAGCCAATCCGGGTTCTTTCAAAAAAGAGAAGACAATCAAGGCGGGTGCTACGCCAAAGCTGACATCATCCGCCAGCGAATCGAGCTCTTTGCCTATGGCAGAAGGAGCATGAAGAAGGCGTGCCAGCATGCCATCGAAAAAATCGAAGACGGCACTGAGTATGATAAAGGTGACAGCCAACAGATAGTTGGCTTCGAACGCCATGACACAAGCCACGCAGCCCGAGAAAAGATTGAGACAGGTGACAGTATTGGGAACGTGGCGAGTAATAGCATTTGCCATTTTAAGTAGCTTTATATTAGTTAAGTTTGGCAATGATCGTCTGGTTGCCAGTGGTCAGTTGCCCCATACTCACACAGACTTCGGTGCCCAACGGAAGATAGACATCTACGCGTGAGCCAAACTTAATAAATCCCATGTGTTCGTCGATGTAGCATTCTTCCCCTGGTTCGGCATAGGTAACAATACGGCGAGCCATCGCTCCGGCAATCTGCCTAGCCATGACTTCCACGCCTTCGGGGGTTTCTATCACCACCATCGAGCGTTCGTTGTCGGTGCTTGCCTTGGGCAACCAAGCTTTCAAAAACTTACCGTTCTCGTGCGCCACCTTTTTAACGGTCCCGTCCACGGGATACCAATTGGCATGCACATTGAGTATACTCATAAAGATAGAAACCATAATGCGCCGGTCATGAAAATATTCAATTTCATCCACCTCTTCGATGACTACAATTTTGCCATCGGCTGGCGCCACTACAATTCGTTCCGTTTCCTTATCGAAAAGACGAATCGGGCAACGGAAAAAGTTTACCATCAACAGGTAGACAATGGCACTCGTTAAAGCCACCAAATAAAAAGGTATCTTGCAATCAATCCCCCAATAAAGCACCGCATTCACAGCAAGCAGCAAACAGATGCTGCCCCATAGAATATGTGTACCTTCCCGGTGAATTCGTATTTTCTTTAATTTCTTTAATCGCCCCATGTGTGCAGTTTATGATAATAGTCTGCAAAAATATACTTAATTTAAAAACCCAGCAAGTAAATGGGGATAGAAATGCCGTTGTTGATAACTTTTAGTTCATTATTTTTGTTTCTAACGCCAGAGATTGTACTTTTATGCCTTCAAACTCATCAATTACCACTATGCAGGATTTCGTTCATTTACATGTCCATACTCAATATTCTCTACTCGACGGTCAGGCGAGCGTCAGCGCTTTGGTAGACAAAGCCATCAAAGACGGAATGAAAGGAATGGCCGTCACCGATCATGGGAACATGTTTGGCATCAAGGAATTCACCAACTACGTCAACAAGAAAAACAGCGGTCCGCAGGGAGACATCAAGCAACTGAAAAAACGCCTTGCCGAAATAAAAGCCGGCAAGATTGAATGCGAAAATGAAGCAGCAGCAGAAGCAGCAAAGGCTGATTGCCAAGCCAAGATAGCCGAAGCTGAAAACAGACTCTTCAAGCCCATCATCGGTTGCGAGATGTACGTAGCCCGCCGCACCATGGACAAGCGGGAGGGAAAGCACGACCAAAGCGGCTACCACCTCATTGTACTCGCCAAGAACGAAAAGGGATACCACAACCTGATCAAACTAGTATCGAGAGCGTGGACCAAAGGATTCTACATGCGTCCGCGCACCGAGCGCAGCGAATTGGAGAAATACCACGAAGGGCTCATCATCTGCTCCGCCTGCCTGGGAGGAGAAGTCCCCAAGAAAATCACCTTGGGACTGATTGAAGACGCCGAAGAAGCCGTGCGCTGGTACCAAAGCGTTTTCGGCGAAGATTATTACCTGGAGATGCAGCGCCACAAAGCCACTGTCCCCCGCGCCAACCACGAAGCCTATCCCTTGCAAGTCAACGTCAACGAACACCTGATAGCGTTTTCCAAGAAATATGGCGTCAAGCTGATAAGCACCAACGACGTACACTTTGTGGGCGAAGAAAATGCCGAAGCGCACGACCGCCTCATCTGCCTCAGCACCGGCAAAGATCTGGACGACCCCAAGCGCATGCTCTACACCAAACAAGAGTGGATGAAGACCCGCGAAGAAATGAACCGCCTCTTTGCCGACGTGCCCGAAGCGCTGAGCAACACCCTCGAGATACTCGATAAAGTAGAATACTACTCCATCGACCACGCACCCATCATGCCTACCTTCGCCATCCCCGAAGACTTCGGGACGGAGGCGGAATACCGGCAACGGATCACTGAGGAGGACCTCTTCAACGAGTTCACCCGGGACGAGAACGGACACGTAGTGCTCGATGAAGACACCGCCAAAGGCAAAATAAAAGCTTTAGGCGGCTACGACAAGCTCTACCGCATCAAACTCGAGGCCGACTACCTTGGCAAGCTCGCCTTTGAAGGCGCCAAAAAGTTCTATGGCGACCCGCTCTCTCCAGATATTAAAGAGCGGCTGGTGTTCGAGCTGCACATCATGAAGACGATGGGTTTCCCCGGATACTTCCTCATTGTGCAGGACTTCATCGCTGCGGGACGAACCATGGGCGTGTCCATCGGTCCCGGACGTGGTTCGGCTGCCGGATCGGCTGTAGCCTACTGCTTGCAGATTACCAAAATCGACCCCATCCGCTACGACCTGCTGTTCGAACGATTCCTCAACCCCGACCGTATTTCCCTACCCGATATCGACATCGACTTCGATGATGACGGACGCGGACAAGTGCTGCGCTGGGTCACCGAGAAGTACGGCGCCGAAAAGGTGGCGCACATCATCACCTACGGCACCATGGCAACCAAGCTCGCCATCAAAGACGTGGCCCGCGTGCAAAAGCTCCCCCTGCCCGAAGCAGACCGCCTAGCCAAGCTCGTGCCCGACAAGATTCCCGACAAGAAGATGAACCTGCGCAATGCCATCGACTACGTACCCGAACTGCGAGCAGCCGAAGTATCGCCCAACCCGCTCATCCGCGACACACTCAAGTACGCCAAGATGCTCGAAGGAAACGTACGCGGCACCGGCGTGCACGCTTGCGGCACCATTATCTGCCGCGACGACATCACCGACTGGGTGCCAGTGAGCACGGCAGATGACAAAGAGACGGGCGAAAAAATGCTTGTCACTCAATACGAAGGCTCCGTGATTGAAGACACGGGGCTCATCAAGATGGACTTCTTGGGGCTCAAGACGCTTTCCATTATCAAGGAAGCGCTGGAGAACATCCGGCTCAGCCGCGGGTTGGAGATTGACATCGACACCATCGACATCGCCGACCCCCTCACCTACAAGCTCTACAGCGACGGGCGAACCATCGGCACCTTCCAGTTCGAGTCAGCCGGCATGCAGAAGTACCTGCGCGAGCTGCAGCCCACCACCTTCGAAGACCTCATCGCCATGAACGCCCTCTACCGGCCGGGACCGATGGACTACATCCCCGATTTCATCGACCGCAAACACGGGCGCAAACCGATTACCTACGACATCCCCGTGATGGAGAAGTACCTCAAAGACACCTACGGCATCACCGTCTACCAAGAGCAGGTGATGCTCCTCTCCCGCTTGCTGGCGGACTTCACCCGCGGCGAGAGCGACGCGCTCCGCAAAGCGATGGGTAAAAAGTTGCGCGACAAGCTCGACCACATGAAGCCCCAATTCATCGAGGGAGGGCGCAAGAACGGACACGACCCGCAGGTGCTCGAAAAGATTTGGGCAGACTGGGAGAAGTTCGCTTCATACGCCTTCAACAAGTCGCACGCCACATGCTATTCGTGGGTGGCATATCAAACCGCTTTCCTCAAAGCCAACTATCCCGCCGAGTACATGGCAGCCGTAATGAGCCGGAGCCTCTCTAACATTGTAGACATCACCAAGCTGATGGACGAATGCAAGGCAATGGGCATGGCGGTGCTCGGACCCGACGTGAATGAGAGCAACCTCAAATTCACGGTAAACAAAGAAGGCAACATCCGCTTCGGGCTAGGCGCCGTGAAAGGCGTAGGCGAAAACGCCGTGCAAAGCATCATCGACGAACGCCGCGCACACGGACCCTTCACCGGTATATTCGACTTCGTGCAGCGCGTCAACCTCAACGCTTGCAACCGCAAGAATATGGAGTACATCGCACTTGCCGGAGGATTCGACAGCTTCACCGAGCTCCACCGCGAACAGTTCTTCGCCCTGAACGCCCGCAGCGAAATATTCCTCGACACCCTCATGCGCTACGGCAACCGCTACCAGATGGACAAAGCTGCCGCTGTGAACTCCCTCTTCGGAGGAGAAAACGTGGTAGACATCGCCACCCCGGAAATACTGCCCGCCGAGCGATGGGGCGACCTCGACCGCCTCAACAAGGAGCGCGAGCTGGTGGGCATCTACCTCTCCGCCCATCCGCTGGACACGTACGCCATCGTGCTGGAGTACGTGTGCAACACCCACATGAACGAGCTCGTCGACAAAGAGACGCTACAGGGGCGTGAAATCACCATGGGCGGCATCGTCACTGCGTTGCGCCGCGGCATCAGCAAAAACGGCAACCCCTACGGCATCGCCAAGATAGAAGACTATTCCGGGTCGGCCGAGATACCCTTCTTCGGCAACGACTGGGTGACCTATCAGGGCTATCTGGCGGAAGGCACCTTCCTCTACCTCAAAGCCCGCTGCCAGCCCAAGCAGTGGAAGCAGGAGGAGCTGGAGATAAAAATAACCTCCATGGAGCTCCTTTCGGACGTGAAAGAGAAACTGGTGGAGAAGATGACACTCTACCTGCCCCTGTGCGAAATCGACGGAACCCTCATCAACGAGCTATCCTGCCTCATCAACGAGCAGAAGGGCAACACGGAGCTTTACTTCCAAGTGACCGACACAGAGGAACAGCTGGCAGTGGAGCTCTTTGCCCGACCCGTCAAGCTATCCGTGAGCAAAGAACTTATCACTTTTTTAAATGAACGCCCCGAGCTAGCGTTCAAGATTAATTAGTATATTTGCAGCACAATTATCCCCGAATCATTTACCTTTAATAACAAAAAGAATATGGCATTAGAAATTACAGACAGCAACTTCAAAGCACTCCTTGCCCAAGGCAAGCCAGTAGTGGTAGACTTTTGGGCACCTTGGTGCGGACCCTGCAAGATGGTAGGTCCCATCATCGATGAGCTCGCAACGACGTACGAGGGGCAAGTAATCATCGGCAAGTGCAACGTAGACGATAATACCGATCTGCCCGCTGAGTACGGCATACGCAACATCCCCACGGTGCTCTTCTTCAAAGACGGAGCCTTGGTGAACAAGCAAGTGGGCGCAGTGGCTAAAGCAGCCTTCATCGACAAAATCAATCCCTTAATCTAATTCACAATGGAAACAAAAGACGAATTCTACCTGGCTGATGACGATGACGACAAAACCATCGCTTTCATCAAGAACTACCTCCCGCAGGAACTGAAAAACAAGTACTCCGAAGACGATTTCTACTATTTTCTAGACCTTATCGACGAGTATTATTCCGAGAGCGGCATCCTTGATGCCGAGCCCGATGCCGAAGGATACGTCGATATTGATCTGGAGCTTGTAGCGGACTACATCGTCAAAGAAGCGAAGAAGGACGAAATGGGCGACTTTGACCCCGAAGAAATCCTCTTCGTGGTGCAAGGAGAAATGGAGTACGGCAATTCGTTGGGACTAGTGAAATAGCCCCGTCTGCCTTTGTACACGCTACCCCCTTCAACCAAAAAGCAGCATTCCAGGCAAGGGGTGCTGCTTTCTTTTTTTTAGTAACTACCTTCAATACATTCGTTATGAACTCAGAAAAGACCTTCGCTCCCCTGTATGCCAAACGCAGTTTCGGGGACAAACTAGCCGCCATGTTCGACTTCTTCAAAGAGACCTGGAAGCCGCTGTTTAAATTTGCAGGCTGCCTGCTCTTGCCCGTGATGCTAGCGCAGGCTGCCTGCCTCAACGCCTTTACCTACGGATGTATGGAACTCATGACCCGCATTGCCAACGGTGCAGAGATAGGCTACACCCAGGTAGGCGCCGAAGAGTGGGAACGTAACCTGCTCTACCCTGCCGAAGTATGGACCATCGGCAGCAGCTTCTCCCTCCTGCTGCTCTGCACTTGGCTGGGCGCAACGCTCCTCGCCGCACTGGTGTTTGCCCTGATACAAACCTACACCCAGCGCCAGGGACAAATGCAGGGACTCCGCTTTGCCGAGCTCAAGCCCAAGCTGGTGCGCCACTTCACCTCGCTGTTCAAGCTCTCGATTATCATCGTCTTGCTGGGACTGGCGGCAAGCGCAGCGCTGGGACTGCTGGCAGCACTCTCGCCCTTCACGCTCATCGTCAGCCTGCCGCTGCTACTCGCCGCCGCCGTACCTCTCTGGCTCTACGCACCCGCTTACCTCTTGGGCAACCGGACGCTAACGAACGCCTTGCAACAGACGTACCGCATCGGGATGCGCACCTGGGGCGGCACCTTCGTGCTGCTGCTGATGATAGAGTTCTGCGGCAACCTCCTCCAAGGATCCATCGGCTTGCCGTGGTCCGTGGGACTGCTCATGAAACAAGCCTTCTTCAGTAGCGCCACAGGCGATGGCGACAGCGTGCCGACGGTGTACGCCCTCCTGCTCTACGTCTTCGCCGTGTGTCAGATAGCAGGCACGTACTTGGCAATGGTCATCGCGGTGGTCGCCTCCGCCTATCAGTACGGGCATGCTTCGACGGTGGATACTGACTCGCCCTTGGTCGAAGAGTCCGTCTGACTTCCCGCCGCCACAATGAGCAGGGAGAAGTAGGGGAACTGGCGTTCTAGCAGCAAGGCGGCATCGTGCGCCACGTATTCCGCCGCCGTGCCCACCTGCTCAAAGTAGTGGTAAGCATACTCGGGGTGCAAACGGAGGCAGCGGCGCACCTCGGCGGCACATTGCGAAAGCTTCATAATAACCACCACCGTGCCTTGCTGATGATGCGCCACCAACTCCTCCGCCGTGATAAGCCCCGGCACCACCAGCAGCCGCTCTTCCTGACCCGCCACAGCCAAACCCTCCACCGCCGCCGCGGCGATGAATGCCGGCACGCCGGCGATGCGCTCCACCGCTACGCCTTCTGCTTGTAGCTTATCGTACACGTACTGGATGGACGAGTAGAATCCTGCATCGCCCTCCGCCACCACCGCCACCTGCTTGCCTAAAGCGCGTTGGGCGAGAATCTCTTGGCACAGTCCGTCGTACGCCGCCTCCGCCATCCGCCGGTCTTTACTCATCGGCAGCCCGAAGAGGCGGAGGCGGGCGGTGAGCCCGGGTCGGCAGAGCGCTGCCACAATATCCGCCGCTCTCGACACCCGCCCGCGGGAACGGTCCGCCGTGGCAGGGCAAAACAGGAGGTCCGCCGCCTCCAACGCCTTCAACCCCTTCATCGTAAGAAGCTCGGGATCGCCGGGGCCCAGCGAAACAAAGCATACAGAATCTTTCGTACTCATAATCTTCCTTGTAAATTCGCTGCAAAAGTCGAAATAATATCCCGACGAACCAAGAATAAAGGCGTATCTTTGGCGCCGCTAATTCGTAATACACATGCTCATGAAACCAATACTTATCGCCTGCTTCCTGCTTGCCTGCCTCTTGGGCACAAGCTGTCAACAGAAGAAGCCCGCCACCACCGCCGTTACCACCGACACCACCGCCCTCGCCCCCCGCTACGCCCGGGGCTACACGGTGAAGCGCACCTCCACCGCCTGCTTGGTGGACATCCAAGACCCGCAACACGAAGAGAGTACCGTCTATCACTTCGCTCTGGTGCCCCGCGGCACCGCTACCAGCGGACTTCCCACGGGCTACACCGTCATCGAAATCCCCGTGCGCAGCCTCGTCTGCATGACCTCGCTGCAACTCTCCAACCTCATCGCCCTCGATGCCCTCGACTGCGTGACAGGCATCACCAGCACCCGCCACCTCTTCAACTCCGAGATGAAGGCGCGCCTGCACTCCGGCGCCACCGCCAAAATCGGCATCGAAGGGAACTTCGACAACGAAATCATCCTCAGCCTCAACCCCGACCTCATCTTCATCTCGCCCTTCAAGCGCGGAGGGTACGAGGCACTGACCCACATCGGCATCCCGCTCGTACCCCACTTAGGTTACAAAGAGATGACCCCGTTGGGACAGGCCGAATGGATGCGCTTGGTGGGACTCTTCATCGGCAAAGAGCAGGAAGCCAACCAAAAGTTTGCCGCCATCGAGGAGCATTACAATCGGCTCAAAGCACGCACGGCTACGGTCAAGCAGCGTCCCGTCGTCTTCAGCGGAGAAATCCGCGGAGGCAACTGGTATACAGCGGGCGGCAAGAGCTTCCTTGCCCAACTCTTCCACGACGCAGGAGCAGACTATTTCCTAAAAGACGATTCTCGGTCGGGCGGCGTGACTCTCGACTTCGAGACCGTCTACAGCCAAGCCGAGAATGCCGACTACTGGCGCATCGTGAACAGTTTTGCCGGCGACTTTTCCTACGATGTCCTCCGCCAGGTAGACCCGCGCTACGCTGACTTCCGCGCCTTCCGCGACAAAAAGATACTCTACTGCAACATGCGCCTCCACCCCTTTTACGAGAGCATGCCCACCCAACCCGACGTGGTGTTGGAAGACCTCATCAAAGCCTTCCATCCACAGCTGCTGCCCCACTACACCCCCACGTACTACCAACTGCTCAAATAAACGGCAATGAAACGACCCATCTTACCCTGGATGCTGCTCCTCGCCGCTTCCATCCTGCTCTTCTTTTTGCTGAACCTGCTGCTGGGATCCGTCACCATCCCCTTGCGTTCCGTCTGCGCCATGCTGGGTGGATCCACCGACGAACCCATGATGTGGCAAAACATTCTCTGGAAGTCCCGCGTACCGCAAGCACTCACTGCCTTGGTAGCAGGTGCGGGACTCTCCATCAGCGGTTTGCAAATGCAGACTGTGTTCCGTAACCCCTTAGCAGGTCCGTCTGTGCTGGGCATCAGTTCCGGCGCCAGTCTGGGCGTGGCGTTCGTGGTGCTGCTCTCCGGCACGTTCGGTGCCGTGGCACTGAGCAAGCTCGGAGTGATGGGCGAAGTCGCCCTCTCGCTCGCCGCCATCGTGGGCGCTCTGTCGGTGATGGCACTCATCGTCTACGTCTCGCAAAAGGTGAAAGGCAACGTCACCCTGCTCATCATCGGCGTGATGATAGGCTACGTGGCAAGCGCCATCATCGGCGTACTCAAATTCTTCAGCGTAGAGGAGGACATCCGCGCCTACGTCATCTGGGGTTTGGGCAGCTTTGCCCGCGTGTCCGGCGATCAGATGCGGCTCTTCCTCTGCCTGATGGCAATCCTCCTCCCCCTCTCCTTCCTACTCATCAAAACCATGAACCTGATGTTGCTAGGCGACGGCTACGCCCGTAATTTGGGGTTGAACATTCGCCGCTCGCGGCTACTGGTCATCACCTCTTCCGGCGTGTTGGTAGCCATTGTCACCGCCTATTGTGGACCCATCATGTTCATCGGACTTGCCGTACCGCACCTCTGCCGCGCCCTCTTTCACACCTCCGACCATCGGATACTGATGCCCGCCACCCTGCTCACCGGCGCCTCCTTGGCATTGGTCTGCAACCTCGTAGCACGGATGCCCGGTTTCGAAGGAGCCTTGCCCGTAAACTCCGTCACCGCCCTCATCGGTGCCCCTGTGGTGGCGTCCGTCCTCTTCCGTAAACGTAAAAGCGAACTCAGCGAATAAATGAAAACAGCTACCCTACAACTAGAAAATCTCTCCATCGGCTACCCCGGTAAAAACCGCACTCACGTGGTGGCAGAGAGAATCAGCGCCGCCATTCACAGCGGAGAACTGACTTGCCTGCTGGGTGCCAACGGCATCGGAAAATCAACCTTGCTGCGCACCCTCTCCGCCTTCCAACCCAAACTGAGCGGAACGATACGCCTGCTCGGGCGGGACTTGGAAGCGTATACGGACAAAGAATTGTCCACCGTTATCAGCGTTGTGCTTACCGAGAAATGCGACGTGCGCAACATGACGGCAGCCGAACTTATCGGACTGGGGCGCAGCCCCTACACGGGTTTCTGGGGCAAGCTACGGGGTGAAGACCGGCGCATCGTGGAGCGTTCGATGGCATTGGTGAAGGTAGAAGGGCTGGCGCACCGCATGGTACACACCCTGAGCGACGGCGAACGGCAAAAGGTAATGATAGCCAAAGCACTGGCACAAGAAACGCCCGTCATCGTGCTCGACGAACCGACAGCCTTCCTTGACTTTCCCAGCAAGGTAGAGATGATGCAGCTGCTCCACCGCCTGAGCCGGCAGACGGAGAAAACCATCTTCCTCTCCACCCACGATCTCGAACTCGCTTTGCAGATAGCCGACCAGATCTGGCTGATGGACAAAGATAACGGCATCATCCTCGGCACGCCCGAAGATCTCTCGCTCAATGGCAGCCTCAGCCGTTTCTTCGCCCGCAAGGGCATCCTGTTCGACCTCGAGACGGGGCTTTTCCGGGTAGACAACGCCGCCACCACCGAAGTGCGCCTGGTGGGACACGGGCAGAAGTACGCCATGGTGCGCAAGGCGCTCCTGCGCAACGGCATCTCCGCCCATCGCAACGCCGTCTCCGACTGCTTCATCGAGACGGGCGACTTGACGGACGACGGCAGCTTCCTTCTCCATTTCGCCACAGGCGAAACTGTGAGAGTGCAGACCATTGAAGAATTGCTACGCTACTTCCCCCCTACAGCCACGCCCACCGAAGAACAAACCTGATTGGGCACGGATAACACGGTTCCTTACCCTACAGAGACTAAGCCATCCGTGTAATCCGTACCTAAAAGAATAGCAGCAACAGTTCTTGCCTCAGTGGTTTACGCCTCCTCTTCGCGCAGCAAAGTAATCGTTAGCTCCCCGCCGGGCAACAAGGGACGGCAGTGCCTATAACATTCCTCCGTCAACAGCAAGAAGAAGCGTTGCTGTTCCACGTCAGGAAGCAACGTCCACAGCTCGCGGGCAAGCGTCATTCCGCCTATCGCTTGCATCGTCTCCTTCGTGCAGCCCGCCTTTTCGGCAAGATCAACGAGGAAGGCAAGGTTCATCGTCGCCACCTTGCTATGCGTGTCGAGCTGTCCTTCGGCCAACTTCACAGCTTTGCCCAGCATAAGCCCCAACGTCACCCGGGAAATCTCCAACTCGGCAGCCAGTTTCAACGCTTCACCAATGAAATTACCATAATGCACAAACGCTTGCGCAGGCAAGGCAGGATAGCGGCTGCCGATGAGCCGCTCGCTCTTCGCTCCCGAATTCAGCACTACACGTTCCGCTCCCGTCGCCTTCGCCACGGACAGTTCTTTGCGAATGGCATCAATGAACGCTTGGTCCGAAAAAGGCCGCACCACGCCCGATGTGCCCAGAATGGAGAGTCCTCCCTCGATACCCAGCCGCGGGTTGAAGGTGCGCTCCGCCAACTCCTTGCCGCCTTTCACCGAGAGGGTGATGTGCACGGGGCAGCCCAGTGACTTGGGAGCTACCTGCTCCATCACACGCAACAAATTCTCCACAATCATCTGCCGGGGTCCTTCGTTGATAGCGGGTTCACCCACGTCCAGCCCCAACCCCGGCAGGGTGACGGTGCCCACGCCTTTGCCCGCATGAAAGAAAAAGGTGAACGACGGAGCGAAAGCGGTGTGCCTTGCTGCGGCATCGGACGGAGCATAATCGATAGCTACGGTAGCAGTGATGACTGCCCCGTTCGTCACGTCGGGGTCGCTGCCCGCCCGTTTCACCACCGAAGCACTCGCTGCTGCCTGCGTGGAGGTGGTGGTTCCGCCCTCCCACTTCACAGGCAGGCTGATGCTTTCGCCGTTGGGCAGCTTCACCGTTTCGCGCAACATTTCGGTGCCCCCCGCTCCGCTGTGGAACAGACGGCGCATTGCCAGACAGGCGGCAGCACAGGCACAGGTGCCGGTGGTGTAGCCCAGATGCAAGGCGAAGAAGTCGGGCAGCAGCTCGTCGATAGCAAGGCGCAGTCCCAGCTCTCCGTTCACCAGCCGGGTGTAGTCTTTGGCACGGGGATGCTCCAGGAAGTAGACATCGATGCCGTGGCGGCGCGCCGTCTCCACCTTTTCACTAAAGCCGCTGGAGATGCCGCTCTCTTTAAGGTAGATCATGTCGGGCTTCAGACGGATAAGGAGCTGGTCGAGAGTTTCGTCGGGGGTATCGTATAGGAGGTATTCATCGGGCAACCCCTTATCGCAAGCCATCTGGCGGGACTCGTCGCGGTCGAGGATGCGGAAATAGCAAACGTTCTTCTTGCGCCGCCAGTAGTGCCACAAGCCGGGGATACTCGAGACACCGCCCAGACTGAGCAGACGGTGGCGCTGGCTGCCCAAGAGGCGATTGGTCACTTCTTCTTGACTGTGGATGGGATGGATTCCCAAATCGTATTTGTCCCACTGGGGATAGATGCGGTCATAACGGATAAGCGGGAGCCCGAGCGCTTGGGCAGCGGCGCTCACATTGGCGTGGAGCGCTTGAGCAAAGGGATGGGCGGCATCAATCATCAAACGGATGCCCCAGCGGCGGCAGGTGTCGATGATGCCAGCTTCGTCCAGTGCACCACAGAGGCGGATGCCGGATTCAAGAGGGACAAGTTGTTGGTCACTTTGAGTGGAGTAATAGAAGGGCTTCTCCCCTTCGTCTACGAGATGGGCGGCAACACGGCCCTCGGTAGTCCCTCCGAATAGTAGAATCATTCGTACGTATAATTAGTGCCTGAATAGGTGGTTGAACTCGGGTGCGTAAAGGCGCGAAAGTCCCTCGCGGTTGTCGATGGCTTCACCCACAACAATCATCGTGGTCAGCGTCAGTTGGTGCTCTTTGACGAGGGCGGCGAGGTCTTTCAGCTGTCCGCGGTAGATGCGTTCGTCCTTCCACGTAAGGTGGTAGCAGGCGGCTACGGGCGTGGTGGGAGGATACTCGGCGAGCAATTCTTGTTGCACCTCATCGATGACTCCGGCGCTGAGGAAGAGGCAAAGGGTGCTCTGCGAGCGGGCAAGCAGATGAAGCTGTTCGCGCTCGGGCATCTTGGTGCGTCCTTCGCCCCGGGTGAGGATGATGGTCTGTACACGTTCGGGGATGGTGAATTGGGAACGCAGAGCGGCGGCGGCGGCTTGAAAGGAGGAGATGCCGGGCGTGAGATGGTAACGCATACCATGGCGGTCGAAGTAGTTCATCTGCTCTTGGATGGCGCCATAGATGCAGGGATCGCCAGTGTGCAGGCGAACAATTTGCAGTCCGCGGTCATAAAATTCCTTCATCAGAGCAAACTGCTCATCGAGGTTCATCGAAGCAGAGCTACGGACGGTGGCACCGGTTTTGGCACAGGCAGTGAGTTCGCGAGGCACGAGGCTCCCGGCATAGAGGATGAGGTCCGCCGCTTCGAGCAACTGCCGCCCGCGAACAGAGATAAGCTCCGGATCGCCCGGACCAGCACCCACGATTTCAATATGCCCGCTCCGCACCGCTGCGGCATCAAGGGCGATGGCGAAGGTGAAATTGCTCCCCTTCTGTTTGGAAAGCACCAGCGGACCTTGCGACGAGGCGAGGATAGCGGCGGCTTCGCAAACACTGGGCGTACCGACGTGCTTCGCCACCACTTCGCTGGGATGAGGCACGGGCACCGCACAGAGCTGGGCAGCGGAAAAGAAGTGCAGGGGATAAGTCTCGCCCAAGATTTCGAGCACCGGCTCGCCACGTTTCTCCTCGATAGACGAGACGTCTTTGACGGCAGAAAGCAGGAGACCTGCCGAAATGAAGGCGTCCATGAGCCGGGTCAAGATGTGGGAGGCGGGACCAGCCTGGTGGGCCAGCCCCACGCCCAAGTGGAGCACGGGCGGCGCAAAGTACACGCCGACGGGCGCGGCAAGCAAGTTGTGAACGAAGGGGGTGACCAAGAGAACGAGTCGGTAGCGCGAGAGGTCAATATCCTCGTAGCGGTAGTAAAGATCGACGTGCGGGGGACAAGTGCGCTCCAGCTCGCGGGTGCCCTCATCGCGGACTTCGAGCAGCAGGGCGGTGGGGACGCGGTTCACAAAGAGGGTGACCGCCTCGCTCAGGGTATGGTCTCCGCAAGGGACGGTCTTCCAGCCGAAACGGGAGCCCAAGGTGTCGAGCGCCCATAAGCCGGAACAGTCACTTTGCGTGGTGATTACAGGTTTGGCACCCAAGATGCGTGCCACGTAGCCCGTCAGTTCGTTGGCTCCGCCGAGATGTCCGGAGAGGACAGACACAGCAAAGCGCCCGGTACTGTCGATACACACCACAGCAGGGTCGGTATATTTATCGACGAGACAGGGAGCAATGGCGCGCACGCAGATGCCCAAAGCACCGATGAAAAGGTGGGCATCGAAAGCAGCGAAGGCAGTGGCGAAGTAATGAGCAGCGGACGCCACCGTGGTGACGCCTTCGGCAGGGGTAGTAGCAAAGAGGGCAGCGTCGGGGAATTCCCTCCGCAAAGTCTCTGCCAAAGGCTGGGCGGCGGCGGAGACATAAAAAATAGCTATGTTCATCAGTCTTTCTGTTAAGCGGTTTATTTATTCGAATACGGCAGTAAGTTGCTCGATGAGGGCATGGTCGTCGAGCAGGATGCGATGGGAAGGCAGCAGTTTCCAGCCAGCGGTGGAGGCTCCCACCATAAAAGAGGCGGCACTCTGGGGGAGAACAGCGTTCATCACCACCCGACCGCCGGGACGGAGCACGCGGGCGATACGCGCCAGCATTTCCTCCAGCCGTCCGCCATGCCCGCCGATAAAGACCGCATCGGGCGGAGGAAGAAGGCTGAGGTCAGCAGTCAGGAAATCGCCCATGACCACGTCAATGCCGGGAGCGCCAAAGCGGCGGCTGTTGATGGCGAGAAGCTGTTCGCCTTCGGGGCGGACTTCAAAGGCGGTGATGGCGAGATGGGGGAATTGCAGCCGGGCTTCGATAGAAACGGAACCCGTGCAGAAACCCACATCCCAAAACGTACGGGCAGCGCCGAGGCGGAGCTGGGCAAGCGCCCAAAGGCGGAGGGGTGCCTTAGTGATGAGCTGACTACGCCCGTCGAGCACGTCGAACGCCTCATCGGGCAGTCCGAAGGGACGGGGCGGAAGGGGCTGGCAGGCTTGGAGCAGCACAGTGTTGGGACAGGCAAAAGAGGTGCCTGCTGCCTCGCTCAAAACGAGATGGCGGTAGATGTGTTCGTCATCGGGATGTCCCAAATGTTCTCCCACGTGCATCACGTAGCCGAAAAAACCATAGTCGAGCATCCGCACAGCCAGAGCAGCGGGAGTGTGCACACGGTCGGTGAGCACACCGATGAGGGGGGCGCGCTCGATAAGGGCACGGTCCAACTCCGCCCAAGGGCGACCAGTGAGGGAGACGGGGCGGAGGGTTTCGTAGGGCAACACGAGACGGTGGGCAAGGAGCTGCATGGAATGGAAGGCGGGGTAGACACTGACGTCGGCACCGGGCAGCCGTTGTTGCAAGGTACGGGCAAAGCCGAAAAAGAGGGGATCGCCGGAGGCAAAGATTACGATAAGCTCGCCTTCATAAGCAGCGTAGGTCTTGAAAGCGTCGTCGAGGGGCGGAGCGATGTCTATCCAAACAGCGTCCGGGGGAAGGAGATCTCGCAGACGTTCGTGGTGACGGCGTCCGCCGGAGAAGAGGCGGTGGGCGCGGATAAACTCCCACACAGTGGGCGGGAAGTACGGCGTGGGACTATCATCCAAACCGAAGAGAAGAAAGCGGGGTTGATTCATCTTTGTTCTGTTAGTAAGTAAGTAAAGGCACTCGCAAGAAACGAATACGCGTTCATACATCCCTCCCCGGCTGCAACAGTGCAGCGTCGTTATAGCAAAGGATGGCATTGACCAGTGTGGCAGCAAGGTTGCTGCCTCCTTTGCGCCCCTCCACTATCAGCTTGGGTATGGCAAGGAAGGGCTTGACCATCTGCTTCGACTCCTGCACATGGACGAACCCCACGGGCGCAGCGATAATGCCTGCCGGCTTCGCTACACCGCGGCGGACAAGTGTACAAAGCTCCATCAGTGCCGTGGGCGCATTTCCAAAGACGTAGAGCGCGCCGGGGTGCTCCTCCACCGCCAGCCGGATACCTGCTTGGGTGCGTGTAAGATGCTTTTCTGTTGCTAATGTTGCCACACGCGGGTCGGCAAGGTAGCATTTAACTTCCACACCGAGACGTTCAAGAGCGCCCTTGCGAATGCCTGCCGCCGCCATAGTGACGTCGGTAATGATAGTAGGCACATCTCCCCGCCTGAATTTCTCGTAAAGGGTCGCCACGGCACCGTCGTCGGTGTAAAGCAAGTTCTCCAAATCAAAATCGGCCGTGGTATGGATGGCATGAAGCATAGCCCACTTGCGGTCGAGAGCGATGGCGGGATGCTTGAGTTCGGCAGCAATGGCGCGGAAACTACGGATCATAATATCCTGTCCGATACCCATAGCAGGCAACTCCGCCGCCTCGGTGGCGTAATAGCCGCGAGGCGTGATAAACGCAGCTCCGGCAATGTACGATTGTGAATTTCCAATAAGAACAACGGTAAACATGTCTACCTCCTCAGGGTCAAAGGCAGCAAGAGTGGTCAAAGTCACCGTCTGTTCCGGACGCCCTGCTTGTCGGACGAAACCCAGAGGTGTGTCCGCTGCGCGTCCCTCTTTCAAGAAGAGCTCTTTAAGTCGGTAAAGCTGCCAATAACGCCCCTCACTTTTGGGATTATAGACGGCGGTAACGAAATCGCCCGCAGCGGCCGCCACAATACGCTTCTCGATCCGCTCCCAAGGAGTCATCAAGTCCGACAAAGAAATCACGCAAAAGTCGTGTCCGATGGGGGCACCCAAGAGTGCCGCCGCCTTCTGGAAGGCACTGATGCCGGGCAGGGTGACCAGCTGCACAGCACTGCCGCGTTCGCGTTTCATTTCATAGAGGAGGGGAGCCATGCCATAAATGCCTGCATCGCCGGAACTGATGACACACACCGTCCGCCCGCTCTCGGCGTAGGCAAACGCCTGTTCTGCACGAGCCCGTTCGCGCTTCATGCCCGTGTCAACACACTCCGTCTCCGGACGGAGAAAGGGGGCAATGAATGGGAAGTAAACGTGGTAGCCCACCACTACATCTGCCTCTTGTATCGCCTGCCGTACGGCTGGAGTAATGTCTTCCTCGCTGCCAGGTCCTATGCCAGCAACAATAATCTTTTGTTCTTTCATTGGTTCGTTACGGTTCTAATAAAAAGCCGCGGCAAAGATACTGATTATTGCGATAAGCAAAGCGGCTGTCACAAAGAAAGATTAGCACACGGATTACATCGACGCTACAAACAACTATGGATGCTTCCTCTTTTCTTATCCGTGACCAACTGTCCCATCTGTATCATCGTTTGCAATTCTTCTACAGGACAACTGCCTCAAAAGTACTTTCTACACCTGCCGCGCCCCAGCCATACAGCTATACGGAACGCTAACTCCCGGCAGAAGATTGCCCAACTCTCGGCAGACGATTCATCCTCTTCCGTCAAAAGATTCGTCATCCTTCGGCAGAGGATGGC
>JAVVVS010000021.1:0-1467 GCA_036652495.1 Bacteroides sp.
TTCCCGCTCAAATGGTGTATGATACAGGCAAGGCGATTTTTATAACCCTACCTTCATCACTAACGGAAAGAAACAGCAACGTTCGGGATATGCCATCCCCCTCATCATCTATCAGGCTATCGACTGGATGAAGACGAAACGTGACAAAAACAAATCTTTCTGCCTGCTCTTTCATCACAATGCGCCACACCTGTCACAGATCTGTTGTTGAACCTGATATTATATTTATTCCTTTCAAAAAGCCGCTACATGTTTTTTTTAAAGACGTTGCGTGTCTTGAAAAAACAAGTAACGTCTATAAAAAAAACAAGTAACGTCCTTTCTTAAAGAACAGAAGACAGATTGTACAATACATCTTCTATCTCAATAAAAAAGATGAATAGGGGCACTAACCAAGATTTTCTAGTTATAAACAGCACGAAATCTTTTGGGGTGATAGACAACCTCACGGGTATCAGGGTTCACCTGGTAGAGGATTGCTCATCTCCCGGCAGAGGATTGTTCCTTTGGTGCCGTTGCTCTGAATGAATGAGCTACAAAGTGACTGTATGCAATTTCAGGTACTATAATTATTCTTTGTTTTTTTGAAAGTAGAGGAAGAAACGCTATATTTGCTATCTCGATTTATAAAAGTAAAAAGATATGACCACCATCATTGCCAATCCGATTTATGACGCAGTCTTCAAATTCTTGATGGAAGATAATAAAGTAGCTAAGATTCTGCTTTCAGCGTTATTGAAGAAAGATATTTTTGAACTCACCATGCGCCGTCACGAATATACGTCGATGGAACAAACGCGCATCTCACTCTTTCGTATCGATTTCTCTGCCCGCGTACGCAATGCTGACGGGTCAGAAAACCTTATTCTCATTGAGCTTCAAAAGACATGGCTCATCACAGAGACCATCCGTTTCCGCCAGTACTTGGGCACGCAATACCTCAACAAAGAAAATGTGTTGAAAGAGAAGCAGAAGAACAGCGATAAAGAAATCTATTACGGAGTGCCTATCGTGTCTATCTATATCTTAGGTCACTGTCTGAGTGATCTTGCGGAACCGGTCATCTACGTTCGTCGTCGGTACTTGGACTATGAAGATCACCTATTGCCCGGTCCCGACCGTTTCATAGAAAGCTTGACGCACGATAGCATTATCGTGCAGATACCGCTACTGACGGGGCGTACACGCAATCATTTGGAGAAGTTATTAAGTGTTTTTGATCAGGTGAACTGCACACGTAACAGCGAGCATTACCTCGAAATCAATGATGAATCCTTTATTGGTGCTGATATAGAATGTCTTGTACATCGTTTGTTAATGGCCGCTGCTACACCGGATGTACGCCAAGCAATGGAAGCAGAGGATGAAATGCTCTCTGAAATAGAAGATCGGGATACAACCATTATGATGAAGAATCAGATGATTGAGCAAAAGGATCAGATGATTGAACAAAAGGAGCAAGTGATT
>JAVVVS010000021.1:1567-37777 GCA_036652495.1 Bacteroides sp.
TGATTGAGCAAAAGGATCAGATGATTGAACAAAAGGAGCAAGTGATTCACTCTATGATAAAGATGCTTTATCAGAACGGGATGAGCACGAAAGCAATTGCTTCTCAATTATCTATGCTCGAAGAGCAAGTACAACTTATCATCCAAGAAGAAAACCTTTGATTTCCTACGTCACCATTAAAATGGTTGATTTAGTTTTGCTTGTATAAATACGTAATTAGGGCTGATTCTCTTATCAAGTAATGGAACGAGGTGTTAAGTCTATAGATAAATAAGTTTCAAGAGATAATATTCGGATAATCCTTTTCTTTTTGTACTTTTGCCCTAAATTTGTCCGAAATATGAAGATTGAATCTACCTATAGCTTGTTAAACAGCATCGTTCTGCCCGAAGACCTGCGCCGATTGAGCGTAGACCAGTTGCCTTTGGTCTGTGACGAGCTGCGTCAAGACATTATTAAAGAACTTTCTTGCAACCCGGGGCACTTTGCTGCCAGCTTGGGCGTGGTGGAGCTGACGGTAGCTTTACACTACGTCTATCATACGCCTTATGATCGTTTGGTGTGGGATGTTGGGCATCAAGCGTACGGTCATAAGATACTGACCGGACGTCGGGAATCTTTTTCAACTAACCGCAAATTGGGAGGCATCCGCCCTTTCCCCTCGCCAGACGAAAGTGAATACGACACGTTCACCTGCGGTCATGCCTCCAACTCTATATCGGCAGCCTTGGGTATGGCCGTGGCGGCGGAGAAGAAGGGAGAACTCGACCGGCGTGTTGTTGCCATTATCGGTGATGGAGCGATGAGTGGAGGGCTGGCGTTCGAAGGGCTGAACAATGCCTCTGCCACGAAAAGCAATCTGCTGATTATACTCAATGACAATGATATGTCGATTGATCGCAGTGTAGGCGGGATGAAACAATATTTGTTCAACCTCACCACGTCCAACCGCTACAACCAATTGCGTTTCCGTGCAGCAAACCTGCTCACTAAAATGGGACTGCTCAACGAAGACCGTCGCAAGGCGCTCATCCGTTTTGGCAACAGCTTGAAGTCGATGGCTGCCCAACAGCAAAACATCTTTGAAGGGATGAACATCCGTTACTTCGGACCAGTGGACGGACATAACGTGAAGAATATTGCCCGCATCTTGCGGGACATTAAAGATATGAAAGGACCCAAAATCCTGCACCTGCATACCATTAAAGGCAAGGGCTTCGAACCTGCCGAAAAACAGGCTACCCTGTGGCATGCTCCGGGACGTTTCAATCCTGGAACGGGCGAACGGTTGGTCTCCAATACTACGGGTTTGCCTGCGCTCTTTCAGGACGTTTTCGGACACACCTTGGTGGAGCTGGCGCAACAAAACGACCGCATCATCGGCGTTACGCCCGCTATGCCTACCGGTTGCTCCATGAATCTGCTGATGAAACAAATGCCCGACCGTGCTTTCGACGTAGGCATTGCCGAAGGACATGCCGTCACCTTCTCGGGAGGAATGGCGAAGGACGGATTGCAACCTTTTTGTAACATCTATTCCTCGTTTATGCAACGGGCTTATGACAATGTGATTCACGACGTCGCCATTCAGCAATTACCTGTGGTGCTTTGTCTGGACCGTGCCGGACTGGTAGGCGAAGACGGACCCACGCATCACGGAGTGTTCGATATGGCCTATTTGCGCCCGATACCTCACTTAACCATTGCATCTCCTATGGACGAGCACGAACTGCGGAGACTGATGTACACGGCACAACTGCCGGGCAAGGGCCCGTTTGTGATTCGTTATCCGCGAGGACGCGGTTCGCTTGTTCATTGGAACTGTCCGTTGACCGAGATTTCCGTCGGCACCGGGCGCCGGTTGAAAGATGGCAAAGATATGGCGGTCATCACCATCGGTCCGATAGGAAAAGCCGCTGCTAACGCCATTGCCCGGGTAGAGAAAGAAACGAACCTCTCTGTAGCGCATTACGACCTGCGCTTTTTGAAACCACTGGACGAAGCACTGCTGCACGAAGTAGGGCGCACGTTCCAGAAAGTGATCACCGTAGAAGACGGTGTGATTCAAGGCGGTATGGGCAGTGCCATCCTGGAGTTTATGTCCGATCATGACTACACGCTGCAAGTGCATCGCATCGGTGTGCCCGATCACTTCATCGAACATGGCAGCATCCCCGAGCTGCATCATATCTGCGGTATGGACGAAGAGGGAATCTATAAAGTAATGACTGGAAAATGAAAATAATTATTGCTGGTGCCGGAGCTGTCGGCACGCATTTGGCGAAACTATTGTCCCGCGAGAAACAGGACATTATCTTGATGGATGAAGATGAGGACAAGCTTAGCATGCTTAGCTCGAATTTCGACCTGATGACTGCGGTTGCTTCACCTTCGTCTATCTCCGGACTGAAAGAAGTAGGGGTGAAAGAAGCGGATTTGTTTGTTGCCGTCACTCCCGACGAAAGCCGCAACATGACGGCTTGTATGCTGGCTTCCAATCTGGGAGCCAAAAAAACAGTGGCACGGATTGACAATTACGAATATCTGCTGCCCAAGAATAAAGAGTTCTTTATGAAGCTGGGCGTGAACTCGTTGATTTACCCCGAGATGCTGGCAGCCAAAGAGATTGTATCATCCATGCGCATGAGCTGGGTGCGCCAATGGTGGGAGTTCTGTGGAGGAGCGCTGATTTTAATCGGTACCAAGATGCGCGAGAAGGCGGAGATACTCGATGTCACGCTTGCCGAACTGGGTGCACCGGACATCCCTTATCACGTAGTAGCCATCAAGCGAGGCACGGAAACCATCATCCCCCGAGGCGATGACACAATCAAACTACACGATATTGTATACTTCACCACCACTCGCAAGTACATCCCCTACATCCGCAAGATAGCCGGAAAGGAAGACTATGCCGACGTGCGCAATGTGATGATCATGGGCGGGGGGCGTATCGCTGTCCGCACTGCGCAGTACGTACCCGATTATATGCAAGTGAAGATTGTAGAAAAAGACATTGCCCGCTGCAATCGATTGACCGAACTGCTCGACGACAAAATCATGATTATTAATGGCGACGGACGCGATATGGACTTGCTCATCGAAGAAGGGCTGAAAAACACCGAAGCTTTTGTAGCGCTTACCGAAAACTCCGAAACAAACATCCTGGCTTGTCTCGCAGCCAAGCGTATGGGTGTGGATAAAACGGTAGCTGAAGTGGAAAATATCGATTACATCAGTATGGCGGAAAGCTTGGATATTGGCACGGTGATCAATAAAAAGATGATTGCCGCCAGCCACATCTACCAGATGATGCTCGACGCCGACGTGTCCAACGTGAAATGCCTCACTTTTGCCGATGCCGACGTGGCGGAATTTACCGTTAAGGCGGAATCGAAGATTACAAAGTACCTCATCAAAGATCTCGGTTTGCCTAAGGGAACAACTATCGGCGGACTGATCCGCAACGGTGAAGGTGTGCTGGTGACGGGTGATACCTTGGTGAAGGCAGGAGACCACGTGGTGGTGTTCTGCTTGAGCATGATGATAAAAAAGATAGAAAAGTTCTTCAATTGAGATGATAAATTCAAAGCTGATTGTCCGTATTATAGGCTTTCTCTTGCTGATAGAAACCGGTTTGTTTCTTTGCTGTGCGGGCGTTTCTCTGTTCTATGGAGAGGGCGATTTGCGATATTTCCTTTTATCTGCGGCTTTGGCTACGGGAGTTGGATTGTTCTTGCTGGCGATTGGTCAGGGAGCGGAAAAACGCTTGGGACGGCGGGACGGTTACGTGATTGTCAGCGTCGCTTGGGTGGTGTTTTCTTTTTTTGGCATGTTGCCCTTTTACCTGAGTGGGTACATCCCGACGGTGACCAATGCTTTCTTTGAAACCATGTCCGGCTTTACCAGTACCGGAGCAACGATTTTGGACGATATTGAGGCGTTGCCCCATGGCTTGCTCTTCTGGCGCGCCATGACGCAGTTTATCGGTGGCTTGGGCATCGTCTTTTTTACGATCGCTGTGCTTCCTATCTTCGGAGTAGGAGGGATTCAAGTTTTTGCCGCAGAAACCAGCGGGCCGACTTACGACAAAGTGCATCCCCGTATTGGCGTCACTGCCAAGTGGATATGGAGCATCTATACGGGGTTGACAGCGCTCGAAGTGCTTTTTTTGCTTTTGGGTGGGATGAACTTGTTCGACAGCATTTGCCACTCCTTTGCCACCACCGGCACGGGCGGGTATTCTACCAAGCAGGCAAGCATTGCCTTCTATCACTCCGCCTATATCGAATACGTAATCTCTATCTTTATGCTGCTTTCGGGTATCAACTTCACGCTGCTGCTGCTCTTCGTGAGTGGCAAGGTGCGCAAACTCTTGGGCAATGCCGAGTTAAAATGGTATGCGATGTCGGTACTGCTGTTCACGGGGGTGATAGCCGTGATTCTGTACTACACGAGTCCGATGGGTGCGGAAGAGTCGTTTCGGAAATCATTGTTCCAAGTAGCTTCTTTGCATACCTCTACCGGCTTTGTGACTGCCGATTACATGCTGTGGGTGCCCGTCACTTGGGGCATGCTCACTATCATTATGATTATGGGTGCTTGTGCCGGAAGTACCACCGGTGGATTGAAATGTATCCGCATGGTGATCCTTGCCAAAGTATCGCGCAACGAATTCAAACACATTACCCATCCCAACGCTGTGCTGCCCGTACGGGTGAACAAGCAAGTCATCTCGCCCTCTATTAAATCGACGGTGCTAGCGTTTACCTTTATTTATACGGGACTCATTCTGGTGAGCATCTTGTTGATGATGGGAATGGGCGTGGGGCTGACGGAGTCTGTTGGCACCGTTATCTCGAGCATCGGCAACATGGGTCCCGGATTGGGCACTTGCGGACCCGCTTACTCTTGGAATGCCTTGCCCGATCTTGCCAAGTGGTTGCTTGCTTTTCTGATGCTGCTGGGGCGTCTTGAACTTTTTACTGTACTGTTGCTTTTTAGTCCCGATTTCTGGAAGAAGAGTTGAAAGAGTGCTAAAAAACCTTTTATTGTCATGCCGAGATTGCAAAATGATTGAATATTAATCCTATCTTTGCACCCGCTAAAAGAGAATTTATGAGACAAGGCTTTATATATGGACGGATAACGATACTCGTTTTGCTACTTCAGTTAGTAGGAATAGGGGCTACGTGTGCCGTTGATACCCCTCTGCCACTGGTTCACAATGCTTGTGTTGTCTCTCAAGCGCATTCGAAGCATAGCGTCCTCGACCATTTTCATTATTTCGCTTCCGTAATGCCTGGCGAGATGGGAAATGCCGATCTTTCGCACATACCTACGGATAAGAGCTTCCTTCGTCTTATCTCCCGTTTTTTCGAACACCGGATGATGAATCCTCAGCAAACGGATGCTTATTTACATTCCTATATTGATTGTTTTTCCGATCCGGTGCAGTACTATGTGTACGGATTGAGAAAGATTGTGGTGTAGCCAGCGGAAGCGCAACATTTTCTTGTTTTTATCGTTAGTAGTTAGTCGGACACGTTCCCCAACGTGTGTCTGTCTATCTGACATATCCATTCCATCTAAACAGTATTAGATTATGAATTTTACGTTGTTAGTTGTTGTTTTAGTAACGGCGATTGCATTTGTCGGTGTGGTGATAGCGCTCTCTAAAGCTATTTCTCCCCGTTCCTATAATGCACAAAAGGCCGAGTCGTACGAGTGTGGTATTCCCACCCGTGGTAAGTCGTGGATGCAGTTCCGCGTGGGATACTATTTGTTTGCCATCCTTTTTTTGATGTTCGATGTGGAGACGGTCTTTCTCTTCCCCTGGGCAGTGGTGGTACGCGATCTGGGTGCGCAGGCGCTCGTTAGCGTATTTTTCTTTATGCTGGTATTGGTGCTGGGCTTAGCGTATGCTTGGCGGAAAGGAGCGTTAGAATGGAAATAACGAAGAAGCCGGTCATCCAGTCGATTCCTTACGAGGAGTTTATCGACAATGAATCTTTAGAGAAATTGGTGCAGGAATTGAATGCCGGAGGAACGAACGTTGCTCTTGGTATTCTGGATGATCTCGTTAATTGGGGACGGAGCAATTCGATTTGGCCGTTGACCTTTGCCACCAGTTGTTGCGGCATCGAGTTCATGGCGCTGGGAGCAGCACGCTATGACATGGCCCGCTTTGGGTTTGAAGTAGCCCGTGCCAGTCCGCGGCAAGCCGATATGATAATGGTTTGCGGAACTATCACCCACAAGATGGCGCCCGTGCTCAAGCGCCTTTATGACCAGATGGCAGACCCGAAATATGTGGTAGCCGTAGGCGGATGCGCCGTGAGTGGCGGACCGTTTAAAAAATCCTATCATGTAGTGAACGGAGTAGACCAAATTCTTCCCGTCGACGTATACATCCCCGGATGCCCGCCCCGTCCGGAAGCCTTCTATTACGGTATGATGCAATTGCAACGCAAAGTGAAAATAGAAAAGTTTTTTGGAGGAGTTAATCAGAAAGAAAAGGAATTAGAATGAATCAGATACCATACATAGAACCCGCAGCTTTGCATCTGGAGATGCAACGTTTGCGACAGGAACACCAAATGGATTTCCTCGAAAGCCTTACGGGCATGGACTGGGGAGAACCTACCGAGAACGACGCACCTGATGCGATTCGTGGACTGGGCGTAGTCTATCACCTCGAATCTACCGTGACCGGTGAACGATGTACGCTGCGTACCTCTTCCCTCGATCGGGAAAATCCTGAGTTACCCTCCGTGAGTGACCTGTGGAAAACGGCAGACTTCAACGAACGCGAAGTGTATGACTTCTTCGGCATCCGCTTCACCGGACATGCCGATATGCGCCGTCTCTTCCTTCGCAATGATTGGGTGGGATACCCTCTGCGTAAAGACGATGACCCCGCTGCCAACAATCCCCTGCGGATGGACAATGAAGAGACCATCGACACCACCACCGAGATAGGCTATGATAAAAAAGGAGACGCCGAAGACACCGAAAGCGTCATCTTTGACGATCGTGAATACGTGGTCAACATCGGTCCGCAGCATCCTGCCACTCACGGTGTGCTCCGTTTCCGCGTTTCACTGGAAGGCGAGAACATTATGAAGATTGATGCCAATTGTGGATACATCCACCGCGGCATCGAGAAAATGAACGAAAGCCTTACCTATCCGCAAACACTGGCACTGACGGACCGCCTGGACTATCTGGGTGCCCAGCAGAACCGTCATGCCCTTTGTATGTGCATCGAGCAGGCGATGGGCATTGAGGTGAGCGAACGCGTGAAGTATATCCGCACTATCATGGACGAGTTGCAACGTATCGACTCCCACCTGCTCTTTTACTCCTGCCTTTGCATGGACTTGGGTGCGCTTACCGCTTTCTTTTATGGCTTTCGCGACCGGGAGAAGATTCTCGACATTTTCGAGGAGACCTGTGGCGGACGGCTCATCATGAACTACAACACCATCGGCGGTGTACAAGCCGACCTTCATCCCAATTTCCAACGACGCGTCAAGGAGTTCATTCCTTATCTGCGCGGCATCCTGCACGAGTATCATGAGGTGTTCACCGGCAATATTATAGCCCAGCAACGGCTTAAAGGCGTGGGTGTGCTGAGTCGCGAAGATGCTATTTCCTTTGGGGCAACAGGTGGAACCGGACGTGCTTCCGGCTGGGCGTGCGACGTGCGCAAACGGCTACCTTACGGCGTCTATGATAAGGTGGAATTTAAAGAGATTATCCGCACCGAAGGTGATTCCTTTGCCCGCTACATGGTGCGCATGGATGAGATACTCGAATCGCTCAACATCATTGAGCAACTGATTGATAACATCCCCGAAGGAGTGGTACAGGAGAAGATGAAACCCATCATACGCGTGCCCGAAGGTTCGTACTATGCGGCAGTAGAAGGCAGCCGCGGCGAGTTTGGCGTTTACCTCGAAAGCCGGGGCGATAAGACACCCTACCGCTTGCACTATCGCTCCACTGGATTGCCGCTGGTCTCTGTGGTAGATACCATCTGCCGCGGGTCGAAGATTGCGGATTTAATTGCGATAGGCGGAACCTTGGATTATGTAGTGCCCGATGTGGACCGGTAGATAAACGCTAAACCCTAAAAAGAAATGTTTGACTTTAGTATTGTAACAAACTGGATACACTCCACCCTGCTCTCGGTGATGCCCGAAGGGTTGGCAGTGTTCATTGAATGTGTGGCGATTGGCGTGTGCATCATCTTGATGTACGCCGTGCTCGCTATCGTTCTGATTTATATGGAGCGCAAAGTGTGCGCCTTCTTCCAATGTCGGCTCGGTCCGATGCGCGTGGGCAAGTGGGGCTGCATTCAGGTGGTGGCGGACGTCTTCAAGATGCTTACCAAAGAGATCATTACCCTGAAACACTCCGACCGCTTCCTCTACGGACTGGCACCGTTTATGGTCATCATCGCGTCCATGCTGACGTTTGCCTGCATCCCCATGAATAAAGGGATGGGCGTGCTCGACTTCAATGTCGGCGTCTTCTTCCTCTTGGCTGCGTCGAGCATTGGCGTGGTAGGCATCCTGCTGGCAGGATGGGGGTCGAACAATAAATTCTCCTTGATTGGTGCCATGCGAAGCGGGGCACAGGTCATCAGCTACGAGCTGTCCGTCGGTCTCAGCATGCTTACGATGGTGGTGTTTATGGGCACCATGCAATTCTCTGAGATTGTAGAAGGACAGGCAAACGGCTGGTATATTTTCCGGGGACATGTGCCGGCGCTGATTGCCTTCATTATCTATCTTATAGCTGGCAATGCGGAGTGCAACCGCGGACCCTTTGACCTCCCCGAGGCGGAAAGTGAACTGACCGCAGGCTATCACACCGAGTATTCCGGTATGCACTTCGGTTTCTTCTATCTGGCAGAATACCTCAACCTCTTCATCGTGGCGAGTGTGGCGACTACTATCTTCTTAGGAGGTTGGATGCCGTTCCATGTGGTAGGGCTCGACGGATTCAATGCGGTGATGGACTATATTCCCGGGTTTATCTGGTTCTTCGGCAAAGCCTTTTTCGTGGTGTTCCTGCTGATGTGGATCAAGTGGACCTTCCCCCGTCTGCGCATCGACCAGATACTGACGCTGGAGTGGAAATACCTTGTGCCCATCTCCTTGCTCAACCTGTTGCTGATGACGCTGATGGTAGTCTTTGGCTGGCACTTTTAACGCAATAATACATTAAGTGATGAAGAAAGATATGAAACAAGAGAATTACTTCGCGGGAATCTTCCTAGCTCTCCGCTCCTTGCTCACAGGCATGAAGACGACGATGACCGTCTACTTCCGCAAGAAAACGACCGAACAGTATCCCGAGAACCGTGCTACATTGGTGATGTTCGACCGCTTCCGCGGTACGCTGACCATGCCGCATAACGAAGCGAACGAGCATCACTGCATTGGCTGCGGACTCTGTCAGAACGCCTGCCCTAACGATACCATCCGCGTAATCACCGAAACCGTGGAGACTCCGGAAGGCAAGAAAAAGAAGATTCTGGCCAAGTATGAGTACGATTTAGGCTCGTGCCTGTTCTGTCAGCTTTGTGTCAACGCCTGTCCGCACGATGCGATACGCTTCGACCAAGTGTTCGAACATGCCGTCTTCGACCGTCAGAAACTGCTGCTCACCCTCAATCGTCCGGGCAGCAAAGTAATCGAAAAGAAAAAAGAATAAGATATGGAATTTACACTCGAAACAGTAGTCTTCTACTTCTTGGCGGCGTTCATCAGCTTGATGTCTATCCTCACCGTCACTACCAGGCGTATTGTGCGCTCGGCTACGTACCTGCTGATGGTGCTTTTCGGCACGGCAGGTATTTATTTTCTGTTGGGCTACACCTTCTTGGGCTCTGTGCAGGTGATGGTTTATGCGGGGGGCATCGTGGTGCTTTACGTCTTCTCCATCCTGCTTACTAGCGGCGAGGGCGACCGGCTGTTGCAATTCCCCGGCGGGGGAAAGTTGCTGGCGGGACTCATTGCCACCATAGGCGGGGCAGCAGTGGTGTTGTTCATTACCTTGACCCACCAGTTTGTCTCGACGCCCGACTTGGCTCCGCAAGAGATCAACATCAAGAGCGTGGGCTTTGCCCTGCTCTCTTCCGACAAATACGGGTATGTATTGCCCTTCGAGGCGGTCAGCATCTTGCTGCTGGCGTGCATCGTGGGTGGGTTATTAATCGCACGTAAAAGATAGAATGAGATGATACACATGGAATATTACTTGGTGGTCTCCACCATTATGATGTTTGCCGGCATCTACGGCTTCTTCACCCGGCACAACACGTTGGGCATGCTGATCTGCGTCGAGCTGATGCTGAATGCTACGGATATCAACTTCGCGGTGTTCAATCGCTTCCTTTTTCCGCAAGGCACCGAGGGCTACTTCTTCGCCCTTTTTTCCATCGCCATTTCGGCGGCAGAGACAGCGGTGGCGATTGCCATCATGATCAACATCTACCGGAACATCCGGTCGATACAAGTGAAACAACTCAACGAAATGAAATGGTGATGGTGCTTCCCGCACGGGGAGGTTTCCGTGCGGATAAACGGAACTAATAATTAGCTTATGGACTATACGATATTTATACTTGTTCTTCCTTTCGTCGCTTTCCTCGTGTTGGGGCTGTGCGGCAAGTGGATGAGCCATCGCACGGCGGGTATCACCGGAACCGTGGTGATGGGAGTGGTGACGGTGCTCTCGTACCTCACTGCAGTGCTCTACTTCCTCGCCCCCCGCGGAGCGGACGGAGCGTGGCAGACGGTGACACCTTACAACGGGACGTGGCTGCCTCTTACGGAGTCGCTCCACATTGACCTTGGCATCCGCTTAGACCCGATTGCGGTGATGATGCTGGTGGTCATCTCCACGGTGAGCTTGATGGTGCACCTCTATTCGTTGGGCTACATGAAGGGCGAACGGGGCTTCCAGCGTTATTACGCCTTCTTGAGCCTCTTCTCCATGTCGATGTTGGGGCTGGTAGTGGCAACGAACATCTTCCAGATGTACTTGTTCTGGGAGCTGGTGGGCGTATCGTCCTACCTGCTCATCGGGTTTTATTACACTCGCCCTGCAGCGGTGGCGGCTTCGAAGAAGGCGTTCATCGTGACGCGCTTTGCGGATTTGGGCTTCTTGATTGGTATCTTGATTTACGGATATTACGGCGGTACGTTCGGCTTTGAGCCGGATGCGATGGCGATGCTCACGGGCGGGGCGGCAATGATGCCGCTAGCGCTGGGGCTGATGTTCATCGGCGGGGCAGGCAAGAGTGCGATGTTCCCATTGCATATCTGGCTGCCGGATGCGATGGAAGGTCCTACACCAGTCTCGGCGCTGATTCATGCGGCAACGATGGTGGTGGCGGGAGTGTACCTCGTGGCACGGATGTTCCCGCTCTTTATTGCTTACGCTCCGGGCGTGCTGGAGATGATTGGTTGGGTAGGAGCGTTCACGGCTTTCTTCGCGGCAAGCATTGCGTGTGTGCAGACGGACATCAAGCGGGTGCTCGCTTTCTCTACCATCTCGCAGATTGGTTTTATGATGGTGGCGCTGGGCGTTTGCACGTCAATGAACCCGCACGAAGGGGGACTGGGTTACATGGCTTCGATGTTCCACCTTTTCACACATGCTATGTTCAAGGCGTTGCTCTTCTTGGGTGCAGGCAGCATCATTCATGCGGTGCACAGCAACGAGATGTCCGCCATGGGGGGCTTACGGCACTATATGCCGGTGACGCACGCCACCTTCCTTGTTGCTTGTCTCGCCATTGCGGGCATTCCGCCTTTCTCAGGCTTCTTCTCGAAGGACGAGATATTGACGGCGTGCTTCGGCTACAGTCCCGTGATGGGCATCGTCATGACCCTAATCGCCGGCATGACCGCCTTCTATATGTTCCGCCTCTACTACCGCATCTTCTGGTCGTCTCTTCCGGACGGGGAGGGTTCGACAAATGATAATCGACACATACATGAATCTCCGCGGACGATGACGATTCCCTTAATCGTACTGGCAGTTGTGACGTGTGTAGCGGGATTCATCCCTTTCGGAGAATTTGTCAGTGCCAATGGTGAGGCATATACCATTCATCTTGACGGGACGGTGGCTACGATCAGCGTGTTCGTGGCGCTTGCTTCTATCATCTTGGCAAGAGGGATGTACAAGCAGTCGGAACACCGCTTTGCCAACAGGCTGGCGCGCCGCTTCGCGGGATTGCACCGGGCTGCCTCGCACCGCTTTTACATAGATGAGGTATATCAGTTTGTCACACACAAAATCATATTTGGTGGCATCAGCCGACCGATTGCTTGGTTCGACCGCCACGTGGTGGACGGCTTCTTCAACTTCCTTGCTTGGAGCGCTCATACTACCAGCGACGAGATACGCGGGCTGCAAAGCGGACAGGTGCAGCAGTACGCTTTTGTCTTTATCAGCGGTGCGCTGGTGCTTATCCTTCTATTAATCCTCTAATGAATCGATTGTTGATATGAATATATTATCCCTTTTCGTATTTATCCCCTTGCTGATGCTTGCCGCCTTGTGGCTGGCGCGCGGGGTGAAACAAATCCGCACCGTGATGGTGACCGGAGCTTCTGCCTTGCTGGTGCTGGCGGTGACGCTGACCGTGCTTTACCTGAATGAACGTGCCGCAGGCGCTGCTTCGGAGATGCTTTTCCGGGCGGACTTGCCGTGGTACAAGCCCCTGAATATAGCCTATTCGGTAGGTGTGGACGGCATTTCAGTGGCAATGCTGCTGTTGAGCGCTGTCATTGTCTTTACCGGAACGTTTGCTTCTTGGCGGCTGGAACCGCTCACCAAAGAGTACTTTCTTTGGTTCACGTTGCTCTCCTTGGGCGTGTTCGGATTCTTTATCTCGATCGATTTGTTCACCATGTTCATGTTCTACGAGATTGCTTTGATACCGATGTACCTGCTCATCGGCGTGTGGGGCAGCGGACGCAAGGAGTATGCTGCCATGAAGCTGACGTTGATGCTGATGGGAGGCTCTGCCTTTTTGCTCATCGGCATTCTGGGTATCTACTTCGGCAGCGGGGCTACCACGATGAACCTGCTCGAAATTGCAGCGTTGCACAACATTCCTTTCGCCCAGCAGTGCATCTGGTTCCCGCTTACTTTTCTCGGTTTTGGGGTATTGGGCGCACTCTTTCCTTTTCATACGTGGAGCCCTGACGGACATGCTTCGGCACCGACAGCAGTCTCTATGCTTCATGCCGGCGTGCTGATGAAGTTGGGTGGATACGGTTGTTTCCGCATTGCCATGTACCTGATGCCGGAAGCGGCACAGGAATTATCGTGGATCTTCCTTATTCTGACGGGTATCTCGGTGGTGTACGGCGCTTTCTCCGCTTGCGTGCAGACGGACTTGAAGTACATCAACGCCTACTCTTCCGTGTCCCACTGCGGACTGGTGCTCTTTGCTATCCTGATGATGACGCGCACGGCAGCTACGGGTGCGGTGTTGCAGATGCTTAGCCACGGACTGATGACGGCACTTTTCTTTGCCCTCATCGGCATGATTTACGGGCGGACGCATACGCGGGACGTGCGGCAGCTGGCAGGGTTGATGAAGATTATGCCCTTCTTGAGCGTTTGCTACGTGATAGCGGGACTTGCCAACCTCGGCTTGCCGGGGCTGAGCGGCTTTGTGGCGGAGATGACCATCTTTGTGGGATCCTTTCAGAACCCCGATGCGTTTCATCGCACGCTTACGATTATTGCCTGTACCTCTATCGTGATTACGGCAGTCTACATCTTGCGCTTAGTGGGTAAGATTCTTTACGGTACTTGCACCAACGAGCACCACCGGACGCTTACCGATGCTACGTGGGATGAGCGGGTGGCTGTCATCTGCCTTATTGTCTGCGTGGCGGGAATCGGACTCGCCCCTTGGTGGCTCAGTGATATGATTGGCACCAGTGTGACGCCTGTTATTAGTGCCCTCCTTCCCCATTAATCATTAAACAACGAAGATAACATGGACTATACTCAATTTCTCTATATGCGCGAAGAACTCTCGCTGATAGCGGTGCTCCTCCTTCTCTTTGTCGCCGACCTTTTCATGAGCCCCGATGCTCACAAACAGGACGGAAAGATGAAGCTCAATACCCTTTTGCCCGTAGCACTGCTCTCGTTGCACACGCTGCTCAATCTGGTCCCCGGTCCCGCAGCCGAAGCTTTCGGGGGGATGTATCAGTACGTGCCGATGCACACCGTCATCAAGTCGGTGCTTTCGGTGGGCACGGTTATTGTTTTCTTAATGGCGCACGAGTGGCTTAACTTGCCCGATACACGGATTAAACAAGGCGAGTTCTACGTGCTTACGCTCTCCACCCTGCTGGGCATGTATCTGATGATTTCCGCCGGACATTTCCTGATGTTCTTTATCGGCTTGGAGATGGCTTCCATACCGATGGCTACGCTCGTGGCTTTCGATAAGTATCGCCACCACTCTGCCGAGGCGGGAGCGAAGTACATCCTTACCGCACTTTTCTCCAGCGCGCTGCTGCTTTTCGGACTGTCGATGATTTATGGCACCTGCGGCACGCTTTACTTTAACGATCTGCCCGCGCACATCAACGGCAGCAACTTGCAGGTTATGGCGTTTGTCTTTTTCTTTGCGGGGATGGGCTTCAAGATTTCCCTCGTTCCCTTCCATCTGTGGACGGCGGACGTGTATGAGGGCGCACCCAGCGTAGTGACGGCTTACTTGAGCGTCATCTCCAAAGGGGCGGCGGCGTTTGTGCTGTTGACGATACTGATAAAAGTTTTTGCTCCGATGATTACCGACTGGCAGGAGGTGCTTTATTGGGTGATTATCGCCTCCATCACGCTTGCCAACTTGTTTGCCCTTCGTCAGCAGAACTTGAAGCGTTTGATGGCGTTCTCCAGCATCTCGCAGGCGGGTTACATCATGCTGGGTGTGATTGGTGGAACGGCGGCGGGGATGTCGTCGTTGGTGTACTATGTGCTGGTGTATATGGTTGCCAATCTTTCTGTTTTTGCCATCATCACCGTGGTGGCGATGAATACGCATCGCTTTACGTTGACGGAATACCGCGGACTCTACCGCACTCATCCTAAGTTGGCGTTCTTAATGACCTTGGCACTGTTCTCCTTGGCAGGCATTCCGCCTTTTGCAGGATTCTTCTCCAAGTTCTTCATCTTTATGGCAGCGTTTCAGGCAGGCTTCCATCTGCTGGTGTTCATCGCATTGGTCAACACGGTGCTCTCCCTTTACTATTACTTGCTCATCGTGAAGGCAATGTACATTACTCCTTCCGAAGACCCTGTGCCCGCTTTCCGTACCGACGGCTATACGCGCGTAGCGCTTGCCTTGTGCACGCTGGGCATCGTAGGGCTGGGTGTGCTGAGTTTGGTGTACGAAGGCATCAACGGACTGAGCTTCGGGATGTAGGTAATACCCCTTGGAACAGGGACAGACGTGAACAGGGACTTTTTGGCTGTGCAGCCAGAAAGTCCCTGTTCGTCGTTCTTGTCCGTGTTGTCTGCGTACGTCATCTTTCAGGTTCGCGGCAGTGTGAACCAGAAAGTGGAACCGGATCCCACCTTGGAGTCTACGCCGATGGTGCCGTCCAGCTGTTCCACGATGCTCTTGCAGATGGAGAGACCCAAGCCGGTGCCATGGATGAAGGTGTTGAGTTTGATGAAGCGATCGAACACCCGTATGCAGTTCTCCGGCGAGATGCCGATACCCGTGTCCGTGACGTAGAAGCGTACCTCTTTGTCTCCTACTTCGTAGCCCAAGCGGATGGAACCGGTGGTGGTGAACTTGATGGCGTTGTTGATGAAGTTGGAGAGCACCTGGTGGATGCGTCCGCGGTCGCTGTGAAGCAAGAAGGGCGTTGCCTCTTTGGCGCCGTCGAAGAGAAGGGTGACGCCCGTCGCTGTTTTTATCTGCAAGGCTTTCACCAAGTCATTGCACAAAGAGGCGATGTCTACTTCATTGTACACAAAGTCGAATGTGCCCGCTTCTATCTTTGAGAGGTCAAGGATGTCGGAGATGAGCTGGAGCAGCAGCGCGTTGTTCTCTTCTACAATGCCGATGTATTCGGCACGGCTTTCAGTGCATTCGTCGGTAGCCAGCAAACTGGAAAATCCTACGATGGCGTTGAGCGGTGTGCGTATCTCGTGGCTCATGTTGGCTAGGAAGGCGCTCTTGAGCCGGTCCGCCATCTCCGCCTTCTCTTTGGCGAGGATGAGTTTCTGTGCTGTTTCTTTCAATTCGGTGATGTCATAGTTCACGCCGATGGTTTCTACGAAGTCCCGTTCGGGATGGTAGCTGGACACCATGATGTTGCTGCGTATCCACTTCCACTGGTTGGTAGTGCCGGGTTTGAGCACGCGCAACTCGCCGCGGAAGCTCTTGCGCGTGCCCCGGATGGCATCGTCGTAGAAGTCGAGCACTCGTTGGCGGTCGTCGGGATGAAAGTGTTGATACACGTCCATCACGTGACTGAGGTTGTTTTCTGCCTCTTCGCCCACGTTCTTGTACCATTGCTGGATGGCGTAGCCGCTTTTGTCTACGAGGTTGAATTTGCTGTAGCCCACCTTGGCAAAGTCGGAGATAAGGAGGAAAAGATGTTCAAAGTCGGCGATGCGGTTGGAAGCAGCCATCTGTTCGGTATTGTCGATAACGATGGCTACCAAGCCGTTGTATTCGCCCGCTTGGGTGTACACCGGGCGGCCTTTGGCAAAGATTTCGATGGTGTGGTTATAGTTGGTTTTGTAATAGCCTTCTACTTTCTCGAAGGGGTAGCTCATACGGAAGTCGAAGGGGCGCTGGCAGCGGATGTCTTCTTTGGCGCTTTCGGGGATGTTGGGGTTGTCAAGGATGCTCAAGCCTATGGCAGCTTTTTTGCCCGTGATGCCGAAGATGTCGACGTCGCTCTGGTTCATGTCCAGCAGGCAGTTGTTGCGGTCGTAGATTTCGATGCCCACGGGGATGTTGTCGAACACGCTTTTGAAGAGCTTCTCACTACGGTCGAGGGCTCGATAGGCGGTTTCCGTTTCGATGCGTTCGCGCAGGGAGGAGTCTTTGCTGCGCCGGAGTTCGATGCAGATGCCGATGATGTTGGTGATAGAAACCAGCCATTGGTAGTCTTCCATCTTCCAACGGCATACATAGTCGTGGATGTCGATGCCCAAAAATCCTCGCACGCGGTCGGCCGCCTTCTTGGGGATGATCATAATGGATTTGACGTGTTGGTTGTCGAAGAAGGTGCGCTCCTTGTCCGAGAGGTCGGGCAAGTGTTCAAGGCGGTCGATGACGATGGGGCGTTCGGCTTTCACTTCGGTGTTCACCCAAGGGTAGTCTGTGAGGGGCATGCACTGAAAATTGTCGCGTTCGGGGGCTACGCCCTCGTTGGTGACTTCGTAGAGGCAGTTCATCAGGGTTTCGTCTTTGTCGTACTCAAAGATGTACACTCGTCCGGCATGGAAAAGTTGGAGGATGTCGGTGAGGATGGAATTGACGCAAGTTTCGATGCTCTCATCCTGCAAAAATTGAAGGAGGGAGCGGGAGATGGAGGCCTGTCGGAAGAAGAGGTCGTTAATGTGGTGTCTTAGTTGGTCGGGCAGGTGCTCTTCGGGAGTATCCACCCGTTGGATGATGCCGAAGGCAGTCTGTTCTTCTCCGGGGATGGCTTCGTAGGAGTTCATGCGGCAATGTACCCAGATGTATCCGTAGCGGGATAAGATAGGATAGGTCTGTTCGTAGAATTTGGTGAAGGCGGAGGCTTTGAACTCTTGGCTAGTGCGTTCACGGTAGTCTTCGTGGATGAGATCATGGATTTTATCGAAGGTGGTGATGTTGCTCTCCAGTCCCAGCAGATGGCTGAGGTAATCGGAGAGGAGATAGGTTCGGGTGGTAAAGTTAGCTTCCCACCAGCCAACCTCGGCAAGAGCAGCGAGTTTACGGTAGCGATCAATGTTTTTATTCATATCCAAGAAGTTGTTGAGTTTCTATGTTTGCAAAAGTACGAATAATAAACCAAATAGTGCCTACAACGGATTTCTTTTCAGGCTACTGCCTCAAAAGTTTGATTCTAACGCGTGCCCGCCCTAACCAAACAGCTGTGCGGGTTGCAAACTCTCGGCAGAGGATGGGGCAACTCTCGGCAGACGATTCTCCATCTCCCGTCAAAAGATTCGTTATCCTTCGGCAAGAGATGGCTCATCTCCCGGCAGAGGATTTTTTATTGGGTGCGGTTGCTCTGACTGTTTTAGCGTTAGCGCTTGCGATTGACAAACAAGAAAGCCGGATAATTATCTTTTTGTAGCAGGCGGGCGGACCTTGCAACATGGTTGTAACTTTCTCGTCAATGAAATGTCGTCCCGCTGTCATCTACGTGACATCCCGGAGGGCGACCTTTGCCCTCGAAATAGAAACGTATAGCAAGATTCCCATGAAAATGAACAGAAAAAAAACATTCCTACTCCTGCTGATGTGCGCCGTGGTTACGGCAGACGCTGCGGCAGGCATCATTCGGGGTACTATCCTCGACAAATCCAACCGCGAAGCGCTCACCGGTGCCACCATTCAAGTGGTGGGCACTCCCCTCGGCGCTGTGGCGGACGTGGAGGGGCATTTCCTTCTGCCCGAGGTGAAGAACGGCACCTACACCCTTGCCGTGAACTATGTGGGCTACCAAGAAATCCGTTTGAACGGCGTGAAGGTGACTGCCGACCCTTTGAACTTCGACTTCGCCCTCGAAGCCGATGCCCAAGCTTTGGGTGAAGTGACGGTGGTGGCAAGGGTGAAGAAGAACACTGACGTGGCGATGATGACCGACCAACGCCGCAGCCTTGTGGTGCAGAGCGGTGTCTCTGCCCAGCAGATTACTAAGACACAAGACAAAGATGCTTCTGAAGTGATTAAGCGCGTGCCCGGAGTGAGCCTCATTGACGAGAAGTTCGTCATGGTGCGCGGGCTCTCCCAACGGTACAACAACGTCTGGATGAACGGCGGTGCCGTCCCTTCTTCCGAAGCCGATTCCCGCGCTTTCTCGTTCGACATGATTCCTTCCTCACAACTCGACCATTTGGTCATCGTCAAAAGTCCCGCTCCCGAATATCCCTCCGACTTCACCGGCGGCTTCATCCTTATCCATACCCAAGAAATGCCCGAGGAAAACTCCTTCCACGTCTCGCTGGGCGCAGGTGTGAACGACCGTACGCACTTCCGCTCCTTTCTTGCCAACCGGGGCAGCGGCACGGACTTCCTCGGTTTCGACAACGGACTTCGCTCCCTCGCCGCCGGCATGAAAGGCACAATGAATACCTATCCCGGATCGACGAACCTCGACGTACTGAACAACGGGCTCCACAATGACTGGCGGTTGAAAACCCTTCATCCGGCTGCCGACGGAAAGCTCAACCTCGCTTACAGCCACCGTTGGGACTGCGAGAGCGGGCAGCGCATCGGACTTTTGGCGGCTGTCAACTATGCCAACACGTACAAGTCGGCTACGGATATGGAAAACTCCCTCTACGGTGTATACGACACCACCAACGATCAATCCGTTTATATGCGCCACAGCCGCGACAATCAATATAGCCATGACGCCCGTCTGGGTGCCATGCTCAACCTCACCTTCGAGCCCCGAAACACCCGGCACCGCTACGAGTGGAAGAACCTCTTCAACCAACTAGGCAAAAACCGCTACACCGAACGCCGAGGCTTCAATGCCCAGAACGATGCCGAACACCACATGGAATACTATTATGCCAGCCGAACGACCTACAACACCCAGTTCACCGGCAAGCACACCTTGGACGCTACCCATTGGGATTGGAGCGCGGGCTATGCCTATGCCAACCGCAATCTGCCCGACCGCCGACGCATCGAACTTAACGATCGCACCGACAACCGCATGGGGCTCTACCGCATCAGCCGCGAGTTTACCCGCTTGGACGAACATATCGCCTCCGCTTCTGCCAACTATGAGCACACCTTCGCCTTCGGTAGTTTTCAGCCCGTGCTCAAAGCCGGGGCGTACGGCGAGTACCGTACCCGTACCTACCGTACCCGGCAGTTCGATTACAGCTACAATCCCACCAACACCACCCTGCCCAGCGGCTTCCAGTTTACCGATAATCCCGTAGAAGATCTGCTCACCCCCGAACACTACGGGGCGGACAAGCTCTACCTGCAAGAGGAGGTGAACAAGCTTAACGATTATCAGGGTAACAACAGCTCCGGCGCCGGATACGCTGCCGTCCACCTCCCTTACGGTGCTTTTAGCCTCTATGCCGGCGTGCGGTACGAATACAATCGGATGGAACTGGTGATGAACACCCGCGCTCACGAAGACAGTCCGCGCAGCACCTTTTACACCTACAGCGACCTCTTCCCCTCCGTCAACGCCACTTACGCCCTAGCGGAAAAGCAACAGCTGAGGCTGGCATACGGAAAATCCGTCAACCGCCCCGAGTTCCGCGAACTCTCCACCTCCGTCTTCTACGACTTCGACTTAGCAAGTGACGTAAAAGGCAATGCCGACCTTCAAGCCGCTTACATCCACAACCTCGACTTGCGTTACGAATGGTATCCCGCCAGCGGCGAACTCTTCTCCGTTGCCCTCTTTTACAAACGCTTCAACAATCCTATCGAGTGGACCTACACGGTCTCCGGCGGTACCAACCTGCTCTACTCCTACAAGAATGCCCGTGCAGCAGATACCTACGGCATCGAAGTAGACCTTCGTAAGACTCTCGACTTCATCGGACTCAGAGGCGTGAGCTGGTCATTCAACGGTTCGCTCATCCAAAGCAACGTCCGTTTTGCCAAAGGCAGTGCCGAGAAAAGCCGTGCCATGCAAGGACAATCGCCCTACCTCGTCAATACCGGTTTCTTCTACCAACATCCCACAGCGGGACTGACGGCTGCCGTGCTCTACAACCGCATTGGCAAACGCATTGTCGGCGTGGGTCGCAGCGTGGGCACTAGCGGTGCCGAAGATGCCAAGGACATCCCCAATTCCTACGAAATGCCCCGTAACACCCTCGACCTCTCAGCAGGTAAAAAATGGGGGCGGTGCGAAGTCAAAGTTACCGTGCGCGACCTCTTGGCAGAACGTATCACCTTCCAGCAAATGGACAACATCACCGTGGGCGGACAAAGCAGAAACATCGCCGAGGTGACCAAACAATATAAACCGGGACGCAACTACGCCCTGACCGTAAGTTATAACTTTTAATACGAAACAACAATGAAAATGAAAATGAAAACATTCGCTAGAAAGGCACTTTCGGGTGCCGCTTTCCTCTGCGCCGTGGCACTGACCGCTTGCAGCGACGACAACAACGAAGCGCCTGCGGGCGGCAATGGAGACGGGAAAGATCCCGAAGTGACCTACGTGGGCACCGATGCCATGAGCGCAGGCATCCTTTTCAAGAGCGGCACCCAACTGGGCAATGGCGACCAGCACTTCCACTTCACGGGAGACGTGACCCTGAAGAAGGGCACCTACTTGATGAAGGGCTGGGTGTACATTGACCGCGGCGCCAAACTCACCATCGAACCGGGCACCGTTATCAAAGGCGACAAAGCTACCAAAGCCTCGCTCATCGTACAGCCCGGCGGTTACGTCAGCGCTGCCGGAACCAAGGAGGCGCCCATCGTGATGACTTCTGCTCAACCTGCCGGACAACGCCGGCCGGGCGACTGGGGCGGACTTATCATCTGCGGACAGGCGCGTAACAACAATGGCAAGCTCCCCATCGAAGGCGGACCCGGTACTGAACATGGCGGAGACAACGATGCCGACAATTCGGGCATCTACCAGTATCTTCGGGTAGAGTTCGCTGGTTATCCCTTTCAGACCGACCAAGAGATTAACGGAATCACCTTCGGTTCGGTGGGCAGCGGTACCACGGTAGATCACCTTCAAGTATCCTACTCCAACGACGATTCCTACGAATGGTTCGGTGGCACGGTGAACTGCAAGTACCTCATCGCTTACAAGGGCTGGGATGACGAGTTCGACACCGACTATGGTTACAGCGGACACGTACAGTTCTGCCTCTCGGTGCGCGACCCTCGCCTAGCGGATACCTCGCAGAGCAACGGTTTCGAGTCGGACAATAACGCTACCGGTGCCGAAGTCTCTCCGTACACGAGCGCCCTCTTCAGCAACGTTACCTTCATCGGTCCGATGGCAGCAAAGAATGCCGGCTTTGCCAACAACGCCGACTACATCAACGGTGGCACGGTCTATCCCGACAATGGTTCCAAGCTGGGCAAGTTCCAGAGCGCCATGCAAATCCGCCGCAGCAGCAAGCTGAGTTGCTACAACTCCGTTGCTGTGGGCTTCCCCATCGGCTTGATTATCGATGGCGAGAAGGGCGGCACTCCGGGATTCGCCCGCAACGGGGAGTTCCACCTCAAAAACCTAGTCTTTGCCGGTATGGGTGCACTTGGTTCGGACAATAACAAGAAGTACGAAGATCACCTCTTCGACAAAGCTACCGGCACGTACGACCCCACGAAGTTCTCTTACTCGCACGCCTTCTTCCTCAGCGAGGGCAACCGCGAGCTGAGCGAAGCCGCCCTCTTGCTTACCGACCCGCTCGGCGTGGGGCAGAACTACGCTCCCGCTGCCGGAAGCCCGTTGCTGACCGGTGCAGGGTTCGCAGGCGTCAAGAGCGCTTTCCTCAACACTACTGTCCCCTACGTGGGTGCCTTCTCCGGTGCCACCGATGCGTGGATGGAGGGCTGGACCAACTTCGACCCCCAGCACACGGCATACTAAGCCGGAATCAACCATCGGGGCAGTGTACCAACATTGCCCTGTAAATGTACACTTATTCGTGGCTCAGGCATGCTCCTGCCACGAATAAGTGTACATTTATGCAGCAGACTGTACACGGCTGCGGTGAAATCACTACCTTTGCCTCCCATGAAACCGAACCTTCCTCCTTCCCCTTCTCTTGCCGCCGATCGCCAGCGGATGCGCGTTTGCTTTCAATATGCCGACACGCATTTCTTGTATGTACGCCCTGCCGATGCACCCGATGGCGCCCTGCTGCGCGTGCGCATTCATGTGCCGCAAGTCAACGAGGAATTCGACGACACCTGTGCCCGCCTCCGGGAGCAGGCGCAACTTAACCTGCTCGACGTCGCTACGGATGCCGACGGTGTGCTCATCCCCTCGTTCATCGTCCTCGAACCGGATTATTTGATTGACATCAGCACCTTGGCGGAATGCTTCCGCGCGTACGGTCATCATCCCGCTAACTACGCTTTCGCCCGCCTGCAACCTGCCGAAAGCACCCGCCCCCTGCTGCTGGGAAACATCGCCAACCTCTTCCTTGACGAATGGATTCATGCCGACGGTGAAGCGGACTATGCCACGTGCATGAAAAAGGCGTTCCACCGCTATCCCATCGAACTCGCCACCTGCGTTGACTTGCAGGACCCGGCGAAGGAGCGGGAGTTCTTTGCGGACTGCCGCACACACTTCGACCACCTCCGGCAGGTGGTCACCGCCACCTTCCACGAGTCCGGCTACGCCCTCGACAAGACCGACGCCGTGCTCGAACCCTCGTACATCTGTGAAGCGCTGGGCTTGCAAGGTAGGCTGGACTATATGCAGCGCGACATGTCGTCCTTCATCGAGATGAAGTCCGGCAAAGCCGACGAGTACACCGTGCGTGGCAAAGTCTTGCCCAAAGAGAACAACCAGGTGCAGATGCTGCTTTATCTTGCCGTGCTGCAATACGCCATGGGGCAAGACCACCGCGGTGTAAAGGCGTACTTGCTCTACACCCGCTACCCGCTGCTCTATCCCGCTAGCCCCTCGTGGGCAACGGTGCGCCGCATCATCCAGCTGCGCAACGGCATCGTGGCAGACGAACAAGCCGTACAACGGCATAACAGCCTTGCCTTCACTGCTGCCAAGCTGGGCGAAATCAACGCCGTCACCCTTAACGAGCGGAAGGTGAGAGGGCGCCTCTGGGAGCAGTACCTCCGTCCTTCCATCGACCGCTTCGGCGGGCAGTTGCAGACACTCTCTCCCCTCGAACAAGCCTATTTTTATGCCCTCTACAACTTTATCACCAAAGAACTCTACGTTTCTAAAACCGGGGGCAGAACGGACGAAGGACGGGCGGGCGCCTCCTCCCTTTGGCTCTCTACGCTGGCAGAGAAGTGCGACGCAGGCGAAATACTGTACGACTTAACGATGACAGAAAACCATGCCTCCGACGAACACAAGGCAGGGCTCACCTTTGCTTTGAAAGTGCGGCGGGCAGAGGAAGCGCTTTCCAACTTCCGTCCGGGCGATGCTGTGGTGCTCTATCAGCGCAATACGCCCCAGGACAACGTCACCAATCAGCTTGTCTTCAAGGGAAACATCGAAGCCATCCACGAAACGGAGCTTCGTCTTCGCTTGCGTGCCACCCAACAGAACGCCGGCGTGTTGCCGCAAGGCAGCCGCTATGCCGTGGAGCACGATTCAATGGATACCACTTTCCGCGGCATGTACCAAGGACTTGCCGCATTCCTATCGGCTTCTCCCGATCGGCGCAGTTTGCTGCTGGGGCAGCGCGCCCCGGAGTTTGATACCGCCTTTGATGCCCGCATCGCTGCTGCTTCGGACGATTTTGCCCGGGTAACGCTCAAGGCACAAGCCGCCCGTGATTACTTTCTTCTTGTCGGTCCTCCCGGCACGGGGAAGACTTCGTGGGCGCTGAAGCAGATGGTGGAAGCCTTCCATGCCGAACCTGCTACGCAGATTTTGTTGCTGTCGTACACGAACCGGGCGGTAGACGAAATCTGCAAAGCGCTCTCCCGCATCACGCCCGCAGTAGATTTTATCCGCATCGGCAGCGAGCTCGCTTGCGAGGAGACGTACCGCCCGCACCTGATAGAAAACGTGCTCGCCTCCTGTTCCCGCCGTAGCGACGTGCAGGAGCGCATCAAGCGTTGCCGAATCTTTGTAGGCACTGTGGCAACCCTCTCGGGCAAGCCGGAACTCTTCCGCCTGAAACGCTTTGACGTGGCGATTGTAGACGAAGCAACCCAAATACTCGAAACCCAGCTGCTGGGGCTGCTCTGCACCCGCCGGGCAACGGGAGAAAATGCCATAGGCAAGTTTATCCTTATCGGTGATCATAAACAGCTTCCTGCCGTAGTCCAGCAGAGCGAAGAACAGAGCGAGGTGTCCGACGAGGGTTTGCGTGCCATCGGATTGAAAAATCTCAAAGACTCGCTCTTCGAGCGGCTCTATCGTCCTCTTCTTGCCGAGGATCATCCGCTTGCCTTCGACCGACTTTGCAAGCAGGGACGGATGCACCCCGACGTCGCCCTCTTTGCTAACCAAGCATTCTATGGCGGCGCGTTGCAGCCAGTAGGGTTGCCCCATCAATTGGAATGCTCCGGCAGCATCTGCCGACTGGCGTTCTATCCCTCTCAAGCCGAGCCCGTGAACGTATCCCCCAAAACTAACCATTCGGAAGCCAAGATCGCCGCCTGCTTGGCAGCAGAGGTCTACGAGCAGTCCGCCGGAAGTTTTGATGCGGCTGCCACATTAGGTATCATCACCCCTTACCGTAGTCAGATAGCATTGATTCGGCAAGAGATAGCCAATGTGGGCATTCCTGCCCTCAACGATATTTTAGTGGATACGGTGGAGCGCTTCCAAGGCAGTGAACGCGATGTCATCGTCTACTCTTTCTGCGTCAACCAACCGTACCAGCTCAAATTATTGTCCAACCTCATCCAAGAAGAGGACGGCGTATGGATAGACCGCAAACTTAACGTGGCGCTGACGCGTGCGCGCAAGCAGCTTTTCATCACCGGCGTCCCGGAACTGTTAACACAGAATGAAATATACGCAAGTTTGATAAAATTAGTAGCCAGTCGGTAGTACTTAACAATTTTTCAATAGCCATTGCCCAACGCTTTCTTCATTATACACTTCGTTAACATCGAGGGACTGAACAAATCGCTACTTTTGTAGCACGTTTTTTTCATAGAGATTTAGATTTAAGGTTAGAAAACTGTGGTAGTCGTGAGACTGCCTCTTTTTATCCCTTAACGTTTGATTCCCTCTCTCTTTTGCAGGGAAAGCAAATACCAAAAAGCCTCTTCGCGATGAAGGGGTTTTTTTATCGAATAAAAGAAGTACCTTTGCCGTTATAAAATCCCCGATTATGATGCAAGCTCCTCTCTACACTGAATTTTCCGCTTACCTTAAGCAGCACTTCCCCGTAAAAGTTCAGAAGATTTCGTTGAATGCAGGCTTCACCTGCCCCAACCGCGACGGCACGAAGGGACTGGGCGGATGCACCTACTGCAACAACCAGACGTTTAACCCCGACTATTGCCGAACGGAGAAGTCCATTAGTCAACAGCTGGAAGAGGGTAAAGCGTTTTTTACCCACAAATATCCCGAGATGAAATACCTTGCCTACTTCCAAGCCTACACCAATACCTACAGCGAGCTTGAAACCTTAAAACGGAAGTACGAAGAGGCGCTGAACGTGAAAGACGTCGTGGGGCTGGTCATCGGCACTCGTCCCGACTGCATGCCCGATGACCTTCTTCGCTATCTCGAAGCGTTGCATCACCGCACCTTCGTGTTGGTGGAGTACGGCATCGAATCCACCCGGGACGACACTTTGCTGCGCATCCGTCGCGGGCATACCTTTGCCGAGACCGTAGAAGCGGTGGAACGGACAGCTGCCTGCGGCATCCCTGTAGGCGGACATGTTATTCTGGGCTTACCGGGCGAGAGCCGAACCGAGATAGTGAAGCAAGCAAAGCGCTTGTCGGAACTATCGCTCACTACCCTCAAAATGCACCAACTGCAGCTCATTCGCGGCACTCGCATGGCGTTGGAGTACGAACAGCATCCCGAAGATTTCCACCTTTTTGCACTCGATGAATACATTGATTTGGTGATAGACTATGTAGAGCAACTGCGCCCCGGCTTGGTGCTAGAGCGCTTCGTTTCGCAATCGCCCAAGGAATGGCTCATCGCTCCGGACTGGGGAATCAAAAACTACGAGTTCACCCTCAGGGTGCAGAAAAGAATGAAGGAGCGGGGCGCTTATCAAGGAAAGAAGTACGGGGTTTCGAAATAAATTGCTATTTTTGCGGGAGATATTAACCGATAATAAGGAATGGAACAGAAAACAAGAATCAAAGGAAACATCCACTATGTGGGAGTGAACGACCGTAACAAGCATCTCTTTGAAGGGATGTGGCCGCTTCCTTACGGAGTTTCGTATAACTCTTACCTGATAGACGACGAAATGATAGCGCTGGTGGATACGGTCGACCTCTGCTACTTTGAATTATATTTGCGAAAAATTAAGCAAGTGATCGGCGACCGCCCCATCAACTATTTAATTATTAATCACATGGAACCCGACCATTCGGGCTCTATCCGCCTTATCAAGCAGCACTACCCACACATCGTCATTGTGGGCAACCGACAAACCTTCGGCATGATCGAAGGCTTCTACGGTGTAACGGGCGAGCAATACTTGGTGAAGGATGGCGACTTCCTAGCGCTGGGACATCACAAGCTACGCTTTTACCTGACCCCCATGGTGCATTGGCCGGAGACTATGATGACCTTCGACGAAACGGAGGGCGTACTCTTCTCGGGCGATGGCTTCGGCTGTTTTGGTACCGTAGACGGAGGGTTTATCGATACCCGCATCAATACCGACCACTATTGGGACGAGATGGTGCGCTATTACGCCAACATTGTGGGCAAATATGGCAGCCCCGTGCAGAAGGCATTGCAGAAATTGGGCGGACTGTCCATCACGACGATTTGCTCAACGCACGGTCCGGTATGGACGGAGAACATCGCTAAAGTGGTGGGCATCTACGACAAACTGAGTCGCTATGCAGCGGAGGACGGAGTGGTGATAGCCTACGGAAGTATGTACGGCAACACGGAGCAGATGGCGGAAGTAATCGCTGCCGAACTGTCTGCCCAAGGGGTGAAGAACATTGTGATGCACAACGTGAGCAAGAGCAACGCTTCGTACATCCTGATGGACATCTTTAAATACAAGGGGCTAATCATCGGTTCACCCACGTACAGCAATCAGATCTTCCCGGAAGTGGAGTCGTTGCTGTCGAAGATACTCGTGCGTGAAATTAAAGGACGCTACCTGGGCTTGTTCGGTTCGTTCGCTTGGGCGGGCGCTGCGGTGAAACGAATGGGTGAATTTGCCGAAAAGAGCAAGTTCGAACTGATCGGTGATCCGGTAGAGATGAAGCAAGCAATGAAAGACCTCACCTACGAACAGTGCGAAAACTTGGCGCGGGCGATGGCGGAAAGAATGAAAATCTAGTTTCTATAAATAACCAACTTAAAAACAATCGACATGAGATTAATTATTCAGCCGGACTATCAGTCCGTTTCTCAATGGGCGGCACATTATGTGGCTGCCAAAATTAACGCTGCTCACCCCACGGCAGATAAACCTTTTGTGCTGGGATGCCCTACCGGTTCTTCTCCACTAGGCATGTACAAGGGTCTCATCGACCTGAACAAAAAGGGTGTCGTATCTTTTGAGAACGTGGTGACGTTCAATATGGACGAGTACGTAGGATTGCCCAAGGAACATTCCGAAAGTTATTATTCCTTCATGTGGAACAACTTCTTCAACCACATCAACATCAAGCCCGAGAATACCAACATCTTGAACGGCAACGCTGCCGACTTGGATGCAGAGTGCGCCCGCTATGAAGCAAAAATCAAATCGTACGGCGGCATCGACTTGTTTATGGGCGGCATCGGTCCTGACGGACACATCGCGTTCAATGAGCCGGGTTCGTCGTTGAGTTCTCGCACGCGTCAGAAGACGTTGACTACGGATACCATCATCGCCAATTCTCGTTTCTTTGACAACGATATCAACAAGGTGCCTAAGACTTCCTTAACGGTAGGTGTAGGTACAGTGCTTTCGGCTCGCGAAGTAATGATTATTGTAAATGGACACAACAAAGCACGCGCGTTGTTCCATGCAGTAGAAGGGGCTATCACACAGATGTGGACCATTAGCGCCTTGCAGATGCACGAAAAGGGAATCATCGTTTGTGACGATGCTGCTACGGCGGACTTGAAGGTGGGTACTTACCGCTACTTCAAAGACATCGAGGCGGATCATTTAGATCCGAAGTCGTTGTTGAAATAAGCGAGCTTGCGAAAGTCTGCCGATGATGCAGACGCAGATAAAGAGAGACGGACTTCTTCTTAGCCGAATAGCTAAAAAGAAGTCCGTCTCTCTTTGTGCTCGCACGTGTGGCGGCAGACTTTCGGGAAGGGCTGGCTCTTGGTTTATTCTTCCAACCAGCCTTTTCCTTGCCGCACAATCTCGGGTTCGTCTCCCGTGCAGTTGACGATGGTGGACTCTTCGGTATCGCCCATGCCTCCGTCGATGACGAGGTCTACTTGTTCACCGAACTTCTCGTGGATGAGTTCGGGGTCGGTGGTGTATTCTATCTCTTCATGCGGATCGCGGGGCAGGGTGGTGGTCATGATGGGGGCATCGAGCAGCCGGGCAATTTCGCGGATGATGTTATTGTCCGGCATGCGGATGCCGACTTCTTTCCGGTTGCGGAAGATTTTGGGCAACCGGTTCGTGCCGTTCAGGATGAAGGTGAAGGGGCCGGGAAGGTTGCGTTTCATCAGTTTGAAAAGGTCATTGCTCACCTTGGCATACTCGCTGATGTTGCTCAAGTCGTAGCAGATGATGGAGAGGTTGTTCTTCTTCGGGTCGATGTTCTTGAGGCGGCAGATGCGTTCGATGGCACGCTCCTTGAGGGCATGGCAACCGATGGCATACAGGGTGTCGGTGGGGTAGATAAGTAGCCCGCCATCATTGAGAATGTTCACAATCTCTTGCAGGTCCTGCGGATTGTTGTTGTTGTCGTATAACTTGAGTAGCATACTGGTTAGTTTATTTTTTTGCGTAAGAAGTCCAAGGCTTTGTTCACAGCTTTTCGGGTTACTTTCTGTTTCAATGAGTCTTTGTTGGCGGTAGCGGCGGAGTCGAGTCCCAGTTTCTTTCCCAGTTCGTTGATCGCTTTGTCGGCTACCGATTCGATGGCTTGGTTGGCCATGCTCTTCGTGTCGAGTGCTACTTGGGGCGAGGAGAAGGTACCGCCTATCTTCAGGTCGAGGGTGGAAAGTTTGGCGAGGTTGCCTGCCGAGGCGGGCAGCTTCACCTTGCCGGAGTAGTCGATGGTTTGGTCGAGTCCCGTGCTACCGGACAGGTTCAAGGCGTATTCACCCAGTTTGATATCGAACGGTTGGGTGGAAATGCGTCCGTCTTTGATGGTGAAGTCCAAGGTCATGTCTTTTACTTTCATTTCTTTGAGTGAAGGCTTGTTCAGGGCTACGGCTATCTGGTCTATCACCTTCACCCCGCTCAGACTGAGGTCGTTGGTCGAAAGGCTTCCGCTGCCCTGCATGGTGGGTAAAAGGGGAGCCATAGTGGCGTCGAGCAGGGTGTGCACTTGCATGTTTCCTGAGTAGTTTCCTTTCAGGTTCTCGAAGATGGGAGCCATCTGCTGCACCAGGTTCAGCTCTTTGTACGTCTGTGCAAAGCTGAGGTTGGCAAGCTTGAAGGCGGCGTTCATTTCCGGTTGGGCAAGGTCCGCCGTAGAGTAATAACCGTTCATCACGACGTCGCCCCCTAAGGTGTTCATGGCGAGGTTCTTCATGTCAATCTTTCCGTTCTTCACGGTGAGGTGTCCGTTCATCTTATCGAAAGTCATCTGGTCAAAGAGCACGTGCTTGAAGTTGGCTTCCAGTTGGAAGTCGATGTTGCGCGGCACTTCGAGGAGGGAGGAAGAGGGTGTGGTGGCAGTGGCTGTGGTGGTGGCAGTGGCGGCTTTCGTGACGGTGCTGTCTGCGGGAGCGGCTGTCATGAAGTCGTTCAGGTTGAAGTGGGAGGAGTGAAGGTTGAGTGTCCCTTTGAGGGTGCTGCCTTTGAGGGCATACCCGATGTAGTTCTCGAACCGGCAGTCGGCTGTCAGGTCGTTCTTGCCGATGTTGACGGTGGTTTCACTGAGTTGCAAGTATTGGGGTGTAAAGGTGAAGAGGGACTTGTGGATGTCCACTTCGGGTAAATCCTTCTTCTTGAATTTCATTTGGCTCAGCGCGATGGTTCCCGACGCTTTCACTTTCTCGTAGTGTTCTTTCTCGATGGACGAAAGTTGTCCGGCGAGTTGCATATTGGCAAGGATAATGCCGTTCAGCTCCATGCCTTCAAGGGGGTATACCTTTTTTATTTCTCCGAGGTTGAGCGTGCCTTTGGCTTCCATCCGGAAGTCCGGGTCGCTAACAGGCGTTTTCACGACAGCAGTCAGGCTGAACGGATTGCCTGCCAAACGGAACTGTAAAGGGTTGAGAGTGATTTCCGTCCTGTCAATATTTCCTCCGGGGTTTTGCAGGGTAGCTTGGATGTTGATTTGGTCTACTCCGGCAGGAAGCGATGGATAACGGAACATCGCGTTCTTTACGGTCAGTGCGATGTTGAACTTCGGCACAATACTGTCACCTTGCAGCTTGCCTTCGGCGGATGCGGCAAGGGTGGCGGTGCCTTCGGCTTTTAGTTGAGCAAACTCTTTGGCATAAAGAGCGGGGACGAGTGAGAGGAGTTCTTTAAAGCCCACTTCGTTGGTGTTCAATTTCAACTTCAGGTCGATGGCAGGGTCTTGTAAAGTCACCCATCCATCGATGCTGGCTTGGATGGCATTGAGGCGGAGTTTGTTGTCTTTGAAGATAAATTTGTGGTTCACCAAATCGGCGTCTAGCTCTATCTTGGTGGAGACGTTGGCATCGGAGAGGAAGGGGATGCCGTTCATTTTGTAGCTGAACGCTTCGGTTTCGGCTTCGAGTTGCAAGGTGGTGCGGTCGCTGCCCAAGTCGCCCGATAGAAGGGCGTTGAGGTGGCGGATGGTTGCCCCCATCTTTGCTTGCCGGTCATCATAAATCAGATCTACGTTTTTAAGAACGAAGCGTTTCAACTGCACTTTGAAGGCAGAGGGCTCGGCGGCGGCTGTCTGCGTGGCAGTAGTGTCGGGCTTTACGATGTCCCAGTTCACCTTACCGTTTGCTAGTACGATGGCATGCAGACGGGTGTCTTCCAGTTGTATTTTGGAGACGTCGTAGCCGCTATCACCAAAGAGGGAAAAGAGGTTGATGGCAGCAGTCAGCTCTCCGGCTTGAATGAGAGTGTCGTTGGCAAATTCGCCTGTACCGCGGAGCCAGAAGTCGCTCAGGGTGATGGAAGCGCGGGGGAAGTTACGGAACAAGCTGATGTCGAGCTTGCGGAAGTCGAACTGTGCATTGAGCATCTTGTTTCCTTCCGTTTTGACGATCTTCTCTATTTTTCCTTGGAAGGCAAAGGGAAGGAGGAACAGGAGCAGCAACAGTGCTGTTACGGTAATGGCTGTGATGGTAAGGCCTTTTTTCATAATCGGTTTATTTTAAAAATGGGTAGAAGCTTCTATCACTCGGATGAGTGAGCACAAAGTTACAAAAAAAGGCATTCATATTGCTTGTTCGACGTACTATTTCTTTTTCCTCAACTCCTCTGCCAGCCGCCATTGCAGTGCTGCTGCTTCCTCTTTTCCAGCTTTCATGAGGGCGTCTCCAAAGAGCTCGTGAGCTCCGGCATGTTCATTCTTCAGGGTCGTAGCTTTGTCCAGATCGGCCATAGCACCTTCTGTGTTGTCCGTTTTCAGGCGGAGCTTCCCCCGGTTATAGACAGCTTTAAAATTGGCGGGACTAAGTTTGACGGCTGTGTTGAGGCAGTGCTCGGCTTTAAAGTATTTTTTGTCGTTGAAGTAGGTGATGCCTTTGCGTATCCATACATCTACATAGTCGGGGCAGAGCTCTATGGCTTTGTCATAGTTCGCATGAGCGGCACGTACATCGTGGGCTTGTGTGATGCAGTCATTGCCCATCAGCAAATATTCATGTGCATACTTTTTCAGATACGCTTGTTGTGTTCTCATTTGTTCTTTGAGCAGGCGATTGTCTTCGCGCAAAGTGTTGACGATGTTTAGCTTGCGTTGAATAAGCCGTCGGGGTGCCGGTTTCTCGATGTCATAGCGCGAATGGATGGCGCGAAAGAACTGTTCGAGGCATTCCGCCATGTCGCCTTGGTCGAAAGCACGGGCAGCTGCCACATACTGCACGTCCGCTTGTGCTTGCTTGAGCGCTTTGTCTATCGCTTGGCGGTTGTTGAATCGTAGGGAGAAGTTCACAATCTCTTGCCGTACAAAGATGTCGGAGCGGTTGATGGGCTTCTTGAGTTGAATGCCTTCGAGCGAAGTGCATCGGCTCAGCGCCACGTACGCCTGTCCGCCGGCAAACACACCGCCGGTGAAATCGATAACTACGCGGCTGAACGTTAATCCTTGACTTTTGTGTACCGTGATGGCCCACGCCAAACGGATGGGATATTGGCGGAACGTACCCAACACTTCCTCTTCAATCTCCCGTTTTTCTTCGTTGTAATGGTAGCGGATGTTGCGCCAGGAGTCCAATTTTACGTTTACTTCTTTGTTTGTGTCGGTCATCACATAAATGGTCCCTTCTCCTGAATCGATGCCGTTCACCGTGCCGATGGTTCCGTTCACCCAGCGGCGCTCGTAATCGTTCTTGATGAAGATGATCTGTGCGCCGGGTTTCAGTACCAATTCCTTTGAAGTGGGCAAGCTATTGTCGGGGAAGTCTCCTTCTATTTCGCCCAGGAAGGTAATCGCTTCTCCCGATAGTTCGGCGAGTTTCTTATCGTTGATGAAGTCTACATTGTCCCGTCGGGTGGCGAGTGTGATGTACAGGTTCTCCTCCGAGGCTTCCCTGCACGACCCGAAACGGGTATTGAGCAATTGCAAGTCGGCTGATCCGGCGGTATTGGTACGGATGTGATCGAGTACGCTGATAAAGACGGGGTCTGTCTGCCGGTACACTTTCTGCAATTCGATAGAGACGAGGTCTATCTCGCCGAACACTCGGGCGGAAAAGAAGTAAGGGGTGGGGTAGAAGCGGTTCAGTATCTCCAGTTCGTCGCTCTTCACTACCGGTTCGAGTTGGAAGACATCACCCACGAGCAGCAGTTGTTTGCCTCCGAAAGGTTCGCGCAAATTGCGTGAATAAACGCGTAGCACCCGGTCTACCGCATCAATGAGGTCGGCACGCACCATCGAAATCTCGTCGATAATGACCAGCTCAATGCTCTCGAGTAGTTTGCGATGGGGCTTGGAGTATTTGAAGAAATCGTGTATGCGTCCTTTTTGCAGACTGAGGTTAGGGTCATCGGGCAGTAGGGGATAGAAGGGAAATTTGAAGAAGCTATGCAACGTGCTTCCCTCTGCGTTGATAGCGGCAATCCCGGTAGGAGCCAGCACGACGTATTTCTTTTTAGTATTAGCGCAGATGTAGCGCAAAAAGGTCGACTTACCCGTGCCTGCTTTCCCGGTGAGGAAAACCGATTGACGAGTATATTGAATCAGGTTCAGGGCATCCTGAAACTCCTTGTTATTGGTGTCTACAATAATTTTTTCCACTAGCTGTATGGTCTCGTTTCTGTTTTGCTTCCCGTGGTGTGAGGTTGTGCTTCTACGGGCGTGCGATGATTGCACAAAGTTAGCCTATGCAACGTAATCTCCGGCAAAGAACCTTCTTTTTTTTTGAAACAGAAAGAAAAGTCGTGCGAAACGGGGCTGTGGCATCTAAATTGTCTGCTGCAAGCAGCCTGCTCGAATCTGCCCGGATCCAGATGGTCCTCAATCAATGGTTTGCAGGGTCCGATTTGGGTGGTGCGTCTGTTCGGGAAAAGAATTATATGCCTATATTTGCAGACTATAAACAAAAACAGAAGAAATTATGAATTACAATTTTGATGAAGTTATAGAACGTCGTGGTACTGATTCCGTGAAATGGGATGCGGCAGCCGAACGCTTCGGGCGGAACGACTTGCTGTCTATGTGGGTGGCAGATATGGATTTTCGTACGCCGCCGTTTGTGATGGAGGCTCTGCGCAAACGGTTGGAACATGAAGTGCTGGGCTACACTTTCGCTTGCGAAGATTGGTCTTCGTCTATCCTTGATTGGCTGCAACAGCGTCACGGCTGGACGGTGAAAACGGAGATGCTCACCTTTATGCCGGGCATTGTTCGTGGACTGGCTTTTGCCCTTCACTGCTTTACCCGTCCCGGTGATCGGGTGATGGTGATGCCGCCTGTCTATCATCCTTTTTTTTTAGTGACGCAGAAGAGTCGCCGGCAGGTGGTGTACAGTCCGCTGCTGCTGTGCCACGGACAGTATGTTATCGACTTTGACCGTTTCCGTGCCGATGTGCAAGGCTGCAAATTGCTAATTCTTAGCAATCCGCACAATCCCGGTGGGAGGGTGTGGACGCGTGAAGAGTTATCGCTCATAGCAGACCTCTGCGCCGAAAGTGGTACGCTTGTTATTTCCGACGAGATTCATGCCGACTTGACTCTTCCGCCTTACAAACATCTCCCTTATCCGTTAGCTAGCGAACAGGCACGTCAGCAGTCGCTTGTTTTTATGTCTCCCAGCAAAGCTTTCAATATGCCGGGACTGGCTAGTTCCTATTGCATCATCGAAAACGAAACCCTTCGCCATCAGTTTCAAACTTACATGGAAGCGGGAGAGTTCAGTGAAGGTCATCTGTTTGCTTACCTCAGCGTGGCGGCTGCCTATCGCCATGGTGCCGAATGGCTCGAGCAGGCGCTTGCTTACATTCAAGGCAACATCGACTATCTCCAGCACTTCTTATCCACGCATCTTCCTGCCGTTCGGATGATTCGTCCGCAAGCTTCTTTCCTCGTCTTTCTTGATTGTCGGGCGCTGGGGCTGAGTCAGGAAGCCTTGGTGCATCTATTTGTGAATGGCGCTCGCTTGGCGCTGAATGATGGAATGATGTTTGGCAAAGAAGGGGAAGGCTTCATGCGGCTCAATGTCGCTTGTCCGCGCAGTTTGCTTGCGCAAGCATTGCACCAGCTCAAGGAAGCCTTGCACTAATATTTTGGCGTGGAAGGATGGAATAATTGTTGGACATCCGCTTACTCTATTTTCTCCATCACCACTAATTCCCAGCCTTTGAAGACGA
>JAVVVS010000022.1:0-37526 GCA_036652495.1 Bacteroides sp.
TTGAAACAAATTTCTCAAGGCGTAGAAACTAAATTCTCAAGTAGCAGAAACAAGATATCATTCAGAGTCATTTAGAGTCATTTTCTTCCATTTACAATCACCAAAACGAAACGTTATATTTTAAACTTTATATGCGTGAAAGACAGAGGGGAATTAGAAACATCTTATTCAGATACATTTTCTCCGATATAGTATGCATTTTAATAGTTTATTATCCATATCCGTATTATATTTGCAGAGTTTTTAATAACAGCAATAACCATGAAAAAACACGAAATCAGTATTATCCTCTTTCTTTTTATGTTTTTAACGGCATCTGCCCAAGAAAAGCAATATCGCGAAACAATCAACTTCAACCGTGAATGGAAATATGCGCGCGGGGACTTCCAGCAGGCCGAAGCAGCTACCTTCAACGATAAGGCTTGGGAGAACGTCGGTCTCCCCCACTCCTTCAGTATCCCTTACTTTATGTCGAAAGATTTCTACGTAGGATATGGCTGGTATCGCAAGTCGGTTTCCTTCAGCGCCAAAGATTTAGCAAAAAAGCTGTTTCTTGAGTTCGACGGAGTTTTTCAGGAATCGGAAATCTTTGTCAACGGCAAGAGGATAAAGACGCACTTCGGTGGATACACGGGATTCTCGGTAGATATTACATCGGCTGCCAAGCAGGGCATCAACCAAATAGCGGTACGCGTGAACAACGTATGGCATCCGGACAAAGCCCCGCGCGCCGGAGAACACACCTTTAGCGGCGGAATCTACCGCAATGTGCGGCTAGTAAAGAAAGCATCTGCCTATATCGACTGGTACGGCACCTTTATCACGACTCCCGATCTGGAGAAGAACAACGGAGAATCTGCAGTAGTCAGCGTGCAAACCGACATTTGCAACCACTCTCCCCGCACAGCCGTCTATCGGCTTAAGAGCGAAGTTATTGACGCTGCCGGAAAAGTAGTAGCCTCAGCCGAAAGTGCAGAGACGATAAAAGCCGGAGAGACTCGCCTATTCAAACAAAGCAGTTCCCCCGTGCTACACCCATCGTTGTGGCACCCCGAACATCCTACCTTATATAAGGTAGTCAGCACTCTCTATCAAGGTAAGAACGCTATAGACTGCGACGAGACTCGTATGGGTTTCCGTTGGTTCCGTTGGACAGCTCACGAAGGCTTCTTCCTTAACGGCAAGCACCTCTATCTGAAAGGCGCCAATGTGCATCAAGATTATGCGGGATGGGGCGATGCCATGACAGAAGGTGCCATGCGCCGGGATGTACGTCAGATGAAAGAGGCTGGATTCGACTTTATCCGCGGATCCCACTATCCCCACTCTCCCGCCTTTTCACGCGCTTGCGATGAAGAGGGCGTATTGTTCTGGTCCGAAGCTCCTTTCTGGGGAATCGGCGGATTCAAGCCCGATGGCTATTGGGACTCCAGCGCGTACCCCGTCGACGTGGCACATCGCGATGGGTTTGACAAGAGCGCCCTCCAGCAACTTTCGGAGATGATACGCATTCACCGCAACCACCCCGCTATTGTAATCTGGAGCATGAGCAACGAACCTTTCTTCACCGCTCCCGAAACGATGGACGGTGTGCGCGCACTCCTAAAGAAGATGGTGGACCGCTGCCATGAGCTTGATGCTACCCGTCCGGCTGCCGTTGGCGGCGCTCAACGCCCGCTGGGCAAAGGACGCATTGACTTGATAGGCGACGTAACCGGTTATAATGGCGACGGAAGCACCATCCCCGACTTTCAGAATCCCGGCATCCCCAATATCGTGGCTGAATATGGAAGCACTACGGCAGACCGTCCGGGCGAATACATCCCCGGCTGGGGTGATTTGGAAAAAGACAAGGGTTACGAAGGTCGTCCTTGGCGCAGCGGGCAAGCCATCTGGTGCGGTTTTGACCACGGAAGCATTGCCGGCAGCCAGTTGGGCAAAATGGGAATTGTAGATTACTTCCGCCTGCCCAAACGCTCTTGGTATTGGTATCGCAATGAATACCGTCAAGTAAATCCTCCCGTATGGGCTCAGCCGGGAACACCCGCCCGCATCAAACTGGATGCCTCTTGCTCCGCACCTGTTTCTGCTGATGGTACGGATGACGTACTATTGACCGTAACGCTACTGGATGCCAGCGGCAAAGAGATAAGTAGCTCCCCTACAGTGACGCTCAGCGTTGTATCCGGCCCGGGAGAGTTCCCTACCGGCAGCTCCATCCAGTTTGCAGCAGACAGCGACATCCGCATCGCCGACGGCAAAGCAGCAATCAGTTTTCGCTCCTTCTATGCAGGAAAGACCGTAATCAAAGCTTCGGCTCCCGGACTGGAAGCAGCAGAGATAACGCTTGCCTTTATCAACGCCCCCGCTTATAACAAAGAAAAGACACCTGCCGTGCACCAACGTCCCTACGTCCGTTTTGTTAAGGAAACGGAAAAGCCTGTAATGCAAACTTTCGGACGCAACAATCCTACCTTTGCCAGCAGCTCTGCCGCGAACCATGCTGCCGGACTTGCTGCGGACGGAGACGAAAAGACCTGGTGGAAACCGGATGCAGAAGATGCAGAACCCACTTGGACGCTAGACACAGAGAAAGGGCTGAAGTTAGAGACGATCAGCCTCTGCTTTACAAAATCACCCGTTTGCAAATATAAGGTAGAGCTTTCTGATGATAATAAACAATGGAAAGACTTCTTTAATAATCAGCAGAATTTTAATCATGAGAATCCCCGTGTCACTATCCCTGTTAAAGGTATGGCTACAGCCCGCTTCGTCCGCATCCGTTTCTTGAAAAGTCCGGCAGAAGAAACGCCTAACCTAACGGAAGTAGTAGTAAAGGGAGTAGTGCGCGACTAAACAAAAAAAGAGCGAATGGAGAAAGACGGGGACCGATTGTAACATATCCTGCAAAACAACAAAGGCTATAAAGTTAAGAAAACAACCGCTAAGCAGACGCCCCGTCATCTCCCGCTTAATCAATCGGCAATCACCCGATTGTTATGCGCAAGTGCATTATGTTGTTCTCCCATCGTGTGTTTTTGCAAGGTTGATAGCGGTCGCCTCAGCTTTTTTTCGTATTTTTGTCGCAAGATGTGCGCTTCTTGCTAGAAGCCATGATATAGAAAAGACCCCATGAGAGTAATAGACTTAATACATAGCAACGAGAAGACGGCTTTCTCTTTCGAAATTCTCCCTCCACTGAAGGGCACAGGAATTGAGAAACTGTATGAAGCAGTAGATGCCTTGCGCGAATTTGACCCGAAATACATCAACATCACCACGCACCGGAGTGAGTATGTGTACAAAGATTTAGGCAACGGTTTGTTCCAACGTAACAAACTCAGAAGACGTCCCGGCACAGTAGCCGTAGCGGCAGCCATTCAAAACAAATATAACCTCACGGTGGTGCCTCATCTGCTTTGCAGCGGATTCAGCCGGGAAGATACTGAATATGTACTGCTCGACCTCCAATTTCTCGGCATTACCGAACTGTTGGTGCTACGCGGTGACAAAGCCAAACACGAAACCGCCTTTACCCCCGAAGGTAACGGCTATCCCCACGCCATCGAGCTGCAAGAACAAATCAACCGTTTCAATCAAGGCATCTTTGAGGACGGTTCGGAAATGAAAGAATCCAGCACCCCTTTCTCTTACGGCGTAGCTTGTTATCCGGAAAAACATGAAGAGGCCCCCAACATGGAGTCGGACCTCTACTGGCTAAAAAAGAAAGTAGAAGCCGGAGCGGCGTATGCCGTCACCCAACTATTCTATGACAACCGGAAGTATTTCGACTTTGTGGAACGCGCCAGGCAGGCCGGCATCACTATCCCTATTATCCCGGGCATCAAACCGTTCAAGAAGCTATCACAGCTAAGCATGATTCCCAAAACTTTCAAAGTAGACTTACCGGAGGCACTGGTGGAAGAAGTCAACAAATGTGCGAACGACAAAGCCGTCTGCCAAGTAGGCGTGGAATGGTGCGTGCAGCAATGCAAAGAGTTGATGGCTCACGGAGTGCCCAGCATCCACTTCTATTCTATCGGAGCGGTGGACAGTATCAAAGAAGTAGCCAAAATAATCTATTAACCATGTTCTTCAAAGACGTCATCGGACAAGAAGCAATCAAGCAACGGCTTATCCAAGAAGTAACCGAAGCCCGCATTCCTCACGCCCAGCTAATTTGCGGACCCGAAGGGGTGGGCAAATGGCCGTTGGCACTGGCTTACGCGCGCTACATATGTTGCACAAACCGCACAGCTACGGATGCCTGCGGCGTCTGTCCGTCGTGCGTGAAGTTCAATAAACTGGTGCACCCCGACGTGCACTTCGTGTTCCCGGTGATTAAAGCTGGACGAAGCGATGATTACCTTGTGGAATGGCGCCGCATGGTGCTCAACAATCCGTACTTCAACCTCAACCACTGGATGAGCGAGATTGCGGCTGAAAATGCACAAGCGGTAATCTACACCAAAGAGAGCGACGAAATAACGAAGAAACTCAGTTTGAAATCGAGCGAAGGAGGATACAAAATCACCCTCATCTGGCTGCCCGAAAAAATGCAAGAAAGCTGTGCCAACAAGCTTCTCAAACTACTGGAAGAACCGCCCGAAAAGACGCTTTTCCTGCTCGTCTCGGAAGCTCCGGAAATGATTCTGACCACCATACTCAGCCGCACGCAACGCCTCAACGTCCACAAGATAGAGGAAGCAAGCATTGCCAACGCTTTGCAAACAAAATACGGAATAGAGCAGGCTGCCAGCCTCGCCATAGCGCACTTGGCGAACGGAAGCTTGATCAAAGCTCTAGAAACGATCCATCTGAGCGAAGAAAATCAATTATTCTTCGACCTCTTCGTCAGCCTGATGCGTCTTTCCTATCAACGAAAAATCAGAGAAATGAAGCTTTGGAGCGAACAAGTGGCAGGCTTGGGACGCGAACGGCAAAAGAACTTCCTATTCTACTGCCAGCGCATGACCAGAGAGAACTTTATCTTCAACCTGCACCAAAAGGAGCTGAGCTACCTGACCTTGGACGAACAGCAATTCGCCAACCGCTTTGCTCCATTTGTGAACGAACGAAACGTGATGGGAATCATGGACGAACTAACCGAAGCACAAAAACACATCGAGCAGAATGTGAATGCCAAAATGGTCTTCTTTGACTTTTCGCTGAAGATGATTGTACTGCTGAAGAATTAATGAACTATTTATACTAACCCAATGATAAGATGGAATATAAACTAAATAACGGAAGCGGAAACCTTTGCTGCAAAGGTTGTTCCCGACAAGATAAAAAGCTGAACACCTACGACTGGCTGGCAGACATCCCTGGCAACGCCGAAGAAAGCGAAATGGTGGAAATTCAGTTTAAAAACACCCGCAAGGGATTCTACCGCAACAGCAACAATCTAAAATTAGAGAAGGGCGACACCGTTGCAGTAGAAGCAACACCGGGACACGACATCGGCGTAGTGACACTCACCGGACGTCTCGTTCCGCTCCAAATGAAGAAATCGAACGTGAAGATGGATGCAGAAATCAAACGCATCTATCGCAAAGCGAAATCGGTGGATATGGAAAAGTATGACGAAGCGAAGGGCAAAGAGCATGCCACGATGATTCGCGCCCGCCGAATAGCCTCCGATCTGGGGCTGAACATGAAAATAGGCGACGTAGAATATCAAGGCGATGGCAACAAAGCCATCTTCTACTACATAGCCGATGAACGGGTGGACTTCCGGCAGCTGATAAAAGTGCTAGCAGAAGCCTTCCATGTACGCATTGAAATGAAACAGATTGGTGCCCGCCAAGAAGCCGGACGCATAGGCGGTATCGGCCCTTGCGGACGGGAACTGTGTTGTGCCACTTGGATTACGAGCTTTGTTTCCGTATCGACCAGTGCTGCACGATTTCAAGACATCTCTTTGAATCCTCAAAAACTGGCAGGGCAATGCGCCAAGCTAAAATGCTGTCTGAACTATGAGGTGGACTGTTACGTAGAAGCTCAGAAGCGGTTGCCTTCGAAAGAGATTGAATTGGAAACGAAAGACGGATTCTTCTACTTCTTCAAAGCAGACATTCTGACTAACCAAATATCTTACTCCACCGACCGGAACTTCCCTGCCAACTTGGTAACCATCAGCGGAAGACGTGCCTTCGAAATCATCGGCATGAACAAGAAAGGCATCAAGCCCGACAGCTTGATAGAAGAAGAACTGAAACCGGAGCCAAAGAAATCGGCTGACTTGCTTGACCAAGAAAGTTTGACTCGCTTTGACCGTGACCGGCGACGTCGGGAAGGCGGCAACCGCGAAGGAAGCGAGAACAACGGCAATCGGAATAGAAAAAAGAGAAAAGGGAATAACAACCAGCCCCCACAAGAAGGAGGAGACGGAGGAAAAACACCCGAAGGAGAAAGAACGCCCCGTCCACCCAGAACAGAAAACAGACCGGCACCACAATCCGCTGCAGGGAACAAGGACGAACAACAACCCCAACGCCCACGCAACGACAGACCGAGGAATAATAACCGTGGACAGCAACCACCACGAAACAATGAAAACAACAGACGAGAGGAAAAGCCACAGAAAAATGAGAAGCCTGTTAAAGAATAGCTGTTTATTATTACTCTGCTCGTGGTTCGCAACCGCTTGTATCACCCCTACCGTGTATCACTCTTATCTATCCATCCCCGAAAAGGGATGGAGAAAGAGTGATACACTCGTTTTTCAGGTTCCTATCACCGATTCCTTGTCTGCCATCTTGCACCTGACCGCCGAAGTACGCAACACCAACGAGTATGCTTACAAGAACCTTTACGTAGTGATAGCTCAAAACGTTGCAGACAGTGCCGTATTCCACACAGACACTCTCGAATTCATTCTTGCCAACAAAGACGGGAAATGGAATGGAACGGGATTGGGCAACTTGTTTCAAAGCGCACTTCCCATCGGGACAGCCGTCACCAAAAAAACGGGCACCTACACCTTCAAAATAAGTCACGGGATGAAAGACGAACAGCTGAAGGGCATTCGTGATGTCGGCATACGGGTAGAGAATTAAATCCGTCTTCCCCTTGCCGCATCTATCCGCAGAAAAATAAAGAGCAAAATGGTGAACCCCCAAAGTGAAGAGCCACCATAACTGAAGAATGGCAGCGGGATGCCAATGACCGGCGTCAAGCCCAGCACCATACCGATATTAATGAACATATGAAAAAGAAAAATGCTCACCACTGAATAGCCGTACACCCGTCCGAAAGCAGAGGGTTGCCGTTCGGACAACGCTATCAACCGGAGAATTAACGCAAGAAAAAGCAATAGCACGCCAGCCGACCCCAAGAACCCCTGCTCCTCGCCTACAGTACAGAAGATAAAATCCGTATCCTGCTCGGGAACGTACTTCAACTTCGTTTGCGTCCCATTCAAGAAACCTTTTCCCGTAAGCCCGCCCGACCCAATGGCAATTTTCGATTGATTGACGTTATATCCCGCACCTGCCAAATCTTCTTCCATGCCTAACAGCACCTTGATACGAATTTGTTGATGAGGTTCCAATATATTATCAAACACATAGTTGCTGGAATAAAGGAAACAGATGCTCCCCAGCGCAAATAAGCCGATGAATAAATAAGAACGTTGACGCTCGCTCAGCCAAAGATAAACCAAATAACCCGTCAACACCACCAACAGCCCGCCCTGCACCCATACCAAATTGAACGGAATGATATATTCAGAGATTAAATAGGCAAGAAGACCGGTCAACAGACTGATGCCAATAATGTTGCGCACAGGCTCCCAACGCTTCAGATAAATCCATATCATACCAGCCACAAAGGTCAAGACCATCGTCAGCACCGTAAATTGACCAATAGGTGTGGGAGTATCGGCTATAAACACTTCGTCGAACCGAATGCCAATCACAAAATACGCCACCGCGCAAACTCCCGCAAACAGCACCACTCCTGCCATGCCTTCCCGATAAAGCATAAGAAAAAAGGCAAGATAGACTAGTGCAGAGCCAGTCTCCTTCTGCAAGATAATCAGCAACATCGGAAGCAATATAAAAGCCGTAAGCGCCATCAGGCACTTCGTTTTTTTAATGTTAAAGGAGTAAGAATTGATATACTTTGCCAGCACCAACGCCGTAGCAAACTTCGCAAACTCTGCCGGCTGCAGGTTGACTGGCCCCAACTTAATCCAAGAATTAGAACCTTTAATATCGCTACCAATGAAAATAGTGACAATAAGCAACAGGATGAGTGCTATATAAATGATGTAGGAGAACATGTCATAAAACCGATCCTCCAACAGCAACAACACAAAGCCTAAGCCAAAGGAGGAAAGTATCCAAACAAACTGCATGCCTGCACGGGTAGAGAAATCAAAAAAGTTGCGGTCGCCATAATCATAGCTGGCTCCGCACACACTAACCCATCCAAAGACAATCAGAAACAAATAGATACAAATCGTCACCCAGTCCAAAGACTTCCATAGACTAACGCTCCTGGTAACCATATACAATCTCTTTATTACAAAGTTCCTCCGCACGCGCTTCGCTTTGAGGAGATAACTTTCCATTTAAATACTGTTCCATAATCAGGGAGCCATAAGGCACACCAAACGTAGCCCCCCAACCGCCATTCTCTACATACACGAGCACAGCAATCTTCGGATGGTTCATCGGGGCAAAGCCCATAAAAGAAGAGTGGTCGTGCCCACGATTCTGCGCCGTACCAGTCTTTCCACAAACTTCAATACCGGGAATAGCAGCCGTACGACAAGTTCCCCCTACCACAGCAGCACGCATTCCTCTCACCACTTCTTCGTAATGCCGAGGTTCGATAGTAGTCTGTCGCGGGAAACGATAAAGACTGTCCAGCAGCGCATGTTGTACCCTCTTCACCACGTGCGGGGTAATGAAATGCCCCCGGTTGGCAATGGTAGCAGCCAGATTGGCTATTTGCAAAGGAGTGGCGAGCACTTCCCCCTGTCCGATGGCAATACTGATAACGGTCAACCCGTTCCAGTGTCCACGATAAGCTTTATCATAAAACTGTGCATTCGGAATCAAGCCTCGTCCCTCACTCGGCAAATCGACACCCAGCCGATAGCCGAAACCTTGCGACACCATGTGATCTTTCCAAACAGTAATAGCCTTTTGCGGCGAACCGTATTTATGATCACCCAGCATACGGAACAAGCCCCAGCAGAAATAGGAGTTGCAAGAAGTGGCAAGTGCCGGAACCAACGCCAAAGGTGACCCGTGAGAGTGACATCCCACGTGTAAACTTCCATAGCTAAATCCGTGCGAACAGGGGAAAGCGGGTGTAGTCTCCTGAACAATTCCTTCTTGCAAATAGGTCAGTGCCTGAGCTGCTTTAAAAGTAGATCCGGGAGGATAAGCGCCCATCAGCGCACGATTGAGCAAAGGTTTCTGCATATCTCGCTGCAACGCCAGATGGTTTTTTCCGCGCTGACGTCCAATCATTAAATGAGGATCAAAATTAGGCGAGGAGACAATACAAAGTATTTCCCCCGTCTCCGGCTCAATAGCCACAATGCTGCCAATCTTATTCTTCATCAAACGTTCGCCCAGCAATTGCAGGTCTATGTCCAAGCTCAACGTCAAGTTCTTTCCGGGAATAGGGCGTTTGTCGAACTTCCCGTTCATATAGTGTCCTTGTATTCGTCCGTGCGCATCTCGCAGCAAGATTTCAACGCCTTTCTCTCCGCGAAGTTGCTTCTCATACGACTTTTCTACGCCCTGCTTGCCTATATAGTCACCACGGATATAGTAATCGTCCGATTCAATATCTTTCATAGACACCTCGCCTATATCACCCAACGTATGACCTGCGGCATTGTACGTATACTGCCGGATGGTACGCCGTTGAATGTAGAAACCGCGGAATTTAAACAGTTTTTCTTGAAACACGCCACACTCTTCGGCAGAAAGTTGAGCCATAAACAATTGATTGGTATATTTGGAATATCCGGGATTGCGCCGGCGATCCTTCATATCAATCATTATTTTAAGGAATTGCGCACGGGTAATGTTCAACGTCTTGCACAAGTCGAGTGTATCCAGATACATCACCTCTTTCGGCACTATCGTAATGTCATAAGCCGGCTGATTAAACACCAGCAGCTTTCCCTTCCGGTCGTAGATAGCTCCACGCGAAGGATACTGTATTTTGTTCAAAAAAGCATTGCTATCCGCGTTCTTCTTGTAATCGTCTGTCATGAGCTGCAACACAAACAGACGCAGCAGATAGATAATCACCACCGCTATAGCTACACCGGCAATGACAAACTTCCGTTTTTCTAACGCATACTCTTTTGCCATGCTTATCTCCTTATCCCCTCAACAGCCATAATGCATATAAAAGTCAGCAGCGTACTAGCTCCCACTCTGAGCAATAACAACGGGAGACTGGTAAACGAGAAGAATTCAAGAGAGATCAAAGCCAAATGTTGCACAAAAACCGCCACCAACGCATATTTCAAAAAAGAATAAAAGCCCAATGTTTTATACGAGGGAACAATACTATCCAACAAATCACGCGGTGTAAACAACCGCAAAATAGAAGGGCGGGAGAAAGCCATCAACGTAGTGGCTGCCGCATTCATGCCCGGAGTATTGGAAAACACATCTATAATAAAGCCCAGAGTGAACCCCCATAACATCAATTCCACACGAGAGGTTCCGGTAGCAAACTTCAACAGAAAATAAACATAAAAGAAAGGCGTGGCATAGCCTGCTATATGTATATTATTCAGGATCAGCACCTGAAGCAGTACTAACCCAACAAACCATCCAATTCTATGTAGAAAGTTTATCATCATTCTTGTTTTATGCTTGTTTGTTCGAGCTTGATTTGTTCCTTTTGTCCACTTTTAGTTATCACCCGTACGTTACCGATTTTCCCGAAATTCGTAGCGAGTTTTATCTTCAGCAAATAAGAGAGCCCATCGTTGGAGTCGGTCATATCGTCCACCGTACCGACAATGATACCTTCGGGGAAGACCGTAGAGTAACCGCTAGTTACCACCGTATCACCCAGATTAAATTCGGCATGACGGGGCAAGTCTTTGAGGTAAGCAAATCGGGAATCTCCATGCTCCCACTTTAAATAGCCAAAATACTGACTGCCCACTATCTTGCAACTAATGCTGGATTTGCTGTTCAGCACCGAGATGATGACCGAGTAGTGAGGAGACGTTTTATAAACAATGCCTACCACGCCGTTTCCGTCAATCACACCCATTTCTTCTCGGATACCGTCATTGTATCCTTTGTTCAGCGTGATATAATTATCGGCAGTGTTGATGCTATTGTTCACCACATGCGCCTTAAAAAGATTATATTCTATCGGTGCCAAGTTTCTAATGCTATTTAGCGCTGCCGAATCCACTTGATGTTCTACCAAAGCTTTCTCTAGATTTCTAACCTGACATTCAAGCATCATATTGCGATCGAGCAAACTTTCGTTGACGTCCTTCAAATGAAAATAAGAAGTAACATTGCCCGACAACTCGTACACCCTTCCCGTCACTCCGTTGGCAGAAGTAAAAAACACACTCTGCTGGTAATTATTGAAACGAAATAATAAAACAAAACTGGTCACCTCCAACAGGATAAAGAGTAACCAGTAGTTATATTTCAAAAAGAAGTTCAGTAGGTTTCGCATAAAATTCTAAAGAGATTATTAAACGCTGATTTCACAGATGAGGCAGTTTCCGATGGTTCTTCCATCTGCATCATCTATGAAATCTGTGTCTAAATAGTTATCGCATCAAGAACGAGAAACGGTCTACGTTCTTCAATGCCACACCCGTTCCTTTGGCTACTGCATGCAAGGGATCTTCTGCAATATGGAAAGGGATGTTTATTTTATCCGTCAAGCGTTTGTCCAATCCGCGAAGCAAGGCACCTCCACCCGACAGGTAGATTCCGTTATGCACAATATCGGCATAAAGTTCGGGCGGTGTGTTTTCTAACGCATTCAAGATAGCTGTCTCCACCTTCGAAATAGATTTTTCCAAGCAGTGAGCGATTTCTTGATAGCATACGGGTACCTCCATCGGAAGTGCGGTAATACGGTTTGGTCCGTGCACGATATAATCTTCGGGAGCATCTTCGCCCAATTCTGCCAAGGCAGTGCCTACGTGAATTTTAATTCGTTCTGCCATTCGTTCGCCCACCTTTACATTGTGTTGGCGACTCATGTACTCTTGAATATCTGCCGTGAAGTCGTCACCGGCAATGCGTATAGAGTTGTTAGTGACAATACCTCCCAAAGAGATTACAGCAATTTCGGTAGATCCACCGCCTATATCAACAATCATGTTCCCTTCGGGTGCTTCCACATCAATACCGATGCCGATAGCCGCCGCCATCGGTTCAAAGATGAGGTAGATATCCCGTCCGCCAGCATGCTCGGCAGAGTCGCGCACCGCACGAAGTTCTACTTCCGTACTGCCCGAAGGCACCCCAATCACCATGCGAAGAGAAGGAGAAAAAAGATGGTTTCGCGTATTTACGCGTTTAATAAGTCCGCGCATCATCTGCTCGCAAGCATAAAAGTCGGCTATGACTCCGTCACGCAACGGACGGATGGTACGTATGTTATCGTGGGTCTTTTCATGCATCAGCTTGGCCTTCTCGCCCACGGCTATCATCTTGTCAGTGCGGCGATCGAGCGCCACGACCGAAGGTTCATCTACTACAATCTTACCGTTGGTAATGATTATAGTGTTCGCCGTACCGAGATCCATTGCGATTTCTTGTGTAAAAGAGAATAATCCCATTTGATTTAATTATTAATTAGTGTTTAAAGTGACGAATGCCTGTGGTGACCATGGCAATGCCATGTTCATTGCAGTAGTCAAACGTCAACTGATCTTTGATCGAGCCTCCCGGCTGGATAACAGCCGTGATTCCTTCTTTGTCTGCTATCTCCACGCAGTCGGGGAAGGGGAAGAACGCATCCGAAGCCATCACGGCTCCGTGCAAGTCGAAATCAAATGATTTCGCTTTTTCAATAGCCTGCTTCAAAGCATCTACCCGGGAGGTTTGTCCCACTCCGCTGGCTATCAGCATCCGGTCCTTCGCCAATACAATGGAGTTGGACTTGCTGTTCTTCACTATCTTGTTGGCAAAAAGCATATCCTCCACCTCGTCCGGTGTAGGAGCCTTATGAGTTACCGTCTTGAGGTCGGCGGTCGTTTCAATATTGAGATCTTTTTCTTGCACCAATACGCCGTTGAGCAGAGAGCGGAACTGCTTCTTAGGCAATTTTCCTTCCTTACGCACCAAAATGATGCGATTCTTCTTCTGTCCCAAAATCTGAAGAGCATCCACGTCATAATCCGGAGCAATAATCACTTCAAAGAAGAGGCTGGTCATCGCTTCTGCAGCCGCTTTATCCATCACGCCATTCGTAATCAGCACGCCACCGAAAGAAGAGACGGGGTCTCCTGCCAAAGCTGCTTGATAAGCCTCGAGTACTGTAGGGCGAGAAGCTAATCCGCAGGCATTGTTATGCTTCAAGATGGCAAACGTTAGTTCGTCAAATTCGTCTATCAGCTCTACTGCGGCATTGATGTCCAACAAATTATTGTAAGAAATCTCTTTGCCGTGAATTTGGTCGAACATTGCGTCCATATTTCCATAGAAGTAACCTTTCTGATGGGGATTCTCGCCATAGCGGAGCATCTTTTGGTCGTTAGCCGAACAGCGGAAAGCCGAACCGTCTTCTGCATCGAAATAATTGAAGATGGCGGAATCGTAATGAGAAGAGACGGCAAACGCTTCTTTTGCCATCCAGCGGCGTTCTTCGATAGAGGAAGTGGCGCCGTGTTCCATCAACATATCGAGCAAGGGTTTGTACTGTGCTTGTGAAGCAACAATAATCACGTCGTTATAGTTCTTGGCAGCGGCACGAATCAGCGAGATTCCACCTATATCAATCTTCTCGATGATCGATGCCTCCTCAGCGCCCGAAGCTACCGTAGCTTCAAAGGGATAGAGGTCAACAATCACGAGGTCTATTTCAGGGATTTCATATTTCTGTATCTGTTGGATATCTTGTTCCAACGAGCGGCGGCAGAGAATGCCTCCGAATACTTTGGGGTGTAGTGTTTTCACACGTCCACCAAGGATAGAGGGGTAAGTAGTCAACTCTTCGACTGCCTTGCAAGGGTATCCAAGTGATTCTATAAACTGACGAGTTCCACCGGTCGACAGGAACTCCACTCCCTCTTCATGCAGTTTGGTAATGATTTCATCCAAACCTTCTTTATGATAAACCGATACTAAAGCGGTTTTAATTCTTCTAGACTCAGACATTTAATGGCTTATTAAGTATTGAGCGGCAAAGTTACGAAATATTGTATTACGCTTATACATATTGGACTCAATTTTAATAATAAAAAAGCACTGGTTCATCGCTTAATGACCAGTGCTCTAGTTAAAGAATTTAAATTCAGTCTTTATCTTTTACCAAATAGAGACTCGTTTCTCTACGGGTAGATAGAGCGGTTCTTTCGGTGTTACGTCAAAAGCTTCGTACCAGGCAGGGATATGCGGCAAGGCTCCGTCTACCCGCCATTTGCCTAGCGAATGAGGATCACTCTTGGTTTGCAGCAAGATTTGTTCGGGGCGGATATTGCCTGCCCAGACGCCGGCATAAGCGAGGAAGAAGCGCTGTTCGGGTGTAAATCCGTTCACGTTTTTTAGCGGAGCAGTGGCTGTAGCGTTCTTAAATGCCTGAAAAGAAACTTGCAAGCCACCATGGTCGGCTATGTTTTCGCCCAATGTAAACTGTCCGTTGGCATGCACGCCGGGAGCTACTTGAATGCTGTCGAAAAAGTTCACCATCACTGCGGAACGAGCTTCGAAATTCTTGGCATCGGCAGCAGTCCACCAGTCTTTCAGGTTTCCGTCTTTGTCGTACTGACGTCCTTGGTCGTCAAATCCGTGCGTCATTTCATGACCGATAACAACCCCGATGGCGCCATAATTGAACGCATCATCCGCCGTCATGTCAAAGAAAGGATATTGCAGAATGCCGGCAGGGAAGCAAATTTCGTTGGTCGTAGGATTGTAGTAAGCATTGACGGTTTGCGGAGTCATTCCCCATTCGTCTTTGTCCACGGGCTTACCATATTTGGCAAGCATCTCGTTATATTCCCTGAGATTGGCGCGTTTCATGTTTGCCCAATAAGAATCGTTTTTGATTTCGAGAGAAGAGTAGTCCTTCCATTTATCAGGATAACCTATCTTTACATGAAAAGTGGCAAGCTTCTCTTGTGCTTTCTGCTTCGTAATGTCGCTCATCCAAGGAAGTTCTTGAATGCGTTGTCCCAACGCTGTTTGCAAGTTCTTCACCAAGCCCACCATCCGTTCTTTGGCAGCAGCGGGGAAGTACTTTTCTACATACATTTGTCCCACGGCTTCGCCCAGCGATCCGTCTACGGCAGCAACGGCACGTTTCCAGCGAGGTTTCATTTCTTTTTTACCGGACATCACCCGGCCATAAAAGTCGAAGTCCTCCGCCACCAACTCGTCGTTCAAACTTCCGGCAGCATTGTTGATAAGGTTCCATTGCAGATAGGCAATTTGATCTGCCAGCGCTACGGTATGAATGAGGGCAGCCACTTCTTTCATCGTTTCGGGCTGACCGACGTTCAATTCGTTCAGACCTTTCAATCCGGCGTTATCGAAGAACGCTATCCAATTGAAAGTAGGATAATCTTTCTGAAGCGTTTCTATCGAAAGCATGTTGTAGTTGGCGTGCGGGTCACGCAGTGCTACGTTGGAGCGTGAAGCTTTTGCCAATCGGGTTTCGATGGTCATCACCGCCTTCGCAGCTTTTTGAGCGGCAGCTTCTTCAAAGCCGGCAAGCTGGAACATCTTGATGATGTGCTGCTCGTACTTCGCTCTGATTTCTTTTGTCCGGTCATCATTGTCCAAGTAATAATCACGTTCGCCCATGCCGATACCTCCCTGATACGTGTGTACGGCGTTCATAGAGCTGTTCATATCGTCGGCTCCTATGTAAAGCGAGAAGTAAGGATGCAGTCCGGTCTTGCGTATGCGGGCAATCAAGGGATAGATTTCGGCTTCGCTTTTCAAAGCAGCCAGTTCAGCCAGTTCGGCTTGAATGGGAGCGGCGCCTTCTTTATTCAGCTTCACGCTGTCCATGGCGATGTTGTAAAGGTCACCCACCTTTTGGGGGATACTGCCTGCTTCGTGTTGGGTGGAAGCAAGTTGCTCTATCAGTTCACGAAGTTGCTGCCGGTTGTTCTCGGCAATAACGTCGAATGAGCCGAAACGTGCATACTCGTCGGTGAGAGGATGGGCTTTCATCCAGCCACCGCAGGCATACTGATAGAAACTAGTGCCCGGAAGGGCGGTTGTGTCCAAATTGGCAAGGTCTATGCCGGGCGTTAGTTCGGCTGTCTTGCTGCTGTTGCATCCTGTTGTCATAAAGCAAAGGGCAATAAGAGGTAAATACTGAGTTACTTTCATGTGAACTAATTATTATACAGTTTTAAAGTTGCATCCACTATTATTCATTCACTTCTTCCAGCTCCAAAGCTGCCTGTTCCCATTCCTCTACCTTGCGGTCGAGTTGTTGTTTCAGTTTTTGGTGCTGTTCGTATAAAGCTCTGTCTGCGGAACCTTCGGGGGTGGCCATCTTCATTTCAAGAATGGCGATTGCCGATTCGGTCTGCCCTATCTGTTCTTCGCAGTCTGCTACTTGGCGTTCGAGCTTCTTTTTCTTTTTGTTCCACTCTTTTTGAGCGGCATAATCCAGTTTGCTGTCCGACATCGGTGTTTGCTCTATCCGCTCATCGGTGCCTGTATCGCCTTTGACGCCCGTAGACGAGGTGGAGAGTGACGGACTTTTTTGCAGTTCTTCTAGGGTCTCCATCTTTTTCCGTTGCAAAAAGTCATAGATGCCGCCCAGATGTTCGCGCACGTTTCCACCGCCGAATTCATAGACCTTAGTCGCTAGTCCGTCTAAAAAATCACGGTCGTGACTCACCATTATTACCGTACCATCAAAAGAGCGGATGGCTTCTTTGAGCACATCCTTGGTGCGCATATCCAAATGGTTGGTCGGCTCATCCAGGATCAGCAGGTTCACCGGTTGCAGCAGCAGTTTAATCATGGCAAGGCGCGTACGTTCTCCGCCCGAAAGCACTTTTACTTTCTTATCTGATGCTTCGCCGCCAAACATAAAAGCGCCCAGAATGTCGCGTATCTTCAACCGGATGTCGCCCACTGCCACACGGTCGATGGTATCGAACACCGTCTGGCTCTCGTCTAGCATCTGCGCTTGGTTCTGGGCAAAGTAGCCAATCTGTACGTTGTGTCCAATGGTGAGTTTTCCTTCATATTCTATCTCGTCCATGATGCACTTCACCAAGGTGGATTTTCCTTCACCGTTCTTGCCTACAAAAGCTACTTTCTCGCCGCGGTTGATGGTGAGGTTCACATCGTGGTAGATGACGTGTTCACCGTACGCTTTCTTCACGTCTTCGCAGATAATGGGATAATTGCCGCTCCGGCTGGCAGGAGGGAACTTCAGCCTCAGCGCCGAATTATCTTCTTCGTCCACTTCGATGCGGTCTATCTTATCCAACTGTTTTTGGCGGCTTTGCACTTGCACTGCCTTGGTAGCTTTGTAGCGGAAGCGCTCAATGAAAGCTTCGGTGTCTTCTATTTGTTTCTGCTGGTTCTCGTAAGCGCGTTGTTGTTGTTCGCGGCGTTCTTTGCGCAACACCACATATTCATCGTACTTCACCCGATAGTCGTGTATCTGTCCGCAGGTAATTTCGATGGTGCGGGTGGTGACGGCATTCAAAAAAGCCCGGTCGTGGCTCACTAGCACCACTGCATTAACGCGAGTAGAGAGAAAAGATTCAAGCCACTGGATGCTCTCGATGTCCAGGTGATTGGTAGGTTCATCAAGCAGCAGCACATCGGGGCGCCTCAACAAAAGTTTCGCCAACTCGATGCGCATACGCCATCCGCCGGAGAACTCACTGGTGGGGCGGTCAAAGTCTTCGCGCAGAAAGCCCAATCCCATGAGGGTGCGTTCTATTTCTGCCGTAAAGTTGGTGCCACCCATCATCAGGAAACGGTCATTTTCGTGGGTAAAGCGGTCTATGAGTTTATGATAGTCCTCACTTTCGTAGTCGGTGCGTTCCGCCAGTTGCCGGTTCATTTGCTCCAAATCGGCTTGCATGTCGAAAATATGTTCAAAGGCAAGTTCCGCTTCTTGCATCACGGTACGATTGTCAGCTAGAACCATCACTTGCGGCAGATAACCGATAGTGACGTCCCGGGGAATCGCAATGACTCCGGCGGTAGGCGTTTGTATCCCGGCAAGAATTTTAAGCATGGTACTCTTGCCTGCACCATTCTTGCCCACAAGGGCGATGCGGTCTTTCTTATTAATAACGTAGCTAACGTTGGCAAACAGTGCAGTGGCGTTAAATTCTACGGTAAGTCCTTCTACTGATATCACTTTTTTATATATAAGGGGATTGAGCCGACAAAGGTACACAAAAAAAAGCAGAAGATGAAAGAAGGGAAAGGCTAAACCAAGGCAACCGCACCAAAGAAATAATCCTCCACCGGGAGAGCAGCCATCCTCTGCCGAAGGATGACGAATCTTTTGACGGGAGAGGATGAATCTTCTGCCGGGAGTTGAGCAATCTTCTGCCGAAAGCTAGCGTCCCGCACGGCTGCTTGGTTAGGACGGGCGGAACGCGCAGGCAGGGTACAACAACAGGCTATCTGCTGTCTATTCATTTTTTATGTTTTTTCTCCACAGCGATGGAGGCATCTCATGACAAAGACTAAAGGCACGATAGAAAGCGGAAATAGATTGAAATCCTGCTTGCTCGGAGATGATGATAATAGCATCATCAGTAGTACGCAATAAATCTTCCGCCCTCCGAAGGCGGCAAGTATTGATGTATTCAGAAAAGCTCATTCCCAGCTGCTGGTTGAAGTAGCGGCTCAGGTATGTCTTGTTGGTAGCGCATCGACGCGCCAACATCCCAATCGTCAGGTTAGGATTATCCAGCAAAGACTGCAACGCTTCTTCCACCCGTGCTGCCTCGAGAGGGGAAAACAAAATGACAGGGTCCTTTTTCTTCTTTTTTTCTTTATAAAGAGCAAAAGCAGAAGAGTTTTCCTTTAAAGAATCAGAAAACATGTGTCCATCCACTCGCCTTTTCATCATCCGGAGGAAAGGCAGGTAGTTGAAAAAATAACCGGCTATCATCCCTAAAGCAAGTATATAAAGAACGGCAAACAGATAAAAGCCAGTCAGCATACACAGCAACGTAATCACACAAAAAACAATGACAAAAATGATTTCCTTCCAAGTCTTCCTCCGCACGGCTACGGTCAGGTGGTCTTCTTCTTTAGCGAACAAGCCGAAAAGCCGAGGCAAATAAACAAAGATTTCTACCACTAAAATTGCATAACAACTCAAACGGAACACCCCCCACCAAGTAGTATAGTGAGGAAAAAAATCTTCCCAACTATAAATCAGTTTATCGGGCTCAGCGCCAAAAAGAGTCATGCATAGATAGAAAATCAACAAAGCACCCGGTAAAAGGAGATGGCACACCCATTGCAAACCACTTGTAGTCCGCCGCGACAGTCGCTCCCAAAAGAATTGATAAAACAGCGGCACCATCAGCACAAAAGCCCAACTATTCAAACTGGGTATGAGCGAAATGCGCTGGAGAAGTGCAATCCCCTCATAGCAGATGTTATAGCTGGTGATAGCCCACAAAGCGATGATTATAACGGCGGCAAGCCGCACATCCCTCCTGTGGCGACGATAAAGAAACAAATAAAGTCCAGACAGCCCCAGCAACATCCAGATAACAAATGAGAGGCAAATAAAGAATATATGAAAAGCATAAAGCAACATAACGTCATTGATTTAGGGCAAAGATACAGACTTCAAAATGAAAACACACATATAAGCCTCGTCTTTTTAAGCTAATTTCGCGTACAAACATGCACTAAATGCAAGAAAAAAGATACATTTGCAAGAATCTTAAACAGACAATCAGAAACATGTACCCCTATATACTGCTGATAGCACTCTGCCTGACGGCTTCGTCCTCTGCTTTTGGACAAGATACAATCCGTTCCTTGAGATTGGAAGAAGTAGTGGTTACTGCTACTCAGCCCAATGCTCCGGGCACAAGTTCGGTCATTGGACGAGACGCCATTCAACATATTCAGGCAGCCGAACTCTCCGACCTGATGCAACTGTTACCCGGAGCACTGACCCGCAACCCTGACCTCAACAGCCCAGCTTTCTTTACGGTGCGAAGCGCAGTCTACGGCGATGCAACCAACGCCCAAGGCACTGGCATTATCGTAGACGGATTGCGGATGAGCAACAATGCGAACTTGCAGCAAATCAGCCTCAACGAGCGCGGTTACCTGTTCAATAGCAGCGCACTTTCAGGGTTCGATGTGCGGCAACTGTCTCCGTCATCCATCGAATCGGTCGAAGTCATCCGAGGTGTTCCTTCGGCTCGCTATGGCGACGCAACGAGCGGAGTGGTGCTGGTACAGTCGAAGGCAGGCGTACAGCCGTTCACCGCGGGGTTGCGTTTCACCCTTACCGAAAAGCTCGCCTCCGTAGGCAAAGGCTTCCTGCTGGGCAAGCACGGAGGTACGCTTTATTGGGGTGCAGACTATGCCCTTTCCAGCCAAGATCCGCGTCTTCCCGAATGTGCCTTTCATCGTATCGGTCTGCAAGCGGCTTATGCCAAAGATTTTGCCCGCGCCACCCTGCGCTTCAATCTGCGGGCACACTGGATAAAAGACCAGAACAAAAAAGGTCCTAACAACCTGGACGGAGAGTTTGAGAAAATGCTTAATCGAGGCTTCTCATTCTCAGCCAACGGACAGTGGAAGATAAACAGACCTTGGCTGTCAGCGTTGGAATACCGGGCAGGATTCACTTACGCACAACAAGAGAACCGGAGCAGCAACTACTTTTCCGGCACACAGCAAATCACAACCTACACTCTTCTATCTGGAGAGCAAGAAGCCGTCTTTTTGCCGCCCAACTATTTCAGCAACTTGTCTGTCGAAGGCCGGCCACTTACGGCAGAAGCTTCGCTCACGGCACATTTGCAGGGAACCTTGCCTTACAAATTTTATCATCACCTCCAACTCGGCATCGATATTGATACCGAAGGCAATCAAGGACGCGGCATACTCTTCGACCCGCTTCGCCCGCCTTCTAAATTAATAGGCGAACGCCCCCGTTCCTATCGCAGCCTCCCCTTCGTCTATCACTATGCAGCCTTTGTCGAAGAGAAAATCACACTGCACAGCAGTGAAACCCGCCGCACTGAACTACAAGCGGGACTTCGGCTAGCTGGACTACAGACCTCTTCTATCGGCATCGCTCCTTCGCTCGACCCACGTCTCAACCTCCGGCAGGTATTGGTAGAAAATCACAATCACCACCTAAGCCTGCGCATCGGATGGGGAATGATGCGCAAAACTCCGGAACTCGCTTTTCTTTATCCCGACAAAAATTATACAGACAGAAGTTGCTTCAGCTACGATGATACAGAAAGCGGGCACCGCTTGGCAGTGATGCACACCTACATTGCAAACTCTTCTTCAAACTTCGGTCTGCGCCTGCCCGTCAATCAAAAATGGGAAGCGGGCGTTCACTTTCGCTTGAAAGAGATGACAGCAGATGTAGTTTACTATTACGAACGCCTCAAACAGGGTTTCAGCACCAGCATGCAAGCCGCCCCTTTCAGCTACCGCCATTACGAACAACTAACAGAAAAAGGGCAACAACCCGCCTTCACCCCCGACGGCGTAATAAATAACGGTAACACCGTACCGTCCGTGATGCGCAGCGATTTTGCCACCTACCTACAACCCGACAACGGCATCACACAACAAAAGCAAGGAGTGGAATACACCTTCGATTTGGGGCATATCCGTCCGCTACATTCGGCATGGCTCATCAGCGGCGCTTTCCTGAAAACAGAAGAAGTGAACACCGCCCTCTCTGCCCAACACCCCACCGTGGAAATAAATGGAAAGGCTTATCCTTACGTAGGTCTGTATGAAACGGATGGAATGATGGCCAACAAGAACACATGGAAACAATTCAATACTCGTTTACAATGCATCACGCAGTTGCCCCGCATGGGATTAGTCGCATCGGTTATCGTACAAGCCGTATGGATGGACAAACACCAACGAAGCATGAAAAGCCGGTACAACAATCCCGTTTACGCTGTTGACGATGCAGGGAATCGCCTTGAAATCGACCCTTTCACAGACACAGAGCATCGCAAACGCCTTAACCCGGTTTACTACCTCGATGCCGGAGGCACCCGTCATCGTTTCCTTCCAGAAATGGCAGCCGACAAACGCTTTGCTGACCTGGTGATGGATATCAGCCAACGGAAGATCTTTCAAGAAGATACTTACAAACCCTATTTTTTAGTGAACCTGCGAGTGACCAAAAAGATAGGACGTTATGTAGAAATAGCTTTCTGCGCCAACAATCTGACGCAAGCACAGCCCAAGCGATACAGCAACAGCCTGCAACAGTATATCATTCTCAATCCCGATTTGTATTATGGAGCTGAATTAAGTCTGCGATTTTAGCAACAACAATGTTTACTTCATTCCTTTTCTAATAGAATAGTTATTATTACCTTTGAAGCTCATAAATAAGCAGACTACAACTCATGAAAACAGGACGTTTCTTATACCTATTACTACTGGTGCTACCAATGCTACTGACTGCTTGCCAAGACGAAGAAAACACTTCATGTACAGTCAGCATCCAACTGATAGCTCCTGCAGATTGTCCGGCACTCACGTTCGACGACCTGCTAGTGACACTAACCAGCAAAAACGGACAAGCCACCTCCTATACGGCACGCTGCAATGCCATAGGGCTCAGCGTTTTTAATGTAGAATATGGCGAATATTCCGCAGCCGTTCATTATCAAATGCCATCCGGCGCTATCCTCAATGGACGGATAGAATCCGTTCTATTAGATCCGAGAAAAGAAAATGAAAGCCAAGCCATTCCCCTTCTTCTCAGTCATGCCAAAACCAATGCACTTATCATTAAAGAAATCTATTACGGCGGGTGCTTGGACAAAGAAGGCGAATGGTACATGGGCGACCAATACGTCACCCTTTATAATAACTCCGCTGAAACCCTCTATCTCGACGGATTATGCCTTGCAGTAGTCAATCCTGGCACCAACTTTAATCCATCGCCTTGGATAGAGGAGAATCCTAACATGAAGCTTATTCCGGTGCACGACTTCACCTGGCAGTTTCCCGGCAAAGGCAACGAGCATCCCTTACTTCCAGGCACTTCTACCACCATCGCAGCCAATGCCGTAGACCATACCAGCGGAGAATACGGACATCCAGGGGCAATCAATCTATCAAAAGTGGATTGGGCCTTTTGGAACGAAACTTTTAAGAAACAAGCGATACCCTCGCTTGGGGTCACCAGCCTGAACCTATTATTGCGAACCAATCCGTACGGGAACAAATACAATCTGCCAACCGTAGGACCGGCATTCATGGTCTTTTCTCTGCAAGCCCCTGAAGGAGCAGAAGCGTACGTGACGAATGAAAGCAACCGCAAGCCGCAACCGGGAGCAAACATTCAAAATCTAAAGTACCTGATGGTGCCCCGCGAATGGATTCTCGACTGCGTGGATTGTGTGGAAAGCAAAGAACAAGTGCCTAACTACCGCGTACCCGTTGAGCTAAATAGCGTGCCCGCTTATATGCCTATGGGATCCTTCAAAGGATACTCGCTTATCCGCAAACAAGCCACAACCGTCAACGGGCGAATCGTCTATCAAGATACGAACAATTCGGCGGAAGATTTGACAACAATCCCTGCCTCCTTGAAAAACCAATAACATTTAGTCATTAAAAAAACCAACTAGTATGAAGAGAAACAACGTAGAGAAACAAGCTTTGGCTAATGAAAAAGAAGAAGAGATTATCTTAAAATTCACTCCCGTGTTAAAAGATTCGCTATGCACGGATTGCGGTGCTTGTGTGCCAGTTTGCCCTGTAGGAATTTTCAAAATGGTAAATGGAGTTGTATTGATGATAAAAGGCGCTGCTACTAAATGTAACGGATGCAACAAATGCAGAAGCGTTTGCGCCACCAACGCAATTACTGTTTCTTAATTCAATTCGCCAATCAATGAAAGCACTGCTTCCGCTCTTAATCACCTGCCTGCTATGCTTCGGCTGTACTCATTCGGACCGGGATAAGGCGGATTATTTAGAGCGGGAGCTGGCAGCTGTCCCGCTCTTGTCGGCGGCTTTCGACTCTTTGCTGCAACAGACGCGTACCTTGCCCGCCTCTCTACGCGTGTCTCTACTCCTGAACTCCGCCTTGCGCACCCAAACCGACCGTAAAGCCTCTACCAAGCAAGAATCCCTTTTGCTTGAAGCCCTTAATTCAAGCACGAAAAAAGAGAAAAAACGCATCTTGCTAGCCTTGATCGAAGTGTATACAAGACCTGATTATGGCCTATTATCAGCACCGTCACAGAAGACTATTCAACGATGTGAAGAACTGGAAAACAACTATAGCCTTTCCAAAGAAGAGCGATGGACCGTCATGGAAGCTAAAGCGATTATGCTAGACAAACCCGGACAACAAGATCTCTACATGCCCATTTGGTACCAACTGCTCGATGATCATAAGAAAGACGGTACACCGGAGATGATTATAAAAGATTTGTCTATCATTGCCAACCAGCTCGCACTGATGGGCGACCCCGAGAAAGCATTCACCACCTACCAAGAGGCGTACAAACTAGCCATCACCCATCAACTAGTAGAACAAAGCAACGAATGCCTTGTCGGAATAATAAATGTGGCTTTCCAGTCTGGCAAATATACAGACATATTACGCTATTGCAGCAGTCGCAATGTGGATTTTTTTGCCCGCATTATGCCCAGTATTTACAGCATATTGGCTAGTAGCTATTTACAATTGGGCAAACCCGACAGCGCTCGCATCTTCTTCAAGAAAGAGATTAATAACTTCAACCTTAAGCCTTACTGTAACATTGCGACCACTTTCATCCAGCAAGAACAAGAAGATTCTGCGGCTTTCTATCTGTCAAAGGCAATGCAACGCAACCGGATTAATGCAGCCCGCGCCATAAAGAAAAACATAAAGCCGTCCCTGCCATCCGTTTTCATCGAAGTTTATCCTGCTTTTGGCACACTGTTGCAGAAGAAAGGCAAAATGCAGCAAGCCAGTACCGCCTTTGCCTTGATAGAGAATCTGACAAAAACAAACGAAATCGTCCCCGTTGCTAAAAAAAATCAAATAGACGCCTTAACCCGCTATGCCAATTTCTGTCAAGCCACAGGACAGTATAAAAAAGGGCTTGCCTTATTCCTCCGCTCGGACTCATTACGCACAGTCTACGACAAAGGTCGCGAAAAGCGCTCCGGAGCAGATCTAGTAGAACGTTTCAAAACGCAAGAACTACTCTATACCATTAACATACAAAAGCTGCAACTAGCTTATTCACAAAGATACCTCATCTTCATCGGCGTTATTCTCTTGCTTTTGCTTTGTGCCAGCGGAGCACTGATTTATCTATATAAGACACGGCAACAACGTGTTTCTGTTCTTTTAAATAAAAAAGCGGAATTAACCAAAAGCTTCTCTTCCATCCCGCCTCCCGCTCAAGCTACATCCGTTCCAGCTCAGAGTCAGATGGAAGCCCTGTTTCAAAGCGCACAAAAGGAAGTGACGAATCAAGCATTATTCCTCAACAAAGACCTCTCACTGGAGCAACTTGCCAAAACATTAAACACCAACCGTTCATACCTCTCGTCATGCGTCAACAGTTGTTCGGGAGGCAACTTCAATCAATGGATTAATAACTATCGCATCGCCTACGTACTGGAGCGTATCCATCGCACACAAAACATAAGCAAACTGGCAGAGGAAGCCGGCTTCCTCTCTACCGATGCATTCGGTCGCAACTTTAAACGTTATACGCAACAAACACCCAGTCAATACTTGAAAAGCCATGCTAAAGAATAATCACCCAAACAATCGGATAGAATGATAAGTCTGCCCACCTTACTCACCATCGTCTGCCTCACAGCTACACCCGAATCTGCAGATACGCTGCGCATCCCTTCTATGGAAGAGGTGCAACGACAAAACGCCTGGCTATCATCAAGTAACAATCCCGTAGCTGTATCGATGAATCCTTTTCACTCTTTCTCTGTGGCAGAAGCAAAATATATTCATTACAACGGAAACTTAGGATGGGTACAACAACCTGCCTCATCCAACACTTACGTAGTTCATACCGAATCTTTTCAAACTTTCGGGAAAGTATCATTCTATGGCAAACTGGGATATAAACAAAGCCGTAACGGACAACAAAACTGGAACGGAATGACGGGAAATTATTGGAAAGCCATCAACCTTTGCGATTCAATGCCCGGACATCAACAAGCCGAGCAATATCAACTTACCGGAGCGTTTTCGCTGCCTTTGCGCCAACGTTGGCTGGTGGGTGCATCCTTTGACTATGAGGTGCAGCTCACCGCTAAAGAGACCGACCCTCGAAATAAAAACCAATGGATGGGGTGGACATTAACTCCCGGCGCCAGCTACCTCTGCGGAGCTGTTCGTCTAGGTGCTTCGCTACGTTACGCCTCGCGCAAAGAAACTGTAAACCTGCGCAACATGGGCAACCATATCAGTTATCCTATTTTTGCCTCCTATCCGCTAGCATTCTTCAAAACCTTACCACAAGGCGAAATAGCAGACTGGCATTACACTGCCCAAGAAGCAAGTGGCGCCTTGCAAATAGCCATTAATCAAACAAATCTCGTGCTTTTTCAACAGGTCAGCGGTGGCATCCTCCGCCAGCGTATAGAAAGTGACCGAATATTAAATCGTAGCGAGGGAGAGACCGATGGCTGGCAAATAATGTATAACGGTGAGCTGAAACAACACTTGGTTCACACGCAGCATCAATATCGCTGGCAGGCATCGCATCAACGAGACCGTAATTACGAACCGCTGCAACGGCATTCCAATAATGGTCCGTACGAGTCGTACGGACGTCTCTTTCGTTCCGGTAGCGAAACCACTTTAATCGGCTTGCAATATCGATACGATTGCATGCACCGCGCATGGCAACCTCGCTTCTCTTTCATCGCAAGTATGGATTATCGTCAGCAAAAAAGTTCTCTTTTATTCTTTCCGCAGCAATACACCCAATGTCTTCATCGGTTCACTTTGCATAGCAAGCTAACGCGAAGCTTCGTACTACGTCATGAAGCGCTATTTGAAATGTCTGTGGGTGGGTGCTATGGCAAAGGAGGCGGAAATGAATTCCGTGAAAAGCAGCTGACTTCTGAAGAAACGCCAGACATTCGTCTGTGGCAAGTCCCAGCACTGAGGACGCAAGCATATATTTATGAAACGGCTTTGCGGTGGGGAATACAGGCATCTGCAACATATACTCATCCAATGCCCCGTACCTCCCTTTCTTGGTTCGTCCAATTTAGCGGGGAGTATGAGCAAAGCTCTTGCAGCTTGCTTCATACAAACAAAAAAACAATTGCAGCCATCATCGGCATCTTGTTTTAAGTTTAGAACATAATCAGCGAGACACCTGCTACGAGTCCTAAAACAAGCACAGTCATAATCATCAAAACGATGCAACGACGCATGCAAGCTAAATTCTTTTGTTGCTCGCTAATAAACAAGTCCCAATCGATTTCAGAAAAATCAAATTCTTCTTCCTTTGTTTTCATGTGCTGAAATATTGTATAAGGTTTGTTATTTCAAAAGCAAAGATAGAAGATATAGAAAGATTTAATTTCCCATAACTCGTATTTCTCTCGTTAGATTATATCGCACTAATTATCAAACGTATATATATAAAACTCTTTATGTTTTGCGAGATTCTGTTTACGATTTGCGGTAATAAAAGCATTTATTATAGTCAAAATGCAGACGGTAGCGCACCTGAGCAACCACACAAAGCTGTTAGCTCATCGCTGTAAAGTAGTAAAGCAAGGGGGCTGTTTTTATTTAGGGCGGCTTTCGCAAAAGAGGATAGAAAGCACTGGTTAGAAGTTGATCATGTGCATCACCTTGTCCGTAGCGCCGGCATTGCTGGTGACGTAATAGCCCGCTTGAGTTCCCGTTTCACGGAGGAAAGCTTCGTCTGCCAGCATCCTGTCGAGCAACGAAACAAGTTCTTCACCATCTTTGATAGAATAGGCTCCTTTGGCTTCGAGCAATTCAGTTGCTTCCATAAACTTTTGATATTTGGGACCGAAAATAACTGGTATGCCATAAACAGCTGCTTCGAGGGTATTATGAATGCCTGCGCCAAACCCTCCTCCAATATAAGCGATTTCGCCATACCGATAGATAGAAGAAAGAAGTCCGAAGCAATCAATCAGCAGACAATCGGCTTTCTGCACATTTTTCTCGTCGGCACGCGTATAGCGAATATAAGGGCGTTTCAGCTTGCTGACAATCTCTACCAAGTGGTTTTCGTCAATCACATGCGGTGCAATAATCATTTTCATCTCGGGATGATGATTAAAATAGTCGATGAAAAGGTCTTCATCCGGTCCCCATGAGCTACCGGCAACGAAAGTCAGCGCACCGTTCTTGAATTTCTCAACCAACGGCAACTCTTTTGCCTCGTCCCGAATCTGAAGCACGCGATCGAAACGCGTATCCCCCACCACCGTGGTGCGAGTGATGCCTATCTTCGCAAGATAGCGCCGCGAAGCTTCGTTCTGCACAAACAAATGGTCGAAATCCAACAGTACCTTCCGATATGTTCCGCCGTACCATTTAAAGAAAATTTGTTCCCGACGGAAAATAGACGAAAGGCTGTATACCGGGATGCGCCGCTTGTGCAGCTCATCCAAGTAGTTCTTCCAGAATTCGTATTTGATAAAAAAAGCCATGCAAGGATTGGCAATATCCAAGAATTTCTTCACATTGCGCGGTTTGTCGAACGGCAGATAGCAAACAATGTCGGCACCCCGATAATTCTTGCGCACCTCATATCCCGAAGGGGAAAAGAAAGTCAGCAAAATCTTGTAATCGGGATAATTAACGCGAATCTTCTCTATCAACGGGCGCCCTTGTTCAAACTCGCCCAAGGAGGCGGCATGAAACCAGATATAACGCGCATCCCTCTCCATCTGCTGACGAAGAAGTTCGTACACCACCCAGTGCCCTTTCATCATCTTCCGCGGTTTCCGACTAAAAGGAGCGTCCAAATGTATCGCTATATCATACAGGGCTATCGCCAGATTATAAAGAATCATAATGCCGTATTATTTCAGTATTTCAATTGCACGTTGCAAGCGTGCTAATGTTTCTTCTTTACCCAATACCCAAGAGATGTCGAACATGTGCGGACCTTTGCCCTCTCCTACCAATGCCAAACGGAAGGCATTCATGATGTTTCCCGTGTGATATTCTTTGGCAGCAATCCAGTCCATCACTATCTTTTCCTGATTTTCGATACCAAAGTCTTCGATGCCGGCCAATACTTCCGCCAATTCGGTCATCGATGCAGCAGAATCTTCTTTCCAGCGTTTCTTCGTTGTTTTTTCGTCATAGCGAGCGGGGGCAACAAAGAAGAAGCTGCACACCTCCCATAGTTCACTCACAAAGCTGACGCGGTCTTTCATCATCCCGACTACCGTTACCACTGTATCAAACGGTGCTTCTACCCCATGTTCTTTAAGAATGGGCACAAAAAGAGCGGCAATCTCTTCGTTCGATTTCTGCTGAATATACTGATGATTGAACCAAAGCGCTTTTTTGAAGTCGAACTTAGCACCCGATTTGCTGCAACGGTGCAAGTCGAAAAGCTGAATAAGTTCGTCCATCGACATCATTTCTTGCTCGTTGCCCGGATTCCATCCCAGCAAAGCCAAGAAGTTGATTACCGCTTCGGGCAAATAGCCAGCTTCGCGATAACCGGAAGAGACTTCCGCTGTTTTAGGGTCATGCCATTCGAGCGGAAAAACGGGAAAGCCCAGACGGTCGCCATCCCGCTTGCTCAACTTGCCATTCCCTTCGGGTTTAAGCAGCAGCGGCAGGTGCGCAAAAGCAGGCATCGAGTCTTCCCAACCAAAAGCGCGGTAAAGCAAAACATGCAAGGGCGCAGACGGCAGCCATTCTTCTCCCCGAATCACATGTGAAACTTCCATCAAATGGTCGTCTACAATGTTGGCAAGATGATAGGTAGGCAATTCGTCAGACGATTTATAAAGCACCTTATCATCGAGAATGGACGAGTGGATGATTACTTCGCCACGGATAAGGTCGTTCACACAAACATTTTCATTGGGTTCAATCTTAAAACGAACCACATACTGCTGCCCGGCTGCCACCAGCGCATCTACTTCTTCTTTTGGAAGGGTAAGCGAATTGCGCATCATGCCACGGGTGGAAGCATCGTACTGAAAGTTAGCAACCGCTGCCCGCTTGGCATCCAGCTCTTCGGGCGTGTCAAAAGCAAGGTAAGCCTTTCCGCTATCCAGCAACACTTGCACGTACTTCTTATATATTTCTCTGCGTTCGGACTGACGATAGGGACCGTACTCACCACCAAAGCTTACGCCTTCATCGAAGTGAATGCCCAACCATTTAAAAGACTCAAGAATGTATTCTTCCGCACCCGGAACGAAACGATTAGAATCCGTATCTTCAATACGAAAAATCAGGTCGCCACCTTGCTGGCGAGCAAATAGATAATTATACAAAGCGGTGCGTACACCACCGATGTGCAGTGCTCCCGTAGGACTCGGGGCGAAGCGAACTCTTACTTTTCTTTCTGCCATAATTTGAGTTAGTATAGGTGAAACGCAGCAAAATTAAGCCTTTTTTTTCACACTATCGTTTTTTTTCGTACTTTTCGCAAAAATATCAAAGGTTATGAGTCATCTCCAAAAGAAAAAGAGTTTATTACTCAAAGATTTACTGTACAAAGCCCTGCTATTGATAGGAACCGTGGCGGTGATAGCCTACTTTCTGCCGCGTGAAGGCAAGTTCAATTATGAGTTCGACGTCAACAAGCCGTGGAAGTACGGACAGCTGATAGCAACCTTTGATTTCCCCATCTACAAGGCAGAGGAAGTGATAAAACGGGAGCAAAACCAGCTACTTTCATCGTTCCAACCATACTATGAATTGCAAAAAGACACCGAAAAAGAGAGCAGCTCGCATCTCAAGGAAAACTATCATAAACGATTCAAAACACTTCTCCCCTCTCCCGACTACTTGCGTCACATCGAACGGACGCTAAAAGAAATTTATAGCGCTGGCATCGTGTCCACCGAAGAAATGAGCCAACTTTGCAAAGACAGCGTACAATCCATCATGGTGATCGACAACAAGCTTGCCAATTCGCGGACAACCGAAAGTCTCTTCACGGTAAAAGAAGCTTATGAATATCTGCTATCTAAAGACACGGTACACTACCGGCGTGATGTCTTGAGCCAATATGCGCTCAACGACTATATCACGGCAAATCTGGTATTCGACAAAGAACGAACAGAGGCAACCAAAAAGGATATTCTGGACAGCTATTCAATGTCCGACGGTATGGTGGTCACCAAACAAAAGATTATCGACCGGGGTGAAATCATCACGCCGGAGACTTATCGCATCCTCGAATCCCTGCGAAAAGAGTTCGTCAAACGCAGCGATTCACTGGAGCAGAAACGCCTTATTTTGACCGGACAAACATTGTTTGTGGGCATCTGGGTGCTCTTCTTTATGCTCTACCTGCACCTGTTCCGCAAAGAATATTACAAACGACGAGGCGGTTTATCACTGTTATTCATGCTCATTGTGTTCTATTGCGTAGCAACATCGCTGATGGTGACCAACAATTTTTCGAATGTGTACATCATCCCTTACGCCATGACACCCATCATCATCCGCGTGTTCCTCGACTCACGTACAGCCTTTATGACACACGCCATCACCATCCTGATCTGCTCTATCGCCTTACGCCTTCCACACGAATTTATTTTGATGCAACTCGCAGCGGGAATGGTAGCCATCTTCAGCCTACGCGAATTGTCACAACGCTCGCAGCTATTCCGCACCGCTATCTTAGTGATACTGACCTATGCAGCAGTCTATTTTGCTTTCGAACTGATTACAGAAAATGATTTATCGAAGTTGAACGTACGCATGTACACGTACTTTGCACTGAACGGAGTCTTCTTGCTCTTTGCATACCCGTTGCTGTTTCTTCTCGAAAAGACCTTTGGTTTTACCTCGAACGTGACATTGGTAGAATTGTCCAACATCAATAATGAGTTGCTGCGGAAAATGTCCGAATCGGCTCCGGGCACCTTCCAGCATTCTTTGCAAGTAGCCAACTTAGCGGCAGAAGCGGCCATACGCATCGGCGCTCAAACGCAATTGGTGCGTACAGGCGCACTGTATCATGATATAGGAAAGATGGAGAATCCGGCATTCTTCACCGAAAACCAGTCGGGCGGAATCAATCCGCACAAAAACTTGAACTACGAACAAAGTTCGCAAATTGTGATTAATCATGTGACGGACGGGCTGAAGCTTGCCGAAAAGCATAACTTGCCCAAAGCAATCAAAGACTTTATCAGCACGCACCACGGACGGGGAAAGACAAAGTTCTTCTACATCTCGTGGAAGAATGAACATCCGGGCGAAGAACCGAATGAAGAGTTATTCACTTATCCCGGACCCAACCCCTTTTCTCGCGAAACAGCTATCTTGATGATGGCGGACTCTGTAGAAGCCGCTTCCCGTAGTCTGCCCGAATATACAGAAGAGAGCATCAGCTCACTGGTAGAAAAGATTATCGACTCACAAGTGGCAGAAGGATATTTCAAAGAATGCCCCATCACCTTCAAAGACATTGCCATCATTAAAACGGTGTTTAAAGAGAAATTAAAGACTGCGTATCATACGAGGATTAGCTATCCGGAACTAAAAAAGTAAAGTTCTGCTTCTTTCTATTTTTGAACGTTCTTTTGTTTCTTTTTATCTCTTCTTTCTTTTGGCTTGAACCAAAAGAAAGAACGCTCCCCATTACATAGGATCAACATCGTAATACACTATCAGCGATTTAAAACGTGCATCCTCTAACATCTCGCGCTGCACACGCAGCAACAATTCGCGTGCCCTACTCAAAGGAGCTTCGTTTTCTATTTTTACAACAATCTTTTTAATGAAAAGTGTTTGCACACGAGCTACAACAGGCTTGTCCGGTCCCAGCACACGATTGCCAAAAAGCGCACGGAGTTTCTCTGCCATCGCATCTGCCATCGTATCAAGCAATGCTTCGTTCCGGTTCTTCAGATAGACATAAACCATGCGATAATAGGGAGGATAGTGAAACATCTGCCGTTCGGCAAGCTGCCCGGCTACCATCTGTTCATAGTCATTGGCAATGACTTGCGCAATGATGGGGTCGTCGATACTTTTCGTTTGCAACACCACACGCCCCTGTTTGTTCTTTCGTCCTGCTCGTCCCGACACCTGAGCCATCAGCTGGAAAGCACGCTCATAAGCGCGAAAATCGGGGAAGTTCATCATCGTGTCGGCATTAAGAATGCCTACTACACTGACGTGATCGAAGTCCAGCCCTTTCGACACCATCTGCGTACCTATCAGGATATTTGTTTTTCCTTGCTCAAAGTCGGCAATAATTTTTTCATAAGCCGTACGGGTACGAGTGGTATCCAGATCCATACGGGCAACGGATGCCTCGGGAAAGAGAAGCTTGATGTCATCCTCTATCTTTTCTGTTCCGAAGCCACGGTTCATCAGTTCCACCCCCTCGCAAGCAGGACAAGTGCGGGGCAGCTGATAAGTATATCCACAATAATGGCAAGTGAGCTGATTGATGCCTTTGTGATAAGTCAGACTGACATCGCAGTTCACGCACCTCGGCACCCAGCCGCAAGTGCGGCACTCCACCATCGGCGCAAAGCCGCGTCTGTTTTGAAAGAGGATGACCTGCTCTTTCTGTTCGAGTGCTTCACGAATATATTGCATCAGCAGCGGAGAAAAAGGACCCGTCATCCGTTTCTTACGGTGTAGCTCTTTGATATCTACAGGAATAATCTCAGGCATCCGAATTTCTTTGTAACGCTCCTTCAACTCCACAAAACCATATTTGCCCGTAGTGGCGTTGTACCAAGTCTCTACCGCAGGGGTAGCCGTGCCCAGCAAGGTTTGGGCGCCATACATAGAAGCCAGCACCATAGCAGCATTGCGGGCATGATACCGCGGAGCGGGGTCTTGCTGCTTGTAAGTATTCTCGTGCTCTTCGTCTACAATGACGAGACCGAGTTTACGGAAAGGTAAAAAGATAGAAGAACGAACACCAAGAATAATATCGTACCCCGTTTCACTCAATTGCTTCTGCCATATTTCCACCCGTTCGGCATCAGGAAACTTTGAATGATAAATTCCTAAACGAGAACCGAACACCCGCTTGAGTCGTTCGGTGATTTGTGTGGTCAGCGCTATCTCGGGCAGCAAATAAAGCACTTGCTTGCCTTGCCGAAGAGCTTCTTCAATAAGATGAATGTACACTTCGGTCTTTCCGCTGGAGGTGACGCCATAAAGCAGGCAGACATTCTTTTCGCGGAAGTTTTCCACGATGGCATCGTGCGCCCGCTGTTGATGTTCGTTGAGCGGATGGAGCGACATCACTTCATTGCTCTGTTCGTTAAGCCGACCAATCTCGTGATGATACACTTCGAAAACCTTTTTTTCCACCAACCCATTAAAGATAGCGGGAGATACGCCGGCGCGCAATAACAGTTCCTTCTTAGTGACCTCTTTTATCGTGCTTCCCCCCCATACATTCGAAAGTTCGATGTACTTCATCAGCAAAGCTAGCTGTTTGGGTGCCCGTGCCAGCTCGTCGAAAAGCATCCGCATGCGGCGTTCATTGGCAGCCGAAGGGGTCAGATGCACCCGGATTTCGGTTTTAGGTTTGTAGGTACGGCGCAACTCTTCTTTCACAAAGAGCGCCTCTTTATCGAGCAGCAACTTAATAACAGTGAGAATGTTTTTCAGCCCGCTCTCCTTTTCCAGTTTTGTGACGCATTGTTCCGGCTCCTTAGCCAACAGATCGAGCACCCGCTGCTCGCGTTCGGACAAAGGGGCATCGGCTTCGAAATCAGGATTGTACTCCACAATCGTTTCACTTTCTATCTTCAACCCCGAAGGCAAAGCCGCTTTGTACACATCGCCGAGCGTGCAAAGATAATAGTCGGCAATCCACTCCCAGAACTTGAACTGCACAGGCAGCAAAATAGGTGTTGTATCAAGCACAGCAGCTATTTCTTTCACCTCGTATCCCGAAGGAGCGCAAGCATGTACCATTCGGACGATAGCCGTATAAAACTTTTTTCTTCCGAAAGGCACCACCACACGGCATCCCGTCTGCACTTCCTCCGCTCCCTCGTCGGGCAGGGAGTAAGTGAAGCACTTGGGAAGCGGAAGAGGCAAGATTACATCAATATACTTTTTCATTGCACGGGCAAAGATACAAAAAAGAGACTTCCGCTAAGCGTGGAAGCCTCTTTTTCGTGAATCACTCTATTCCGTTCTTAAAAAAGATAAGCGGCAGACACCTGCCAAGCATTATTCTTCATCTTGTAAAATTCCTTATCCTTGGACCCGATAAACTCACCCGTGTTACTCAAAGCAAAATTATAATTGACTCCCATCTGCAGATGACGCAACAATTTCACTCCCGCCCCTACGTTGAAACTAGTAGTCTGTTTCTTAAAATGATAAAAGGAATGATGTTCTTTTCCTAGACGAAAGCCGAACTGCGGACCGGCTGCCACATAAACGCCCAGCATACTGCCCAATCCCAAAGACCATTTCAGATTGACAGGCACTTCCATCGTCTTCATCGTAGAACTTTTGTCATACCTATTGTTTTGCACTTCCGTTTGTGAATACAAAGCTGCTGCATCCAAACCGATGCCGACAATAGGCACCGTAAATTCTGCCATAGGTCCTATAAAGAAACCCGTTTTATTATCTCCCTTAAAGTCTGCTTTGGAAAAACTGACTTTTGATAAGTTCACACCACCCTTCACACCGAACTTGATTTGTGCCTGGGCAGGTATAGCCATGCTTAAACAAACAGCTACAAGTAAGCCACTAATAATCTTTTTCATACTTCGTTTAGTTTTATATTCGGGAGCAAAGATAAGTTTTTATCATCAAAACAGAAGAAAAACAGACTAAATAGGCTACAATTAAGATAAAAAAACGCCTTACAAGAGCCGTCCTATCATAAAACTTATTACTTTTGCATCGTCATAAAGGAAAGATGGCAGAGTGAACGAATGCGGCGGCCTCGAAAACCGTTGAACTGTTACAGGTTCCGGGGGTTTGAATCCCTCTCTTTCCGCCAAGAAGCCCTGTCCGATCAATGTATCGGACAGGGCTTTTTAGACAGAAAGGCAAGTTGCCTCCCCCTCTGAGTTCTGTTCTGAAGGTCTTCATCTTTTGATTGGATATAACAGGATGCGTTATATATTTTTGTAATTCAGCTATTTATAATAGAGCTTTAGGTGAAGTGCTAACGGATTTGCAACGTGGTGTATTCTGCTGATTGCGTTTGATTGCATAGCATCTTTGTTGCTAGTAGAGTTCCTTGCTCGTGAAGACAAAGATATAAAAAATGGATGAATTTACAAGAAATCCACCCATATATTTTATTTAGTCGTTTTCGTTTTTATCCTCAATGCTTTTTTGTATTGATTTGGCATTTAGCGTAGTAACAACTTTTTGACCCATCTTTTGTTCTAATTCTAAACGAGCGTTTCTGGCAACTTCGCCGCCTTGACGAGCCACATCTTTATGTTGCTTCATTGTCTTAGGGTTGGTTGCTGACGAGATACCTTTAGTCGATAGCTCCGCCAACATATTGAGCACTAACTCCTGATTGGTCATATTATCTCTAAGGTTCTCCTTTTTGAGATTCTTCAATCGTTTATACTCCTTTGCTGTGTGGTCGCTCCATGTTTTGTAAATTATATCCGTAAGCGTGGCAAATTGTACACCCTCTTCCAATCCGCATCGTTTCCACTCATCTGTTAGCTCCTTGCGAATCTCAATCGTCTTTATACGTTGATTGATCCAATTCTCTGAATATCCAAGCCTGCGATAATCAGTCATAGCCTGTTCAATCGAGAGCTCAGGGTCTTGCATCTGGTCTAAACGCTCACTTGCCACTTGTGCCATCCACTGCTTGAAAGGCTCTGCCTTTGGCGATGGGACAGATTGAATTAGACGAAATAGTTGCTCTGTGTCAGCGACATCGGTCATACGCATTTTACCATCCGCAGCACGCATTTTCAAACCGTGACAAT
>JAVVVS010000023.1:0-37367 GCA_036652495.1 Bacteroides sp.
TTATAAAGAATTGAATGTCAGCAGAAGGTGTTGAAGGTCTGAACATCAAGAAAAGATTGTATAAAGCTGCGTTAGATGCTGGACATGTAAAAAAAAAGATGGAATTTTGATGCGGTTGCCCTGATTTTGGTTTGATAGATAAAGTTATTAACGGATTTTCTTGTATCTTTGTGCCCTAATAATTATACTTTCAAGTAATGAAGGAATTCTTTCAACTCATGCGCCGTTTCGTGTCGCCTTATAAAAAGTTTTTAGGCTGGGCGGTGTTTCTCAATATTTTATCAGCGGTATTCAATGTGTTCTCCTTTACAACGCTTATTCCCATTTTGGCTATTCTTTTTCAAATGGTAGACATTCAAGAATACGAGTTTATACCGTGGGATGCAGCGGGCAGCATGAAAGATATTGTGGTGAACAACGGCTATTATTATGTGACGCGGATGATTGATGCGAACGGACCTTCTACTACGTTGCTGTTTTTGGGGGGCTTTCTTGCCTTTATGACGCTATTGAAAACAGGATGCTACTTTGCTTCTTCGGCAGTTATGATTCCGTTGCGTACAGGGGTGGTGCGCGATATTCGTATCATGGTGTACAGTAAGGTAATTAATCTTCCGCTGGGTTTCTTTTCTGAAGAACGCAAAGGAGACATCATTGCCCGTATGAGCGGTGATGTGGGCGAAGTGGAAAATTCTATTACCAGCTCGCTCGATATGCTGATAAAGAACCCTATCTTGATATTTTTCTATTTTGCAACACTGCTTATTACGAGTTGGCAGCTTACGCTCTTCACAATCCTAGTGTTGCCCGGCATGGGTTGGGTGATGGGAACGGTGGGCAAGAAATTGAAACGGCAGTCGCATGTGGCACAGGGTAAGTGGAGCGACACGATGTCGCAGCTAGAAGAAACGTTGGGAGGTTTACGCATTATCAAAGCTTTTATTGCTGAGAAGAAAATGGTGGATCGCTTCACAAAGTGCAGCAACGAGTATCGTACGGCAACCAATAAGGTAGCTACGCGGCAGTCGCTGGCACACCCTATGAGTGAATTTCTGGGCACTATCCTTATTGTGGTGGTACTCTGGTTTGGAGGTTCGCTGATTTTGAGCGACTCTTCGTCTATAGATGCGCCGATGTTTATGTTCTATATGTCCGTGCTTTATAGCGTGATAAATCCGTTGAAAGATCTGTCAAAAGCGGGATACAACATTCCTAAGGGGCTTGCTTCAATGGAACGTGTGGACAAGATTCTCAAGGCAGAGAACAAGATTACAGAAATAGCGAATCCTAAACCGCTGAAGGGGTTGAATGATAAGATTGAGTTCAAAAACATTTCGTTCAGCTATGAAAGCGGGAGGGAGATATTGAAAAATGTGAGTATGAGCGTAGGCAAAGGAAAAACAATCGCTTTGGTGGGGCAGTCCGGTTCGGGCAAGTCTACATTAGTCGATCTGCTTCCGCGTTATCACGACGTGCAAGAGGGCGATATTACTATTGATGGTGTCAGCATTCGTGATGTGCGCATCTCCGACCTACGCAGTTTGATAGGAAATGTAAATCAGGAAGCCATTTTGTTTAATGATACATTTTTTAATAACATCGCTTTCGGCGTAGAGAATGCGACCATGGAACAGGTGGTGGATGCGGCTAAAATAGCCAATGCGCACGATTTCATCATGGAAAAGGAAGGTGGATATAATACGAACATCGGAGACCGTGGTGGCAAGCTTTCTGGCGGACAACGGCAGCGTATCAGTATAGCCCGCGCTATCTTGAAGAATCCGCCGATTCTGATTCTTGATGAGGCGACATCGGCATTGGATACAGAATCTGAACGTTTGGTGCAAGAAGCGTTGGAACGACTGATGAAGACGCGCACAACAATTGCCATTGCGCACCGTCTTTCTACCATTAAAAATGCCGACGAGATATGCGTGCTCTTTGAAGGAGAAATAGTGGAGCGGGGCAAGCACGAAGAGTTGCTTGAGATGAACGGATACTACAAACGGCTGAATGATATGCAAGCACTGTAGTCAACAAAAAAATAACACAAAGAGATAGAATGAAAACACGGAGTGCGGGGGTAATGAAACGAATCGTTTGTTGTACGGTTGTTCTTTGGATGAGTTTTCTTTTGGTACAGGCACAGATGGTGGAACGTGTCTGCAGCAGTGATTATCAAATTAACCCTGATCGGGTGGGAGAACTTTCGGTGGAGCTGGATAACATTAGCTTTTTTAAGGATAATGAGTTCACAGGTTCGATGATGAAAGGATACAGTCTGCCCGGCTTGTGGCTGCAACCTAAAGCCGTGTTTTTTCCGCTGAAGAATATCAAGCTGGAGCTGGGTGTGCATGCACTTATCTATAGCGGAGCTTATAAATTCCCTAACTATGCTTATCAAGACATTGCTAAGTGGAAAGGGGACCAATTTCAAAGAGGAACGCATATCCTGCCATTTTTTCGGGCACAGTTGGCTTTGTCGCATGTTAACTTGGTGTTGGGAAATATCTACGGCGGTGCCAATCATAGGCTGATAGAACCAATGTACAATCCTGAATTGAACTTGACTGCCGATCCGGAAACGGGATTCCAGATGCTGTATGACTCGCGTTGTTTTGATTTGGATGCTTGGATCAACTGGCAAAGCTTTATCTTCGATGAGGACACTCATCAGGAGGCGTTTACGGTGGGGATGTCTTCGCGTATTCGGTTCAATGATTCGAAGTCTCTTTTTCATTTTTATACTCCGGTGCAATTGATGGTGCAGCATAGGGGGGGCGAACAATACGTCACGGAACATTCGGTGCAGACGCTGATGAATGCGGCAAGCGGTCTTGGCATTGATTGGAATGTGAATCAGCGGGCACTGAAGCGCCTCACCCTCGACATGAATGTGACCGGATACTATCAACAATCGGGAACGCTGTATCCTTTGACTAAAGGGTTCGGGTTATATACTGCTCTGACTGCTGACTTTGGTAATATACGGGTGAAAGGAGGTTATTGGTCGTGCAAAGACTTTATCTCTTTGTTCGGCATTCCTTATTTCGGATCTATCTCTACCAAAAACCTGGGCGCAGTGTACGATGATTTTCGGACGGCTTTTCTTTCGCTGGAATATTCCCGCTCTTTTGGGAAGCATTATGCTTTTGGAGCAAAGGCAGATGTGTATCAAACCTTTGCTGGTAATATGTGGACACCAGACGGAGAGCTATATACGCCTTCTAACAATACTAATTTCGCTTTTGGCGTTTATCTTCGGATGAATCCGAGCTTTTTGCTGAAGAAATTTAAATGACGGGCGCACTTGGTTTCGTGCGAATTTCTCATGCTTGTTATTTCCGTCCGAAGTCTGCCGGAATCTCTCCCCATTGGCGTGTTTCCCATTTGAGGATGCGGGTGGTATATTTGTTTTCTTTCAACCAGTTTTCAGCACGCTCAATGAGTAAGAAGAGCTTCTCCGTTTCGACGGTACGAGGAAGTTTTGTTTTGCACTTCTTCTGTTTTACCCAACTGATGGCATTGGCGCTGTCACTGTAGATGGGCATGTCGAAGCCTTTCTGTTTTATTAATGCCAGACCATGCACTAAAGCCAAAAACTCTCCGATATTGTTGGTGCCTCTTACCGGACCGAAGCGAAAAATTTCTTGGCGGCTCGCTACGTGTACGCCACGATACTCCATGGGACCGGGATTGCCGCTGCAAGCGGCGTCTACGGCAAGGCTGTTGTCTATGATAGCTGCCGAGGGTGTGCCAACCGCTCTGCCGCTTTCTGCTTTCTTTGCATTCTTGCCGATATATGTATAAGGAGAAGATGCGAAAGCGCGCTCCGCTTCATCGCGGGAGTCGAATGATTTGTATTTTGCTCCTTCGTAGCCTTTCGTCTGCAGCAGGCAGTCGGTCCAAGAGGTGTAAATACCTGGCATGACGCCGTCCCATACAACGTAGAATTTCTGTTTAACCATAGAGCGATGATGAGTAAAGTGATTATTTTGGTTGGCAAAGATACAAATATAATCTGCGTTTGAAACTTTTCGTTCTTATTGATTGTTCTAGTAATTACTAAACGCGAAGTAATATGGATCAACCTCCGGGAGACAAGGAATTTCAGCCGGTAAACTTTCGTGTGATGGTGTTTGGGTGAAAAAATTTGTTGTACCGTTTTTTTTTAGTACCAGACACAAATTTAAAAAGATCTAATTTCGCTTTATGCAGGTGGCGTAGCATTGCCTTTTTTATATACCAGTGCTATAAAAGCAGTGAATAGTAGAAATATAGTTATTGTTTTATTGGTAAGTGGTAGAAGTATAGTTGCATTTGTGCCATGTCTAACTCTTAAACTAAATTGATAATGCCCCCTAAAGCATCATCAAATAGGGGGGGCGAGAGGAAATTGCAAACGGATTGCTACACTTCTAGTATAAAGCGAAATTCGATATAGTTGAAATTTTGTCATGCGTTCAAGTCGATTTTAGTAAATTCGAACATCTCACTCGATTGATGACGAATAGTAGCTTTACTAAGAATAGTAATTTTTTGAAGCCTTTGTCTTGATGAAGTACTATTTTTAGATTTTCGTTCAGTCCTCGTACGCGTTGCTGATTGGAGAGCCCATTCATGTCATAGATGGCTATGGGGTGACTGATGTGTACGAATACTGTGCTCTTGTAGTAGCACTTTTTGTAAAAATCAAAATCGGCGGAAAACTTGTATTTAAGATTGAAAGGAGAGGCCGTAAGCAAGGATCGTTTGGTAAATGCGCTTTGGTGGCAGAAGTGCATGCGTTGAATGTTGCAAGGCTCTTTGGCCTTTTTCAGGGTCAGTTTCTTGCCCTTCCAGATTTTAATGTCACCGTAGACAACTTCGGCATTGATGCTTTTTGTGGCTTGATAAACGGTGGTTAAGATGGTCTTGCTGCAGAATAAATCGCCAGCATTGAGAAACAAAACCCATTTTCCCTGAGCCAAGCGTACCGCTTTGTTCATGGCATCATAGATGCCACTATCGGGTTCGCTCACTACAGTCGTTATTCTGTTTCGGTATTTATCAACAATTTGCATGGTGGAGTCGGTTGACTGACCATCTATTAAGATGTATTCGTAATCCACCATCTGTTGGCTGAGGACACTTTGCAACGTTTTTTCGATTAATTTTTCGCAATTATAAGTGACCGTTACTATGGTAAAATGTGGGGTCGCGCTATTCATCGTATCAGATTTGTAGTTTTGAACTGCAAATATACGTTTCTTTCTTTAAATTCAGCACCCAAAACTAAAAAACTGTTTCTTGTTTCACAAAAGCTATGATAAATCCAAACTTCTGATTACTTTTGCCCGCAACAAAAAGAATAGACTACAATGATGATTCGTATCTTCCTTACTGGCTATATGGGTGCTGGAAAAACAACTTTAGGAAAGGCGCTTGCTCGCAAACTGCACCTTTCGTTTGTTGATCTGGATTGGTATATAGAGGAACGCCTGCATAAAACGGTAGGGGAATTGTTTGCCGAACGGGGCGAAGTTGCTTTCCGTGAGTTGGAGCGAAAGATGCTACACGAAGTGGGTGCCTTTGAAGACGTTGTTATCTCTACGGGCGGCGGTGCTCCTTGTTTTTTTGATAATATGGAATTTATGAACCGTAATGGAGAAACGGTCTTTCTTGATGTTCACCCGGATGTGTTGTTTCGCCGTTTGCGTGTGGCTCGGCAACAACGTCCGATTTTAAAAGGAAAAGGGGACGATGAACTGAAAGCGTTTATTGCTGAAGCGTTAGTTGAACGTGCGCCCTTCTATACCCAAGCACAATATATCTTTGATGGCAGTGAGCTTGAAGACTACTGGCAGATAGAAAAGTCGGTAGAGCGGTTGCGCAAATTGCTAAAAGTATAGCTGCACTCTTTCTTCTGGACGGACATAGATAAAAAAACTGTCTTTCTGCTGGTAAACTACAGATTTATACGTACTTTTGCTGCTTTAATTATTCACTAAAAATAGAACAGAATACATACAATGAGAAAGTGGCGTATTGAAGATTCTGAGGAGCTTTACAACATTAATGGGTGGGGCACTTCGTACTTTGGTATTAATGACAAAGGTCATGTCGTAGTTACTCCGCGTAAAGACGGAGTAGGTGTCGATTTGAAGGAACTGGTAGATGAGTTGCAATTGCGTGATGTGGCGGCTCCAATGTTGCTTCGTTTTCCTGACATTTTGGATAATCGGATTGAAAAAACGGCGTGCTGTTTTAAGCAAGCTTCCGAAGAGTACGGTTACAAAGCCCAGAATTTTATTATTTATCCGATAAAGGTGAACCAGATGCGCCCGGTTGTAGAAGAAATTATCAGTCATGGCAAGAAGTTCAATCTCGGGTTAGAGGCGGGTTCCAAACCGGAGCTGCATGCGGTGATTGCCATCAATACGGATTCTGATTCGTTGATTATCTGCAACGGATATAAAGATGAAAGCTATGTGGAGCTGGCGTTGCTTGCACAAAAGATGGGCAAGCGCATTTTTCTAGTAGTAGAGAAGATGAACGAGCTTAAGCTCATCGCTAAAATGGCGAAACAACTGAATGTGCGCCCTAATATAGGTATCCGCATCAAGCTGGCTTCTTCAGGTAGCGGCAAATGGGAGGAATCGGGCGGAGATGCCAGCAAGTTCGGACTTACCTCCAGCGAACTGCTCGAAGCGCTCGATTTCTTGGAAAAGAAGGATCTGAAGGATTGTTTGAAGTTGATTCACTTCCATATAGGCAGTCAGGTTACTAAAATTCGTCGTATCAAGACCGCGTTGCGCGAAGCGTCGCAGTTCTATGTGCAGCTCTATAACATGGGCTTTAAAATTGGCTTCGTGGATATAGGCGGCGGTTTAGGTGTGGATTATGACGGAACCCGCTCGTCGAGCAGCGAAAGTAGCGTGAACTATTCCATTCAGGAATATGTCAACGACTCTATCTCTACGCTGGTCGATGTGAGCGATAAGAACGGAATTCCTCATCCTAATATTATTACGGAGAGCGGTCGTGCCTTAACGGCTCATCACTCTGTACTTATCTTTGAAGTACTCGAAACGACTACGTTGCCCGAATGGGATGATGACGAAGAGATAGCGCCTGATGCTCATGAACTGGTGCAAGATTTATATGCCATTTGGGATACGCTCAATCAAAATAAAATGCTAGAAGCTTGGCACGATTGTCAGCAAATTCGCGAAGAGGCACTCGACTTGTTTAGTCATGGCATTGTAGACCTTAAAACGCGAGCACAGATAGAACGGCTTTACTGGTCCATTACTCGCGAGATTAATCAAATATCAGAAGGGTTAAAGCATTCTCCTGATGAACTGCGTGGACTTTCAAAGCTGTTGGCGGATAAATATTTTTGTAATTTCTCGCTGTTCCAATCGTTGCCCGACTCTTGGGCGATTGACCAAATTTTCCCGATTATACCTATTCAACGATTGGACGAAAAGCCCGATCGCTCGGCTACGTTGCAAGATATTACTTGTGACTCGGACGGAAAGATAGCCAATTTTATCTCGACAAAAAATGTAGCGCATTACCTCCCGGTACACAGCCTGAAGGCAAAAGAACCTTATTATATGGGTGTGTTTCTAGTAGGTGCTTATCAGGAAATCTTGGGCGATATGCACAATCTTTTTGGCGATACGAATGCGGTGCATGTATCGGTCAGTGAAAAAGGCTATTCCATCGATCAGATAATTGACGGAGAAACGGTGGCAGAAGTGCTTGACTATGTGCAGTACAGCCCAAAGAAATTGGTACGTACGCTAGAAACGTGGGTGACAAAGTCGGTCAAAGAAGGCAGAATTACCGTAGAAGAAGGGAAAGAATTCTTGTCTAATTACCGTTCGGGACTTTATGGATATACCTATTTAGAATAAAGCGCATCAACTATACGAGAATAAATGAGAGAAAAACTAACAGTAATTAAGGTGGGTGGCAAAATCGTAGAAGAGGATGCCACCCTTCAGCGTTTGTTGGATGACTTTGCTGCTATCGAAGGGCGCAAAGTGCTGGTGCATGGGGGCGGGCGTTCGGCTACACGGATGGCTACCTTGCTGGGCATTGAAAGTGAAATGGTCAACGGGCGTCGTATAACCGATGCGGAAACGTTGAAAGTGGTCACCATGGTTTATGCCGGTTTGGTGAATAAGAATATAGTAGCAGGTCTGCAAGCTCGCGGTGTCAATGCTTTGGGGCTGACTGGAGCGGATATGAACGTGATTCGTTCTACGAAACGTCCGGTGAAAGAGGTTGACTATGGCTTTGTGGGTGATGTGGAGAAAGTAGATGCTTCCATATTAGCTGATTTAATAGGTAAAGGCGTGGTGCCCGTGATGGCTCCGCTGACACACGATGGACAAGGTCATTTGCTAAACACGAATGCGGATACCATTGCCGGAGAAACAGCAAAAGCCCTTGCTGCGCTGTACGATGTGACGCTAGTCTACTGCTTTGAAAAAAAAGGCGTGTTGCGTGATGAAAACGATGATGAAAGTGTTATTCCCTCTATTAATCGGATTGAATTCAAGCAATTTGTTGCCGATGGCGTGATTAAAGGCGGTATGATTCCTAAATTAGAGAACTCTTTTGAAGCCATTGATGCAGGTGTCCACGAAGTGGTAATTACTTTAGCCTCAGCGATTCAGGTTGTGGGAGGCACTCGTATCAATTAATAAATAAAAAAAAAGAGCTTTACAACTGTAACTTTTCAATTCCTCACCCGTCATTATTATAGAGATGCAAGAGATCAGTTTTCGAAACGACATATTGCCTCTGAAAGATAAGCTCTTTCGGTTGGCGCTTCGAATTACGCTTGACAGAGCTGAAGCAGAAGATGTCGTACAGGATACAATGATTCGGGTCTGGAGTAAACGTGATGAGTGGTCGCAATTGGATTCGGTGGAAGCTTATTGTTTGGTCGTTACAAAGAACCTGGCAATAGACCGAAGTCAAAAGAAAGAGGCTCAAACAGTAGAGCTCACTCCTTTATTGGAAGAAAAAGCCGATACATCCGGTCCTTATGATCAACTGGTGAATCAAGAACGATTGAATATTATTCATCGCTTGGTTAATGAGCTACCCGAAAAGCAGCGTTTGATTATGCAGCTAAGGGATATAGAAGGAGAAAGCTATAAAGAAATTGCGAATGTCCTGCAATTGACAGAGGAACAGGTGAAAGTGAACCTCTTCAGAGCTCGGCAGAAGGTAAAACAAAGGTATATTGAATTTGACGAATATGGATTGTAAGTATATAGAACAGCTTTTAGAGCGATATTGGCAATGCGAAACTTCTCTTGAGGAAGAATCAGAATTGCGCTCCTTCTTCTCCCAAGAGGAAGTTCCCGCTCATTTGCTCCGCTATAAGAACTTGTTTGTTTATCAGCAGGTTCAGCAGGAGGTCGGGCTGAGTAAAGACTTTGATGCCCGTCTTCTGGCTCAAGTAGAAGTGCCTGTGGTGAAAGCTCGACACTTGACCCTAAGCAAACGGTTTATGCCGTTGTTCAAAGCGGCTGCGGTAGTTGCCATTATGGTTTCATTAGGCAATATGGCTCAAAGCACTTTCTTCGGAAACGAAGCGTTAGATTATAATTACGATGCTTATACAGACACTTATGATGACCCTGAGGTAGCTTACAAACAAGTTTCTTCTGCATTGATGATGTTGTCTGAAGGTATAAATAAATCACAAGACCAGCAAATTGTCGACAGCGTGTCTGCAACAAAGGTCGAACTGATGAAAGAATAAATGAAGAACGTTCTTTTACTGTGCTCGATGGTATTGTTCTCTGTGTCTGTAGTGGCACAGGATTTTGCTTCTCGCTTCTTGACTGAACACAAGGTTGATAGTAATTTGACTTGTGTTACCATCAGTCCAAAGATGATGGAAGAAATTATGAAGTGCAATGCCAATGATGAGGTGCTGGAGATTATCTCCAATCTGAAAAGTATGCAAATGCTTACCGCAAAGGTGAAAGGGCAAACATACTATAATGAGGCATTGAAGATTGTGGAGAAGAACATCGGACGGTTTGAACCTTATCTTTCTTTTAGTGACAAGTCTGCTAATTATCAGATTATGGTACGAAAAAGAAAAGAGGCAATAGTCGAAGTGGTGATGCTCATGCAAGAAAAAAATTCCTTTGTGGTCATTAACTTTACGGGCAACATGAGTCCGGAGTTTATAGCCAAACTGGCAACTTCAATGAAGGCTAAAGGTGCGTAATAAATAAATTGATGTTTAAATAAAGAAATATTTCATTTGCTTTTATAATTTAGAATATAGTTAGAATGCTTAATTAAAACAACCCGAGGCGAGACTGTGAAGTTTCAATTCTCTCAACCAATTTTCGTAAAATACTAACTAAATAAATGGGCTACCGCGAGATGCAGTAGCCCTTTTATGCAAGTACACCCTTCGGCGAACAGGCTGAATCTATAGTTTATGAACTCCTTTTTTGGAAGAATCAAGTTGTGGATTGCCTTTATAGGCTATCTCGCCGCTGCCGATAACTCTAGCTTTCAAATTCTTGGTGGCGTAGCAGCTGATGTCTCCCGAACCGCTTACCCGCGCATTCAGATTTTCTACCTTCAACGTCTCAGCGTTGATGTTTCCCGAACCGTTGACGTTGAATTCAGCCACTCTGCTGTTCCCTTCCAGCTCGATATCTCCCGAACCTATTACATTTACTCGCGTCTCTTCATTTGCAATACGGCTTAAACGGATGTCACCGGAGCCTTGAACAGACAGGGACAGATTCCGGCAGGAAATGCCTGAGCCGTTAATGCCTCCCGAACCTGTAATGGTGAAGCTGAGACTCTTTTCTTCCTTGATGCCGTTAACAAGCGTGATATCTCCCGAACCTGCTACATTCACTTCCGTCAGTTTGGGGGTCGACACTCTGATTTCCAGTTTTCCGCTATTCTGAATAATGGTGTTATTACTGAATTTCACCACGAGCGTTTCTCCCTCTACCACTGTTTTCACGATGTTCACAATATTATCCGAACCGTAAATTTGCACGCTCGGCTTTCCGTCAGACTGAGTGTAGATGATGTCAGGACTGCCTGTCAGGCTAATCTTGCTAAAGTTATCTACTTTTACTTTCTTGGTGATGTAGTTTTTGCTGGCTACAATGTGCTGCGTCTGCGAGCAGGCCTTGGTTGAGAAAATCAGCAGGGTAATCGTTACCATTGCCATTAAAAATTGTTTCATGATTAAATGTTTTTGATAGATCCTATTCCGTTTTTATTAAATGACTTTTGTGAGGGGTTGCCTTTGTATCGAATGTTGCCTACGCCATTGACGGAGGCTTTTAATGAAGTGGTAACGTAGCAAGAAATGTCGCCAACGCCTTTTGATTCGGCTTCTATATTGACCGCTTGCAGTTCTTCCGCTTTAATGTCGCCTACACCTTCAGAAGCAAGATGCGCCGTTTGCGTTTTGCCTTTTACATTGACATCGCCTACGCCCATGGAACAGATTGTTAGCTCTTCGCAATTTAAATTTTGGATGTTGATGTCACCTACTCCTTTGCTTTTCACTTTAAAGAGAGTGGTATTGAGGCTGTCTTCTATATGAATGTCTCCCACTCCTTTGAAATAGAGGGCACACAACTCCGGCGAGCTAATGGTGATTTTAAGTTTGGTTTTTTTTAGTTGGTGCTGTTTTTTCATCGTCAGTATCAAGGTGTTCCCTTTTACTTCTACTTGCACCAAGTTGACGATGTTATCTGGCCCGTACACTTGCACGAGTGTCTTTCCGTTGGTCGACTGTGTGTAGGAGATGTCGCCTATGGTTTCAGCGTCTATCTGATTGAATCTTTCCGCCTTGTAATTTCGCGTGATAAAGTTTTTGCTGGGTTTGATACTGTCTCCCATGACGGTGCAACTGCTGAAGCATATAAGTAAGAGCAGTTGAGCGGCGCATTTAATGAGTGTTTTCATCTGTTTATTTGTTTTTTAGGGGTTTCTATTTGTTAGACGTACCTTTTGCTTGAATGGTTGCAACAATGGTGATTCTTTTTGTTCGTTTGGCAGATTATTTGTTTATTTGCAGATATTATGGATAGAATAATTAATGATGTAGAATTAGGGCAACTGGTGGTTCGTGAAAATTCTCGTGCAAAGCGTTTGGTGTTTCACACAAAGAGTGATGCTATTTACATTTCTGCACCTGTGGGTATTACGCTGCGAGAAGTAAAAGAAGCGATTGAGAAATTGCGTAGTCAATTGCTGGCTACCAAAAAGAAGTTAACGCGCCCCCTTATAGATTTGAATTTCCGGATTGAAGCGGAGTTCTTCAAACTGTCTGTGACGAGTGGAACCAACGATCGGTTTATGGCGCATTCGGAGCCGGGAAAGATGCAAATAATCTGCCCTCCTACTGCCGACTTTACGGATGAAAAGTTGCAGGAATGGTTGCGGAAAGTAATAAAGGAGGCGCTCCGGAGGAATGGAAAAATCTTTTTGCATTCACGGCTTAATCTATTGTCGGAACAGTATCAGTTACCGTATAGGGACCTCAAGATAAATGCTAGTCACGGTCGGTGGGGAAGCTGTTCGGGCACGCGGATGATTAATTTGTCTTGTTATCTGGTGCTATTGCCCGGTCATTTGATTGATTATGTCTTGTTGCACGAACTTTGTCATACCCGGGAAATGAATCACGGCGAGCACTTTTGGCAGCTACTCAATCAATGTACGGACGGAAAAGCTTTCGCGTTGCGGGCAGAATTGAGCACGCACAAGACGGAGATACAATGAAAAGATGCTGGTGTTCTATTCCTTATTTGCCTGTCAGTTTCACCCCGTCGGTTTCTTTCACAAAGCTGTACACGCCTCCTTTTTCACTCAAGTCGAAGGTCGACATCTTATCTGTGCGGTTGTCTACAATCATGAGGGCACTCTGCTCGGAGAAACGTTTGAATTCTACGTCCACAGGCTCTTGGATAATCTGTTTGTTCAGCATCAAACTGTCGTTCACAAAGAGTGAAACAGAGTCGCCGGTGAAGCCTTTAGACAGATGAATGGTGTACGTTTCCGTATAATGCTTTTCCGCTTGTTTGTCCCGATTCATCCTCATGCTGACGTAGATGAAGAGTACGACTACGAAGATAACGGCAAAGGCAAGAATGCCGTTGCCTACCATGAATTGCTTGTTGGTGTTTAAATGATGTGCCATATTACGATGATTGCTCTAATTTGGGCGTAAAGATACGAATAAAAACAGTGTAATGTTGCGCTTGTGTTGTATAACATGTTGTTTGTTCTTGTTGTTCCTGAATTAATTATCTTCCTTTGTCTCGGGATAGTTCAGCATAGTGAACATCCTTTTAAACTAGCGTATCAATGAAAGCTGTTTTTGGACAACAAACGACCAAAGTGAAGCAACTTGCCGACCTTATCGCGCAGGACATCTCGATGGGAAAGTATCGGGTAGACGATGCCTTGCCGTCTATCAATCAGTTGAGCCAATGCTATGATGTGTCTCGAGATACGGTGTTCAAAGCTTTCTTGGATTTAAAAGAGCGGGAAATCATTGACTCTACACCCGGCAAAGGTTATTATGTGATTAACCGGCAAAAGAGTGTTTTGCTGTTGCTCGACGAATACTCTCCTTTCAAAGACGCTTTCTATAACCGCTTAATCAAGCAGCTCTCTCCCGGATATAAAGTAGATTTGTGGTTCCATCAATACAACGAACGCTTGTTCAACGTTATTCTTCGTGAATCGTTGGGGCGATACTATAAGTATATCGTGATGAACTTTGACAACGAGAAATTCTCTTCTAACCTTTATAAGATAGATGTCTCTAAATTGCTCTTGCTTGACTTTGGAAAGTTCGACAAGAGCTGCTATTCTTATATCTGTCAGGATTTTGATGAGGCTTTCTATCAAGCTTTATCGCAGTTAGGGGATAAGTTGCAACGCTATCGGAAGCTAGTGTTGCTGCTGGTGGCTGGAACCAAACATCCTCAAAGCACCCGCGCTTATTTTCAGCAGTTTTGTGCCGACCGTCAATTGCTGGGTGAGGTGATGGAGGAAATGGATGAAGTGGATGTGTGTAAAGGCGAAGTGTATATCGCTATCCGACAAGTGGATGTGGTGCGCATCATCAAGAAAAGTCGTCTGGAGGGATTGGAATGCGGTGTTGATTTTGGTTTGATAGCTTACAATGAAGCTCCCGTTTATGAGGTGATTGATAAAGGTATCACCACTTTGAGCATTGATTGGGAGAAGATGGGAACTTTAGCTGCCGACTTTATCCTTACTGGCAAGCCGGTCAGGCTCTATTTGCCCACCGAAGTGCGTTTGCGGAACTCTGTGTAAGAGTACGCTATTCAGAAATGTTTTACTAACTAACTATAAACACGAAAATGAAAAAGTATCCAAAAATCGGGATTCGTCCCACTATTGACGCTCGCCAGGGTGGCGTTCGTGAAAGCCTTGAAGAGAAAACGATGAACTTGGCTAAAGCAGTTGCCGAACTGATTTCTACCCATCTGAAGAATGGTGATGGCAGCCCTGTGGAGTGTGTCATTGCCGACAGCACTATTGGACGTGTAGCCGAAAGCGCTGCTTGTGCCGAGAAATTTGAACGCGAAGGTGTTGGCTCAACGATTTCTGTGACTTCTTGCTGGTGCTATGGCGCTGAAACGATGGACATGAACCCTCATTATCCGAAAGCTGTGTGGGGTTTCAACGGAACAGAACGCCCGGGTGCTGTTTATCTTGCTGCCGTGCTGGCTGGTCACGCACAAAAAGGTCTGCCGGCTTTTGGCATTTATGGGCATGACGTACAGGATTTGGACGATAACTCTATCCCCGCCGATGTAGCCGAAAAACTTCTTCGCTTTGCCCGCGCTGCGCAGGCAGTAGCTACCATGAGAGGCAAATCATATCTTTCGATGGGCAGTGTGTCAATGGGCATTGCAGGTTCTATTGTCAATCCCGATTTCTTTCAGGAATATTTAGGCATGCGCAATGAGTCGGTTGATTTAACCGAAATCATCCGTCGTATGACCGAAGGTATCTATGATAAAGAAGAGTTTGCCAAAGCCATGGCTTGGACTGAAAAGAATTGTAAGAAGAATGAAGGACAAGACTTTAACTCTGCTGCCAAAACGAAAACTCGCGCACAGAAAGAAGCGGACTGGGAGTTCATTGTCAAGATGACCATCATCATGCGCGACTTGATACAAGGCAACCCGAAACTCAAAGAGATGGGATTCAAAGAAGAGGCTTTGGGGCACAACGCCATTGCTGCCGGCTTCCAAGGACAACGCCAGTGGACGGACTTCTATCCTAACGGAGACTATCCTGAAGCATTGCTCAACACTTCTTTCGACTGGAACGGCATCCGCGAAGCTTTCGTGGTAGCCACCGAAAACGATGCTTGCAACGGAGTAGCCATGCTGTTTGGTCATCTGTTGACCAACCGCGCTCAAATCTTCTCGGACGTACGTACCTATTGGAGCCCGGAAGCGGTGAAACGGGTGACTGGAAAAGAGCTGACCGGACTTGCTGCTAACGGCATCATTCATCTGATTAATTCTGGTGCTACTACCCTCGACGGAACCGGCCAGCAAACGAATGCGGCAGGCGAACCTACGATGAAACCACATTGGGAAATCACCAATGAAGAAGTAAGCAACTGTCTTGAAGCCACTACTTGGTATCCTGCTAGCCGTGACTACTTCCGTGGAGGCGGTTTTTCGTCCAGTTTCCTTTCTAAAGGTGGAATGCCTGTCACGATGATGCGTCTGAACCTTATCAAAGGGCTCGGTCCGGTGCTTCAGATTGCCGAAGGATGGACGGTAGAAATTGCTCCTGACATTCATAAGATATTGAATGAACGTACCGACCGTACGTGGCCTACTACTTGGTTTGCTCCCCGTTTGTGCAACAAACCAGCGTTTAAAGATGTTTATTCGGTGATGAACAACTGGGGAGCCAATCATGGCGCCATCAGCTATGGACACATCGGTCAGGATCTCATTACGTTAGCTTCTATGCTGCGCATTCCTGTATGTATGCACAATGTAGAAGATAGTCAAATCTTCCGTCCCGCTGCTTGGAATGCCTTTGGTATGGAGAAAGAAGGAGCCGACTACAGAGCTTGTGCCGCTTACGGACCTATTTATAAATAATTTAAAACTCTAACAAGATGATAACGAACGAACAAATAGAGCAGTTTATCGCTCAAGCTCATCGCGTAGGCGATGCTGCGCTTACCGTTTGCAGTAGTGGGAATATTTCTTGGCGAGTAGGAGAAGAGGTGCTGGTTTCCGGCACCGGCTCCTGGGTGCCGACTCTTCCTAAAGAGAAAGTGTCCATCTGCCGCCTTTCTACCGGAGAGGTGCTCAATGGCGTGAAGCCTTCGATGGAAAGCGGTTTCCACCTCGGCGTACTGCGCGAACGTCCCGATGTGAATGTGGTGCTTCATTTTCAGTCGCACTATGCCACCGCTGTGGCTTGCATGAAGAATCGTCCGACGAACTTTAACGTTACGGCGGAAGTTCCCTGCCACGTAGGCAGTGAAATTCCTGTGATTCCTTATTTTCGTCCGGGCTCTCCCGAGCTGGCGCATGCCGTGATAGAGGCTTTTAAAGCTCACAACTCGGTGTTGCTGCTCAAACACGGTCAGGTGGTGTGTGGCAAAGACTTTGATCAAGCTTTTGAGCGTGCCATGTTCTTCGAGATGGCTTGCCGCATCATTATTCAGTCCGGTGGCGACTACACGGTGTTGACTCCCGAAGAGATTGATGATCTCGAAACATATATCTTAGGTAAAAAGACGAAGTAATGAATACTTATTTAGCCGTTGATTTTGGGGCTGGAAGCGGTCGGGTTATGGCCGGTTCCATCCACCAAGGTCAAGTGGTGCTCGAAGAAGTCTACCGCTTCCCGAACCGGCAGGTGCGGATGGGTAACCATATCTATTGGGATTTCTTGGCATTGTTTGACGAGATGAAGAACGGTCTGCGCTTGGCTGCCCGCAAAGGGTATACGGTCAAAAGCATTGGCATTGATACTTGGGGCGTGGATTTCGGACTGATTGACGCTCATGGCAACTTGCTCGGCAATCCCGTTTGCTACCGCGACCCGCGGACAAACGGACTGCCCGAGGAAGTGTTTACTGCAGCCGAACTGACGGAACACTATGCGGAGGCAGGCATTCAAGTGATGCCCATCAACACGCTTTTCCAACTTTATAGCATGAAGAAAAGAGGGGAAGTAACGTTGGATGCTGCTCAACATCTTTTGTTTACTCCCGATTTATTCAGTTACTTCCTCACCGGAGTAGCCAATAACGAGTATTGCATTGCTTCTACTTCCGAACTTTTGGATGCACGCAGCCGTACGTGGAACCGGGCGTTGATAAGCCGGTTGGGATTGCCCGACCGTCTCTTTGGGGAGATTGTGGCTCCCGGCACTCTTCGAGGCAAGTTGAAACCGGAGATTCAGGAGGAAACCGGACTGAGTGGCGAGGTCAATGTGATTGCTGTAGGATCGCACGATACCGCTAGCGCTGTGTTTGCCGTGCCCGCTGCTGCCGAAGGCAAGCGTTGTGCGTTTTTAAGTTCCGGCACTTGGTCGTTGCTGGGTGTGATGGTGGATGAACCGATTCTGACGGAAGAGGCTCGTCAAGCCGGATTCACTAATGAAGGCGGAGTAGGGGGCAAGATTCGTTTCTTGCAAAACATTACGGGCTTGTGGATTTTACAACGCTTGATGGCTCAATGGAAGGAACGAGGCGAAGAGACTGATTACGATGTGATGATTGCCGCTGCCGAGAGTGCTACTATTGCTTCGGTGATTCAGGTAGACGATGAAGCATTTCTGAGTCCCCTTGACATGGAAGTGGCTATTGCCGATTATTGCCGTGCGCGCCAGTGCGCCGTACCTGCTACGCAGGGCGAGTATGTGCGTTGTGTTCTTCAGTCGTTGGCGCAGCGTTATAAGCAAGGCGTTGACCAGCTGAACCGGTTGCTGCCTACCCGGGTGGAGCAATTGAATATTATCGGAGGCGGATGCCGCAACCGTTTGCTCAACCGGCTGACGGAAGAGGCGCTGGGCATTCCGGTGTATGCCGGACCTGTGGAGGCTACGGCTATTGGAAATATATTGGTGCAAGCAATGGCACAAAACAATAAAGAGCAAGAATTGAAATGAAGGAAATACCTCAAACGGGCTATCAAGCCCAAGTATATCAGCAACCAGTGAAGCGCTACTGCCAGACGCTCGACTTGCGTAATAATGCCGCACTTATCACCGAATACCGCTGGCGGCATCGGGCAGAAAGTGCTTGGCCGGAAATCATCGCAGGCATTCGTCAGGTAGGCATTCTGGAAATGGAGATTTATATTCTTGGCACCCGCTTGTTCATGATTGTAGAGACAGGTCTCGATTTTGATTGGGATACGGCAATGGAACGCCTTGCCACCTTGCCCCGGCAGCAAGAGTGGGAAGACTATATGTCTATTTTTCAAAACGTGAATCCCGGAGCTAGCTCTGCACAAAAATGGCAACCCATGGAGCGTATGTTCCATCTATACGAATCACTTTAAAAACGAACTATTTACTACTGTTATGAAAAACACCAAGCATTTCTCTATATTGAGTAAAGATGGCGTGAGCTATCTCATTCCTTTTATTCTTATCACCAGCTGTTTCGCTCTTTGGGGGTTTGCCAATGACATCACCAATCCGATGGTTAAGGCTTTTTCTAAAATCTTCCGCATGAGTGTCACCGACGGGGCATTGGTGCAAGTGGCCTTCTATGGCGGCTATTTCGCCATGGCGTTTCCGGCGGCAATCTTTATCCGCAAGTACTCATACAAAGCCGGTATCCTTTTGGGATTGGGCTTGTATGCTCTTGGAGCATTGCTCTTTTTCCCGGCGATGACGACGGGGGCTTATTATCCTTTTTTGGTGGCGTATTTCATTCTGACGTGTGGTCTGTCGTTTCTTGAGACGAGTGCCAATCCGTACATCTTGTCGATGGGAACGGAAGAGACGGCTACTCGCCGGCTCAATCTGGCGCAGTCGTTCAATCCGATGGGCTCGCTGCTGGGCATGTATGTGGCGATGAACTTTATTCAGAACCGGCTTAACCCGATGGATACGGCGGACCGCAGCAAGCTCACGCCCGACGACTTTGCTGCCGTTCGCGATTCCGATTTGGCTGTGCTGATAGCTCCTTATCTGGTGATTGGAGTCATTATTATTGCCATGCTGCTGCTTATCCGTTTGGTGAGGATGCCTAAGAATGGTGACCAGTCGCATCAAATTAACTTTTTCTCTACTCTGAAACGTATCTTCTCCATCCGTCACTATCGGGAAGGGGTGATTGCGCAGTTCTTCTATGTGGGAGCGCAAATTATGTGCTGGACGTTTGTCATACAGTACGGCACACGTTTGTTTATGTCGCAAGGGATGGAAGAGAAAGCCGCCGAAGTGCTTTCGCAAGAGTATAATATCATTGCTATGATTATTTTCTGTTGCAGCCGTTTTATCTGTACCTTCTTGCTGCGTTATCTCAATCCGGGACGCCTGTTGATGATACTTGCTGTGGCAGGAGGCTGCTTTACGGTGGGCGTTATTTTGTTTCAGAACATCTGGGGGATATACTGCTTGGTAGCCGTTTCTGCTTGTATGTCGTTGATGTTCCCTACCATTTACGGCATTGCCCTTCACGGATTGGGCGATGATGCCAAGTTTGGTGCTGCGGGACTCATTATGGCCATTCTGGGCGGCTCGGTGTTGCCTCCGCTTCAGGCAAGCATTATCGACATGAAGACGTTGCTCGGCATGCCGGCAGTCAATTTGTCGTTTATCCTGCCTTTTGTTTGCTTCTGTGTGATTGTGGTCTATGGTTACCGCTCGTACAAAAGGGCTTGAGCCAAGGCTAGCGTTCTGCCCCTTTGAACTTTTCTTACCGCTTCCGTAAGCTTTTTAGTTGTTTCCCGGCATGAAACACTTTGTTTCATGCCGGGAAACATTTTGTTTCTGCCCCTTGAGAATTTTGTTTCTCCGGCTTGAGAATTTTGTTTCTTCGCCTTGAAACAAAATTCTTCCGTATAAGATACGCTGGCAATGCAGTGCTATGCCGATGCGGCACAAGCTTTCACAAGCGAGCCCATCAAAAAAGGATTTTGCAATCCCGCGCTTTTCATCTGCGTGGATTGCTTGCTTATCAATGTACAAACCTTAACCGTGCAAAGTATAAATCTTTTCGCACTAATATTTTGTAATCGAACAGATTGTTTGTATCTTTGCACCCGAGATGGATGAAAGGTGGAGGGGCGATTAAGCTCCTCTTTTTGTTCTTATATAGTGAATCAATGATAGAAAAGAGAATTGTAAGTCAGATTGTTGATGAGTGGCTGGAAGGGAAAGAGTACTTTCTGGTGGAAGTAACCGTAAGCCCGGAAGACAAAATTGTGGTCGAAATAGACCATGCAGAAGGTGTTTGGATAGAAGATTGCGTAGAGCTAAGCCGCTACGTGGAGTCTAAATTGAATCGCGAAGAAGAGGACTACGAGCTAGAAGTGGGCTCAGCGGGTATTGGACAGCCGTTCAAAGTGCTGCAACAGTACATCAACCACATTGACAGCGAAGTAGAAGTATTGACCAAAGCAGGTCGCAAGCTTACAGGAGTGCTCAAGGAAGCAGAGGAAGAAAAGTTTGTGGTGAGCGTACAAAAGAAAATAAAAGCCGAAGGGGAAAAACGTCCAAAGCTGATGGAAGAGGACGAAACCTTCCGGTATGAAGATATAAAATACACTAAATACTTAATTAGTTTTAAATAATTATGGCCAAGAAAGAAGAAACAATCAGCTTGATTGATACATTTTCGGAATTTAAGGAACTGAAAAATATCGATAGAACAACGATGGTAAGCGTACTCGAAGAGTCGTTCCGAAGTGTAATCGCGAAAATGTTTGGCACCGATGAGAATTATGACGTAATCGTGAACCCGGACAAAGGCGACTTCGAGATATGGCGTAATAGAGAAGTTGTAGCTGATGAGGATTTAACTAATCCGAACATGCAAATTCCGTTGACCGAAGCACAAAAGATAGATGCCTCTTATGAAGTAGGCGAGGAAGTGACGGATGAGGTTATTTTTGCTAAGTTCGGGCGCCGTGCCATTCTGAATCTTCGTCAAACATTGGCTTCTAAGATTCTTGAGCTAGAAAAAGATAGTCTTTACAATAAATACAGTGATAAGGTAGGTACCGTGGTTAATGCAGAAGTATATCAAATCTGGAAGAAAGAGATGCTGCTCATTGACGATGAAGGAAACGAACTCTTGTTGCCTAAAACCGAACAAATCCCCGCAGACTTCTACCGCAAAGGTGAAACAGCGCGTGCGGTGGTGGCTCGGGTGGATAATAAGAACAATAATCCGAAGATTATCCTCTCCCGCATCTCTCCCGTCTTCCTGCAACGGTTGTTCGAGATGGAAGTGCCCGAGATTAATGATGGACTTATCACCATCAAGAAAATTGCCCGCATCCCCGGCGAACGTGCCAAGATTGCGGTAGAGTCTTATGATGACCGTATAGACCCCGTGGGAGCCTGTGTAGGCATGAAGGGGAGCCGTATACACGGCATCGTTCATGAACTTCGCAATGAGAATATCGATGTCATTAACTATACATCGAATATCTCTTTGTTTATTCAGCGTGCTCTGAGCCCAGCCAAGATTTCTTCTATCCGATTGAACGAAGAAGAACGCAAGGCAGAGGTGTTCCTTAAACCGGAAGAAGTTTCGCTGGCTATTGGTAAAGGCGGTTTGAATATCAAGCTGGCCAGTATGTTGACTGAGTACACCATCGACGTGTTCCGCGAATTGGATGAAGCGGTGCAAGACGAAGACATCTATCTGGACGAATTCAAAGACGAAATCGACAGTTGGGTTATCGACGCCATCAAAGCCATCGGCATTGATACTGCGAAAGCTGTATTGACCGCACCCCGCGAATTGTTGATAGAAAAGACGGATCTGGAAGAAGAGACGGTGGACGAGGTATTACGCATTTTGAAGTCGGAGTTTGAAGACAATGAATAAGGCGGTGATGTACTAATATGCCAGATTGCCCATGGAGGCTGTGCGGTATAGTTCGGTACATGATTCACTTATTTATGAATTCGCTGCGCAGCCAATGGGCAGAATTGCACGTTGGCACATTATCAAATTATAAAGTATGACGATAAGGTTAAACAAAGTTACAAGAGATTTAAACGTAGGAATCACAACGGCTGTTGAGTTCTTACAGAAGAAGGGACACGCGATTGAGGCGAATCCTAATACTAAAATTACAGAAGAAGAGTATGCTGTGCTTGTCAAAGAGTTTAGCACGGACAAGAACCTTAGACTTGAATCGGAACGTTTCATTCAAGAACGCCAAAACAAAGACCGCAATAAAACGGTGGCTATAGATGGTTACAACAAACAACCCGAAAAGCCGAAGGCGGAAGAAGTCTTCAAGACGACGCCCTCTGAGGATGTTCGTCAGAAGTTTAAACCTATCGGGAAAATAGATTTGGACAACCTGAACCGGAAGATGGAAACTGAACCGGTGAGTGCGCCTAAAGCCAAAGAAGTGAAGCCTCAGCCAGCCGTCGTTGCTCCGGTGATGCCAGCAAAACCGCTTGTGACGGAAGAAGTAGCGAAGCCGGTTGTGCCCCAAGTGAAAGAAATCATAACACCTGCTCCGGTTACCCCCCAACCGGAACCGGTAAAAGAACCCCAACCAATCGTGGAAGAAAAGAAACCCGTTGAGGCAGAAGTGAAACCGGTGGTTGTGGAAACTAAATCGGTGGTGAAAGAAAAAATAGTTAACGTCGTAAAGAAAGAAGCACTGAAAAACGTGGAAGTTGCTCAAGAAAAAAGAATAGAAAAAGAAGCCGAACAGAAACCAGTAGTGCCCCCTGTAGTGGCACCGGTAGTGCCGGCCGAGGTGGAGAAAGAAGATGCTATTTTCAAAATTCATCAACCTGATTTTGTCTCTAAGATTAATGTCATCGGACAGATTGACTTGGCTGCTTTAAACCAGTCGACCCGCCCCAAGAAGAAATCGAAAGAAGAAAAACGTAAAGAACGGGAAGAAAAGGATAAAGCACGTCTGGATCAGAAGAAACAGATGAAGGAAGCCATCATCAAAGAAATCCGCAAGGATGATGTGAAGTTGGCTAAAAGCGCTCCCAAAGAAGGTAGTGCTGCCGATGCGGCAAAGAAAAAACGCAACCGCATCAACAAAGAGAAGGTGGACGTCAACAACGTAGCATCTAACTTTACACCTCCCCGTCCAAATAGTGAAAGAGCTGCCGGTGGTGCGCGTCCCGCAAATGCAGGCGCTTCCCGCGGTCCGGGTCAAGGAACGGGCGCAGGACAAAATCGCCCCCGCACTGCGGCTCCCGGTGCACCGGGTGGTCTTAGTCGTTTCAAAAAGCCGGTTATGAAGGCAGACGTGAACGATGTGGATGTGGCAAAGCAAGTGAAAGAAACCTTGGCTCGCCTGACAACCAAAGGAAAGAACAAAACTTCTAAATATAGAAAAGAGAAGCGCGATACCGCTTTCAACCGCCAACAAAAGCAAGACGACCGCGATATGGCGGAAAGCAGCATACTTAAATTGACGGAGTTTGTAACGGCGAACGAGCTGGCAAGCATGATGGATGTGTCCGTCAATCAGGTTATCGGCACTTGTATGAGCATCGGTATGATGGTATCCATCAACCAGCGTTTGGATGCAGAAACCATTAACTTGGTGGCCGAGGAGTTCGGGTTCAAAACGGAATATGTCAGTGCGGAAGTAGCGCAAGCCATTGTAGAAGAAGAAGATCATGCCGACGACTTGAAACCCCGTGCTCCGATTGTTACCGTGATGGGACATGTGGATCATGGTAAGACTTCATTGCTCGACTATATTCGTAAAGCCAATGTGATTGCCGGTGAAGCCGGTGGTATCACACAACATATCGGTGCTTACCACGTATCGTTGGAAGACGGACGTGACATCACCTTCTTGGATACACCGGGGCATGAAGCGTTTACCGCTATGCGTGCCCGTGGAGCCAAAGTGACAGACGTTGCCATCATTATAGTAGCAGCCGATGATGACGTGATGCCGCAAACCAAAGAGGCTATCAACCATGCCGTAGCAGCAGGCGTCCCCATTGTATTTGCTATTAATAAGGTAGATAAACCGCATGCAAATCCCGAAAAGATAAAAGAGACACTGGCACAGATGAACTTCCTTGTAGAAGAATGGGGAGGCAAATACCAGTCGCAAGATATTTCTGCTAAGAAGGGAACCGGCGTGAAAGAACTGATGGAAAAGGTGCTGCTCGAAGCAGAAATGCTCGATTTGAAAGCCAATCCAGATCGTCGCGCTACAGGTTCGGTCATAGAATCCACCTTGGACAAGGGGCGTGGCTATGTGGCTACTATCTTGGTATCTAACGGTACATTGAAACTAGGTGACATTGTACTGGCAGGAACCAACTTCGGTAGGGTGAAGGCGATGTTCAACGAGCGCAACCAACGCATTCAAGAAGCCGGACCTTCGGAACCGGTATTAATCTTGGGATTGAACGGTGCGCCGCAAGCCGGCGACATGTTCCATGTAATCGAAACAGAGCAGGAAGCGCGAGAGATTGCCAACAAACGTGAGCAGTTGCAACGCGAACAAGGATTGAGAACGCAGAAGCTCTTGACACTGGATGAAGTGGGACGTCGTATAGCCTTGGGCAACTTCCAAGAACTGAATGTGATTGTGAAGGGCGACGTGGATGGTTCTATCGAAGCCTTGAGTGACGCATTGATTAAATTGTCTACCGAGCAGATTCAGGTGAACGTGATTCACAAGGCTGTGGGGCAGATTTCAGAATCGGATGTGACATTGGCCGCAGCTTCGGATGCCATTATTATCGGTTTCCAGGTTCGTCCGTCTGCCGCTGCCCGCAAGTTTGCCGAGCAAGAAGGCGTAGACATCCGCATGTACTCTGTCATCTATGCTGCCATTGAAGAGGTGAAAGCCGCTATGGAAGGCATGTTGGCTCCGGAAGTGAAGGAAGTCGTTACGGCTACCATCGAAGTGCGCGAGGTGTTCAACATCACGAAGGTGGGTACCGTTGCAGGTGCCATGGTGAAAGAAGGAAAAGCAAAACGCAGCGACAAGGCACGCCTTATCCGCGACGGTATTGTGATTTTCTCTGGAACAATCAATGCTTTGAAACGCTTCAAAGACGATGTCAAAGAGGTGGCTACCAACTACGAGTGTGGTATCAGCTTGACCAACTATCACGACATTAAGGTGGGCGATATGATAGAAACCTACGAAGAAATAGAAGTGAAGCAAACCTTATAGTTTGCAGCATCATAGAATGAAGACGGAGGCACAGGGTGATAATAGCTCCGTGCCTCCGTCTTTTTGTTTAAGTAATAACTCATTCCCATGATTGATTTTATAATACTGCTTGCTTTTGGCGCCGGCATTGTGACGGGCTATTTCAAAGGCTTTATCCGGCAGCTGGCATCTATCCTCGGACTGATTGCGGGGCTGTTGGCGGCTAAAATGTTGTATGCTTCGTTGGCTGCAAAGCTTTGCCCTACCGTGACGGATTCAATGACGGTGGCGCAGATACTGGCATTCCTCATCATCTGGATTGCTGTGCCCCTGCTGTTCGCTCTCGTGGCATCACTACTCACAAAAGCAATGGAAGCCATTTCGCTAGGCTGGCTCAACCGCTGGCTGGGTTGCGGACTGGGAGCATTGAAATACCTGCTGCTTGTCAGTCTGGCTATTTACGTGATAGAATTTATCGATTCGGATAACAAGCTGATTCGCCAAACAAAGAAGAGCGAATCCTTGTTCTATTATCCTATACACCATCTATATTCAACAAACGATGCAACAAGAAGAACCCAATAAATACGTAAAAGACCTTACGCTGGAGAAGTACAAATACGGCTTCACTACGGAGGTAGATACAGACATCATCCCTATCGGACTGAGCGAAGAGGTGGTGCGGCTTATTTCATTCAAGAAGAGAGAACCGGAATGGCTGCTGGACTTCCGCCTCAAAGCTTATCGCTACTGGCTCACATTGGAGATGCCCACTTGGGCGCACCTCCGTATCCCCGAAATAGATTACCAGTCCATCTCGTATTATGCCGACCCGACTCGAAAGAAGGACGGTCCCAAAAGTCTGGACGAAGTAGACCCGGAACTTATCAAAACCTTCAATAAGCTGGGCATCTCGCTCGAGGAACAGATGATGCTGAGCGGCATGGCGGTGGACGCCGTGATGGACTCGGTGTCGGTGAAGACTACTTTTAAGGAGTCGCTCATGGAGAAAGGGATTATCTTCTGTTCTTTCAGCGAAGCTGTGCGCGAGCATCCCGATTTGGTGAAGAAGTACATGGGCTCCGTGGTGGGCTATCGCGACAACTTCTTTGCTGCGCTCAACTCGGCTGTCTTTTCCGACGGATCGTTTGTCTACATCCCCAAGGGGGTGCGCTGCCCGATGGAATTGTCGACGTATTTCCGTATCAACGCAGCCAATACCGGGCAGTTTGAACGGACGCTGATTGTGGCGGACGATGATTCGTACGTCTCTTACCTCGAAGGATGCACGGCTCCCATGCGCGACGAGAACCAGTTGCATGCGGCTATTGTAGAAATTATTGTGCACAACCGTGCCGAGGTGAAATACTCTACCGTGCAAAACTGGTATCCGGGTGATGCCGAAGGTAAAGGTGGCGTGTATAACTTCGTCACCAAGCGCGGCAACTGCAAAGGCGTGGATAGCAAACTCTCTTGGACGCAGGTAGAGACGGGTTCCGCCATCACGTGGAAGTATCCTTCGTGCATCTTGGCGGGAGACAACGCTTCGGCTGAGTTCTATTCCGTGGCAGTGACCAATCATTACCAGCAGGCAGACACGGGCACCAAGATGATTCATCTGGGCAAGAACACGCGCAGCACCATCGTGAGCAAAGGCATCTCTGCCGGACGGAGCGAGAACTCTTACCGCGGACTCGTGAAAGTAACCGAAAAAGCAGACAATGCCCGCAACTACAGTCAGTGCGACTCGTTGCTGCTGGGCGACAAGTGCGGAGCGCATACTTTCCCCTATATGGACATTCACAACGAAACAGCAGTGGTGGAGCACGAAGCCACTACCAGCAAGATCAACGAAGACCAACTGTTCTATTGCAACCAACGCGGCATTTCTACCGAAGATGCTGTGGGACTGATAGTGAACGGCTATGCCAAGGAGGTGCTCAACAAGCTTCCGATGGAATTTGCCGTAGAAGCGCAGAAGTTACTGGCTATCTCCTTGGAGGGGAGCGTGGGATGAAAAGAAAGAGAGCGTGGAGCTTGCTAACGCTGTTGCTGCTTTACACTGCAACCCTTGCGGCACAAAGCCTGGACGAACAAGTCCGGCGATGGGCAATCAGCGGTTCGTGGGGAGGTAATTGGCCCATTGTGGCAAAGAATACCACTTCTGGCAAAGTGCTCTCATCGGCTTCCCAGCACACACTGAAGCTGGAATATTATATTCCAGCTACACGCTTTTCGATTAAAGGAGGATATTTGGGCGAAGAGATACGTATGGGGGCAAGTGATGTCACGGCCTCTTTAAGCCAGATAGAACTGGGCGGACGCTATTACTTGCTGCCGCAGCGCTTTATGGTGCAGCCGTATTGCGGGCTTTCGGCTGCGTGCAATCTTTCTCCGCGTACCGACGAGGGGGTGATTGCCGAAAGTAGTTACAACCCCGTGAAGCAGGAATACCAGCAGATACGCCAATGCCGATACGCTGTCAGAGAACCTTTATTCAGCATCGCACCGTCGGTTGGCGCCGACATTTATTTTCTTTCTTGCTTTGCCTTTACTGTGGAGTATGATTTTAGGCTGGGTATCGACGGACGCATGAAAGGAGAGATTACCTCTGTTTTGCCCGGTCAAAGCGGCACCGTGCAGAGCAACGGAATGCGGCAAGGATTCATGATTGGCGTGAAAGTCAATTTCCCCTTTACCTTTACGCAAAAAGACGGATCTTCCATCTTGAACTGGCTGGACGACTTGATATATGGAAACAACTAAATAACGAATTAATACAGATAGAATCATGTTAGATATAAAAGATTTGCATGCCAGCATCAATGGCAAAGAGATATTGAAAGGAATCAACCTGACGGTGAAGCCGGGAGAAGTACACGCCATCATGGGTCCGAATGGTTCTGGCAAGAGCACGCTTTCTTCTGTCCTGGTGGGCAATCCTGCTTTTGAAGTAACGAAAGGGAGCGTGAACTTCTATGGTAAGAATCTGCTGGAGTTTTCGCCCGAAGACCGTAGTCACGAGGGCATCTTCTTGAGCTTCCAGTATCCGGTAGAGATTCCCGGGGTGAGCATGGTGAACTTCATGCGGGCGGCTGTGAACGAACAGCGCAAGTACAAGGGGTTGCCGGCTCTTACTGCCAGCGAGTTCCTCAAACTGATGCGCGAGAAGCGGGCAGTGGTGGAATTGGACAATAAGCTGGCGAACCGTTCGGTGAACGAGGGATTCTCCGGTGGCGAGAAGAAGCGCAACGAGATCTTCCAGATGGCCATGCTCGAACCGCGCCTGAGCATTCTCGACGAGACCGACTCCGGCTTGGACATTGACGCCTTGCGCATCGTAGCCGAGGGGGTGAACAAGCTGAAGACGTCCGAAACCAGCACCATCGTCATCACTCACTACCAACGGCTGCTGGACTATATCAAGCCGGACATCGTGCACGTGCTCTACAACGGACGCATCGTGAAGACCGCAGGTCCCGAGCTGGCGCTGGAGCTGGAAGAAAAAGGATACGACTGGATAAAGAAGGAGCTAGGAGAATAAATGGATACGCGGACGACGCAGACTTATGCGGACCAACGCGTACTGAAAAAAAAAGACTGAGATGGTAGCATACCAATCAATAACAAGTATTATCTTAAAAGCTTTCTATGAGGTGTATCATGAACTTGGATATGGCTTTCTGGAGAATGTTTATCAGAATGCCTTGTATAAGGAACTAATGCATTGTGGGCTGAAATGTGAAGTTCAGCAGAAAATAGAAGTGTTTTATAAGGAAGAACCTGTGGGAGTCTATTATGCCGACATTCTTGTTGAGGGAATTATTATTTTAGAGCTGAAGGCAGTGAATGAATTGCATCCGGCGCATGAAGCCCAATTGATGAATTATCTCAAGGCAACGCACATAGAGGTGGGACTCTTGTTGAATTTTGGTCCGGAACCTACATTTAAACAAAAAATATTCAGTCGTAATAACAAAGAATAAAAGTCCGTGTTCGTCCGTCAGTATCCGTGTCGTCCGCGTACCAATTTAAAACAGATAATCATTATGAACAATATAGCACAACCATACATCGACCTCTTCTCTCAAGCGGAAGCGATGATCTGCCGTCACAGCGCAGAGCCTTTGAATGCACCTAGAATCAAAGCTTTTGCGGACTTTCAAGCAATAGGATTCCCCGACCGCAAATTGGAAAAGTACCGGTACACCGACGTGAGCAAGTACTTCGAGCCCGACTACGGTTTGAATCTCAACCGCCTGCCCATCCCCGTGAACCCCTACGAAGTGTTTAAGTGCGACGTGCCCAATATGAGCACCGCGCTCTTTTTCCTTGTCAACGATGCCTTTTACACCCGCGAGCAACCTAAAGCACACCTTCCCGAAGGCGTCCTTTTTGGCAGCCTCAAGGAGATGGCGGAGCAGCATCCCGAACTGGTGAAGAAGTACTATGGCAAGCTTGCCGACACTGCCAAAGACGGACTCACCGCTTTCAACACCACCTTTGCCCAAGACGGCGTGCTGATGTACGTCCCCAAGAACGTGGTGATAGATAAACCTATTCAGTTGGTCAACGTGCTGCGCGCCGACGTCAACTTTCTTCTCAACCGCCGCGTGCTCGTCATCCTCGAAGAGGGGGCGCAAGCCCGTCTGCTGGTGTGCGACCATGCCATGGATAATGTCAACTTCCTTGCCACACAGGTCATCGAAGTCTTTGTCGGAGAGAATGCGGTGTTCGACCTTTACGAACTCGAAGAAACTCACACCAGCACCGTCCGTCTGAGCAACCTTTATGTGAAGCAGGAGGCGGGCAGCAACGTGATCCTCAACGGGATGACACTTCATAACGGCACCACCCGCAACACCACCGAGGTGACCCTTGCCGGCGAAGGGGCGGAGATAAACCTCTGCGGGATGGCGGTGGAGGACAAGAACCAACACGTGGACAACCATACCTTTATTGACCATGCCGCTCCTGGTTGTACCAGTCGCGAACTCTTTAAATATGTGCTCGACGATCAGTCTACCGGAGCCTTTGCTGGTATCGTTCTGGTGCGCCCCGGCGCTCAGCAGACCAATGCACAGCAGACCAACCGCAATCTCTGCGCCAGCCGCGAAGCCCGTATGTATACGCAGCCGCAGCTTGAAATTTATGCTGACGACGTGAAGTGTTCGCACGGCGCCACCGTGGGGCAGCTCAATGAGAATGCCCTCTTTTACATGCGCTCCCGCGGTATTTCGCAGAAGGAAGCTCGCTTGATGCTTATGTTTGCTTTTGTCAACGAGGTCATCGACACCATCCGCCTCGATGCTCTGCGTGACCGCTTGCACCTGCTGGTGGAAAAGCGTTTCCGCGGAGAACTTAACAAGTGCCAAGGATGTGCGATATGCAAATAAATTATGAATAGTATGGACATACAGAAGATTCGTCAAGACTTTCCCATCCTTGCCCGCACCGTGTACGGCAAACCGCTGGTTTACCTCGACAACGGTGCCACTACGCAGAAACCCCGCAGGGTGGTGGATGCGCTGGTAGAGGAGTATTATTCCGTCAATGCCAACGTGCACCGCGGTGTGCATTACCTCTCGCAACAGGCCACCGAGCTGCACGAAGCTTCGCGTGAAACCGTCCGCCAGTTCATCAATGCCGGCAGCACGAGCGAAGTCATCTTCACCCGCGGCACCACCGAGGCTATCAACTTGCTTGTGTCCAGCTTTGGCGAGGAATTTATGAATGAGGGCGACGAGGTGATTCTCTCTGTGATGGAACACCACAGTAACATTGTGCCCTGGCAGATGTTGGCGGCGCGCAAGGGCATCGCCCTGAAAGTGATTCCGATGAACGACCGCGGCGAACTGTTGCTGGATGCTTACGAACAGCTTTTTTCCGAACGCACCAAGATAGTGAGCATCACCCAAGTCTCCAACGTGCTGGGTACGGTCAATCCCGTTAAGGATATGATTGCCACTGCCCATGCTCACGGCGTGCCTGTGCTGGTGGACGGCGCTCAAGCGGTGCCCCACATGAAGGTAGATGTACAAGAACTTGATGCCGACTTCTACGCCTTTTCCGGTCATAAAATCTACGCCCCCACGGGCATCGGCGTGCTCTATGGCAAGGAAGATTGGCTGGACCGCTTGCCGCCTTATCAAGGCGGAGGGGAGATGATTGGGCACGTATCGTTCGAACGCACCACCTTCAACGAACTTCCCTTCAAGTTTGAGGCGGGAACACCCGACTATGTGGCGACTACGGGCTTGGCGCGGGCGCTCGATTACGTTTCTGCCATCGGTATCGACCATATCGCTGCTCACGAGCATGCCCTCACCGCCTACGCCATGCAGCGGTTGGGCGAGATTCCGCAGATGCGCCTTTTCGGACAGGCGGAGCAGAAGAGCAGCGTCATCTCTTTCTTGGTGGGCGACATCCATCATTTCGATATGGGCACATTGCTCGACCGTCTGGGTATTGCCGTCCGCACGGGGCATCATTGCGCCCAGCCGCTCATGCAGCGCCTCGGCGTGGAGGGCACGGTGCGCGCTTCGTTTGCCGTTTACAACACGGTGGAGGAGGTGGACGCCTTGGTAGCAGGCATCGAACGGGTGAGGAAGATGTTTTGAGTCTTTACAACCCCATCGCGTACGCGCCGGGAGGCTTGCAACACGGTTGCAAGCCTCCCGGTGCTTGTTCTTCAATTTGGTGCAGAAGTAGCTGATGTTTTGTGAAGTTAGGCTTGCTGCAATCTATTTAATCCGCTATCTTTGCCGTTGTACTTCAAAACACACCGCTTATGTTAGTCCTCCTCTGCCTTCTGTTGCTTCTTCTGCTGGGATGTCTCGGTCTCTTCTTCCAGAACCGCCGCTATGCCCGCCACCTCCGCTATCAAAACAGTATTATCGCTGCCCTGCCCGTTTCCATCTTTGTATTCGACAACCACAAGCGGGTGCAGGACATCGTCAACGTGGTGCCTGGCTTCCTTTGGGGTCATTCCAAGAAAGACATTGTGGGCAAGCGCGTGAGTGATTTTGTGGAAAAAGATGATTTTGCCTACACTGAGGCGAGTCGCTTCCTTGAGTCGGGCATCGACCGTCTGCTCGCGGGCGAAAAGGTGGAACCTTTCCGTTACATCATCCGGGGCGCTCATCAAGAAGCCACCGTGAAACGGCTTAACGCCGACTGCATCATCAGTATCGTGAGCGACATCACTGCCTACTTCACGGCGATGAAGGCGATGATGCAGAAGAAGCAGAACGAAATCAGCGTGGCGCTCAATGCGGGCGGACTGACTTCGTGGTCGTACGACGTGGATGCGCAGACTATCGACTCTACCATCGACAACGAAGTGGTCTACCAGCGGATGACGCTCAGCGAACTGCTTTCCCATATTAACGAAGAAGACCGTCTCTTGGTGACTGATGCCTTTGATGCGCTCATTGCCGGGACGGAGGAGCATCGCGAATTTTCCGTCCGGGTGCTAGACAAGTACGGCGTTCTTCACTGGGAAAATGTGCATGCCGTGCCCGATGCCTTTGCCGCCGACGGGCGCGTTATCGGGCTTATCGGTTCGCAGAAGAACATCACCAAAGAAGTTGAATCCGTCAACGAGCTCATCCGCTTGCGTCAAAAAGCCGAAGAGTCCAATCGCTTGAAGTCTGCTTTCCTCTCCAATATGAGCCACGAAATCCGCACGCCGCTCAACGCTATCGTGGGTTTCTCCGGCATCCTTGCCACCGTGGAAGACGAGGCGGAGAAGGCAGAGTACGTTGAAATCATCGAGAAAAACAACGCCTTGCTGCTCAATATTATTAACGATGTGCTCGATCTCTCCCGCATCGAGTCCGGTAAAACCGTCTTCGAATACACTCACATTTCTGTCTTTACACTTCTCAGCGGGCTGGTCAAATCCACCCGCCTGAAGGTGAAAGACGGCGTGGAGGTAGTGCTTGATGCACTCCCCTCCGGCTTGCTGCTCTATTCCGACGAGAACCGGTTGCTGCAAGTGCTTGCCAACTTCCTTACCAACGCTGCCAAGTTCACCTTTGCCGGGTCTATCCACTTGGGCGTACAGCTTATCGGCGAGCAGCTTCGCTTCTATGTGCAGGACACTGGCATCGGCATTGCCAAAGACGACCTTGCCCGCATCTTCGACCGCTTTGTCAAGCTCAACACCTTTGCCCAAGGCACCGGTCTGGGGCTTCCGCTCTGCGAAAATATCGCCCACAACCTGGGCGGCGAGATTGGCGTGGAGTCCGAATTGGGCAAAGGCTCTTGCTTCTGGATCAAGTTGCCGCGAAAATAACGCCACTTTCTTTTCGACTTTGCTCTCGCCATTACGTATCATGTAATAAACGAGAACCAATATGATGACCTCCGAACAGATACAAGTGCTTATAGACCGAAGTCTGCTTCACGCCGCCTCGTCTTTACGGGCAAGCCAATAGCCGGAGTTGCCGAGAAGCCTTTTTTTCGTCCTCTGGCCTTTCCCGATTTATAATCAAGGCAACCGCAACAAAAAGAAATAATCCTCTGCCGGGAGATTTGTTATCCTCTGCCGAAGGATGGCGAATCTTCTGACGGAAGATGATGAATCCTCTGCCGAGAGTTGACCTGTCTTCTGCCGAGAATTAGCGTTCTGCACGGTTGCTGGGTTAGGGCGGGGCGCGCGCAGAAAAAGGGAAAAAAAGAAAAAGACGAGGGAATTCTCCGGTTCAAGCTACACGACCAAGGTCCGCGTCGTTCGTGTACCTATTCCACGTAGTCCGGGCTTATAATAGAATCAATCTTTTGAAGTGGTTGCCCTGATTATAAATCGGGAAAAAGGGAGTCATCACCTTGCTATACCTCTACGATAAAGCCGAAAGCAGCAGCATCTTCCATGCAGAAATAGCTGCCCTGCTGCAAGAAATGGAAGAATAAACAATTCTCTCCGTTTTGTTTGTTCGTCTCGTTTAGATTCAATACTTTTAGCCTTTCGTAAACCTATTAATAATTTATTCTATGGACAGTTTGCTTTTCTGGCTGATACCTTCAGCCTCTGTATTGGCTCTCTGCTTTGCTTATTATTTCCATAAGCAAATGATGAAAGAGAGCGAAGGTACCCCTTTGATGATGAAAATTGCCGCCGCCGTGCGCAAGGGTGCCATGTCTTATCTGAAACAACAGTATAAGATTGTGGCATGGGTGTTTCTCGGACTGGTGATTCTCTTCTCTATTATGGCTTATGGTTTTGAAGTGCAGAACGGCTGGGTGCCGATTGCCTTCCTCACGGGCGGATTCTTTTCCGGACTCTCCGGCTTCTTGGGCATGAAGACGGCTACTTACGCTTCTGCCCGCACGGCACATGCCGCTCGCTCCTCACTCAATGCCGGACTTCGCATCGCTTTCCGGAGCGGTGCCGTGATGGGATTGGTTGTGGTCGGTCTGGGCTTGCTCGACATCTCCTTCTGGTACCTGCTTTTGGACTGGGCTATTCCAGCCGATGTGCTGACCCCTACGCATAAACTCTGCCTGATTACTACTACGATGCTGACCTTCGGGATGGGTGCTTCTACGCAAGCCCTCTTTGCCCGTGTAGGCGGAGGCATCTATACCAAAGCCGCCGATGTGGGCGCTGACCTCGTGGGCAAGGTGGAAGCCGGCATCCCCGAAGATGACCCGCGCAACCCCGCTACCATTGCCGATAACGTAGGTGACAACGTGGGCGACGTAGCCGGCATGGGTGCCGACTTGTACGAATCGTATTGCGGATCTATCCTGGCAACGGCTGCATTGGGCGCTGCCGCCTTTATCCATACGGGCGACGTGGCGATGCAGTTTAAAGCCGTCATCGCTCCCATGCTGATTGCTGCGGTGGGCATCCTCTTGTCTATCATCGGCATCTTTGCCGTCCGTACCAAAGAGAATGCAAAGATGAAGGACTTGCTCGGTGCGCTGGCTTTCGGCACTAACCTGAGCTCTTTCTTGATTGTGATTGCCACCTTTTTTATCCTTTGGGTATTAGGGCTAGAAAACTGGCAATGGATTTCCTGCTCCGTCGTGTCGGGCTTGCTGGTGGGTGTCATTATCGGTCGCTCTACCGAATATTTTACCTCCCAATCCTACCGTCCCACGCAGAAATTGAGTGAAAGCGGAAAAACGGGTCCGGCTACCGTGATTATCTCCGGCATCGGCTTGGGCATGATTTCCACCGCTATTCCAGTATTGGCAGTCGTGATTGGCATCATCTCCTCCTTCCTGTTCGCCTCCGGTTTCGACTTTAATAACGTAGGCATGGGGCTTTACGGCATCGGCATTGCGGCTGTGGGCATGCTTTCTACGTTAGGCATCACGTTGGCTACCGATGCTTATGGTCCGATAGCCGATAACGCCGGCGGCAATGCCGAGATGGCGGGCCTGGGCGAAGAGGTTCGCAAGCGCACCGATGCGCTCGATTCTTTGGGCAACACAACGGCTGCCACGGGCAAAGGTTTTGCCATCGGCTCTGCTGCACTGACCGGTTTGGCACTCCTTGCCTCTTACATTGAAGAGATCCGCATCGGCCTTACCCGCATGGGAACAGTAAACCTGACTATGCCGAATGGCGACATCATTGGCACTGCCGATGCTACCTTCACCGACTTCATGACCTATTACAGTGTCACGTTGATGAATCCGAAAGTACTTTCGGGCATGTTCATCGGCTCTATGATGGCTTTCCTGTTCTGCGGATTGACGATGAATGCGGTAGGCCGTGCCGCTGGTCACATGGTGGACGAGGTGCGTCGGCAGTTCCGTGAAATCAAAGGCATCTTGACGGGTGAAGCGGAACCCGACTATGAGCGTTGTGTAGAAATCTCTACCAAGGGAGCTCAACGCGAGATGGTGCTACCGTCACTTATCGCCATTCTGGCTCCTATATTTACGGGCTTGGTCTTTGGTGTAACGGGTGTTTTTGGTCTGCTGATTGGTGGCTTGAGCAGCGGTTTTGTGCTTGCCATCTTCATGGCGAACTCCGGCGGCGCTTGGGACAATGCCAAGAAATATGTAGAAGAGGGTCACTTGGGCGGTAAAGGCAGCGAAGTGCACAAAGCTACTGTGGTGGGCGATACCGTGGGCGATCCGTTTAAAGACACTTCCGGTCCCAGCTTGAACATCCTTATAAAGCTGATGAGTATGGTTGCTATCGTCATGGCAGGACTGACAGTAGCATGGAGCTTGTTCTGATACTTTCATTTTAATTCGGTATCTTTGCAGGCACCAAACTTAAATTGACATGTTATTATCCTATCTAAATGCCGGCCTTATCGAAGCGGGCTGTGACGAAGCCGGACGCGGATGCTTGGCAGGTTCTGTCTATGCTGCTGCGGTCATTCTGCCCGCAGACTTCAAAAACGAGTTGCTCAATGACTCCAAACAACTGTCCGAAAAACAGCGCTACGCCTTGCGTACGGTCATTGAACAAGAGGCCGATGCTTGGGCGGTGGGTATTGTTACTGCACAAGAGATAGACAAGATAAACATTCTCAATGCCTCTTTTTTAGCGATGCATCGGGCGGTAGACCAACTCGGACTCCGCCCGCAGCATCTGCTCATTGACGGTAATCGCTTTAAATCGTATCCCGGCATTCCACACACTACGATTGTGAAAGGAGACGGCAAATATCTTTCCATCGCCGCCGCTTCTATCCTTGCTAAAACTTATCGGGACGATTATATGTGCCGTCTGCATGAAGAGTTTCCTCTTTACGATTGGAATCACAATAAAGGATATCCCACTAAAAAGCACCGTGCCGCGATAGTCGAGCACGGCACTACCCCGCATCACCGGATGACCTTCAATCTCTTGGGTGATGCTCAGCTTGAGTTGTTTAGTTCGGTGAACCTTTTATATTCGCACAAATCTCTCCAAGTTTCATTCGTGGAAAACAACGACAAACTTCAGTAGCACGGTTGCCCTGAATTTCTTCTAACTTACTTTGTTCCTTTCCAACGAATAACTAC
>JAVVVS010000024.1:0-36521 GCA_036652495.1 Bacteroides sp.
GGCAAAGATAGCAAAAAGTTAGCATAACAAAGCGTTTGAATGAAAACTTAGGCTGCTCATTCCTTGAATTATAGTTAAATAGTCTGTCTGTTGTTTCAAAAAGGAAGCTGCTTTGCTGTTTAGTGAAAAGCAATCCGCTACTCTATCGATTGTTATTTACGTGTGGATGATGTCCGCCATATGTCCGCGTACTCATGAGTTTTTTTGTTATTTGACGAGAGACAGTCCTTTCAGGGTGTAGCACCCTTCATCCTCCCCTTCGGTGAAATCAAAACGAGAAGTGTTTGCCGGAAGCGGTGTAAAGAACAAGGTGAAGATAGCTTCGCCGCTTGCAGGCAAAAAGAAGTGTTCGCCCAGCTTTAAACCTTCGGCTTTTTTCACAGCATAGTGGGTGCCGTCTGCTGTTTTCAGATAAGAGGCGGGACTGATTTGTATCCAATAATTCGGGGTGTAGTAGGCTTTGAGGCGTACAATGGTTGCCGTGTCGGTAAGCGTTACCTGCTCCACTTCCAATGTTTCTGTATTGCTCGATTCTTCTGTAGGATAGTCTACAATCTTGCTTGCTCCCGATTGGCGGATGCTCATGATGCGTTTGACGGGATTCACCCATTTGCGCAGCTTCCGTTTAAGCAGTCCTTCGGCATAGCCGGACCAGGAGTGCAGTATTTTCCCTTCGGGAGAGATAAGCACATAATGCGGGATGCCTCTCACTCCGTATTTGGCATACAGTCCGTTGTATCCTTGCAATTCATTAAGGTTTTGCCAAGTCATGTTTTTCGTTTTAGAGATTTCTTTCCAATTCTTCTCCTTATCTATGCTGATGCTGATTACTGTGAGTTGCTCTTTGTTGTTTTGGGACACTTCTTTCATTTCGGGCAAAGCCATTATGCACGGACCGCAGCCCCGGCTCCAGAAATCAAGCAGCATAAATTTTCCTTTAAAGTCCGCCAGATGATGGATGTTTCCTTGCAGGTCGTATAAGTCGGCATCTGCCATTTGTTCTCCTGCTTTCACTACGGTGGGAGGAAAAAGAAAGGTAGTGATGGTCTTTCCCTGTTCCGATTCTTTTTCAGCCTTCGAGAGCCGCCCGTACAAGGCAAGCGTTTCTTTCTTAAAACTAAAGCCGGGCATGTATTTATCTCTCATTGCCAAATCGTTCAACTTGTCCAGCCAGACGCGACTGACGGGTGTTTCGTTCATTATTTTCAATTCGATGGACGTGATTTGTTTGTCGACGGAGTCAGTCTGATGACGTAATACAGCTCGTCTGTTGCGTATCACTTGTTTCAAAGAGTCGGATGCTTCTCCCCTTGCCTTTTTAAAGATTTCTTGTTCTTCGCACATTATTTGTTGTAAAGCGTCCGTCAGTTCTCGCGTTGCGTCTTTGTAGCGATTGGCTGTCTTCTGTTCTTCGATAGAGCTGTTCACCGCCCAAGTGCGCAGCAGTTTGTTCTCTCCGTAAACAGTGATTTTAGCTCCTGGAACTACCCAGACATCGACCCATGAAGTAGGGAAACCTTTTCCACGCCCCATAAGTTTGAACGCTTCGGGAGCTTCATTGTCCGCCTTTGCGGTGAAATGAAACGTTTCATTTTGAAGCGTGTCTACACTGATAGTTGTAAGCAAGTCACCATCACTTCGGGCTAATTTAATCACCGTTCCGTCTGCAACTCCTTTCAGCCGCCCTTCAATGGTAAATTCTTTTTGTGCTTGTGCATACAGGCTTCCTAACGATAGGAAGATAGTAAATAGTGCTTGGAGGTTCCTCATAATAGTAGATGGTTTTAAATGTAATATGGGTGGTTTAATGGCTGCAAACATACACTTTAATTTATTAAGAAGAAAGTTGAAAAGGTGAAGAAAAATGAATTGCGATTTGTTTTTTTAGTAACTTCGTGCCGTACTAACAATGAATATAGATATATTAGGAATGGAAAGTTATCAAAACAGGTATAACATAGGCTATGCATTGAGTGGAGGATTCATTAAAGGGTTTGCTCATCTTGGTGTGATTCAAGCACTTCTGGAACATAATATCAAGCCGGACATTATCTCGGGAGTGAGTGCCGGAGCATTGGCAGGCGTGTTTTATGCCGATGGAAACGAACCCTATCGCGTGCTGGATTATTTTACTGGACATAAATTTCAAGATTTGACCAAGATGGTGATCCCTAAAGTGGGTTTGTTTGAACTGGGAGAGTTCATCGACTTTCTGAAGAGCAACTTGAAAGCGCAGAAATTGGAAGAGCTGAATGTCCCGCTCATTATTACAGCGACCGATTTGGATAACGGCAAAAGCGTGTACTTTCACAAAGGGGCTATTGCCGAGCGGGTGGCAGCTTCGTGCTGCATGCCGGTGATGTTCACACCCGTAAAGATAAACGGAATACATTATGTAGACGGGGGGCTGCTGATGAATCTTCCCGTGTCGGTGTTGCGCCAAGAATGCGACAAGGTAGTAGCTATCAATGTCAGTCCGCTGGTGGCAGAAAAGTATAAAATGAATATCTTCAGCATCGCTATGCGCTCTTACCATTTTATGTTCCGTGCCAACACCTTTCCCGAGCGCGAAAAGTGCGATTTGCTGATTGAGCCCTACAACCTGACGGGATACAGCAATCGCGAGCTTGAGAAGGCGGAAGAGATTTTTGAACAAGGATACGATACCGCGAACGAAATACTGACCCAACTAATAGAAGAAAAAGGAAAAATATGGAGATGAATAAACTGATTATTTACCAGGTGTTTACCCGCCTGTTTGGCAATAACAACAATCATTGTGCCAATAACGGAGACCTCTCAAAGAACGGATGTGGCAAAATGGCTGACTTTAACGCCAAAGCGCTGGAAGAGATTAAGAAGTTGGGGACAACCCATATTTGGTACACGGGCATCATCGAGCATGCCACGCAAACTGATTATCGCCGATACAATATCCGCCCCGACCATCCCGCCATTGTCAAGGGAAAGGCGGGTTCGCCTTATGCCATCAAAGATTATTATGATATAGATCCGGACCTTGCCACCGATGTGCCGGGACGAATGAAAGAGTTTGAACAACTGGTGCACCGCACTCATCGGGCGGGGCTGAAAGCGATTATCGACTTCGTTCCCAATCATGTGGCGCGTCAGTATCATTCGGATGCACAACCGGACGGCACTATCGAACTGGGAGCGAATGATGACTCTAACGACTCTTTCAGTGCGTATAACAATTTCTACTATATCCCGCAATCGGAGCTTCACGGACAGTTTGACATGAAGGGCAATGCGGCAGAACCTTATCACGAGTGCCCTGCCAAAGCCACTGGCAACAACCGCTTCGATGCGTTTCCCAACATCAACGATTGGTACGAAACGGTGAAGCTGAATTATGGAGTGGATTATCAAAACGGAGGCACTTGTTGTTTCTCCCCCACTCCCGATACTTGGCTCAAGATGCTCGATATCTTGCTGTTTTGGGCAGCGAAAGGAATAGACGGTTTCCGCTGCGACATGGTGGAGATGGTACCTGTTGAGTTCTGGGAGTGGGCTATTCCGCAAGTCAAGGAGCGGTATCCTGACTTGTTGTTCATTGCCGAGGTTTACAATCCGGCGGAATATCACAATTATTTGTTTCGCGGGAAATTTGATTATTTGTACGATAAAGTAGGCATGTACGACACTTTGCGCAACGTTGCCTGCGGCTACGATTCTGCCACTGCCATCACCCGCAGCTGGCAAGCCTTGAGCGGAATGGAAGAACGCATGTTGAACTTTCTCGAGAATCACGACGAACAGCGTTTAGCTTCCGACTTTTTTGCCGGTGATGCCCGCAAAGGTATCCCTGCTCTGATTGTTTCGGCTTGCCTTAACACTAATCCGATGATGATTTATTTCGGGCAGGAGTTTGGCGAACTGGGGATGGACACGGAGGGCTTCAGCGGACGTGACGGACGAACAACGATTTTTGATTATTGGAGTGTGGACACCATACGCCGGTGGCGTAACAATGGCAAATATGACGGACGGATGTTGACGGACGAACAAAAGCATCTTTATGCGATCTACCGGAAAATACTGACTCTTTGCAACGAAGAGAAAGCCATTGCCCAAGGTCGCTTTTTCGACCTTATGTATGCTAATTTGGATGGATGGCGGTTTAATGAACACAAGCAATACACTTTTTTGCGTAAGTACGCTAACGAGCTGCTGTTTATTGTAGTCAATTTTGACAGTCAAGCGGCAGATTTAGCTATCAACGTGCCGTCGCATGCGTTCGATTATTTGCAAATTCCTCAAATGGATACGTATCAAGCAACGGATTTGCTGACAGGAAAGACTGAGGATGTTTGCTTGCTTCCTTATAAGCCTGTGGATGTTTCTGTAGGAGGATATGGCGGGAAAATATTGAAGATCAGCTTATAAAAATAAAGAAAAAGAGCAGGGCACGCAGATGACGCGGTTATCGTATTCTCTAACCAATCGTTGTCTGCGTGCCCTATCTGTTTGAAGGTGTTCCCCTTTTTTACTTCTTCTTTCGGAGCACTACGGCGGAACGTGCCGGAATATAAAGTTTCAACCATTCTTTCTTCTCGGCTTGATACAGCGGATCGGCATTGGTATAGTGAGTTACCTTGTCATCCGAGAGTCCGTTGCCGCCAAAAGCTACATTATCGGTATTCAGCACTACTTCGTATGCTCCGGATGCAACCAAGAAGCCATAGTCGGTGAACGACTGTTTGGGGCTGAAGTTGAACACAAACACGAAGTCTTTGCGCTGATAAGCCAGTACTTGATCGCCATCGTTGTGCCAGATTTCTTGTACGGCACTATCTTGGAAGTCTTTCACGCTCTTTATCACTTTTAGCATTTCTTCGTCAAAGTCGCCCATATAGTGGTAAGTCAAATCTTTATTGTCTACCAAATTCCATTGGCGGCGGGCATATTTGCATGACCATCCGTTTCCTTCGCGAGGGAAGTCAATCCATTCGGGATGTCCGAACTCATTGCCCATGAAGTTCAAGTATCCTCCGTTGATGGTGCTTGCCGTGAGCAGGCGAATCATCTTGTGCAGGGCGATGCCGCGGGTGACTACGTAGTTTTCTTCTCCTTTTTGCATGTGCCAATACATATCGGCGTCAATCAACCGGAAGACGATTGTTTTGTCGCCCACCAATGCTTGGTCGTGACTTTCGGCATACGATATGGTCTTCTCGTCTTTTCGGCGGTTGGTCACTTCCCAGAACATAGCAGAAGGTTTCCAGTCTTCATCTATCTTTTCCTTGATAGTCTTAATCCAATAGTCGGGGATGTTCATTGCCATACGATAATCGAATCCGTAGCCTCCGTCTTCTACTTTGGCCGCCAGCCCGGGAATGCCCGAAACTTCTTCGGCAATGGTAATAGCCTTGGGGTTCACTTGGTGAATCACTTGGTTGGCAAGTGTCAGGTAGCAGATGGCGTTATCGTCTTGATGACCGTTGAAATAGTCGCCGTAGTTGCAGAATGCTTCGCCCAGCCCGTGGCTGAAGTAGAGCATTGACGTTACGCCGTCGAACCGGTAACCGTCGAACTGATACTCGTCCAGCCAGTATTTGCAGTTGGAGAGCAAGAAGTGAATCACTTCGTTTTTGCCATAGTCAAAGCAAAGTGAATCCCAAGCCGGATGTTCGCGGCGTGCGCCCGGATAGAAATATTGGTTGGGGTCGCCGGCAAAGTTGCCCAACCCTTCTGTTTCATTTTTTACGGCATGCGAGTGAACGATGTCCATAATCACGGCAACGCCCAGTTGGTGGGCTGTATCAATCAGCTGTTTCAGCTCTTCGGGCGTACCGAAACGGGAGGAGGCTGCAAAGAAGCTTGAAACGTGGTAGCCGAAACTTCCGTAGTAAGGATGTTCTTGTATGGCCATAATCTGAATGCAGTTGTATCCGGCTTTGACGATGCGGGGAAGTATTTTTTCGCGGAATTCATTGTATGTTCCCACTTTTTCTTCTTGCTCTGCCATGCCGATGTGGCATTCGTAAATCAGCAACGGGTTGGTGGAGGGTTTGAAAGCTTTCTTTTTGAAGGTGAATTGTTTTGCGGGATTCCATACTTGTGCGCTGAAAATCTTTGTGGCATCGTCTTGTACCACGCGGTTTGCCCAAGCGGGGATGCGTTCGCCGTGTCCGCCCTCCCAGTACACCATGAGTTTGTACAAGTCACCGTGTTTCATTGCATCGGGTGGCAGATTTATTTCCCAGTTCCCGTTGTCCAGACGATTGAGCTTGTATTCGCTCTTTTCTTCCCAGTTGTTAAAGGTTCCTACCAAGTAGATGTGCGTGGCATTGGGAGCCCATTCGCGGAAAGTCCAACCTTTTACGGTGTTGTGTAAACCAAAATAGAGATAGCCTGAAGCAAAGTCGGAAAGGGTTTGTTTGCCTTTGTTCGTCAATGCTGCTTCTTTGTCCATTGCGTACTGGTGACGTCCGGCAATGGCGTTGGAAAATGGCTCCAACCAAGGGTCGTTTTTAATCAGATTAAGTGTCTTTTCCATTTTAGGATTGTATTATAAGATATATTTTTAATTTGTTTCAGTGCTGCGATGTTATGCTAGGTCATCGATTGTTTCATTCAAGAAGTCTGCAAAGCGCTTGAACTGGATGAATGCTTCTTCTGTCCGATCCAGCCAGTCGGGGGTTGAAAAGAAGCGGTCCGGCACCCGGTAGGCGCAAGTGTATTCTTTGCATTTCAAATAATTGATGTAAGCGAAATTTTTAGGGAATCCTTTGGGGGCGGTTTTTAGAAAGTTGTCGCCGGCTACAGGGTAATATTGTTTGAAAGCGGGGTCTTCTACAATGGAGCGATATTCTTCTACATTGTCGTAGATGGATTGGCGTACGGCTTTCAATAGGTTGGGGGGCAAGCAATAGCTTCCTCCGGCTAGCAGGCAATTTCCTTCTTCTAAATGTACATAATATCCGCAGTGGTTTGATTGTTTTCCTTTGGCATTGATATAACCGCCAAAGTGGGTTTTATAGGGTGTTTTGTCTGATGCGAATCGGGTGTCGCGATAGATGCGATACGTGCAGTTTTTTGCCTCTACGCCTCTCACACTCTCGTCGAAGAGTGAGAGGCGGGCGATGATTGCGGTCAATACTTTTTCGAACTCGGTACGGGCTTGTTCGTAAGCTTCACGATGTTGAGCAAACCATTCCCGATTGTTATTATCGCTGAGTTCTTTTAAGAATCGAAAGATGATGGATGCATTCATTGTCATTCTTTTCTGTATTATATGTCGCAAACGTACGAATTTTATTTGAATCAAACTACAAAAGGTAACAAAAAGCTAGTAAAAAAAAGCATCGTCTCCGAAGAGCCGATGCTTTAACACATTTGTCAAAAATGAGCAGACGCTTCTGTCATTGACGTACTTACTTGTCTCAAGCTAGTACAATCTCTTCTAATTAATCTTATATCTAATACTATGAAAAACACATTATTATAACAGTTCCTGAGGAAGAATGTTCGGTTGTATCTGAAAAAAAGCAGTATATTTGCGCAAACTTATGCGTAAATAATTCAAAAGACTATGAGAAAGTATTTTTTAGCGGGAATGATTGTGGGGCTTTTCTTGGTTTCTTGCCAAAGAAAGGCGGCTGTGCTACAAACCGAGGATGCGGTGGTGGCAGGGGATACGCTGTTCAGCGTACAGGGAATGGTGAGCATCGGGCACGAGGTGAGTTCGTTTGTTGCTTGCGGGGACACTGCTGCGTATTGGATAACGGATTCTTCGGGCAGGCTGGACAGTCTTTATCGACGGGTGGCCGGGGTGAATGCGGTGCCTTATGCGGGTGTATATGCCGAATTAAAAGTGTTCAACAGAGGCGCGTCCGCCGAAGGTTTTGCGGCTGATTATGCGGGCGTTTATGAGGTGGCGGAGATTGCCAAGGTAGAATCTATGAAGCTTCATCCCGAATGTAGATAAGGTTGTGGGGGTGTTTACCAGAGTATTTTGCGTACCTTTGTCGGGATATGGCAGAAAGAAACGGTTTGCATCCGCGCAACAAGCATCAGGCGCGGTATGATTTTTCTTATTTGATGAAGGTTTATCCGGCACTGGGACGTTTTGTGGTGCAGACGGAAGAGGATGCGCTCAGCATTGATTACTTTAATTCGTTCGCGGTGAGGGCACTCAACAAGGCGCTTTTGATGGCTTATTACGGCATCAGTTGGTGGAATATCCCCAAGGGTTATTTGTGCCCGCCCATTCCCGGAAGGGCTGACCACATTCATTACATTGCCGACTTGCTGGGCTTTCCGGCTCAAAACAATCCTGCCTGCCGGTGTTTGGATGTTGGTGTAGGCTCCAACTGTATCTACCCTATCATCGGATGCACGGAATACGGCTGGAGTTTTGTTGGGTCTGATATCAATCCGGTGGCTATCGCCAATTCGCGGAAGATAGTGACTTGCAATCCTGTTTTGGCGCATCGGGTAGAGTTGCGTCTTCAGACGGACAGCCGTTGCTTTTTTAAAGGCATCATTGCTCCGGACGAATATTTTGACGCCACTATTTGCAATCCTCCTTTCTATGATTCAGCGGAGCTGGCGGAGCATGAGGAAGGGATGCTTGAAAAGCGAAGGGCTTATCAAGGGAGGAAGGCTTTGAAAGCTGAATTGAACTTCGGCGGCAATGTAAAAGAGTTGTGCTGTGAAGGGGGTGAACTTCACTTTCTGCTCGGCATGATTGCCGAAAGCCGGGTGTTCCGCGCCAACTGTGGATGGTTCACCGCTTACGTATCAAGCGAAAAGTTTTTGAGCCGGCTTTATGCTGCCTTGAAATCGGCGGATGTCGCTCAATACGAAACGATTCTGATGAAACAAGGGGCGAAGGGCAGCCGGATGCTGGCGTGGCGGTATTCTTGATTTTTCTGTGGTTTGCGCTTGCAGGGGCTGCATCAGGGGCTGCTCCACAATACGTTTTCCCATTAACCAATGGGCTGACGACTGCATCCGCATCGTCAATGTGCGTGGAATAGATTGGGTAGTACTAAGCGGGAACCATCCACTGCAACGAGCTTGTTTTGTTTCGCAGATGAATGGGAGGTCTCCATCTCATTTATTTATATTACCTTTGCCGCCGGATAAGAAAAAAAGGTATGGGAACGGCAGGATGATGCCATGCAAGTTCTCCTGACTCCCTTTCTTCTTTTAAGAAAAACTATTTAATTCATTATTCTGATATGATACTGCAACAAGACATTCCGCATGACTACGTGTACTGCTTTGCGGGCAAAGGCAAGTGCCAAAAAGCAGACAGCTGCCTGAGAGCCATAGCGGCTCGATTGCTCGCCGAGAGCAAGGACCCCCAACCTCAAACGGTCAACCAGGTAAACGTTTTGTTCCTGGAGCAATTGCCGGCGGACTATTCGCCTTGCCCGCTCTACCGTTCGTGCGAGCCGGCGCGCTATGCCAAAGGGATGACCCGTCTTTTTGACGAACTTCCTTTGAAGCTGGCCGCTACGGTGCGCAAGAGAGTCATCCGTTGCTTCTCTTGCGAACGTTACTTTTATCACAGCCGCAAAGGTGACCGGCTGATTCCACTCGATGAACAACGGAAGATAGCCAATGTTTTCCGTTCCACAGGGCTCGGAATCACGCCGGTTTATGATGGCTATGAGTATGTGACAGAGTGGTGAACAGGGGCAATAATGCCGCAAGAATCTGGCAGCCGTGCCGCACCAGCCGTGCAGCCGTGCCGCACCAGCCTTACAGCAGTGCCGAAGCAGCCTTACAGCCGTGCCGCACCAGCCTTACAGCAATGCCGCACCAGCTTTACGGCACTACTGCAACGCTGGTGCAGTGCCGCTGCACGATTTTTCCGCTACCGGGCGGACTGCTACGGGGAAGATTCCCTTCCGAGAGGGGGGGGCAAGCAACGGAACAAATGCTCGAGCAACGGAACAAGTACGGAATAAAAGGCGTCACATTCTGCTTTTTATTCCGTACTTTTGCCGCATTGATAAAGAAATAACAGCTATACGAATGAAGAAATTAATCAAAGGATTCCGGTTCACCCCTTCTAATTACCCGGACGAGACAGAGGACAGAATACAGAAATACAGAAAACAAGGCTGCAAACTCCCGCAACGAAAAGTGTTGCGCACGCCCCAACAGTTGGAAGGCATCCGTGCCAGTGCTCTGATTAACACCGCGCTGCTGGACTACCTGACGGACAAGATTCACGAAGGAATGGCAACGGAGGAGATTGACAAGCTGGCGTACGACTTCACCCTCGCTCACGGAGCCATCCCCGCCCCCCTCCATTATGAAGGATTCCCCAAAAGTGTCTGTACGAGTGTCAACGACGTGGTGTGTCACGGCATCCCTTGCAAAGAGGAGATTCTGCACAGCGGGGACATTGTCAATGTAGACGTGTCGACCATCTTCAACGGATACTTTTCCGACGCTTCGCGCATGTTCTTGATTGGGGAGGTAAGCCCCGAACGCCAACGCTTGGTGAGCGTGACCAAAGAGTGCCTGGAGCGCGGCATTGCCGCCGCACAACCTTGGGCGCGGCTGGGCGACGTGGGCGCTGCCATACAAGAGCATGCCGAGAAGAACGGATACAGCGTGGTGCGCGACCTTTGCGGACACGGTGTGGGGATGCAGTTTCACGAAGACCCCGATGTAGAACACTTCGGCCGGCGCGGCACGGGCATGGTCATCGTGCCCGGCATGACGTTCACCATCGAACCCATGATTAATATGGGCACGTACGAAGTCTTTGTGGACGAAACAGACGAATGGACTGTCTGCACCGACGACGGGCTGCCCTCCGCACAATGGGAAAACATGATTCTGATCACCGGAACCGGAAACGAAATACTAACTTATTAAGAAGCCCGCATGGAACTGACGCTACTCATCGTTGTCACGCTTTTGCTCCTCGTCTTGATCGTGCTTTCGCTGGCGGGGAACAGCGGGCGGGCGCAAACCGCCCTGCGCCAGCAGCTGCAAGAAAACCGCGAAGAGCTGAACCGGAGCATCCGCGAGCTCCGCATGGAAATGACGCAAACACTGAACCAAAGCATGCAGCAGTTGCAAGAAACCCTCCACCAGAACATGCTCACCAGCGGCGAACTGCAACGCCAGAAGTTCGATGCCATGGAGCGCCGGCAAGAGGCGCTTCTTCAATCGACCGAGAAACGGCTCGACGACATGCGCCTGATGGTGGAAGAAAAGTTGCAGAAAACACTGAACGAACGCATCGGGCAATCGTTTGAAATAGTGCGCACGCAGTTGGAAAACGTGCAGCGCGGCTTGGGCGAGATGAAATCGCTGGCACAAGATGTGGGCGGATTGAAGAAAGTGCTCAGCAACGTAAAGATGCGCGGCACCTTTGGCGAAGTGCAGCTCGGCGCGCTCCTGGAACAGATGATGAGCCCCGAACAGTACGATGCCAACGTCAAGACGAAGAAGAACGGGACCGAGTTTGTAGAATATGCCATCAAGCTGCCGGGCAAAGATGACAACAACGAAACAGTCTACCTGCCCATCGATGCCAAATTCCCCAAAGACGTGTACGAACAATACTACGATGCCTTCGAAGCAGGCAATGCCGCGCTCGCCGAATCGTCCGGCAAACAACTGGAAAGCACCATCAAGAAAATGGCAAAAGACATCCACGACAAATACGTCGACCCCCCCTTCACCACCGACTTCGCCATCCTCTTCCTGCCCTTCGAAAGCATCTATGCCGAAGTCATCCGCCGCACGGCGCTGGTGGAACTGTTGCAGAAAGAATATAAAATTGTAGTCACGGGACCTGCCACCCTGGGAGCTATCCTCAACAGCTTGCAGATGGGATTCCGCACCTTAGCCATCCAGAAACGCACCAGCGAAGTGTGGACCGTGCTCGGTGCCGTGAAAACCGAGTTCGGCAAATTCGGAGGCCTGCTCCAGAAAGTGCAGAAGAACCTTCAAAGTGCAGGCGACCAATTGGAAGAAGTGATGGGAAAACGTACCCGCGCCATCGAACGCAGGCTCCGCCAAGTAGAAGAACTTCCGCAAGCAGAAAGCCGGAAGATCCTGCCGGCAGAAGAGACGGAGCCGGAAGAAGAAGAAGAAGAAGACTAGTACCTGTCAACGCCTTTTATTGATGCTCTTGCTCAATGCCCAAGCTCTTTGAGCAATTCCTCCACCGCAGCCTTCAGCTGTGTATCCTCTCCCTTCACGATGCTTTGCGGCGAGTTCGCCACCTCCACGTCCGGCTCCAATTGCGAGTTCTCCAGATAACTGCCATCCGGCAAGCGGTAACCGATGACCGGAATGCCAAAAACCAACGAAGGATCTTGCAACGTTTCCCACGACACACTGGTCATCGTGCCCGGTACCGGCATGCCGACCAACTTCCCTAACTTCTGATGGCTGTAGACCCACGGAGTGCCGTGCGCATTAGAGTAATTCGCTTCGCACGTCAGCATAATGGACGGCTTGTTCCAACGGCGGCTGGGCATATCACACGTTTCACGCCCGCGGACAACCTGCGTGAAATACTTCTTGCCGCTGAACAGCACTTCTATATCCTCGTGCAACCGTCCGCCCCCGTTAAAGCGAGTGTCAATGACGATACCTTCGCGGTTGTTGTATTTGCCCAAAATATCCGAATAAACAGAACGGAAACTCCCGTCGCCCATTGATTCGATATGCACATAGCCCAAGCGCCCGTCAGACCATTTGTCAACGTCAGCAGCGCGTTGTTTCACCCAGCGGGTATAGAGCAAATCACCCAGAGCGCCGTTGCTGATGGGGATGACTACCTCTTCCCAACGCTCTTTTGTTTGCGGGTCCAACAGCGAAACGAGCGTCTTCTTCTTAGCTTTATTATTGAGCAAAGTGTAGCAATCCATTTCCGGAGAGACCGCTGTGCCATCAATCATTTCAATGACAACGCCTGCTTTTACTTTCGTACCGGCTTTGTCGAACGGACCTTTTTCCAGCACTTCAGCAACAAGCATGCCTTTCTCTGCATAATTCCAGTCGAAGAGAAGCCCCAAGCTAGCCGTAGGTTCGCTTTGTCCTTTGGCAGAAAATCTGCCTCCGGTATGCGACACGTTCAGCTCGCCCAACCATTCGCTCAGCAGCTCGGCAAAATCGTAATTGTTGCTGATGTGCGGCAAGAACTTGCGATAAGCGGCAGACATAGCATCCCAATCTACCCCATGCATATTCAAGTTATAGAAACGTTTTTGCTGCTGCTTGTACACATGGTCGAACATATAATCCCGTTCGGCGGCAAGATCCATCTTCATACAAGCACGGAAGTTGACCGGCTTCAGTTCGTTAGAAGAAAGATCCATCTTTTGTATATCTTTGCCGCTCAGTAAAAAAAGACTCTTGCCCTCTTTATCCATCTCCATGTTTGCCCATCCCGCATTCATTTTATGCAAAAGCTTGGTCTCTTTCTTGCGGAGGTCCATCTTCCACAGGTCAAATCCCTCTTCAAAAGCAGCCAGATAATAAAGGCACTCTCCATCTTTGGAAAGGATGGCGCTGCCCATATCCGAAGAGTTGGGCGTCAAGCGCACGATGCGGTCCTCGATATTCTTCAAGTCCACAACGACGCTCTTCACTTTGAGGCTATCGCTGCCCTCTTTCCGGACTCCTTTCTTTTTATCTTTTTCGTGGCTGCCGCTTTTCTCTTTATCTTTCTTAGACAGCTTTTCCAGCTCTTTGCGCAATTCATAATCCTCCTTGCTCAAGCAGAATTTGTCGTACGCATTTTGGTTGAGGAAAACAAGCATGGCATCGCTCTGCGAACCCCAAGAGGCATGCGCACGCATCCCGTAGCGTTCGGTGGTAAAGAGAATGGCATTGCCGTCGAGCACAAAACGTGGAGAGTCACTCGAGTAACCGCTGTTTGTCAGATTAACAATCGGGCTGCTGCCTTGAGCGCTGACAATACCTATATCCGAATAAGGGTCATGTCTGTTTCCGGTAAACTCGAGCGTAAACCATTTGCCGTCCGGCGACCAAGCATAGTTAAAACCGCCACCGGTGCTGTACCAAGCAGAACCATCCGTTATCGCACGGACTTTCTTTGTTTCCAGATTGAGCACCATCAGCCGGATGCGGTCTTCAATGAAAGCCAGTTCCTTGCCGTCGGGCGAAAATTGCGGGTAAGCACGTTCGATGGTGGCAGAAGGCAGGAGCACCTCTTCGTTTATTAAAGTAGCGTTCGGAAAATTGGGGTCTTCTTTCCGGGCGATTCTGGCCAGACAAAGTTGCCAATTACCGTTGCGTTCGCTGGCATAAGCTATCGTACGATTGTCGGGGGCAAAGGAAAGACCGGCTTCGCGGGCAGGAGTCCGGGTAATCTGTTTGGTAGTGATGTAATCGGCAGAAGTGACGAATACCTCGCCCCGTACGATGAAAGCCACTTGTTTGCCGTCGGCCGATACCGTCCCCGAAGTAGCCGCGCTGGTAAAGTCCAGCTTTGCCAGTGATGGTTGGTCATCACGAACCATCTCTATAGCGAGCTTTTGCGGAGCCGAACCATTCTGTTGGGTATAGATTTCTCCGTCATATCCGTAGCACAAAGTTCCGTTGTTACTCATAGAAAGAAATCTCACGGGATGCGTTTTAAAAGAAGTGACCTCCTTCACCGCTTGCGGCCCAGAGAGAGGGAAAGAATAGACGTTGAACGAACCCCCGTTCCGTTCGCTCAAAAAGTACAGCGTTTGTCCATCAGGAGACAATACCGGATTACGGTCTTCCCCTGCCCGTTCGGTGAGGTTGGTATGTTTCCCGGTTTGGATGTCGTACGCCCATATATCGCGGGTGATGGAGGACGTATGATGCTTCCGCCACTCATTCTCAAAACCTTTGCGGTCCTGATAAAAAAACTGCTTGCCCCGTTTGTCGAAGCAGACCGCTTCGGCAGGAGTGGCAAGCACTTGCCCCGTACGCCCGCCGGTAGCGGGCACTTTATACAATTCGGTCATTGCGGAAGTCGGGAAAAGAGCGCTTGTAGCCGGGTCCTGGATAGAAGCGGAAAAGAGAACGTACTTGCCGTCCGGAGTAAAGGCGGAAGGAAGTTCGCCGGCAGAGTGCGTAGTCAAGCGTTGGGCAGCTCCACCGTTGGCAGGCATTACAAAAACATCGAAGTTACCATAACGGTCGCTGGCAAAAGCTATTTGTTTGCCGTCGGGCGACCATACGGGGAGCGATTCATAAGAATCCTGCGTAGTGAGTTGTACAGCCGTACCGCCCTTTGCAGGCACTTTATAAAGATCCCCTTTGTAGCAGAATGCTATTTCGGTTCCGTTGGGTGAAATACGCACGTCGCGCATCCACAGAGGAGTGGCAGCTTGACCGGCGATGGCAGTGACACTGAAGGTAATGCAAGCAAGTAATTTTTTCATAATGAAGATATCTAAATAAGGTTGTTGTTGTAAGCTCTCTCTCTCTATATATATATACGGATCACTATTTAATCCCTCTGGCTTTGTAAATCATTTCTCTGGCATTGTTGATGCTTTGGAACTTCTCCTCGGCAGCTTTCTTTATATCTTCGCCCAGCATAGCCACTTTATCGGGATGATGCTTCAGTGCCAGCCGGCGATAAGCGGCACGCACTTCTTCGTTGGTGGCGGCGGGTTCTATTTCGAGCACTTTGTAAGCCTCGTCAACCGAGCTTCCGCCCAAGTTCAGCATGGATTCTGCTTCTTGAGCAGACATGCCCATGTATTGTGCCACCTCTTTGAGCGCAGCAATTTCGTTGCTGCATACGTTGCCGTCACTTTTAGCGATGTTGGCAAGGAAATCCAGCAGTTGAAGACGAGCTTCGTAAGGCAAATTAGCGGCTATTTGTGCGCCACAGTCGCGGATAGTATGCTTGAATGCCAAAAGATTCTGCTGCTCCATTTGCTTGCGCTGTTCAAAGAGGTTGAGCAATATCTGTTCTCCCTCTCTGACGGACGCCTCCCCGAAATTAGCTCTCAAAAATCGGCGGACGTATTCCATTTCACTGTGCATCACCTTTCCGTCAGCTTTGATGATGTACGAAGCCATCACCAGCATCGAAAACAAAAAACTATTCCGTTGACCGGCATAACCGTTATCTACTGTTTGCCCCTGCCCCTGTCCATAACTGCCGTCCGGCGTGTTTAACTTTACGCCAAACAACGAGCCGAGTGCGTATCCGGCTAAAGCTCCCAGCGGTCCTCCCGCCATAAAGCCTATGATACCGCCAATCCATTTTGCTGCTCCCATAATTCTGTATTTTGAATGCAAAAGTAAACATTCCTATCTGATAGACAATGATTCAGATGAAAACAAATGAGAGATGAGAAGTAAAACCCCTTTTTTCGGCGGAACCAAGTACACCAACGGCACAGACCAAGCCGCACGAATACAGACCATTGCTGCCGTCCGAGGCGGACCTCCCCCGTCTTTTTCTCCACCTCCTTTTTCATCTCTTGTCAGACGACAAGGCGTTGTGGAACACAGGTTGCCCTGACTAGGGCACTGGTGTCACCGCTTCGACGCGTAGCCTACGACGCTGTCTTTTTCGGCAAAACAAGATGCAACACCGTATAACCCAATATGCCAGCAATAATGGTTCCGGAAAGTACACCGAATTTAGCCTGATTGAGCAGAACCGGGTAATCCATTCCGAAGGAAAGATTGGCAATGAATAGCGATACGGTGAAGCCGATACCGCCCAATAAAGCAACGCCGGCAATATTCTTCCAATCCATCCCTTGCGGCATAGGTGTCAAGCCGCTTCTTATGGCCAGCCAGGTAAAAGAATAAATCCCCAAAAACTTGCCAATAAGCAAACCCAGCGCTACAGCGATGCTCACCTGTCCTGCCACTTCGCCCTCTCCACCGAACATCACCCCGGCATTGACAAAAGCGAATAAGGGAAGGATGAGATAATTCACCGCTCCATGCAGATTGTCTTCGAGCGATTGCAACGGACTGATGACGCGGTCGGAAGCCGACTCCACCTCTTTGAGTTTGGCTATCTGCTCATTGGTGAGCACAATGCTTTCTGCATCCATGGTAGGAAAGGTGTGGATGGTGTGACGAATGTGCTCAATGTATTTGCCCACATGAAACTGCGGCTTGGCAGGTATCACAAAAGCAAGAATAACACCGGAAATAGTGCTGTGGATGCCCGACTGCATAAACAAGTACCAGATAACAACACCGATAATAAGGAAAAACAGTTTCTGATGAGCTCCGCTGCGCTTTCCTATAAAATAGAGCAATACATAAAGCAGCGCAGCTATCAGCAAGTATTCATAAGCCACGTGCGAACTATAGAACAGCGCAATGACCAGAATGCCGCCAATGTCATCGACCACCGCAAAAGCCGTGAGGAATATCTTCAAGCTGAGCGGCACCCGGCTTCCCAACAAACTGAGCACACCCAACGAAAAAGCAATGTCCGTAGCCATCGGGATAGCAACCCCTTGTCCGCCTTCCGTTCCGGGAGGGCAAACAAGTGCATAAATCAAGACCGGAAACAGCATGCCGCCACAAGCGGCAATGATAGGAAGCGCAGCCTTGCGGAAAGAAGAAAGCTCGCCTACCAATAACTCCCGTTTGATTTCAAGGCCCACGAGCAAGAAAAAGACCGTCATCAGCCCATCGTTGATAAACTCCAGCATTTTCAAGTTCTGCCCTCCGTGAGAAAGCAAGTTGAAACCGCCAATCTGGAAGTACAGCTCATGCGCCAGAAATTCCTGATAAATGGGAGCAGCGGGCGAATTGGCAATCACAGCAGCGGCAATCGCTGTTAAAAACAATAGAATGCTCGCTCCAATATGGATAGACGAGACGTTTTTCATCGTACGTAAGATAGTCATAGCGTTTTTTTTAAAGATACTAGATTCAAGGATCAGTCCCTATAGCTTCTTCGCGCAAGGTTCTTTACCCAAAAGACAAAGATACCTGTTAAAATGAGATTAAGCACAATAGTCAGCACAGAAATTACTAAAGCCGGACCGCCTAAGTTGTATCCCAACGCAATAAAGATAATACCGGCACCCACTTCGCCCCGGGTGAACATCCCGATAGAAAGCGCTAGACGCTCGCTAAGCTTACGGTCGCGATAGAAAAACAAGGGGAAAAGTTTGCCTATATTAGACAAAAGAGATACCGCCACTACGTGGAGCGCAATAATGCCCCAAGGCATCATAGCCTGCGAACCGGTCACCGAATGAACGCCCGTATGCGTTTCTGCAAAATCAACGCCAAGGAAGTGAGGCATGCTCATACCTACTAAAAACATGAATAAAAATGAAATAGCGGTAGATACCTTCCGTTCTACCGGCGTATCTATCTCGCGGTGTTTCATCACCATGCCCAAGACGAAGGCTGGCAGTAACACTTCGATATGAATGCTTCCTTCATCCCCGTACAACGTTTTGCTTGCCATATAAAGCGCTTGAGTAGCCGCAAAGATAAGCCCCGAATAGAGCAGAATCGCTTTCCAATCTTGCCGGAAATTATACTTGCCCAATTGCCTCCAACCGAATGAAAGCAACAAAAAGACAATCAACACTACGATAATCACCTGCCAGCGCAGTCCAATCATCATAATTTGCAGGGGAATCATCAACAGAATCGTATCGAGATCATCGAAGATGGCCAGCACTTGTATCTTCTTGTACACCCAACTTGCCTTCAAGCCAATGGCAGCCAGCATCGTAAAGAGAATGCCCGCCGAGGTGGGCGCAGCAAAACGGCTTAGCAAGAGGTTCTCTTTCCAAGCTTCCCAACTGCCCCAAAATTCGGGCGGAAGCAACACGAAGATGTAATACATAGCTATGAGGAACCACGGCATGGCAGCTGTAGCCATCGCTATAAAATAGTCTTCGGCATAGCTTTTCCAACGCGACTTCTCGAGCTCGAACTCTCTGCCTACATTAATCATAATGAAACCCAGGCAGAGGTAGAGCAAGATGGTGGCAACCGTTTTTACATTCCCATAAACTGTTCCTGCCAATGACGGCAGGAATTGCGAAAGGATAAGACCTACAATTAAGAAGGCCGAAAAAGACAGAACTTTTCTCATTTTAAAATTGTTTTAAGTAGCAATTGCCAAGAAAGCTCTGCGGACAGATGACAATCGCTGGGGTTTTAATCGAGTTTTAGTACGGCAAGGAACGCTTTCTGCGGTACTTCTACATTACCAATTTGTTTCATTCGTTTTTTCCCTTTTTTCTGCTTCTCGAGCAATTTCCGTTTACGGCTGATGTCGCCGCCGTAACATTTGGCGGTCACGTCCTTGCGAACCGCTTTGATGGTTTCTCTAGAGATAATCTTTGCTCCGATAGCTGCCTGAATGGCAATATCAAATTGTTGTCGCGGTATCAACTCTTGCAGCTTTTCGCACATCCGCTTGCCCAAATCGTAAGCATTGTCTACGTGAGTCAAGGTTGAAAGCGCATCCACGGGTTCGCCGTTGAGCAAAATATCCAGCTTAATAAGCTTCGACGGACGAAATTCGCTGGGATGATAGTCGAAAGAAGCGTATCCCTTAGAAATACTCTTCAGCCGGTCATAAAAATCAATCACAATCTCGCCCAAAGGCATGTGGTAATAGATTTCTACGCGGTTGCCCGAAATGTATTCTTGCTTGATCAGTTCACCGCGTTTGCCCAAACAGAGGGTCATGATAGAACCGATATAATCGGTGGTAGTAATTACAGATGCCTTGATGTAAGGCTCTTCAATCCGGTCAATCATTGTCGGGTCGGGCATTCCTCCAGGGTTGTGCACCTCGGTCATCACGCCTTGCTTGTCGTAGATATGATAAGACACGTTCGGTACGGTGGTAATCACATTCATATCGAACTCGCGTTCAAGTCGCTCTTGCACAATTTCCATGTGCAAAAGTCCCAAGAATCCGCAGCGGAAGCCAAAGCCTAGCGCCAGCGAAGACTCCGGTTGGAAAGTCAAGGAAGCGTCATTGAGTTGCAACTTTTCTAACGAAGCCCGCAAGTCTTCAAATTCTTCGGCTTCGATAGGATAAACTCCGGCAAACACCATCGGCTTCACTTCTTCAAAACCCGAGATAGCCTGTGAACACGGACGGGCAATGTGGGTAATGGTATCGCCTACCTTTACTTCTTTGGATGTTTTAATCCCCGAAATGATATAACCTACATCGCCTGCACGCAATTCTTTGCGAGGTACCATATCCATGCGCAGCACTCCGATTTCGTCGGCGGCATACTCTTTGCCCGTATTGAAAAACTTTACTTTGTCCCCCGAACGTATCACCCCGTTCCTTATCTTGAAGTAAGCGATGATGCCCCGGAAGGAGTTGAATACGGAGTCGAAAATCAGTGCTTGTAGCGGAGCTTCTTCGTCACCTTGAGGATGAGGGACGCGCTCGATGATGGCAGCCAGAATCTCTTCTATTCCCATGCCGGTCTTGCCCGATGCCCGGATTATTTCATCATGTTTGCAACCCAGCAGTTCCACAATCTCATCTTCTACTTCTTCGGGCATGGCGCTAATCATGTCGCATTTATTGATGACGGGAATAATCTCCAAATCATGTTCGATAGCCATATAAAGATTAGAGATGGTCTGTGCTTGTACGCCCTGAGAAGCGTCTACTATGAGCAAAGCACCTTCGCAAGCAGCTATCGAGCGCGAAACTTCGTACGAGAAATCCACATGTCCCGGAGTGTCTATCAGATTCAGAATATACTTTTCTCCTTTGTATAGATACTCCATCTGTATGGCATGGCTTTTGATGGTGATGCCCCTCTCCTTCTCTAAATCCATGTCGTCGAGCATCTGTCCGTTAGTCACCGTTATGGTCTTGGTAAATTCCAACAAACGGTCGGCCAGCGTTGACTTACCGTGGTCAATGTGAGCAATAATACAGAAATTGCGGATATTCTTCATTTTAAGCTTATAATATTTTTCGAGTGGCAAAGATAGTCAAAAAGAGTGTAACTACAATATGATAGAAAAGAATGAGAAGGCTTGGCAATATCTTTTATTTGTTTTTATATTTTTAATCTATCACTTCCCAGTCATTCGAAAAGAGTTCTTTCATCGATTCCTTCCAGCGAACCCTGCCTGAAGAAGATTGGAGGTAAAGATAGTGAGTGGGAGTTAATGCGGTAGCGGCTGTTGATTCTTCCTGCACGCCGTACTCCATTTCTTCGCTGTGACATAGCCTAACTACAACGCCTTCCGCCCATGAAGAAAGCCGCATGCCTCTGCCTAGTTTCACCTGATCTAGCGCTGTGCCAAACGAAAGACCAAAAGGAATCTCCGTTGGAAGTCTTTCGTAATGCAGGTAAAATTCATTCGGACTACAGGTATAAAGTTCTCCGTTTTCGCCTTTAAGAATATAATCTCCGGAATAAACATTCATATCTCCGTTTGCCGTTTTTATAATAATTGCATTCATGGGGCTTCCCAATGCGCCGGAAATGTTTTCTCTTCCTATAAACTCTAATAATTCAATAAACTCTTCTTTTTCCATCTTTGCAGTGAATTTAACTGCAGAAATTGCCACTGGCCTCTTTATATATTTATTCATTTACTTTCAGCGGTCACCCGCCCATCCGTTAGGTTTTCGATTATTTAGTGCACAACAATAAACGTTTTTACTTCCAATTTGTTCACTAAAAAGAACAAAAAAACGCGTTGATAACATATCTAAATGTATCAACGCGTTTTTTTAAGGCAATTAGCAGCTAATTAGCTCAACTGAACAAAAAGTTCGCCTTTGATTTCTTGAGCCGAAATCTTTTCTTCTCTCAATAACCAACCAAGACCTAAAAAGAGGTCTTTATCTACCAATTTTGTTGCCTTTTTGAGTTGTTTGGCTGTCAATCCATTTGTTCCGTTTAATGCGGACCAGATTTGTCCTGCTACTAAACCAGCTTTTTCTTTCAACATTTGCTTTAGAAATTTTAGTTAAACATGCAATTCACCTGTTGTTGTGTCAACAGACAGATTTATTTCCCTGCAAAGATAGTTATTATTGTGTTATATAACACATTAATAGCCTTTTTTTTGCCTTTGACGCTGTGAAATCAGCCTATATTCGTTTCTTTCGGATGCATTTCCAAGTATTCTGCCCACATTCGTGCGGCTTCTTCCACCATTTTTGCACACGGGCGTTTGGCGTAATAGTTCGCTGTACGTTCTTCGGGTAAAGCAGAAAGAGTGGCTTCTTTCTTTAAACCAAGCAGTTCGCCACACTTCAGCGCACCGTTTCGTCGTTTGAATTCGGCAGCCAATTCCTGCACTAAAGCGTAGTTGGCCGCTTTGCCTTTCCGGTCGGATCCGTCTGTTGCTCCCGTTTCGAGTCCTGCCAGCAGAAACATGCCGCAAGCTGCACCACATGTTTCCCGCATCCGACCAATGCCTCCACCAAACGAAGCAGCCATTCGAAAAGCCTGCTCTTGTGTAAACCCATATTTATCGGCAAAAGCGGCCACTACAGACTGTGAACAATTATAGCCATTTTTAAAGAACTCCACGGCTCGTTGTATTCTCTCTTCTTCCATGTGTTTTTTTTAACTTATGCTGTTTCTATTTCCAATGCCATCGGACAATGATCGGAGTGTATGGCATCATTGAGTATTTGTGCACTTTTCAGCAATGGCTTCATGATTTCGGTGACCATGCAGTAATCTATCCTCCATCCTTTGTTGTTAGCCCGTGCGTTGAAACGGTAGCTCCACCACGTGTATTCTTGTTTGGTGGGATGCAATGCACGGAAAGAATCAATAAATCCGGCAGAAAGAAAACGTGTCATCCATTCTCGTTCTTCGGGCAGGAAACCGCTGTTGGTGGCATTTCGGATAGGATCGTGAATATCCATTGGTTCGTGGCAAATATTATAATCACCACAAAGCACTAGGTTAGGACGCGTTTTGCGTAGCTCGATGACGTAGCTCTGAAATGCTTTCAACCACTCCATCTTGAATGCCTGCCGTTCATCGCCGCTAGTGCCGGAAGGATGATAGACACTAACGACAGAGAGGTCGCCATAATCGGCACGGATAAACCGACCTTCGTTATCATAGGCTTCAATGCCCATGCCGTATTCTACATGGTCGGGTTCACGATGGGTAAGAATGGCAACGCCGCTGTATCCTTTTTTTTGTGCAGAATAGAAATATGCCTTGTATCCCAAGGCCTCAAAAGCTTCAGCAGGGTACTGCTCGGGTTGCAATTTCGTTTCTTGCAAACACAGTATATCGGGGTTTTCTTGTGCAAGCCATTCGGGCAATCCTTTTGAAGCTGCCGCCCGCAAACCATTCACATTATAAGTTATAATTTTCATAATTAGTTCGAATTTTAAAAAAAATGTAATCAATAAAGTCGGATTAAGTTTGATACCTCCATAAGCACATAGGCAATACGAATGATGGAAATTAAATTCAAGAGAATAGCAACATGATATTCAGCACGGTGACTATTGCTGCAATGGCATAAAGCACAAAAGTACTCCAACGGCTGTTGACATAATTGCCCATCACTTTGCGCGAGGAAGTCAGCCCCACTTGCAGAAACACCGTGAAGGGTAACTGAATGCTCAGCACCATCTGCGAAATAATCAATCCTTTAAAAGGATTGCCAATGAAGAAAATCAGCAGCAACGCCACTCCCATCGATAGGATGACGCCCACTTGTGAATGGCTATCTTTAATGTGATAAGATTCGCCAAAAATGCCGGCAAAGATGGAACCTGCCGCCATTCCGCTCGTGATAGTTGACGAGATGCCCGCCATCAGTAATGCCAGTGCAAAGACGATGGCAGCATTGCTACCCAGCAAAGGCTCGAGCAATGATTTGGCTTGTTGCAATTCTTCTACTTGTATGCCGCTTTTGAAGAAGGTAGCTGCCGCCAGCAGAATCATCGCACTATTAATAGCCCAACCCACAAACATCGAAAAAAGCGTATCGAAGAGTTCATATTTCAACACTTTCTTGATGGAAGCATCGTCTTGTTTATTGTATTCATGACTTTGAATCACCTCCGAATGCAAGAACAGATTATGCGGCATCACCACTGCACCCAGTACGCTCATAATAATCAGCATGCTTCCTCTGGGAATGGCAGGGGTCACCCATCCTTGCACAGCAGCCGGCCAGTCTATTTCTACCAGAAACAATTCGTAAATAAAGGAAAGCCCAATCACCGACACAAAGGCAATAATAGAACGCTCGATTTTTTTATACGAGTTGGTAAACAACATCACAAGCACAAAAACGGTTGTTAAGATAGAGCCCCAGATAATTGGAATATCGAGCAACATCTCTAGTGCAATTGCTCCTCCCAGAATCTCCGCCAGCGAGGTAGAAATAGAAGCCAATACCGCCGTTCCAAGGATGGGACGGGATACCCATTTAGGGGTGTACTTTGTGGCTGCTTCTGATAGGCAAAGTCCGGTGACGATGCCCAAGTGAGCCACATTGTGTTGAAGTACAATCAGCATGAGCGTAGAAAGGGTAACCACCCAAAGCAGGGTATAGCCAAACTCGGATCCTGCGGCAAAGTTTGAAGCCCAATTTCCCGGATCAATAAATCCTACTGTGACTAGCAATCCCGGACCAATGTATTTAAAAACATCTAGTCCTCCTAGATAGCGTTTGTGATCTTTCCGCTGTAAATCCTTAAAGATATTCCACATAATAATAGTTGTTTTATGGTTTAAAAATAATACTAGAAAAGGTATAGGAACAAAACGGACGAGCGCCGGCTTCTTTTCTTAAAAGTCCGCGTTCGTCCGCATCTAGTCCGCGTGGTTCGCGCACTCATTACTAGTACCCCATCTCATGCAATGCCCTGCACAGTTGATCGGGACAAGAAGTCGGGCGACTGCCGCAGCGAATGCCTTCTAGCTTTGTAATCACCTCTTCTACTTTCATACCCGCAAGCAGACGAGCAATGCCTTGCAAATTGCCGCTACATCCTCCCCAAAAAGCAATCTCTTTCACAATGCCGTCTTCTACATCCAGCTCGATGTTTGTGCTGCAAGTGCCTTGAGTTTTATATACGCTTTTCATTATTCGCCTTCTTCGAGGATAGGCTTCATGTTGGTGTACACATTCTGTACATCTTCATCATCTTCTAAGCGTTCTATAATCTTATCAATCGTAGCCCGTTGCTCGTCGGTCAGCTCTTTCTCATCGTTGGGAATGCGGGTAAATTCAGCTCCTTTCACTTCGAAATTGTTTTCCTCAAAATACTTTTGGATGAGTGAGAATGATTTCGGATCGCCATAGATTACTACTTCGTCACCATCTTCATCGTAATCCTCATCTACTCCGCAATCAATCAGTTCAAGAATCAAATCGTCCATCTCTACGCCTTCTTTCTTAGCAATAGTAAACATTGATTTCCAGCTGAAGATGAAATCGAGACTGCCGGAAGTGCCCAACGAGCCGCCGAACTTATTCAAGACGCTGCGCACATTGGCTACCGTGCGAGTGGTGTTGTCGGTCGCTGTTTCTATAAAGATAGCGATGCCGTAAGGACCGTAACCTTCGTAGTTCATTTCTTTGTAATCCTTGGTATCCTTGCCCATGGCATTCTTGATAGCGCGTTCTACGTTATCTTTGGGCATATTTTCGCGTTTTGCAGTGGCAATAACAGCGCGCAAGTGCGAGTTGTTTTCAGGATCGGGACCGCCTGCTTTCACGGCAATAGCAATTTGTTTTCCTACTCTTGTAAATACGCGGGCCATGTTGCCCCATCTCTTTAACTTCGTTGCTTTTCTATATTCAAACGCTCTTCCCATTGGTGTATAGTTTTAATATGGTTGTTTCTTCTGTTTTTTATCTCAACTTTGCTTGTAGCTTTTCCTCGAGGTTCTTCACTAGTTTCGACATTATTTTATCAATCATCTTGTCGGTCAGTGTTTGAGTTTCGTCTTGCAGCAAGAAGCTCACTGCATACGATTTCTTTCCTTCCTCTAGGTTTTTGCCTTCGTACACATCAAACAGTTCTACTTCTTTCAGTAGCTTCTTTTCTGTTTCGTAGGCTATCTTTTCTATTTCGGCAAACTGAATACTTTTATCAATCAGTAGAGCCAAGTCGCGCTTCACGGCGGGGAACTTAGATATTTCCGAATAACTGACTTTCACCGAACGGATAGCCTTCATCAGCTCATTCCAATTCAGGTCGGCATAGTACACTTCATTGTCAATATCAAATGCTTTCAGCTGTTTCTTTGCTACTACACCAAATTCTGCCAGACGTTTTCCACCTTTGGTATTTACTGTCAGCGCAGCGGCAAAGAGGTCGTTGCTCAAATTGCCTGTCACAAGATTGTGCAAGCTCAGCCCGAGGCGTTTCAATATGTTTTCTACGTAGGCTTTCAATTCATACACCGTCGTATTCTCATCGGCATGCGCCCAAGAGTTAGATACTTTTTCGCCTGTCACCCACAAACCCAGATGATAATCTTCTGAATATGCGGCAAGCACTTTTTCGGGATTCTTTTTATCTGTGTCAAAGTAGTAGCAGTTGCCGTATTCAAAGAACTTCAAGTCAGCGTTCTTCCGGTTGGCATTGTGAGCTATGCTTTCCAGCCCGCCAAACAACAAGGTCTGGCGCATGGTATTTAAATCGGTGCTCAGCGGATTCATTAGCATCACCAAGTTCTTTGTAGGATACGTTTCCAATCCCTCGTAATAAGCAGCGCAAGTGAGCGAGTTGTTCAATATTTCATTAAAACCGCAGCCCACCAGTTGTTCGGCTATCAAGTTTTGCAATTTATTGGATTTATCAATGTCTGTTTTGGTGGTCAGGCTCGACTTCAGAGTGGTAGGAATCTCCACATTATTATATCCGTAGATGCGGAGAATGTCTTCTATCACATCACAATCCCGTTGCACATCCACCCGATAAGGAGGGATAGACAAGGTTAGTCCTTCTTTCGTTTCGTGCTGAATTTTCATTTCGAGACTACTAACAATGCTTTTAATGGTTGCTACCGGAATCACTTTGCCTACCAAGGAGTGAACTTTTTCATAAGCCACTTCTACGATAAAGTCCGGAGCAGGAGCTGCGCAAATGTCTTTGATGTCGCTCGACAGGGTGCCGCCCGCCAGCTCTTTTATCATCAAAGCAGCCAGTTTCAAGCAGTAGAGAGTAATGTTAGGGTCGATGCCTCTTTCGAAACGGAAAGAAGCGTCGGTATTCAATCCGTGGCGGCGAGCCGTCTTGCGCACCCATGTGGGATGGAAATATGCGCTTTCAATGAATATATCCGTAGTTGTTTCGGTCGAACCAGAATCCAGACCGCCAAATACGCCTGCCAGACACATGGGCTCTTCTTGGTTGCAAATCATCAAGTCGGTGGAGTTTAGTTTACGCTCCACTCCGTCCAGTGTCACAAACGGAGTGCCTTCGGGCATCGTTTTTACAATCACTTCTCCGCCTTTTATCTTGGCTGCGTCAAAGCAATGAAGCGGCTGACCGAATGCGTGAACAATATAGTTGGTGATGTCTACCACATTATTAATAGGACGCAGACCGATGACGCGCAATTTATTTTGCAACCATTCGGGGCTTTCTGCTACTTTTACTCCTTTTACCGTGACGCCTGTATAGCGGGGACAAGCTTCGCTATTCTCTACTGTTACGCGGATATCGAAGTCATGGTTTTCGATAGCGAATGGCTCTACCGACGGACGGTTCAGCATAGCTTGTTTACCGTTCTGCACCAGGTAAGCATACAAATCGCGAGCCACGCCGTAGTGCGAGCACGCATCTGCACGGTTCGGGGTAATGTCTACCTCGAGCACGTAGTCGCTCTTTACATTATAATACTCTTTTGCCGGAGTGCCCACTATAGCCTCGGCTGGCAGTACAATAATACCTGCATGATCGGTTCCAATACCTATTTCGTCTTCCGCACAAATCATGCCAATAGATTCTACTCCGCGAATTTTTGATTTTTTGATAGTAAAGCATTCGTCACCTTGGTAGAGTTTGGTGCCCAATGTAGCAACTACGACTTTCTGTCCTGCAGCCACATTGGGAGCTCCGCAGACGATAGTAGTGGGTTCACCGCTACCCAGATTGACTGTAGTTACGTGTAAATGGTCTGAATTCGGATGTTCCTCGCAGGTCAGCACTTCGCCAATCACGAGACCTTCCAATCCGCCTTTAATGGTTTGAACTTCTTCCACACTACCTGTTTCTAGACCAATGGAAGTCAGCGCATCCGCCACTTCAACGGGCGTTAAATCGAAATTGACATACTCTTTCAGCCAATTATAAGAGATATTCATATCATTATTTATTTATAGTTTCTCAAAAGACTTGCAAAGTTAAGAAGTTTTTTTGGTTGGCAGGGAAGTTTTCTCGAAATTCTTTTGTTCGTAGGCACTCATAAATCCGTTAGAATAGTCTACTTTTGCACTCATAACTAAAATATGCAATAGAATGAGAACAAAAGACTGGAAGGCGATAAATGCTGCAAAAGTATTGGTAGTGGGTGAAGACTCTAATTTACAATGGTCAGAAACCGTACCCGAGTATGTGATGTTTGCCGATTACTATTTTCGTAGTTTTCCCATCGATCATGGAGAACGCAGCCGAAATGTAGAAGCGCGCAACCTTTTTAATTATGTCACTAAACTGACAGCCAACTTAATCACTCCGCAGGACGTCTATATTACCAACTTATGCAATGACGATGTAGAGCCATCGCCAAAAGGAAAACGAGTGTTTATACCCGAAGCTAAAGCGATGAAAGGCATAGAGCACATTCAATGGATTTTATCTGAAAATCCTTCTATCCAGTACATTCTCGCTATGTCTTTACAAACAAACTACTGGCTGCAAAAGGCGGCTTTCTATGAAAGCGATGCGGCTTTTCTTGCTGCTGCCGAGCCTCGCCGTACAGGAATGGAAAATAATCAGCCCTACTATCAGCCGGTAGATGGCAAAGCTTTTACCGCCATCTGCGGTAAGTGTTACGATGCCAAAGAGTTTCCGATAAAGGTGATTCCCATTCTTCCAGCTAAAGATTATCCCCTCTCCTTGCAGAATATGGAACGCTATGGCAAAGCTTATGAGCAAATAAGCGGATACTTCAAATAAACGGAAAACCATCTTACGCCTAAGACGTTTTGATGAAAATTTCTTGTTCCAGTCCTTTGTGTTCGGTATGAATCCATTCTATCAGCTTTTGCACGTTTTTTTGTTCGCGAGCTTCTATGATTTGTTGGGATAAGGGAAGTTGGACATCATACAATTCTCTGTTGCCATATTTGTGCAGTAGCTTTTGTGTCGACTCGGGCACGAGGAAGGAACAACGATCGGGTCCCAGCTTTTTGAGGTATTCGTTCTGATAAATCAGAATACCCGCCAAGTCGAGGTCGCCAAAGTGCAGATAGGGATGTTGATTGGTTTGCATCCATGCGATGAAATCGTGGTGCTGCGATTGCGGGTAACGATTGACAAACAGCGGTTTCAATCCGTTGAAAAGTGCTTTCTGCTCGTCAATGCGACGGAAGTTTGCGGGGTTTTCTATACCTACCAGAGTGATGTCGTCGGGTACTTGGAGCGTTTGGTAATCGTAAATAAAGGTGAAGCAGCCGGGCGAAGGTTGCAAAATACGCTCCTCGCCATTGACGGACAGCGCCATTGGCGAGAAAGTATTAAGAAGAAACCCCTGAAAAGTGCGTACTGATATGATTTTGGAATGATTGGTTATCAGAATGTTTTCGGCACGAGTCGCTTCTTTTTTTTGCCGAAGTTCGATGTATTCATCCAAGTTTTTGATGCCATAAACATTGTCTAAATAGTGGGCTAACATTTCTGCATCGGGCAGGTACAGCATTCGTGCGGTACGACCTTTGAGGCGGCATTGAAGAACATTCTCTTTTATCATCGGCTGAATTTGCTTGCTGGCTATTTTAGAAAAAGCAAACGTTTCTCCTGCTATTAATTTTTTAAGCAGCAAAGCAGCTTGTATGCTAAGTGGATAATAAGGTTGATGCTGATTCCCTTTTCCCGGTTGTTTTGTCTCTTCCATCTCCTCTTAGTTTTGTGAAAGAATACGTTTAATCTGAGTGAAGCTCTTCGCATCCTTTTCCAGCTTGTAGATATGCTTGTACGCCAAGGCTATCTGTTCGGTAGGCGAACCGTTGATGAGCAAAATGTTGCGGTCGTTGGCAAACTTCAGGATTCCCATGATATTGCTGGGATGCAGTTTGCCAATCTCATCCATGACACAATGCAGTTTGAAATCTTTGAATTTGCGAGAAGCTCCTTCTTTGAATACATTGAGCAACATGATGTTGATCATCGCCTTGACCAAGATGTCCGTTCCTTCTGATCCGACATTAGAGAGACGTTCTACAAAGCCGGTATCGTTTTGGTTCTCTTCTACCCTGAACTTTAGTTCGAAGGAATCGGAGAGTGTGATGAATTCTTTCCGGTAGGCCGTCATTTCGCGGATGAGTTCGCGCAAAAGGCTGACGGCTCTGGCTTTTACCTGGTCTTCGTTGCCCGAGGAAAAGAGATTGACTCCGCCCAGATCGTGGCTGTTTTCGTCATTGAACTTCTTTATCCGGCGGAGTATTTGTACTATTTTGTTGGAGCTGTCGTCTACCCGCATTTCAATGCGTTGAATGATGCCGACAAAGTTACGCGCTACGAAGTCATCATTAATCTTTTTAACCACTGTTTGAATGGCTCCCTCTCGAGAGGTCAAGTCGGTAGTGTCACTGCTTATCTGGCGGAAGATGTCGGAATGCCGATCGTTTACCCGCCTTACAAACTCTTCGATGCGGTGCTCTTCTATGAAGTCGCGCAGTTCGTTGGCAAAGTGGCGGTAGTCTCTGTCGTCCGTAAACTGAGTACGGAAGGCGAAGATATTGTTGGTAGAGAAGTTGCCGGTGAACTCATTGATTTCTTTTCGGAGTTGAGTGGTCTTGCGTAATAGGTTTAGGAAGGTGCGGGTGATTTCGTCATTCAACGTCTTGCAAGTTTGAGTAGTCTTGACACGTGTACAAGCTTCGGCGGTAAGGTACGGACGTGCTTGCGCATACCATTCCAAAGAAGATACATTCTCATAGACGATGCAGTTCTCGCGGTTCGTACGGATGGCCTCCTCGATCGCTCGAATTTGCTCGTAGATTTTCGTTAGTTTTGCATTCAGTGTTTTCAACTCGTGTTCAAAGCGTTCATTTTCTTGTTCCAGACGCTCTTCCAATTGCTTGCGACGCGTCTTCATTTCGGGCACTTTGTCCAGCAACTCTCGTTTGTCTTTTTTATAATCGGTGATTGTATCCCGGCTCTTGTCTATAAAATCAAGTTCGGCTACAAGCTCTGCAAGTTGTCCGGAGAGGGTTTGCAAGCGGTCCGTATCGGCGCCCTGTTCTTTCAGACGGGTTTGCTTTTCTTGCTCGTAAGCTGTTTTTTGCTTGTTGACCATCTGGCGTTGAATCTCTGCTTCGGTGGCGAGCGTCTGCTGTTTGCTCTCCTTATCACGAACAAGAAGTTTTATCCTCTTTTCCATTTCGGCTTTTCGCACAGCCAATTCTTTTTCTTTGCGCGCGTTGAAAGTTTGAAGTTCATCAGTGGCAGCGTTCAGGCGAAGGTTACATTCGTCCGTTTGCTGGCGAAGGAGGGTCAGACGTTCTTCTTGTTCCATAAGGGCTTTCTTTTTCCAGTCCGCCAATTGCAGCTCGTCACTTTTTCGGTTGCGCTGAGCTTGTTCCAGTTCGTAGTTCCATTGACGGATCTTTTCCTTATGTTCTTTAATCTGTGGCTGATATTTCTTTTTCAACTTATCGTTGTCCATCTCCAGGGCATCGGTCAGCGAAGTCATCTGAGCGATGCAGTCTGCCATCTGTTTTTCTAGCTGCTGTTTCTCTTCGAGGTAGTCTTCCGTAGTCTTTGCCTGCTTGTCTATTTGGTTCAAATCAATGGTGACCCCGAAGAATGAGAAGTTGCTGTCGGTGGTGCGTTGTGGAGCTAGATTACTCTGATAAAGCACCGATTCGTCGCACACTTTGCCGATGGACTCTTCCCATTCCTGCACGTGATCGTTGAGCCAGCCGTAGAAAGAGTTTTTGCTGTTCTCAATATAGAGACCGATGCGTTCCGCTTCTTTTTGCAAGGTGTCGGCTTTCTCTTTGAGTTTCTGTCGGCTGAGGAGGGTACTTTGTTCTTTTCCCTGCTTTTCTGCTTCCCATTGGCGGGTCAAGCTTTCTATGCATTGACGGGAATAAGCGGCATCATTGCTAAGTTTCTGCATATCGGTTTGGCGCGTAAGAATCAGGCTTTGCAAAGCGGTCATCTCTTGACTGTAGAGTTGTTCGCTCTTCCATTGACGCTTACGAAACTCCAGCTCACGGATTTCTTCCTGAATCTTGTTTCTGGCTTCTTGAAGATAGTTTTGTTGCTGTTCTTTGAGCGCACGGATCTGTTCTGTTTGCTCCAAATAAGCGGCACGCACTTCTTCTCGCTGTGTATTAAATTCATTTTCTAGTTCCAGTTTTTGCTTCTCTTTTTCATTCAAAAAGCCCGTCAGCTGATTCTCTACGGTACGTATCAGGGCATCGTATCGGGTGCTGACCTCCTGGTAGTGGCTGGTCAATATTTTTTGTTCTTCTTGGAGGCTTCGTTTGCGGGCTTTTAGTTCAAGCTGCTTACCAGCGCGGGCTATCAGCTGTCCGATATTCAAGAGTGCGTATTCGTCTTCCTTCTTTTTTGCTTTGAGCAGGTCACTTTTGCAAATAGCCAATTCTGATTCTATTTTTGTACGCTTTTGTTGCGATTTTCCGTTTGCTGACTCTTTCTGCTTAAGAAGTGCCGATCGACTTTCTTCCGTTTCTTGCAGTTGCAATTGCAACAAGGGAGATTCTTTCACCGTCTTTTCGTGGGCGACGAACAGTTCTTTGCTGTTGTCCGCCATCTTCCGCTCGGCGAAGTCCATCTCGACACAAAGCTGTGCAATGGCTTCTGCCAATTTCGCCATCTCCGGACGTTGATAGGCTTCAATATCTTTAAGCTGTGTTTCGAAATTAGCCAAATGCACTTTGTAGCGGGTAAGGTCGATGCCTGCCTCTTCTTCGTTGAGGGAAGAGATGATGGTTTGTTTGATGAACTCTGCCTCCAGTTTAGAGTTCAGCAATACGTTTTGAATGGTGCGAGGGATGTTCTGAAACTGCTTGCTCTCCATGAGGGCATACTTGCGGAGGTCTCTTTTCCCCAGCTCATTGCCATATAGAATGTTGCGATATTCTTCGTAGGTATTGATGATGGTGGAGTAATTCACTTTGTGGCGGTCGAGCGAAGCACGTATCTTTTCCACTGCATCGTAAGCTGCTCCGTCAGCGTCTATAAAAAGTTCCTGACTGTAAGCACAGTCGATAAAGCGGTAACAAATACGGTTCACCGATTTAAAACTCAGCACACAGAAGTTGCCCGTTTCGCGCACTACTTCGTAAATAATGTACGAGTCTGCAAACGGAAAATAATATTCGGCATATCCTTTTTTCTCTACAGGGATGCCCAGTTTCTGCGTATCAGCATTGTAGAAAAAGAGAATGGAACGCAGGATAGTGCTTTTGCCCACTCCCTGTGTGCCGATAAAGTGTACGTTTCCATCCAGTCGCACTTCAGCGTAGCGAATGGTGGCGCTGTTGATAAAGATAATTCTATTCAGGTATCTCATTTTCGTTTTCTTCTTCAGTAAGGTTTATAGCTTCGATCAGTTGTTCAAGGTAGCTCCAAGAAGACATCACTTTGTACACGTTGTTTATGTCGCTTTCGCATTCGATAAACGATTCGCGCACTAGCCGTTCGATAATGCTGTCCAATATTTCTTTGCGCTTTTCTTTGCCGCCCATGGTATGCTTTTTTAGTCCGTCGGCTTTGAGTCCGAGGTCGGGATTGATACCAAACTGTGCAGCAATTTCAGCGGGAGAGAAACGGTAACCCACGCCGAACGTTTCATCGTACGCTTTGAAAAAGTCGAGAATATCTATCCAACAGAAAGCGCGTTCTATCTTCTGTTGTAAGGTGGCTTTGGGCTCTTTGCGTGAAAAGTAATAATAATCGTTGCCTTGTTCGAGGTAAAAATTGATGTGGGCAAAGTATTCGTAGAGCGCATCAAAATAATTCTCTATCGTGTGATACATTTCCCGTGTGTCTTCCTGGGTGCTGTTGGCACTCAGGAAGACGCCTCGTTGGAGGTATTCAAAGATATTGGCGGTGCTTCCGGGTAGTTCCATGGTTGTTAGGGTTGTTTGGGGTAAACGATGGCATATTCTATTTGTTGGTATTGTCCGAACTCTTGCTGTATGTCAAATTCGGCTTCGTAGAGTGAAACGAGCTGGCAGAAGACAGTCACCCGCTCGTCTAAATTGACTTCGCGTTGGAAGGAGTAGTTCATGACGAAGTTGAACAGCTGATGACCGGAGGCGAGAAAGCTGTTTTTAACCTCTTCCAAATTGATAAATGTTTCGTCGGAAGTTTTTTCTTCCAAGTCTGTCCAGTCGATGGCTCCGGCTCCAGTGCGTTTGAGCTTTTTGCGGGATCGGTTGTTGCGGTTGGCTTTGAGAATCACTTCCCGGCCTTCGTCGCGAGCTAAAAAGTCGAGCGAAAGCTTAAAGAGCGGTGTGGTGCGCCCTTCGAGGATGACGGACTGATTGGCTGCCAACAACTCTTTCAGATTGCTTCTGCTTTGCAACTCAAACTGATCGCGCAGGTATTTCACTTTTCTGATTTTCTCCACCAGCAGCACTTGATTTTTTATCTGGTTGAGGTAGTTGATGATGTCCTGCTGCGAACGGATAAGGCTGTGCCCTGAGTCGAGCACCTCTTGTCGGAGTTCGAGTACGATATTGCTTAATTCCTCGTCCGTAGCCAGCTGGAAAAAGAGGCGCTCTTTGTGCAGCAGCAGTTCCTCTATGGCGTCAATCAGTCGTTTGATGTCGGCTCGTTTATTGTCCAGATTTTCTAGTTTAGCTATCTTAATGCGGTAGTTGGGTTCGGTCTTAAAGGTGCTTTCTATCTTCCGTTGCAAACCAATGACGTTGCGAATAGTGACCTTTCCGATCTTCTTGAGCAGTGATTTTACGCTTCGGAGATAGTTGTTTTTACGGGAGAGGTTGTCCTCCTTCAAGTAGTAATCGATGTGCTGATGCAACAACTGAATATTCTCGTCGATGCTGGCAGTGCTGATTTCTTCATTGGCTTCGAGCAATAGTTCGAAGAACTCCCGGAAGCGTTCGTCCAGTTCCAGATGCGCACCGTTGCGACGAATGACTTCCCGCTCAAGGAGCATTTGCAAGCGGTTCTCCTCCACTAGCCCCAAGGCATACTCGTAGCGAAAAGAGAGGGACTTCCGCTTCTCGAACATCTCTTCCAGCAGCTCCTTGGCTTGGTTGAGGGTGTTGATGACTTCGCGAGTAGAATTGAATATATACATGGGATTGGGATTGAATGGTGTGACAGGTTTCTTTGTTTTCTTATTAACTTATGTCAAGTAAATAATAGATTAACCAAATAAAAGAGATTGTTTAACGGCTTTTAATGTGTATATACGTCCTCAATTTGCAGATATTGGAAATCAAGAATGAACTGTAATCTCACGCATTATTTCCTGCTCGGCATACAATTTTGTGTGTTTTTTAATTAACGAAATTGCAAACTCTGTAATCTTCTGAACATAACCTAACATTGATGGCGAAAATGCTGAATGGTTCTTTCAATGCGGCTTGCTGAAGCAAAGCAATCTGCCGCTTCTACCGTCATTCCTCCTGATTCATAGCGATAAGAAACTTTACGAATGTTTGCTTCCGCTTTCTCGTTTGTCTTTCTCGTAGTTTTCTCCTTTATCATATCAGGTTTTGTTGATTTTTTACAAACGTAATTAATAGTTAATATAGTTGTTCTCTCTTTGACAGACAAAATTAGAAAATATATTAAGATAATGTATTCATTTTCATTTGAATTATCGTATATCAGATAAATAAAACAACGAACAGCCTTATTTTTCCTTTTTTAGCTCTTACCTATTCAAGGCGTTATAGGAAAAAAAAGACAAGAAAGAGCTATTGAAACCATTCCTAAATTTAGTTGCGGACTTATAGTTCATCAAGTGAGTATCTGTACAAATAGATTTATTGCTAATATTTTTATCTGTTGTTTCTTTTAACTTTTGATTAAAAAAACAATTTTCTTATAGTGTATTTGTATGAAATATTTTAAATTGTAATAAATCAATGAATTAAGCATACTACTTTTTAGGCTAAGCCTCACGGTCTTCTAAGTATCATTTAATTTTACCTTCTTCTATTATGCACTTTTTTACATATGTTTATTTAAATAACTTTGATAAATAAATATTAGTAATCATCCTTTGATGTAACATCCAGCTAAAACTAGTCTATTTGTTTTTTCTTTTTTTTATTAGAGGCGGAAGTTGATTGAAAAGACGTAACGTCCTTTTTTTAGACATGCTACATCTTTTTTTTAAAGACGTAGCATATAAAGAAAAAACATGCTATATCTTTTTTTT
>JAVVVS010000025.1:0-34175 GCA_036652495.1 Bacteroides sp.
CGGAAAGAACAAATCCGTCTGGAAGGGCAATGTAGAAAACTTCATTCTGCTCAAAAGCAACGAAGAATATTTTACCGACCCCGTTTGCAAAAACGGCTACTTCCGCGGAATAGAGACCTACAGCTTCGTGAGAGACATCGCATCGCGATACAGCATTTATCAAAAGAAAATTAAAAAATAACCCATCCACGTACTATCTGTTCTCTGCCGGAAGACGAACCCACAGTAAACGCTTGCCCCCCATCGCTTTACGCACTTCCAAAACTCTTTGTCAATCGGCGTTTGAAGCAGAGGGGAGGATGCTTTATTCAAAAGAATGTTTCTCTTTCAAAAACACGGAAACGTTTTTTTTGAAAGAGGAAGACGTTTCAAAAAAAGACGGAAACGTTTAGCGACAAAGACAGAAACATTTCAAAAAAAAGATGTAGCATGTTTTTTTGAAACCTGCTACATCTTTTTTTGAAACCTGCTACGTCTGTCAAAAAAACATGTTACGTCTTTGTCAGAGCAATGTCTTTGGCTCCTTCTGCCGGCTGAAGTTCTGCGAGAGAAGGTCAGCATAAGGCGTATCGAACACGCGCGCCTGTTGCGGACAGTTTTTTACACAAGCGCAACACTTGATGCACTTCGTAGCATCTGTATGCAACTCATCACCGGACATAATGGCTTGCGCCGGACATAACTCCACACAAATTCCGCAATGCGAACAGCGGCTTTCTTCTTCCACCCAAGGCGTGCGAGGCAGCGGCATACCGCTATTCCGCAGCGAAATAGCGCTCCGCAAGAAACGAAGCATCGGGAACAGCGGCTGGCTCGGACGAGAGATGCGGCTCACATCTACCGGATAAAGAGATTCTAAACTCGAAGCAGCGCTTATCTTCGCCTGTATTTGTTTGCCAAAATTAGCTGCCAGCTGCAAATCCGTAGCATTGGGGCGCCCTACCGCAATGGGCTTGCTGGCGCTGCTATACGAATGTTCGCCAATAAAAGTAGCGCCGCCAATCACCTTCAAATCTTGCTGCGTAGCAAAAGCGTCCAAGTCTACCAAAGCTTTCTCGTAAGCACGATTGCCGTAAACCACCACCAGCACCACCGGAGTGTGCATGCCGCGAATCTTTTTCAAACGCTGCATCGCCAAGGGAGCCACATGTCCGCCATAGACAGGCACCACAATAATAGCCAACGCAGAGGCGGGAATCACCGTCTCCTCCCCTTCTTCTCGAGTGAGATTCCTTGTAAAAACGTCTCTTATCCCCGTACCGCGAACAATAGCCTCTCCTATACGTTCAGAAGTATGAGTCGGAGAAAAATAAATCAATTGAGCTTCGTTAAGTATCATAATGTTTGCATTTACTGAGCAAAGATAGGCTATTACCCAGAAAAAAAGAAGGAATTGCGAATGAATCCAGAAATAAATTGTATCTTTGTGCCGTTGAAACATTCTGCCATACCTCACCGGAGGTAATCAAACAGGTTTCCGAATCAACAGCAAATATCCCTTATTCATCTAAAAAAACAAAAGCGAATATCTGCATTGGCTATGACCGATCGGTTGTGCTACGTCGCACATATATCAGCAAAACAAGAATATTTTTTTTAATAACTTACTATACTATATGTATAACATCATTCAATTAAACGACAAAAATTTGTCGGAACTACAAGCTATTGCCCTAGAATTGGGTATCAAAAAAACAGACTCACTAAAAAAAGAAGAACTCGTCTACAAAATCCTTGACGAACAAGCCATCGTTGGTGCTACCAAGAAAGTAGCTGCCGACAAGCTAAAAGAAGAACGCAAGCCATCAGACGACAGCAAATCGAAACGCTCACGCGTAGCACCCAAGAAAGACAGCAAGCCGCTACCGGCCGCAAAACCAGCTTCTACAGAGCCTGCCGTGAAAGCAGCCACCGCTGACACCACTAATACAGACACGAAACCGGCTACTGCCACCCCAAAACCGGTACAGAAAAAGAAACCAGGCCGCCCACGCAAAGAAGTGGTAGCAGCTCCTGAACAAACGCCTGTCACAGAAACGCCTGCTAAAGTGATTGCTCCCGTAGCTGAAATGGTGAATTCAGTCATAGAAAGCAAAGAGACTGTAGAGAAGAAAACAGAGCTAGAAGGCCAACCGGCAGCAGAAGCAAGACCCATTGCCAAACCAATCATCAAGCCCAAACAAGCAGCTGTAATAGATGAAGAAAGCGCTATCCTCTCCGAACCGGATGATGAGTTTGTTCCTATCGAAGACCTTCCGTCCGAAAAAGCAACATTGCCTACCGAACTATTCGGCAAATTCGAATCTTCTAAAGCAGACGCAGCAAGCCCTGCTACCGAAACGCCCGCTCCACCCACTCCCCGCATTATCCGCCCACGGGACAACAACAACAATAATCCCAAGCCCAACAACAATAACAACAATCCCCGCCCGATAGTGCAGCAACGCCCTGTACAGCCCCAACCAGCTGCAGGCGAAGGAAATCCCGTACCCGAACGTAAAGTAATTGAGCGCGAGAAAGTATATGAGTTCGATGACATCCTCGTAGGAACCGGCGTGCTGGAAATCATGCAAGACGGCTACGGATTCCTTCGTTCTTCCGATTACAATTATTTGGCATCACCCGATGACATCTATGTGTCACAATCGCAAATCAAACTCTTCGGCCTTAAAACGGGCGACGTGGTAGAAGGAGTGATCCGCCCTCCAAAAGAAGGCGAGAAATACTTTCCGCTGGTGAAGGTTTCAAAAATCAACGGACGCGATCCGGCTTTCGTACGCGACCGCGTCCCTTTTGAACACCTCACCCCTCTTTTCCCCGACGAGAAGTTCAAACTCTGTAAAGGCGGCTACTCCGACTCGCTTTCTACCCGCGTAGTAGACTTGTTCTCTCCTATTGGCAAAGGACAACGTGCCCTCATCGTAGCTCAACCCAAAACGGGTAAAACCATCTTGATGAAAGATATTGCTAACGCCATTGCCGCCAATCATCCCGAAGTTTATATGATTATGCTGCTGATTGACGAACGTCCCGAAGAAGTTACCGATATGGCGCGCAGCGTGAACGCTGAAGTCATCGCTTCCACCTTCGACGAACCGGCAGAACGCCACGTGAAAATAGCGGGCATCGTACTCGAAAAAGCCAAAAGATTGGTAGAGTGCGGACACGATGTCGTTATCTTCCTAGACTCTATCACCCGCTTGGCACGTGCTTACAACACAGTATCTCCCGCATCGGGCAAAGTGCTCTCGGGAGGTGTGGATGCCAACGCCCTGCACAAGCCCAAGCGCTTCTTCGGAGCAGCACGTAACATAGAAAACGGAGGTTCGCTCACGATTATCGCCACCGCCTTGATTGATACCGGTTCGAAAATGGACGAAGTTATCTTTGAAGAATTCAAGGGTACAGGTAACATGGAATTACAACTCGACCGCAACCTGTCCAACAAACGTATCTTCCCGGCTGTCAACATTGTTGCATCCAGCACTCGTCGCGACGATTTGCTGTTGGAGAAGCAGACGCTCGACCGCATGTGGATACTTCGCAAATTCCTCTCGGATATGAACCCGATGGAAGCGATGGACTTTGTAAGAGACCGCCTCGAAAAGACACGCGATAATGACGAATTCCTGATGAGCATGAACAGCTAAAGTTCACTCACCACAAATCTTTATGGAAAGGGCACAGAAGAATATTCTCTGTGCCCTTTTTACATTGCAGCCGAAAGAAGCAGGCATCAGAAGCATCAAAAAAAGGAAAATAAAAAGAGAGTAAAGATTAATTAAGGGTTTTTACACCGTAATATTCACTCTTTTTACTATTTTTGCGAAATACCATGATTAAACTACTAATTAATTGTCTGCAATAGTGAAGAACACCTGCATCTATATGATTACATTTCTGGTAGGAATCTTCTGTTCTATGCCAGCCCACTCCAGTGAAAAAGAGCGCGAACGGCTTTCTAAGCTACAGCAACTCATCAATGACAATATTATATACGATCAAGAGGTGGATGACGACAGCATCATTCTCTGGGGTCAAGAATTAGAATCGTTCTTTGAAAAAGAAAAGCGCTATGAAACCCTTTTTAAAATGAAACAAATGGTGGTGCGCGCATTTGCCTTGCGGGGAGACATCAACACAGCCGTCGACTATGCCCGGCATATGTACGCTCAAGCCAAAAAGATGAACTACGACATTGGCATTGCCCTCTCTACGCGTGCCGTAGGAGATGCTTACCTCAACTCAATTTTAAAAAATGAAGCCATTGAGTCGTACAAAGAATCACTGCTGCTCTTTAATCAAATAAAAAACGCACACGCTTTCAAAATCCGGTTATTACCCGCGCTCATAGCAACACTCCTTAAATCGGGGCGAACCGAAGAAGCTTGGACTTATTTGCAACAGCTGGATGAACTCAACAAACAGCACCCTTCTTTGCCGGGCGAATTCTTCCTGAAAGCATGCTACACCCATTATTATATCCATACGCAAGATACAATCAAAGCAGAAAGCTACCTCTATCAAACCGAAGAAATAGAGAAAGGCTATCCACGACTTTATTATAAATTCATCCTACACTACTTGCGTGCCAACTATTACAAAGAGACAAAGCAATATCAAAAGGCATTAGAAGAATATGCCAAGCTCACCACTAAGAGCGAAAAAGGACTTACCAACCAACAGATAGAGTTCAGCCAAGCTCAAGCCCTCCTATTGGCACAGATGGAACAGGCGAACGAATCCTGCCTGCTCTTTCAGCGAGCTAATAGGATGAAAGACTCCATCAACAATCTCAGCTACTCCCGGCAAATCAACCATTTGCGAACCACCTATCAGGTAGATCAAATGGAAATACAAACCCAACAACTAAAGAACATAATTATTTCATGGAGCATCGGCGCCCTTGTCGTGCTACTGCTGCTGGTCACTATCTTGATACAGCACATTAAAAAAGAGAACAAGCGCTTGCTCACATCTAAAATCAAACTAGAAAAAGCACAACAAGATGCCAAAGACTCCACCCTCACCAAAAGCCTGTTCTTGTCCAATATGAGTCACGAAATACGTACGCCCTTGAATGCGCTCTCCGGTTTTTCATCCATCCTCACCGACGAGTCTATCGATAACGAAACACGCATACAGTGCAACGAAATTATCCAGCAAAACTCAGAACTCCTGCTGAATTTAATTAATGATGTGATAGACCTCTCAAGCCTGGACGCCGGGAAGCTAACGTTCAATTACAACGAATGCGACGCAGTAGCCCTCTGCCGCAATGTAGTGGGCACTGTGGAAAAAATAAAACAGACAGCTGCTGAACTTGTTTTCACTACCACACTGCCTTCACTCCCGCTACTGACCGATTCTTCGCGCATCCAACAAGTGCTTATCAACCTACTTATCAATGCCACAAAGTTCACCCCCCAAGGCACCATCACTTTGGAGCTTAGCCGGCTATCGGACACAGAAGCCCTTTTTTGCGTAACAGATACCGGATGCGGCATCCCGTTAGAAAAACAAAATCAGATATTCAACCGCTTTGAAAAGCTGAACGAAGGAGCACAAGGTACCGGATTGGGACTTTCTATTTGCCAGCTCATCATTGAACAAATAGGAGGGAAAATAGCCATAGACCCCGCCTACACCGGAGGTTCACGTTTTGTATTTACTCATCCCATCCGCCCCGTCAATAGAAAGGAGACCCTGAAATGAAGCGACTCACCCTGATATTTGCCTTGTGCGGCTGTGCCTTGCTGATGTATGCTAAAGCAACAATCAAGCCAGACACTTTAATGCAGCATTTTCATAAGCTACCCCACGACTCCACTCGATTGGTGTTACTGTACGAATCTATGCTGGTAGAGCAAAAGAGTCCGAGGTGTATCACCCTCTCCAACATCCTGTTGAAAGAAGCAACGAGCCAAAAAAACAATAAATACATCGGCACAGCCCTCTACTTCCAATTGATATACTACTATAATCAAAACGAACTGGACAGTGTCAGCAAACGGGTAGTAGCCATGGAACCATTTGTGCGCAAATCAAATCTTTGGAACTATTTCTTCGACGGAAAAAGATGCGAGATAGACCTTTACTCCTACAAAGAACAGTATGAGCTAGCCATCAACAAATCACTGCAAATGCGCAAAGAAGCAGAGCAGCAGCACAATATACTCGGAGTGATAGGGGCATATCAGGCGCTGGCTAATGCCTATATGAAAAGCGGACGGATGGAGCTGGGGAAACAAGCCCTAATCAACGCTCACCAACTACTTCCCCAAATACATCACGTGGTAGTGATCAATGCAGTGCTGGCACAACTCATCTCGCTAAGCAAGGAGAACAAAGAGTACTCCGACATGATTAACTATCTGAAGGAGCAAGCCATCATCTTGTCGAATTATGTAGCCAAGCACCCCACCATGAGCGATGCTTTCAAAGACCCCATCCTCTTTAACGAAATCTATCATAGCTATTATTACATTGGCATGAAGCAGCCCCAACAAGCCCTTGTCCATCTTCAAAAAGCAAAAAATCGGTATATCACTCCCCATACCTATTATATGTACAAAGTGCTTTATGACGATGCTTTCGCCGGGTATTACCGCCTCTGCCGGCAGTATGACTTAGCGCTGGAGCGCATTGACTCCACCCTGATTCCGTTAAAGAAAGACTTTGGCAACGATTATTATTACCAATTATCCACCAAAGCCGATATTTTGGCAGAGTCAGGACGCAGCCTGGAAGCTTTGCCTATTTATCAAGAAGTGCTCAAAGCCAAAGATTCGTTGCAAAACGAAATTTCAAACAACCAAATGAAGCTTATACAAGAGAACTATCACGTAGATAAGATGATGCTGGAAAAAGAGCAACTGAAAAGCAAAATTCAAATTATCGCGCTCGTTATTTTTATCCTTGCACTCATCTTGCTGACGTACTTCATGTTCCGTATCATTCACATCCGCAAAGCCTTGAACCTATCGGAACACCAGACCAGAGAGTCTACCCGCATAGCAGAGGAAGCGAACGAGATGAAAAACCGCTTCTTGTTCAACATGAGTTATAACATCCGCATCCCGCTCAATGGCGTAGTCGGATTTTCGCAACTTATCGCTTCGGAACCTTGTATAGATGAAGACTCAAGAAAAGAATATTGCACCATTATCCAGAAAAACTCCGAAGAATTAATGAGGCTGGTCAATGACGTGCTCGACCTCTCGCGCTTGGAAGCCAAGATGATGAAGTTTCAGATGCAAGAGTGCGACGTAACAGAACTATTCAATGACGTGGTATATACAAGCCAGGTACACAGCGACAACGACACCCGCCTTCTGTTTCAGAATGAAATAGAAGGAACGCAGACTCTCACCATCGATCAAAGCCGCCTCACACAAGCTCTGCTGAGCACCTTGGTTCTTCCGCAGCAAAGCAATAAAGTGCACGAAATTAAATGTACACTAAGCATGGACAACAACACGAAAGCAATCCGCTTCTGCATCAACAACAGTCCGCTGGCAGACCCGCAAAATTTCTCGCAAGAGGTGTCTATTCGTCATGACATCAACCGCCTGCTATTGGAACATTTCGGAGGAAGTTACACCGTGATGGCAGGTGCCCCCGAAGGTCCTACCATTCTTTTCACCTATCCGCTCACGATTTCCTCCTAAAAAAGCACTATCTTTGCGTTTTGCAAACCTAAACGCTTATTTATGTATACCAACAAACAAATCTGGTGTGTCAGCTATCCGATACTCCTGAGTTTACTGGCCCAAAATGTCATTAACGTCACCGATACTGCCTTTTTAGGACGTGTCAGCGAAGTAGCACTCGGCGCATCCGCCATGGGCGGACTTTTTTATATTTGTATTTTCACTATCGCCTTCGGGTTCAGTATCGGATCGCAAATTGTTATCGCCCGACGCAACGGAGAAGGACGCTATGCCGACGTGGGGCCCGTGATGATTCAAGGCATACTGTTTCTGCTCGTCATGGCTTTGGTGCTGTTCGGCTTCACCCGCTTCTTTGGCGGCAACATCATGCGGATGCTGGTATCTTCCCAAGCCATCTTCGACGCTACGATGGAGTTCCTCGACTGGCGCATCTACGGTTTTTTCTTCTCCTTTCTTAACGTGATGTTCCGAGCTCTGTATATCGGAATCACCCGCACAAAGGTACTTACCATCAATGCCATTGTCATGGCACTGACTAACATCGTGCTCGATTATGCACTGGTCTTCGGTCACTTCGGTCTGCCCGAGATGGGCATCAAAGGTGCCGCCATCGCCTCCGTCATCGCCGAAGCCTCGTCCATCCTATTCTTTCTCATCTACACGTATCTGACTGTCGACTTAAAGAAGTATGGCATGAGCCACTTGCGTTCGTTTGATCCGGCTTTATTAATGCGCATCCTGAGCATTTCTTGTTTTACTATGTTGCAATATTTCCTCTCTATGGCTACTTGGTTTATCTTCTTTGTTGCAGTGGAACGATTGGGGCAACGAGAACTTGCCATTGCCAATATCGTACGGGGCATCTACATCATGATGCTTATTCCGGTCAATGCGCTCTCCACTACAGCCAATAGTATGGTGAGCAATGCCATCGGTGCGGGAAATGTGACTCACGTCATAGGCATCATCAAGAAGATTTCTGTCTTCTCTTTCATTATCATGCTGATACTGGTTTCATTCACCGCTTTATTCCCTCAGTCCATTCTCTCCATTTACACCAACGAAGCGGCTTTAATAACCGAATCCGTCCCTTCGGTCTACGTCATCTGTTGCGCCATGCTTATCGCCTCAGTGGCGAACGTCATCTTCAACGGCGTATCGGGCACGGGCAACACACAAGCAGCTTTAATGCTCGAAGTCGTGACGCTCGCTATCTACGGAGCGTACATCTTTTTCGTTGGAATCTGGCTCAAATCTTCTGTAGAGATTTGCTTTACCATTGAAATACTATACTATACACTCTTGTTCGTCACCAGCTATATTTACTTCAAAAAAGCAAAATGGCAGCATAAAAAGATATAAATACAAGAGATTTTTGTACTTTTGCGCTTCAATTAGTAATTTATAATTAAACAAAATATGTTCGATAATTTAAGTGAGAGACTCGACAGGTCCTTTAAGATTTTGAAAGGTGAAGGAAAAATCACCGAAATCAATGTGGCAGAAACGCTGAAAGATGTGCGCAAAGCCTTGCTCGATGCCGACGTGAACTACAAAGTAGCGAAAACGTTCACCGATACGGTTAAAGAGAAAGCACTGGGACAGAACGTGCTCACTGCCGTGAAGCCCAGTCAGTTGATGGTGAAGATTGTTCACGATGAGCTGACCGAACTGATGGGTGGAGAAACGGTAGAGATAGATTTGAAAGGTCAGCCCGCCGTCATCTTAATGGCTGGTTTGCAAGGTTCCGGTAAAACAACCTTCTCTGGAAAACTGGCGCAAATGCTCAAAACGAAAAAGAACAAACGCCCGCTGTTGGTAGCCTGCGACGTATACCGCCCGGCAGCTGTGGAGCAACTCGGTATCTTGGCACAACAAGTGGGTGTGCCAATGTATTCGGAACCAGACAGCAAAAGCCCGGTAGAGATAGCAAAGAACGCCATTAAAGAAGCGAAAGCCAAAGGATACGACCTCGTCATTGTCGATACGGCCGGACGTTTAGCCATCGACGAACAAATGATGAACGAGATAGCCGCTATCAAAGAAGCTATCACGCCGAATGAAATTCTGTTTGTGGTTGACTCGATGACAGGACAGGATGCAGTGAATACCGCCAAAGAATTTAATGAACGGCTCAACTTCAACGGTGTGGTACTGACTAAACTCGACGGTGACACCCGCGGTGGTGCAGCACTCTCTATCCGCTCGGTAGTCAACAAGCCCATCAAATTCGTAGGTACAGGCGAGAAACTCGACGCAATCGATCAATTCCACCCTTCTCGTATGGCAGACCGTATTCTTGGTATGGGTGACATCGTGTCGCTGGTAGAACGTGCACAAGAACAATATGATGAAGAAGAGGCGAAACGTCTGCAAAAGAAGATAGCCAAAAATCAGTTCGATTTCAATGACTTCCTCAGTCAGATTGCTCAAATCAAGAAGATGGGTAATCTAAAGGATCTTGCTTCGATGATTCCCGGTGTGAGCAAAGCCATCAAAGACATCGACATAGACGACAATGCGTTCAAGAGCATCGAAGCCATCATCTACTCCATGACACCTGCCGAACGTTCAAAACCAGAACTGCTCAACGGTACGCGCCGCACGCGTATTGCCAAAGGTAGCGGAACCAACATTCAAGAAGTGAACCGCCTGCTCAAACAATTCGACCAAACGCGCAAGATGATGAAGATGGTGACGAGCAGCAAAATGAACAAGATGATGCCCAAAGTGAAATAATCGGATCATCACACAACACCTAGTTTTCATCACAGAGTCACACCGTGTTTCACAGAGTTCTTTATGGCTCTTCTGTGTAACGCCGTGTGGCTCTGTGGCGAATCCCCCCGGCTCTGTTTTCTATTTCAAATTATCTTCTGCAAATACAAAAGCGACAATCTTTTTGGTGAGTTCACTTATTTATTTTACTTTTGCCCATCATCAACCATCGTAAATCATGAAATACATCAGCCTACTTTTTGCAGCTAGTTTAGTCTCGGGCATCGCCTTTGCCCAACAATCGTCCACGTATACCGTAAAAGGATGTCTAAACGACTCACTCCTAGAGGGAAAAAACCTATACATCATCCGCTACGACACCAATCAAAAGATAGACAGTACACGCGTAATCAACGGGGAATTCACCTTCAACGGAAAGGCGGATACCTCTTTTTTCTGCCGCATCAATGCCGAACGGAACTACGCTAACTTCATACTCGAAAACGGAGTAATCAACGTAGACGTTTACAAGCATAACACTCCTAACGGCACAGTGCTGAACGAGAAATTGGCACGCATGAAATTCCTGACTGACAGTTTGAATAACGCTCATTGGAACAAGTTGGCACAGATAGACAGTCTGACCGCGGACCCCAACGAAAGATTGCGCCTGAAAAAGAAACTGTATCAAACGCAAACACGCCCCGTTATGATGCAGATTCACACCTCATTGTTTAAAGAAAACAGCAACAATGCTTTGGGCGAAGTCATCATCAGAGAGCTTGCAAACATGGCTACCCCTGCAGAAATGGACACGATTTTTGCTCAAACGGGAAGCTGGTTACGGTCGCTTCGTGTGCCACAAGAAATCAAAGCGGCTTTTGATGCCCAGAAGAATAGCGCCGAGGGCAAACCATTCGTGGACCTTGCCGGAGAAAATGAAGACGGAACTCCTGTTGCTTTATCCGATTATGTAGGCAAAGGGAAATACACGCTGGTAGACTTCTGGGCAAGTTGGTGCGGTCCGTGCCGCAAAGAAACCCCTATCATTGCCGGCTTATACAAGAAATTCAAGAATCAGGGTTTGGACGTAGTAGGAGTAGCCACGTGGGACAAACCCGAACAGACCAAAAAAGCAATCAAAGAACTCGCTATCACTTGGCCGCAGATTCTCAACGCAGGCACTCAACCCTCCAAGTTGTATGGCTTCAACGGCATTCCTTTTATCATCCTTTTCGCTCCCGACGGCACTATTGTAGCGCGTGATTTGCGCGGCGACGGCATGATACAAAAAGTCACTCAGGTATTAACTAAATAAAAAAGAATTGAATATGACACTTATTGACGGAAAAGCCATTTCCGAACAAGTAAAGCAAGAGATTGCCGTAGAAGTAGCCGCCATCGTAGCACAAGGCGGCAAACGTCCGCATCTGGCTGCTATCCTCGTGGGACACGACGGCGGCAGCGAAACTTACGTAGCCGCCAAAGTAAAAGCCTGCGAAGTCTGCGGATTCAAATCGTCCCTCATCCGCTTTGACAGCGATGTGAGTGAAGACGAGTTGCTAGCCAAAGTACGCCAACTGAACGAAGATGCTGACGTAGACGGATTCATCGTACAACTGCCGCTGCCCAAACATATTTCGGAGCAGAAAGTGATAGAGACTATCGACTTCCGCAAAGACGTGGACGGATTCCATCCCATCAACGTGGGGCGTATGTCTATCGGACTACCTTGCTACGTATCCGCCACCCCCAACGGCATACTTGAACTGTTGAAACGCTATCAGATAGAAACCTCCGGCAAGAAATGCGTGGTGCTGGGACGCAGCAACATTGTAGGCAAGCCAATGGCAGCCCTGATGATGCAAAAAGCTTATCCGGGAGACGCCACCGTCACGGTATGCCATAGCCGCTCGCGCAATTTAGCGCAAGAATGCCGCGAAGCCGACATCCTCATCGCTGCCTTGGGACAACCGAACTTTGTCACAGCAGACATGGTGAAAGAGGGCGCTACGGTTATTGACGTAGGCACTACCCGCGTACCCGATGCCAGCAAGAAATCCGGATTTAAACTTACCGGCGACGTTAAGTTCGATGAAGTAGCCTCCAAGTGCGCATTCATTACTCCCGTACCGGGCGGCGTAGGTCCGATGACCATCGTCTCACTGATGAAGAACACCCTGTTGGCGGGCAAGAAAGCGATTTATCAATGAATCATTTCGTCACAGTAGCCCTCTTACTGCTCTCCTTTTCCTGCACCTCTGTGTCGCAGGAAAAGAGGGATGCTGCGATGAGTGCTTCAGACACTCTTTCCGTTCATCGCCTCACGCTACTCTTTGCAGGCGACCTGATGCAACATCAAGGACAAATAGATGCCGCCCGCACCTCCAACGGAACTTTCGATTACACCGACAACTTCAAACTTCTAAAAGAAGAAATCAGCCAGGCAGACATCGCCATCGGCAATCTCGAAGTCACGCTTGCAGGCAGGCCTTACAGCGGGTACCCTGCTTTTAGCGCTCCCGACGAATATCTTTCGGCTATTCAAGCTGCCGGATTCGACGTGCTGATCACTGCCAACAACCACTGCCTCGACCGGCGGAAGAGAGGATTGGAGCGTACCATCCATCTGCTTGACTCGCTCCGTATCCCCACTGCAGGAACGTACGTGAACCGCGATGAACGCAACAAACGCTACCCCTTGCTACTAGAAAAGAACAACTTCCGCATCGCCTTGCTCAATTACACCTATGCCACTAACGGCATTCCAGTGACCGCCCCCAACGTCGTGAACTACATTGACCGCACTGTCATGACGAAAGATATCCAGGCAGCAAAAGCTTTGCAGCCAGACGCTATCATAGCTTGTATGCACTGGGGGGTAGAATACCAATCACTGCCCAACAAAGAGCAGAAAGAATTAGCAGACTGGCTGCTGCAACAAGGAGTGACGCACATCATCGGTTCGCATCCTCACGTGGTGCAACCGATGGAATTGCGCACCGATAGCCTGACCGGCACCCAACATGTCGTCGTCTATTCGTTAGGGAACTTTCTTTCAAATATGTCCGCCCGCAGGACAGACGGCGGCTTGCTTTTTAAGCTGGAACTGACCAAAGACAGTATCACCCGCGTGGGTCGAAGCGAATACGCATTGGTTTGGACGGGTCGTCCTAAACTCACGCAGAAGAAAAACTTCACTTTATACCCCATCCATGCTTCAAATTTTTCTCTTCCCGCAGAAGCACGTAACCGTCTGGGAATCTTTACTAAGGATGCAAGATCGCTCTTTCTAAAGCAGAATAAGGAAATAAAAGAGTACCTTATTCCTCAAAAAAACGAATAGAATATTTGCAGAATAAAAGATAATGCCTATCTTTGCAGCGCATTTAAGAAATGCACAACATGGTGGATGTAGTTCAGTTGGTTAGAGCGTCAGTTTGTGGTTCTGAATGTCGTGGGTTCGAGTCCCATCTTCCACCCAAGAAAATCCTTTCAAGTTCATTCTTGCAAGGATTTTCTTGTTATCACCCCCTTATATACTCAGCGAGGCTGCCAATCGAACCTATTCACTACTGTTAGGTTAACAAGTCCACAAGAACCTTTAAACCATGTTATAAAACAGCTTTAGAAGCAATGAATAGTTGTAGTTTCCGGAAAATGGCTTACCTTTGCAGTGTGTTTTTCATAGTATTAGATTTAAGGTTAACAAAAGATTGGTTGTCCGTGAGGATAGCCTTTTTTTTTGCCCCATTCTTTCCTCCTCATTCAGAATTCATCCAGCACTTCTTGCCATTCATCCACAGTCAATTTGCCCTGTTGCCGCCACAGTTCGTGGTCAGCGGACAAGAGCAAAAAAACGGGAGCCGAACCCACATGATAGAAATCTGCCAAAAGAGGTTCATCCTCTTTATCAATCTCAACCAACTGAATGGTTTTAGAGGTTTGCCGTCGGTACCCTTCAATCGCTGGACGCAACCAAACGTTGCGGACGGTTTGAGCGGTATAGAACGCTACTAAAACTAACTGGTTAGTGGCTAATGCACTTTTTAATTCGTCTGCTTTTCTCATCATCTTCTTTCTTATTGTTGTGATTATAAAGGTTGCCCTGATATAAGATAAGAAACAATGGAAGTACGTTATTGTTCTTTTCGCCTTTACTCTCTATCAGAGACAACCGCACACCAAAGAAATAATCCTCTGCCGGGAGATGAGCGATCTTCTGCCGAAGGATGACGAATCTTCTGACGGAAGAGGATGAATCCTCCGCCGAGAGTTGACTCATCCTCTGCCGAGAGTTAGCGCACGGCACGGCTGCTTGGTTTTGAGCGGGGCGTGCGTGATTCGTGCACCCATTACGTCATCCGTGCTTGAAAGAGCATCAAACTTTTGATGCGGCTGCCCTGAGTTAATACAGCAAAAAAACCAGAAAGTCCGAACCACTGTATGCAGATTTAGTTTACCTTTGCTTCCTTTAAAACCTTCAAATATCGTTTTCTTATATAAACCCTGACTTATGAATGAAGATATCATCAAGCAGAAGGTCCAGAAATGGATAGTATTTCTTTCTGTATCTATCTTATGCGGCAAGTTCCTGGCTTTCTACCTGACCAATTCCGTGGGTATCCTTACCGATGCCATGGAGAGCATCGTCAATGTAGCGGCGGGATTCATCAGCCTCTATAGTTTGCGATGGGCAGCAAAGCCCAAAGACAAAGACCATCCGTTTGGTCACGGAAAAATTGAATTGATTTCGGCTTCGATAGAGGGGCTGCTTATCTCAATAGCCGGTGGACTGATTATCTACGAGGGCATCATACGTCTTTTCGACCCGGCAACCATAGAGAAACTGGATGTAGGTATCATCGTCGTAGCGGTGGCGGGAGCCATGAATTACGTGATGGGATGGTATAGCATCCGCATAGGCAAGCGGCATAATTCCATCGCCTTAGTGGCGGGTGGGAAACATTTACAGTCCGACACCTATTCCACCATCGGCTTGGTCATTGGCTTGCTCGTGCTTTACTACACTAAAATAGCTTGGATTGACAGCGCGCTCGCTTTGGTTTTTGGATCCATCATTGTGATTACCGGTATCGGCATTCTGCGCAAAACCATCGAGAACCTACTGGACAAAGCAGATGATGAATTATTGCACGACATGGTGCAGACCATGGAAGAGCACCGGCAAAAAGATTGGATAGACGTGCATAACACTAAAATCATCAAGTACGGAAGTTATCTCTACATTGATTGCGACCTGACACTTCCTTGGTACTACAACATCGTAGAAAGTCACAAAGCTTGCAGCGACCTGCGCACAACGCTCATCACCCGGTTCTCGGAACGGATACAAGTGTCCATTCACTCCGACCCTTGCAACAAATTACACTGCGAGCATTGCCAGATGGAGACGTGCACCTCTCGTGAATCAGCCTTCTGCCGATTGGAAAAATTCGACCTACAGCGCATCATCGAAAGTGACGAAGAGCGAAATGAAGATTAGTCGGGATCTATTATCTCCGCCTCTTCTATTTCGTTATTGACAAATGTTTTAGGGCGGAGACGGGAGAAGCGGAACCAATTGATTAGTTCGGAAAGAGCGTAAACAAGGCTCGTCAGTCCGATAACAATCAACACAGTGTGGCGTACGCCCGCTGGATTGAACAACGACACCAGTCCCGTAAGCAGAATGACAATAGGCAAAATATAAAAGCCGCCCGGCACATTGGTCCAGCGGCGAGCCACAGACAGCGTTGCTATTTGCTGTATCCCGCCCAGCATTAAAAGAAAGCCGAGCATAAACATCAGCACATCCGCAAAGAAATCGGGCATAGCCACCAGCCACAAACCGAAGAACAAGCTCCCTACTCCCTCTACAGGAAAGCGACGGGACGGGCTCTCGCGCGAACGAAGAGCAAAGAAGGCAATGATAGAAAGTAACCCCGGAACCAAGAACAAGGCACCGAGGGTGATGGTAATATACCGCGTGGCTGCATCCGGCCACAGCACCAACACCAGCCCGATGACCAGCGAACAAATGATGCGAATAAGAGAATAATTCATTGTTTTCATCACGTTATGTCGTTTTGAAAAGCGCGAGTTAGGCTATCCAAGCATTCATATCTTCGGCAATGAACAGCCAATAAAGTAATAACAGGGACAAAATGACCACTCCGACACCAACCAACACTTTTCTTTGTTTCATAAGATTACTCCTTTTTATTATTCTATTTTACTAATGGAACAAGGAGAAATAGAAATTGTTTAAAGATACGACGAAAAAACGAAATGCAAGAAAAAAAGCAAGAAATAGTTTGTGAGTTCAAACATTGTTGCTACATTTGCCGCCACTAAAGCAATAAAAAGCAATGAAAAATCTGTTAGTAAATACATATTGGTGGCGCTTCTTACAACTTCAAAGTCGTAAGGAAGCAGTGCTTGTGTAGATACCTAACCCTTTAGCGTAAATACAACGAATAGCCCTGTCGCATCCTGCGACAGGGCTATTTTCGTTGTGCCCTATCGTGAAAAACGTTCCTATAATCAATCAAAAATAATACATCATGAATCAGTATCAAGTAGACTCAAACGGTTATTACGGAGAATTTGGCGGGGCATACATCCCCGAAAAACTACGCAAATGCGTGGACGAACTAAAAAACGCCTATCTCGAAGTGCTCAACAGCGAGAGCTTCAAGCAAGAATTCAACCAGCTGCTACGCGACTACGTGGGACGCCCTTCCCCACTCTATCTGGCACACCGTCTTTCCGAAAAATACCATTGCCGGATATACCTCAAACGAGAAGACCTGAACCATACGGGAGCTCACAAAATAAACAATACCGTGGGGCAGATTCTATTAGCCCGCCGCATGGGCAAAACGCGCATCATCGCCGAAACCGGTGCCGGGCAGCACGGAGTAGCTACGGCTACCGTTTGCGCCCTGATGAACATGGAGTGCATTATCTACATGGGGCAGACGGACATCGAGCGCCAGCACATCAACGTAGAAAAGATGAAAATGCTGGGCGCCACCGTGATGCCCGTGACATCGGGCAGCAAAACGCTGACTGAGGCGGTGAACGAAGCCATCTGCGACTGGTGCGCCCATCCAGAAGAGACGTACTACCTCATCGGATCTACCGTCGGTCCGCATCCTTACCCCGACATGGTGGCACGGTTGCAGTCCGTCATCGGAGAAGAAATCAAAAAACAATTGTTAGAAAAAGAGGGACGCGATTATCCCGACTATCTGATTGCTTGTGTGGGCGGTGGAAGCAATGCAGCAGGAACTATTTATCATCATTTAGAGGATGAGCGCGTCCACATCGTTCTGGCAGAAGCAGGAGGCAAAGGTATCGGAACAGGCATGACGGCGGCAACCATCCAACTGGGAAAACGGGGAATCATACACGGGGCACGCACCTTCGTCATTCAAGACGAGAACGGACAGATAGTAGAACCTTATTCCATCTCTGCCGGACTGGACTATCCGGGCATCGGCCCCCTTCATGCCTACTTGGCCGTGCAACACCGATCCACGGTGCTCGCCGTGAACGATGACGAAGCCATCGAAGCTGCTTTTGAACTGACTAGACTCGAAGGCATCATCCCCGCACTAGAATCCGCCCATGCGCTGGGAGCACTCAAGAAGCTGCACTTCAAGCCTAGTGATGTAGTGGTACTAACGGTGTCAGGGCGCGGGGATAAAGATATAGAAACGTATTTGAGTTATCCATAAACAAGAGGCGGAAGCCCAAGCTACCGCCTCCAAAGTTCAACTCCAAATCAGGCACAAAGTCCGCGCACCAATTCGGAAAAATATTAAGCCGAGTGGATGCCGTACAAAGGAAGTTGCCAGCCCAAGGCATAGAGATTGAACAAGAAAACGCCCAGAGCCACCAGCCAAAGAATCAGCAACGTCCACTTCACTCCTGCTGCCATGGGAGACCAATTGAATATCTGACGGAACACCGCATAAACGATGCTCAATAAAGGGATGCCCATCAGCGCAATGCCTGCCAAGCTACCGGCAACGGTTAATAAAGGGGAAACAGAAGCTAGCGGAGTCCAGTCTACAGAAGGAAGCATCTCAAACAAAAAAGCACTGCCGCCAATGGTTAAAGCAATCACTACCACAAGAAGCGCCACAAAAAGCAAGGCAAACACAAACAGTACCGGACTGAAAACAACAGCAACCATCACCAGACAAGCTTTCAAGATGAAACCAGCTATCTGCACCAGCGCGTCGCCCAACTTCTGTATAAAAGTACGCGGTTTGCCCGAACGAACGTAATCGTTCACGCCATTCGCTACTTTCTCAAAACCGTCGGTCACCGTCCGCCCGATGTTCTCTACAGTAACCGCTTCACCACGCATATTGAGTTTCTCGGCTGCCGTCCGTGCTTCGGGTATGATAATCCAAGCAATGATATAACCTATAATCATCGGACAATAGGGCATAAAAAGCAAGAGAATAAAAATTATCCGCACCCACGTAAGGTCCCAGTTAAAATAAGCGGCAATGCCGGAAGCCACCCCGCCCAACACCTTCTTGTCAGGGTCACGGAAAAGACGATGAGCAGAGCCGCCCTCACCGCTAACCGTTCCTGCAGTGGCGCTCCCACTGCTACGTCCAGGTTCTTCGAAATTTTCGCCTTCAAAGTCTTCGGGTTTGCCCATACGTGAAATCATTTCTTCAACCTCGGCGATGGTTATCACTTGCAAACCAGCTTTCAGCTTCTCGCTAAAGAGTTCGGAAATGCGAGTTTCCATGTCGTTCACAATCTCCTCCGCTCCCTGTTGTTTACGGAAATGAATCCTCAAATTACACAAATAATTATCCAACAAGCGATAGGCATCTTCGTCAATATGAAAAACCGTGCCACCTAAATTAACCGTTAATGTCTTTTTCATTTTATTTCTTTTTATAGGGGTTATTTGTTTGCTATATGATCGACGGTTTCATTCAACTCTTTCCAGGAACTTTCCAATTCCCGAAGAAACTCCTCTCCTTTTTCCGTCAGTTTGTAATACTTGCGGGGAGGTCCCTGCGAAGATTCCACCCATTCATAACTCAGCAGCTCCTCGTTTTTCAACCGAGTAAGCAGCGGATACAAGGTGCCTTCCACCACTATCAGCTTCGCCTCTTTCAATTTTTGAATGATATCCGAAGCATAAGCAAGTTCCTTGTGCAACAACAATACGATGCAATATTCGAGCATCCCCTTCCGCATTTGTGACTTTACATTATCAATATACATAAGCTTTTCCATTAAGAACGGGACAAAGATAGAACTTATTTAGTACTATGCCATACAAAGTACTAAATAAAATTCAAATCCATAAATAATTCGGTGATTCAAGACCGTTCTCCTCACATTTTCAAGTAATACTCCTTTGTCAGCGCCTTGTACGCTTCAGAATACTGATGCCGGGCTATTTCCGTCAACAGTTCTTCCGATTGGCATTCTTGCTTCCTGAAGGAAAACGTGATCAGCGTTCTTTTGGGCGGACCACCAGGCTTGGTCAAGACAGACAGTTGCCGGAGCGGATAAAGCAAAGATCCGCGCGCTGTCTCTATCACCCTTTCGGCTACGTCCGCCGGAATAATAAGGGTAAAAAAGCCCTCTGGAGTAAGCAAAGCGCTGACACCTTGCAGCAGCTCCGAATAGGTAAGCCCGCCATTATGGCGGGCGGCGGTGCGCTGTCCGTCGGGACATGGCAGAGAAGCAATAAAATAAGGAGGGTTGGACACGATGACGTCAAAGAGTTGCTCCGAATGGTAGTGACGGAAATCAGTTTGTAACACTTTTATCCTTTCTTTCCAAGGAGAGCGCGCTGCATTTTCGGAGGCTTGCAAGGCAGCATCCGGGTCTATCTCTAGCGCCACAACAGCCGCCCGGCTTCGTTGGGCAAGCATTAGAGCCACCAATCCCGTGCCTGTGCCTACATCCAATATCCGGCGTGCCGTCTCTACCGGCGTCCATGCGCCAAGCAGCACACCATCGGTTCCCACCTTCATGGCGCACTGCCCCTGCCATACGGTGAATTGCTTAAATTGAAAATATGAGTTAGCCATTTTACTGATAATTGAGTAAAAGGTCAAAAATAAAACAATATAACGAGATGCAACGGGAGATACGGCATTATTTGGCATTGTTTTTGTGTTTTTAATGAAGGCATCCTTTATTATTAATGAAGAATCAATTAACTTTGCAGACAATTTATGCCCATCTGCATGACATAAACTAAATTATACGAAATGACAAAAGAAAGATATTTCAGCGAAATGGAAGATACGGACGACAATGCGTTTTCCTTAATAGCCGATTTCGACGGCAATGAAGAACACATGTTCGATGTAAAAGTGAAGTCTGGCGAAACTCTTCCGGTCCTGCCCCTTCGTAATATGGTCTTATTTCCAGGAGTATTTATGCCCGTTTCTGTAGGACGGAAATCATCACTGAAACTGATTCGTGAAGCAGAAAAGAAAGCTTCCGACATTGCAGTCGTTTGCCAAAAATCGGCACAAGTAGATGATCCCACCTTTGAAGATTTGCACACCATCGGTACCATTGGGAAGATAGTTCGTATCCTCGAGATGCCCGACCAAACCACTACGGTCATCCTGCAAGGAATGAAACGGCTCGAACTCAAAAGCATCACGGAGACGCACCCTTATCTGCGGGGCGAGATAGTGGTACTGGAAGAAGACACCCCTTCGAAAAAAGACAAAGAATTTCAAGCTTTAGCCGAAACCTGCAAAGACTTGACCATTCGATATATCAAATCCTCTGACTTACTGCATCAGGATTCTGCTTTTGCCGTTAAGAACATTGACAACCACATGTTTTTAGTGGACTTCATCTGCACCAACCTCCCCCTGAAGAAAGACGAAAAGATAGAATTGTTACGTTTGGATTCGTTGCGCGAACGCACATACCGCTTGTTGGAGATTCTAAACAGAGAAGTACAGTTGGGCGAAATCAAAGCCTCTATACAGATGCGCGCCCGAGAAGACATTGACCAACAACAACGCGAATACTTCCTGCAACAGCAGATTAAGACCATTCAAGACGAACTCGGCGGCGGCGGACAAGAGCAAGAGATAGAAGAGTTGCGCACCAAAGGATACAAAATGAAATGGGGGGAAGAGATTCTGGCTATCTTCTTGAAAGAATTGGCTAAACTAGAACGTACTCATCCTCAATCACCCGATTACAGCATTCAGCTGAACTATGTACAAACCATGCTCAGCCTGCCATGGAACATCTTCACAAACTACAATCTGAACTTGAAAAGTGCCGAACGAACACTGAATAAAGATCATTACGGACTGGAAAAGGTGAAAGAACGCATCCTTGAGCACCTGGCCGTGCTGAAGCTCAAAGGAGACATGAAGTCGCCCATTATTTGCCTATACGGCCCTCCGGGAGTGGGTAAAACCTCTTTGGGCAAATCCATCGCTTCCGCCTTGAAGCGGAAATACATCCGCATGTCGCTGGGCGGCGTGCACGATGAAGCTGAAATACGCGGGCACCGCCGGACGTATATCGGCGCAATGCCGGGACGAATCATTAAGAGTTTGGCAAAAGCAGGCTCTTCCAATCCAGTGTTTATCCTCGACGAGATAGATAAGGTAACGGGCGACCGTCAGGGCGACCCCTCGTCCGCTTTGCTCGAAGTGCTTGACCCCGAACAGAACGCAACTTTTCACGACAACTTCCTCGATGTAGACTTTGATTTATCGAAAGTGATGTTTATCGCTACCGCCAACAATCTGAACACCATCCCCAGTCCGTTGCTCGACCGCATGGAGTTGATTGAGGTGAGCGGATATATCACCGAAGAGAAGATAGAAATAGCCCGCAAGCATCTGGTTCCGAAAGCCCTCGAAGCCACCGGAATGAACAAAAATGATATTAAGATTCCGAAAGACACACTGGAAACCATCATCGAGTCTTATACCCGGGAAAGCGGCGTGCGCGAATTGGAAAAGAAAATAGGAAAAATACTTCGCAAGTCGGCACGCCAGTATGCAACAGACGGCTTTTATCTGAAGACAGAAATCAAACCGGCAGACCTGTACGACTTTTTGGGCGCAACAGAATACAGCCGCGACAAATACCAAGGCAACGATTATGCCGGTGTAGTCACCGGATTGGCATGGACCGCGGTGGGTGGAGAGATTTTATTTGTAGAAACAAGTTTGAGCAAAGGCAAAGGCGGACGGTTGACCTTGACCGGAAACTTAGGAGACGTCATGAAAGAATCGGCTATGCTGGCGCTTGAATACATCAAGGCACATGCCTCTTTGCTCAATTTAGACGAAGAACTCTTTGAAAATTGGAACATTCACGTACATGTACCCGAAGGTGCCATTCCTAAAGACGGACCTTCTGCCGGCATCACCATGGCTACTTCGCTGGCATCGGCACTGACCCAACGGAAAGTGAAAGCCAACCTTGCCATGACGGGAGAAATCACTCTTCGCGGGAAAGTACTTCCGGTGGGTGGCGTCAAAGAAAAGATTTTGGCTGCCAAGCGTGCCGGAATCAAAGAGATTGTGATGAGCGAAGAGAACAAAAAGAATATAGACGAAATCCAGGAGATTTATCTCAAAGGACTGACTTTCCATTATGTAAGTGATATTAAAGAGGTGTTCAACATCGCGCTAACTGATGAAAGAGTAACCGATGCGATTGACTTCACTGTAAAGAAAGCCAGCAAAGAATGACATTTGAACTACAATACACCGACGCTAAAAGCAATGCCCGGGCAGGTTTGATGACCACCGATCACGGACAGATACAAACACCTATATTTATGCCGGTAGGCACGCTGGGCAGCGTGAAAGGAGTACATCAAACAGAACTGAAAGAGGATATCAAAGCTCAGATTATTCTGGGGAATACCTATCACCTGTATTTGCGTCCCGGAGTGGAAGTGCTCGAGAAAGCGGGCGGATTGCATAAGTTCAACGGCTTCGACCGTCCGATGCTGACCGATAGCGGCGGCTTCCAAGTCTTCTCTCTTGCGGGCATCCGGAAGTTGAGAGAAGAAGGCGCTGAGTTCCGGTCGCACATTGACGGCAGCAAACACATCTTTACCCCCGAACGCGTGATGGATATCGAACGCATCATCGGAGCCGACATCATGATGGCTTTCGATGAATGCCCTCCGGGAGACTCGGACTATGCCTACGCCAAGAAATCATTAGGATTGACACATCGTTGGCTCGACCGCTGTATACAGCAATTCAATGAAACAGAACCTAAATACGGCTACCAGCAATCGCTCTTCCCCATTGTGCAAGGCTGCGTTTATCCTGATTTGCGCAAAGAATCCGCCGAATTCATCGCTTCTAAAGGAGCGGACGGCAATGCCATCGGCGGATTGGCGGTAGGCGAACCTGTAGAGAAAATGTATGAGATGATTGAACTAGTCAACGAGATTTTACCCAAAGACAAACCTCGCTACTTGATGGGAGTAGGCACCCCAGTCAACATACTCGAAGGCATCGAACGCGGTGTAGACATGTTCGACTGCGTGATGCCTACCCGCAACGGACGAAACGGCATGATTTTCACCAAAGACGGAATCATGAATATGCGGAACAAGAAGTGGGAAATGGACTTTGCCCCGATAGAAATAGACGGAGCTTCTTCGGTAGATACGTTGTACAGCCGGGCATACCTTCGTCACTTATTTCATGTGCAAGAGCTCTTGGCAATGCAAATCGCTTCGATTCATAATCTGGCATTTTATCTCTGGCTAGTGGGCGAAGCACGCAAGCACATCATTGCAGGCGACTTCTCCGTTTGGAAGCCAATGATGGTGAAAAGGGTGTCAACAAGACTATAGTTTATGAAAAGCAATAAATACATCAAACAGCTGGACTGGTACATCATCAAGAAGTTCTTGGGTACGTATGTCTTTGCTATTGGACTGATTATCTCTATCGCAGTAGTGTTCGACTTCAATGAAAAGATGGATAAGTTCATGGAACATCAAGCTCCGTGGACAGCTATTGTCTTTCAGTATTACATGAACTTCATTCCCTATTTCGCCAATCTATTCAGCCCGCTGTTTGTGTTTATTGCCGTCATCTTCTTTACGTCCAAATTGGCGGAGAACTCCGAAATCATCGCCATGTTCTCTACTGGGATGAGCTTTAAACGCATGATGCGCCCCTATATGATTTCGGCGGCAATCATTGCGCTCACCACTTTTGCCTTGGGCTCGTACGTCATTCCCAAAGGCAGCGTGACGCGTCTGAACTTTGAAGACCGGTACGTGAAGAAGAAAAAGACAAGTGCGGTGAGTAATGTTCAGCTCGAAGTAGACAGCGGCGTGATAGCTTACATTGATAATTATTCCGACTATAACAAAACAGGCAACCGGTTTTCGCTCGATAAGTTTGTAGACAAAAAGCTCGTCTCTCACCTGACCGCCCGCCGCATCACCTATGACACCACTGCCGTGAACAAATGGACCATTCACGACTATATGATTCGTAATCTGGACGGACTGAAAGAAACCATCACCAAAGGCGACCAGAAAGATTCAATCATCAATATGGACCCGACGGACTTCCTGATAATGAAAAATCAACAAGAAATGCTCACCAGTCCACAGTTGGGCGAATATATAGAAAAACAAAAGCGACGGGGCTTTGCCAATATAAAAGAGTTTGAGATAGAATATCACAAGCGGATTGCCATGTCTTTTGCTTCATTCATTCTGACCATTATCGGTGTTTCCCTCTCGTCGAAGAAGACAAAAGGCGGTATGGGACTTCATTTAGGCATCGGATTGGCTTTGAGCTTCTCGTATATTCTCTTTCAAACCATTGCTGCCACCTTTGCTATCAGCGGAAATGTCCCGCCTGTGATAGCGGTGTGGATACCAAACTTGCTTTATTCGGTCATCGCATTCTTCCTTTACCACAAGGCGCCCAAATAAAGGATGAAAGAAGTAGATAAAACACATAGAGCACAAGAGAAGAAAACGGTAGAGCGTATGATACGCCTCTACTGCCGGAAAAAAGAGAAGAACACTGTGCTTTGCCCAGCCTGCGAAGAACTGCTCCGCTATGCCTGCACACGCTTGGACCGTTGTCCCTTCGGAGAAAAGAAAGGCTCGTGCAGAAAATGCAGCGTGCATTGTTACCAGCCCGCTATGCGTCAGCGGATGCGGGAGGTGATGCGTTTTTCCGGTCCTAGAATGTTTTTCTATGCTCCCCTTGCCACCATCCGGCATTTGTTGCCATAGTCCGAACACCGTACAACCAGACACACGCCTGCCTATCCATTCGAAAAAAAAATCCAGTGCTGAAGCAAGTATAAAAAGAGAATCTTGTATCTTTGTGAGAATTTAAACCGAACGCTACATGAAGCTACTCTATTACATCTATCAAGTTTGCATTGCATTACCTATCCTGTTAGTGCTAACCATTCTTACAGCAGTAGTCACCACCATCGGTTCGTTGGTAGGAGGAGCACACATTTGGGGGTATTATCCGGGGAAAATCTGGTCGCAACTCATTTGCCTGTTTCTGCTCATTCCGGTGAGGGTGAACGGACGTGAAAAGATTCACAAAAAAACGTCTTACATCTTTGTGCCCAATCATCAAGGAGCTTTTGATATCTTCTTAATCTACGGTTTCTTAGGACGCAACTTTAAATGGATGATGAAAAAGAGTTTGCGCAAATTGCCGTTCGTGGGCAAAGCATGCGAAAGTGCCGGACACATCTTTGTAGACCGTTCGGGACCTAAAAAAGTGCTCGAAACCATTCACCAAGCTAAAGATTCATTGAAAGACGGTGTGTCATTAGTGGTCTTTCCCGAAGGCGCACGCTCTTTTAGCGGACACATGGGATATTTCAAGAAGGGGGCGTTTCAGTTGGCGGACGATTTGCAGTTGGCGGTGGTTCCCGTCACCATCAGCGGCTCTTTCGACATCCTCCCACGCACCGGCAAGTGGGTTCATCGCCACCGCATGACGCTCACCATTCACGAACCTATCCCTCCTAAAGGAAAAGGCATTGCAAACATCAAAGCTACCTTGGCAGAAGCCTATACTGCGGTAGAAAGTGCATTGCCCGAGAAGTACAAAGGCATGGTGGTAAATAAAGATCAAGATTAAAAGCTGTACAAAACCTTAGCGCTGCATAGCTGCATTTTGTTCGAGACGTTGGCGCTCCTCAATCAGTTGTTGGTTTTCTTTGGCTTTGGTGATGAACTCCATCACCATCTTGTGGCTTTTGAAAGAAGCAGGAGCGTCTTTCAAAATATCTTCTATCTGCGGAGTTATTATGGGATAAGGCAAGCCACTGCAAAGCATCATAAAGACGCTGGGACCCAGCACATTTTCGTAATTGTCCGAAATGAATTTCTTCACGTAGGTTCTCATATCCTTCACCAGCACTTCGCCTTCACTACTCAGCTGCTGCTGTATATCAGCCAGATTATTTCCATCCAACACCATCCGGGCTTCTTTGCGTTCGAGCTCGCCTATCTGCGCATCCATCGCATTCTTTTTGTCGATAAACGTGTATAAGGCATCATTCATCGGCGTTCCGCTTGCCTTTAATTCCGTATTGCTAATGGCTACTTTAATGTCTCCATTTTCTATCACCAACGGCATTATGCTTTCTTCGTCCATATAAAGGGAGACCATCATCACAGAATCGGCTGCCCCGTTCATCGAAAAGAGACCATGAACCACTTCAGCAGAATCTATTTTCACCCATTCCCCTTTATCAAGCATCTTGATAAAGAGCATGCGACCATCGAGGCTGCTCACCGATGAAGAACCTTCTATCTTGTATTTTTGTGCGCACGAAGTAAGCGCCAAGAGCAGAAGCAATAAAGGCAAAGTTTTGTTTATGTGCATTTACTTAATTGTTATTATGTGGGGACAAAGGTACAACGGTTTCGGTTTCTAATGAAACATTTTATCAATATTTAAAAGACGCAATACTTTTTTCTTTAATAATGCTTATAAACATCCTCTTTAGATAGATATTTTCGGTTACTTTACCTATTTTTGCAATTGGAGAATGACAAAATGTCAAGAGACAAGTTAAAACTAAAAAAAGAAATAGAAATGACGACCTATGCTCCTTTCGCTAAGCCCCTCTATGTGATGTTGAAACCGGTAGGATCCGTATGCAACTTGGCATGCGACTATTGCTACTACCTAGAAAAAGCGAAGCTATACCGGGAGAATCCCAAACACGTGATGAGCGACGAGCTGCTGGAAAAGTTCATCGAAGAATACATTCATTCACAAACCATGCCGCAAGTACTCTTCACGTGGCATGGAGGCGAAACTCTGATGCGCCCCATCGCTTTTTACAAGAAAGCTTTGGAGCTGCAAAAAAGGTACGCCAACGGACGCACCATCGACAACTGCATACAGACCAACGGCACCCTGCTGACGGATGAATGGTGCCAGTTTTTCAAAGCAAACAATTGGCTCGTGGGTGTCTCTATCGACGGGCCACAAGAGTTCCACGACGAATACCGGAAGAACAAACAAGGACAGCCTTCGTTTGTAAAAGTGATGCATGGCATCAACTTACTAAAAAAGCACGGAGTGGAATGGAACGCTATGGCAGTGGTGAACGACTTCAATGCCGATTATCCGCTCGACTTCTATCACTTTTTTAAAGAGCTCGACTGCCACTACATTCAGTTCGCCCCCATCGTCGAACGAATCTTTCCGCATCAAGACGGGCGTCATCTGGCGTCACTCGCCGAACGCGAGAACGGAACGCTGGCAGATTTCTCGGTCAGCCCCGCACAATGGGGCAACTTCTTATGCACGATATTCGACGAATGGGTAAAAGAAGACGTAGGCAATTATTTTATCCAGCTATTCGACTCTACGCTTGCCAACTGGATGGGCGAACAACCCGGCGTTTGCTCGATGGCTAAAACGTGCGGACATGCCGGCGTGATGGAATTTAATGGAGATGTGTACTCCTGCGACCACTTCGTGTTCCCCGAATTCAAACTGGGAAACCTTTACGCCCAAACCTTGGTCGAAATGATGTATAGCGAACGGCAGACTGCCTTCGGACAGATGAAGCAGCAGACACTCCCCACCCAATGCAAAGACTGCGATTTCTTGTTTGCCTGCAACGGAGAATGCCCCAAAAACCGTTTTATCCGGACGGCAACGGGCGAACCGGGACTCAACTACCTCTGTAAAGGTTATCATCAGTTCTTTCAACACGTGGCGCCGTACATGGACTTCATGAAGAATGAACTGATGAACCAACGCCCACCCGCCAATATAATGGAAGCCCTGAAGGACAATCAAAACAACTTTAAATAATTTTTAGAATGAACAAACTGAAACTTTACCTATTGGCGCTGGCAGCGCTGGTAGTTTGCTCTGCTCAAGCGGACGAAGGAATGTGGTTGCTTCAACTGATGCAACAACAGAACTCCATTGACATGATGAAAAAACAAGGACTGAAGCTCGAAGCTACAGACTTGTACAACCCCAACGGAACCTCGCTGAAAGATGCTGTCGGCATCTTCGGAGGAGGTTGTACGGGTGAAATCATTTCGCCCGAAGGCTTGATACTCACCAACCACCACTGCGGCTATGCCTCTATCCAGCAACACAGTTCCGTAGAGCACGATTATCTGACAGATGGCTTCTGGGCTACGTCAAGAGACAAAGAGCTGGTGACTCCGGGACTTAAATTCACCTTTATCGAACGCATAGAAGACATCACCGACTTAGTGAACGCCAAGGTCGCTGCCAAGGAAATCAGCGAAACAGAATCTTATACCTACAGCTTCCTCCAGAAAGTTGCGCAAGAGCTTTTTGCCAAGAGCAATTTGAAAGACAAAAAGGGCATCGTGCCGCAAGCCCTGCCCTTCTATGCTGGGAACAAGTTCTATTTGTTTTATAAGAAGATATACTCGGACATTCGTATGGTAGCCGCTCCTCCTTCCTCCGTAGGTAAATTTGGCGGAGAGACAGATAACTGGATGTGGCCGCGCCACACGGGCGACTTCTCCATGTTCCGCATCTATGCCGATGCCAACGGAGAACCGGCAGACTATGCCGCCACCAATGTGCCGCTAAAAACCACGAAGCACCTGCCTATCTCTATCAAAGGATTGCAAGAAGGTGACTATGCCATGATACTTGGCTTTCCCGGAAGAACGAGCCGTTACCTCACCGTATCCGAAGTGAAAGAACGCATGGAAGCCGAGAACGCTCCCCGCATCAAAGTACGCGGTGCCCGGCTGGAGGTGCTCAAAGCCGAAATGAACGCCAGCGATAAAGTACGCATTCAGTATGCCAACAAATATGCCGGTTCGTCCAACTATTGGAAAAACTCCATCGGCATGAACAAAGCCATCATCGACAACAACGTATTGGGCGACAAAGCAGCACAAGAGACTAAGTTTGCCGCTTTTGCCCAGGCAAAAAACGAAACCAACTATCAGATAGTAGTGCAAAAGATAGACGAAGCCGTGGCAAAGACCATGCCGGTAAACCATCAATTGACTTGCCTTACGGAAGTATTCTTTAGCGGCATCGAGTTCGGCAGTCCGTTCAAGATGATGGACAAGCTGAAGGAAGCCTTGCAACAAAAGAATGACTCGGCCATCAATGCCAGTCTGGCACAGTTGAAAGATGTCTTCGCCGACATCCATAACAAAGATTATGACCATGAAGTAGACCGCAAAGTAGCTAAAGCCCTCCTGCCGCTCTATGCAGAAATGATTCCGGCAGAGAATCGTCCCAGCATCTACCTCACCATCGAAAAAACGTACAAAGGAGATTATAACGCATATATCGATGCGCTTTATAGCCAATCTATCCTTTCCAACCAAGCCAACTTCGACAAATTCATGAAGAAGCCAACCGTGAAAGCAATAGACAACGACTTGGCTACAGCCTACTCCCGCGCTAAATACGACCGGTTAACCGCTTTGTCCGACCAGCTGGGTGACCTCCCCAAAGAATTAGCTTTGCTGCACAAAACGTATATCCGCGGTTTGGGCGAGATGAAACTTCCCACCCCCTCCTATCCCGATGCGAACTTCACCATCCGCCTGACCTATGGTAATGTGAAACCTTACAGCCCCAGAGACGGCGTGCATTATAAGTATTACACCACCACCGAAGGGGTGCTTGAGAAAGAAGACCCCAACAACCGCGAGTTTAATGTACCCGCCAAGCTGAAAGAACTGATTCTTAAAAAAGACTTCGGTAAATATGCCTTGCCCAACGGCGACATGCCCGTCTGCTTCCTCACCACCAACGACATCACCGGTGGAAACTCGGGCAGCCCTGTGATGAACGCTAACGGCGAACTCATCGGAACGGCCTTCGATGGCAACTGGGAGTCGCTGAGCGGAGACATCAACTTCAACAACGACCTGCAACGTTGCATCAACTTAGACATCCGCTACGTACTCTTTATTCTCGACAAACTGGGCGGATGCAGCCACCTTATTAACGAAATGACTATTGTAGAATGAAAAAGAAACTATTTTTAGCTATCCTCGCCCTCACTGCGCTCACCGCACAGGCGGACGAGGGCATGTGGATGCTCACCGACCTCCGGGCGCAAAACGCTGCCGCCATGCGCGAACTCGGTTTGCTAATTCCTATCGAACAAGTGTACAGTGACAACGCCATCGCATTGAAAGACGCCGTGGTTCACTTCGGGGGCGGATGCACGGGTGAAATAATCTCGGCAGAAGGACTGGTGCTGACCAATCATCATTGCGGATACGGCTCCATACAGCAGCACAGCAGCGTGGAACATGACTACTTGACCGATGGCTTCTGGGCGATGAACCGCGGAGAAGAACTTCCGTGCAAAGGGCTCACCGTAACCTTTATCGACCGCATTCTCGACGTGACCCCTTACGTGAACGAACAATTGAAAAAAGACGAAGACCCGCAAGGCACCAATTACCTTTCGCCCAACTACCTGAAGAAAGTAGCCGACCGCTTTGCCAAGGCAGAGAACATCGTTATCACGCCTGCCACCCGTCTGGAGCTGAAAGCTTTCTACGGCGGCAACCGTTACTACCTCTTCGTCAAAACCGTGTACAGCGACATACGCATGGTAGGCGCTCCTCCCTCCTCCATCGGCAAGTTCGGTGCAGACACCGATAATTGGATGTGGCCGCGCCAAACAGGCGACTTCTCCTTGTTCCGCATCTATGCCGACAAAACAGGAAAACCTGCCCAATACGCCAAAGAGAATGTTCCGTTGAAAGTAAAAAAACACCTCACCATCAGCTTGGCTGGTATTGAGATGAACGACTTCGCCTTTGTAATGGGCTTCCCCGGACGCAACTGGCGATACATGATTTCGGACGAAGTGGAAGAGCGAATGCAGACCACCAACTTCATGCGCCACCATGTACGCGCCGACCGCCAGGAAGTACTCATGGCAGAAATGCAGCGCGACCCTGCCGTGCGCATTCATTACGCCAGCAAGTACGCCTCTTCTGCCAACTACTGGAAGAATGCCATCGGCATGAATGAAGGACTGGTGCGGCTCAAAATACTCGACACCAAACGCGCACAGCAAGAACAGCTCTTAGCGCGCGGACGCGAAAAGGGAGATGACTCCTATCAGAAAGCCTTCGACGAAATACGCTCCATCGTGGCTCAGCGCCGCAGTCCGTTGTACCATCAACAAGCCATCAACGAAGCCTTAGTCACGGGACTCGACTTTATGAAACTCCCCTCCACTCAAAGACTGGCCGATGCGCTGAAAGGGAAAAACAACAAAAAACCCACAGCAGCCATCGAAGCACTGAAAGAAGAAGGCGAAGCCTACTTCAAAGCCATACGCTTTCCCGAAGTAGAACGGACCGTAGCCAAAAAGATGCTGAAGACTTATGCAAGCTACATCCCCAAAGAAGAACGCATCAGCATTTACAACGTGATTGACACCCGTTTTAAAGGAAACAGCGATGACTTTGTAGATGCCTGCTTTGACCATTCCATCTTCGGGAACAAAGCAAACTTCGACAAATTCATCCACAACCCCACGCTCAACAAGATGGACAAAGACTGGATGCTACTCTTTAAATATTCTATCCAAGAGGGACTGGTGCGCACCGCACTCGCCATGCAAGAAGCAAACAAAAACTACAATGCCGCCCACAAAGTGTGGGTGAAAGGAATGATGGATATGAAACAAGAAGCCGGCACGCCCATCTTTCCCGATGCCAACTCCACCCTGCGGCTCACCTACGGAAAAGTACGCTCCTACCAACCGGCAGACGGTGTGGAATACGACTTCTTCACCACTCTCAAAGGAGCAATGGAAAAAGAAGACCCGAGCAATTGGGAATTCGTAGTACCCGCTAAGCTGAAGCAGCTCTACCAAGCCAAAGACTATGGACGCTACGCCATGAAGAACGGCGAGATGCCTGTCTGCTTCATTGTAGACACGGACAACACAGGAGGCAACTCCGGCAGCCCCGTCTTCAATGGCAAAGGACAGCTCATCGGCACCGCCTTCGACCGCAACTATGAAGGACTGACCGGCGACATTGCCTTCCGCCCTTCTTCACAGCGTGCCGCCTGTGTAGACATCCGCTATACCTTATTTATTATCGATAAGTATGCCGGTGCTTCGCATCTGATTAAAGAGCTGGATATAGTGGAATAAAAGTCACCCCAGCCTATCACAGTTAGGGCACGCAGGTTTAATACAAAATGATTAAACCTGCGTGCCCTAACTGTAAATACCCCCTTCCCTCTTCCTCACAATAAGCACTGCCCGATGAACAAAATCAAGGTTTTTTGCGTTATAGTATGAAATTAGTAGCTATATTTGCCCCGCAAAAGGGCTGAACAGATTAAAACAAAAGAATTATGGAAAAGTTTCAAGAGTTAATACAGTCCCCAGTCCCCGTGTTAGTGGATTTTTTCGCAGAATGGTGTGGTCCTTGCAAAGCCATGAAACCCATCTTGGAAGAAGTAAAAACTAAATTGGGAGATAAAGTCCGCATCGCCAAAATAGATGTAGACCAACACGAAGATTTAGCTAAAAGATTCAGAATACAGACAGTGCCTACCCTCATTCTTTTTAAAGATGGAGAATCAATCTGGCGTCATTCAGGAATCATTCCAGCTAAAGAATTGTCCGGAGTAATGGAAATGTATATAAAAAAAGAAGAATGAAAAAAGTAATTGCAACGGTAGCTTTTGTCATGATGGGTATTATCGCTTATGCCATCAATGACGGAGCTAAAGTAGAGCAACAAAACAAAAAAACGCCCTCCGGCGAAGTCATCGCGATGAACAAGACCCTTTTTGTGGACCATGTATTCGACTATCAACAGAAAGCCACAGAATGGAAATACAAAGGCACTAAACCCGCTATCATTGATTTGTATGCCGATTGGTGCGGTCCTTGCCGTCAAACAGCACCTATTATGAAAGAGTTGGCGAAAGAGTATGCCGGAAAAATAATTATTTATAAAGTAAATGTAGATAAAGAGAAAGAGCTCGCCACTCTTTTCAACGCCACCAGCATTCCACTTTTTGTGTATATCCCGATGAATGGCGAACCACAGTTGATGCGCGGCTCAGCTGATAAGGCAACGTTCAAGAAAGCCATCGACGAGTTCCTGCTGAAGAAGGAATAATCTTTTACCGCATACAATACTGTTGTTGCACTAAATCCCGCATACGTAATAGCTTAAGAACAGAGCCATTTGTATGCGGGATTCCTGTTTTTTGCCGGACTTGGGCGTAATATTTC
>JAVVVS010000026.1:0-33848 GCA_036652495.1 Bacteroides sp.
TTTTGCTCGCACTTCGGGTAGACCGATCGTATATCACTTCGTCATGCGGAGCAAGCGCTATGCAAGTACCGTTTCCATCTAGGGTCAAATTCACCTTGCCTTCCATCAAACTCACCGTAACATATCGTTCGTTATCATAGGCACAGACATTAAACATGGTTCCCACCACTTGCACTTGCACGCCATTCGTATGTACATAAAAAGGAATCTTGGCGTTTTTTGCTACTTTAAAATAGCCTTCTCCGCTGAGCGACACCTGCCGCTCGCGAATACCAAACCCGCGCGAATAACGTAATACTGAGCCTGCGTTGAGTGTGACGTCCGTACCGTCTGGCAATATAATATTCGTTCGTGAACCAGCAGGAACTTTTATTTCATAAGAAGCTTGTTGATCAGTATAAATTGCCGTCAAATGGTCGGTATAAAGATACCAACCAAGATTAAAGGAAAGAAGTAGCAGCACAGCCGCTGCTATTTTCATCCAGACAGGCAATCGCTTACGAGGGTTCATTGGAGTAGAAGGTTGCATTCGTTTCTTTAGTTGCTCCAAATTAGCTTCTGCTTCATCTGCAAAAGCCGGAACGGAGGCAATAGCCCGCACAGCAGACATTTGTTGAAAAAGCGCAGCTCCTTCCGCATTGGATGCTAAGAAAGAAAGCAAAAGATTCTTTTCCAGAAGACTGCAATCGCCCGCCAAATAATTACTTATTTGTAGTTTGAGATCGTTGGTAACAAACGTTTCTCCTTGAGGTTTTTCTTTTTCCATTTTTGACATATACTAACTAATACGCAAACAGAAAAGAAAACGTTTAAAGAGAAGGCAACTTTCTACAAGAAAAAGATTAATAAGGCGATAAAATGCGAACCAGGCAGTTTGTCTTTTAGCTTTTCCAACGCTATTTTCATTTGCACCCTCACGGTGGTAACCGAAAGACCATATTCTTCGGCTATTTCTGTATAAGATTTGCTCTCATATAGATGAGACTTAAAAATGGCACGACATCTATCTGGAAGTTCATTGACCTTTTGAAGAATCATTTCGTGCATTTCGCTTGCTTCAAGGCTTTCTAAGGGATTATCGGAAGATAGAATATGATTTTCAAGAAAAGCCAAAGCATCCTCTTCTATCAATTCCCGTTCAGCATAAGAAGAAGAACGAAGATAGCTGATGCTACCATTCTGAATAGCACGCCGCAAGTAAGGAAGAACCGGATAAGTGATTTGATTACGCTTTTGCCAAAAGGACACAAAAACATCGTTTACTATTTCAGCGGCCACTTGTCTGTTGCGAACATAATAAACAGCAATAGCACATAAGTAAAGGTAGTACGTATGGTATATTTTATCAAATGATTTAACGTCTCCATGACGCAATGCGGTGATTGTCTTTTCGGATATTTCGTTCAAGTCCATGCCTATGCTCTCTCAGTTAACGTTGCAAAGGTAGCTATAAATCTATAAAGATCAAGTAAGTTTCTTTTAGTACCACTCAATATTGCTCTGCGTCTGGCTGCGTTGCTCCCATTTCAAATCTTGCAAAATGCTGGCGTTGGCACGAATGGTGAAGTTATAGTACTTGTAGATGCCGAAAGGAGACAAGCTAGCGGACATGTTGAAACAGTGCAAATCGCGAGAAAGGGTCAGTGAAGTCTGTACAATCTGCTTGACCTTAAAATCGTAACCTGTATTGAAGTTTACCGTCCAATTATTAGAGAGCTTGATGTTGCCCGAAGCACTCAAGTTCTGCGAGAAAGTGAACGGATAGCGCATGGAGTTGCGGTTAATGGGTCGCGAACGGTCTTCGGTGAAGCCAAAACCATAGTTCACACTGAGCGACCAAGGCATCTTGAAGACTTGATATCCGTCTCTGTCCGCTTTGGCTTTCTCCACTTTCTTCTCCGGCTGCTTATTCGTTTTTTCATCGGAAGCTAACTCCTCGTCATCTTCCCCGTTGATTTTGCCTTTTTTCTTGTCCTTATTTTTGTTGTCCTCTTCTTTGGGACCAAACCATTTTTTCCACGTACCATTATTAAAGGTATAGTTGAAGGACGAACTGTACCCTTGGAACCGTCCGAAGCGACCGTACGACCACTCCGTGCGATTACCTTCTATCACATTACCGCTCTTGTCGAAGGCATAGGCATAGGTGGCAAACGAAGTATTCAAATTGAACGTATAACTTTTAGACAGCTTCAGACGCAAACGCATCGTCAAGTTGCTCCACGGTTTAATCTTAGCAGCCGTATTGTAGGAGATACTCCCCCCTAACTCATCTATCAAGCTCTTCTTTTTGATGGAGTCATTGCGATCTCTGTATTTCATTTCAAAATTATTAGCCACATCCAGCGAAATCATGCCCTGCTTTTCGCGGGGAGCAACGCCAAAAGGCTGGCTCTCGTAAGGAGAATAAAATTGTTCGCGTCCGTCTGCATCAGTATGCGTCTCCCAATACTTTCCAAAGCCCGGTGCAGCGCTATAGCTTATTTGCGGCGTAAAAACGTGGCGTATCTGAATTTCTTTTTTCTTCATGAACAAAGGTTTGTACATACCGTACAACTTCGTGCCCAAATTCACAGAGACAGAGTAATCGGACACGCGGTAGAATCCGTGCAACGTATCGCCCGGCTGCATCACCCACTGATTCTTCGTCTCGTCGAACTCTTTTTTCACCTTCCGGGTGTACCATCGCTCCGTGTAATTGAAACGAGGGGAGATGTTGAGGTATTTAAAAAGAGTAAAGGTGGCGTCGATGGGAATATTGTGGTTCATGGCATTCTCCCACTTGCTGAAGCTAGTAGAGAATAATTCCGTATCCTTGGTTTTCACACTGTTCGTCAAGCGTCCGGTATAGCTCATAGAGATTTTCTCGTACCATCGTTCCGAGCCAACGCCGTGCTTGCGTTTGAGCGGGAATATACGGCTGAGCGTAATGTTCAGGTCGGGCAAAGTCATCGAAAGCGAAGAGTCGCGCATAGTCTGAGCTATGTTAGCCGTACCGGAGATGGTCAGCTTCTGATCGGGAAAGTTGCGCGAATAACTGATACTCGAAGTCTTTGTATTCTGTGTCATCAAGTTCGAGTTGTACAGGTTGTTGATGTTCGTCCGTTCATAGCTGCTCGACGAAAAGTTGACACTGGCAGAGAAGGTGGTGTTGGGGCTTGCTTTGGCGTCTTGGCGGTGGCTCCACACTATTTTAAAGTCTTTTGCCACAGAGTAGTCCGGCATATTCTTTTCACCCAGCTTCGTTATTTGATAGTCCGCCAGCAACGATCCGGAAAACTTATAGCGTTTGTTATAGTTCGACTCTACACCCAGCCGCCAAGAGCCTTTGGTAAAGATGTCTCCAGTCAGTTTCAAGTCAAGAAGGTCACTAAGGGCAAAGTAATAGCCCCCGTTGGCAAGTCCGAATCCGCGGGCAGAATCGTCCATATACGTAGGCATAATAAATCCGGAAGAGTAACTGCTCGAGAACGGAAAAAAGAAAAAAGGTACAGCTAGCGGCAAAGGCACATCTTCCACCACCAGATAGGCAGGACCGGTCACCACATTCTTATTAGGGCGGACTTTGGCTTTGGTGAGTTGTAGGTAGAAGTGCGGGTGCTCGTGATTGTCGCACGTAGTGTATTTTCCATCTTGCATAAAGAGGATATCATCGGCGCCTTTCTTAGCATTGTTGCCCACCACATAACCTTCGCCTTGCTGGGTGATAACATTGTTAATGTATCCTTTTTTACTCTTGAAATTGTAACGGATGGATTTGGTGTCGTAAGACATTTCTCCTTCTTTGAACACCGGTTTGCCTGTTTCCACCCCTAGCGAGTCGGTTACACCGCGGGCAAAGACCGTGCTGCTGTCCATATTCATCGAGATAATCTGAGATTCAACCGCTATTTTTTCGTAATTCACCTTTCCTTCTCCGTAGAGGTGGGCATATCCGTTTTCAGTAAAAACGATAGAATCGTTTGCCGAATAAATCACCGGAGCATCCAGCGGCTGTTTTTGTTTTGCTTTGGGTGCCTGCAGCGAGTCCGTACGCAAGGAATCTGCTTTTAGCGTGTCTGTCTGCAAGCTATCGCGAACAGTATCTGTTCCTTTTCTCCGTCGTTGAGACATCGTCTCATCGGGAAGCAACAGTAAAACAAACAGCAGTATGAATGATATAATTGTATTTGCTTTCAATGGCGCCATTAACTTATAGTTTACGCTTGAAGGGGCAAAAGTACACAATCTTCACCAATTATACGTGCAAATGGCTGTTTTTAATTATTTTTTTCAAGTGCTATAGGAAGAGGGAGCACCACCTTTCAAAGCGGGCAACCCCTTCTCCACCATACCTGGCAATGCTCTTGCGGGCTGCTTCTATCGTTTTTTCTTGATCGGGATGACTCTTGGAGAAGAACTTGTCAGCAAAACAGATGACTTGTTCTTCGAGGGTGACGGGCACCATCTCGCGCAGAGGCAAAGGTAGTTGTTGTTTCACAATCTCGTCGAGCGAAAGCCCGGCACCTGTATGCCGTTCGCACACCAACGCATGCCGATGAAAGCCTGCATGCAGCACCAGCTCTGCACCTAAATAGCCATGACAGATATAGGGATATACGCCCATACAATGAATCTCTTCGGCATTAGTCAGAAAGATTCCGATGTCGTGCAACATAGCTGCTTCATAGAGGAAAGTGGTATCTAGTTTAAACGCCGGATGGTGCTCGGCTATCTCGATAGATTTTTGCGCCACAGACTCGCTATGCTGTAGCAACAAGCGCTTCAGAGCATTCTCTAACGGATAGTAAGTGTTAATCAAATCTATCGGATTCATCTCAATCTGTTTTTTTTCAGTTTGTGAGTGCAATATTAGTAAATTATCAGCAAACTCACGCTGAAACACAGTTCTTTTTTTAAGACTATCACAAAGAAGGACTTCCTTCAAAAAAAAGATGTTACGTGTTTTTTTTAAAGACTTCCATCTTTAAAAAAAACACGTAACATCTTTAAAAAAAACATGTAACATCTTGTTTCGAAAACGTTTCCACCTTTATTTTAAACGTTTCCATTTTTTGAAAAAACGTTTCCGTCTTTAAAAAAAACCTTTTTTCTAAAAAAAGCAGCCGTCAGTGCTGATCCAAAATGACATCAACACTGGCTCACATAAAGGATCTATCGTAAATCAGCAAGTTCAATAGCTTTTCTTTTGCTCTATCTTTCTTTTTTTCCACAACTGATAACTATTGATGATGTTTGCCACAAAACATAATAATATCATCATAAACAGCTGATATACAAATAGAAAACCAGCCTATAACTATAAGCGGGTAACAAAATAGCAACAAAGAGATACGTTTATCTTCTTTTGGCGGGTTTCCTTTAGCAAATATACTCTTTATTTTGATACCTGCAAAATAAGCCTCAACATAAAGCAACCTTACCCAAATTGCCTATTTCAAGTTTAGCACTAACCCCCATTGCCTTGAATAATCTTATCACGGTGGCAAAGGTTAGATTATTACCGTTCTCTATTCTGGATATTTGGGCTTTCTGCACGCCTACCAACTTGCCTAAATCTTCCTGTGTGAGATTCTTTTCCAGCCGGGTACGTTTGATAGCTTCACCGATGAGGAACATTTCTAATCGTTCATCATACTTGTCACGTTCTGGAGTACCTTTTTTACCTATCACCTCATCTTTCATTTCTTCATGAGTGTAGAATTTCATTTTATCCATATCCTTATTTTTTTTGTTCAAAGTATGCTTTCATAATCTCGTTTGCCCTCGTTATTTCTTTAGAGGGCGTTTTCTGTGTTTTCTTAATAAAGCCATGTGTAGCAATAACTAATGTTTCTATACCTTTGGTTTTGTCCCAAAAAGCCAATAAACGGTACTGCTTCCCATTATACAAGGTTCTAAACTCCCAAATATCCCCTGTTAGCTTTTTGAATAGTTCAGGGTCTAATGTATAAATAGCCTTATCAATATTATAAGCTATCTTATCCCGTGTCTTTGATTCTGTCCTTTGCAAGAACTCTATTGCATCAGGTGAATAGACTACTTTAAATTTCTCTTTAGCTTCCATTAATTTGTTATTCAACGCTGCAAAGATAACTAATGTTTCCATAAACAGAAACATTAATAAAGATCTTTTTTTTGAAGCTTCCAGATAAGCTGTTACCAAATCAGCAACCACCAAAAGAAAAGAGGCTTTATTCTGAAACAAGACACAAACGAGCAACAAACATGTACCTAAAAACAACAAAACAAAGGAAAACAAGGAAGTTCACAACAAATATCGCCAGAATCATAAAACCGCTGTAAATCAGCTATTTCATTAGCTTTTATTTAGTTCTTTATTTCTCTTTTTCCACAACTGATAACTATTGATGATGTTTTGCCACAAAACATACGACCCCGGACCGACCGATGAAAGAGGATTAAGATAGGTATGTGCCATCCAAATAGCAAGAATGGTGTTCTTCTGCCCTAAGGCCTGCCCGCCACTGATGCGGTCGTTGTAGCGACTGCCCAACGTTTTACCCCAAAAGAACTGAAGGCAGCAGGCTACAAGAGCGGATAAAGCAATCAGCACCTCAGTGAAGCCGTCAGCAGAATTAGTCACCAAAGAAGAAACCGTTCGAGCAGTAACAATGGACAAGGAGACAGCCCACAAATAAAAAGCTAATTCATGATAGCTCAATAGCAGACGATGCGCTCGTGGAACAAACTTCTGCAACAGCCAAGCCAGAAGGAAAGGACAAATGAGCAAGGGAAAAACTTTGCCCAAGATTACTAAAAAAGAGCTCCAGAAAGAAAGATCCGGATTGACCTCAATCAACGGAAAGAAGAGAGGTACAGCAACTGCCGCACCAATATTGCCAATCAAGGTATAAGTGGTGAGGCTGGCGGCATTGCCTCCCAATTTGGCCGTAATGACTGCAGCAGCAGTAGCGGTGGGACAAATAATGCACACCATTACCCCCTCCGCCACTATCTTATTGAAGCGATAGAGCAACAGATAGGCAGCCAATGCACCGAACACTTGAATGAAAAGCAGCCACAGATGCAAGCGTTTAGGTTTTAATTCCTGCGGCGTCACCTTACAAAACGTGAGTAGTAACATGCTAAAGATGAGCACTGGAGTGAGAAAAGAAAACGTAATGAATAAAGGATAACCAATGCCACCTACCAACATGGCAATGGGCAATGTCCAATCTTTGAGAAACTTCAACATCATTCTATCATTTTTGTATTCACGCCGCAAAGTAACAAAATATCTCGCTCATCTGATAGCAGAAATAGGATAAAAAGCGCAAAACCTAAGGATAGATAGTGAGTTTTCGACAAATTTCAACTACCTTTGCGTATTATTTCAGATATGGGACTACGTAGACTAAACATATTATACAGACTTGTTTGCATCTGCCTACTCGTTTCTCCGCTTCATGGCAGCCATGCATGGGGCAAGGACTTTGTTGTGGTTATTGATGCCGGACACGGAGGTCACGACCCGGGTGCCGTGGGCAGAACATCCAAAGAGAAGAATATCAACCTCAATGTAGCGTTAAAGCTCGGCAATCTTATCAAGCAGAACTGCGAAGATGTGAGAATAATATACACGCGAAGCAAAGACATCTTCATCCCGCTCAATCGCCGGGCGGAAATAGCCAACAATGCCAATGCCGACCTGTTCATCTCTATACACACCAATGCACTGGCAAGAAACAATACGGCAAAAGGTACTTCCACCTGGACGCTGGGTCTGGCAAAATCAAATGCCAATCTGGACGTTGCCAAGCGGGAGAACTCGGTCATCCTCTATGAAAACGATTACGAAACACGCTACGCGGGATTTAATCCAAATTCAGCCGAATCGTATATCATCTTCGAATTTATGCAGGACAAATATATGGAACAGAGCGTGCATCTGGCATCCCTCGTACAAAAGCAATTCCGCCACGCTTGCAGCCGTGTAGACCGCGGTGTGCATCAAGCGGGATTCCTCGTTCTCAAAGCAAGCGCTATGCCCAGCATACTGGTGGAGCTAGGATTTATATCCACCCCCGAAGAAGAACGTTACTTGAACACCGATGAGGGAACGGACAACCTGTCCAACGGAATCTTTCGCGCCTTCATGACCTATAAACGCGAATACGAAATTCGGCTTACAGGAGCAAGCCGCACCATTGTCCCCACGGAAGAAGAACGAATCATTCGCCAGCCCGAACCGGACAGCACACCGGAAAATCTTCAGCAAAAAGAAGAAGCGATAGAAAGAGTGGTAAACGCAACAAAAGAGGATGAAATACTGTTCAAAATACAAATACTCACCTCCTCCAATCCACTTTCCCCCAAAGACAGACGATTCAAAGGACTCAAAGACGTAACTTACTACCAAGAGGAAGGATTATACAAATACACGCACGAAGCTTCTGCCGATTACAATCAGGTGCTTCGTACAAAACGCAGCATTACGGCACTATTTAAAGATGCTTTCATCATCGCCTTCAAAAATGGAGAGAAGATGAACATCAATGCCGCCATTCAAGAATTTAAAAAGAAAAGAAATAAATAAAAGATTAAAATGAAGTATATTACAAAAGAAGTTCGAATAGGAATTGCGGGCATAGTGGCACTATGCATACTCGTTTATGGAATTAACTATCTGAAGGGTATCAACATGTTCAAACCGTCCAGCTATTTCTATGTAAAGTTTCACAATGTGAATGCACTGGCTAAATCAAGCCCCGTGTTTGCCGACGGAGTGCGGGTAGGTATTGTACGTGAGATTGCTTATGATTACACTCAACCCGGAAATGTGGTAGTAGAAGTAGAACTAGATACAGACCTGCGCATCCCCAAAGGCAGCTCCGCCGAATTAGTATCGGAACTCATGGGAGGAGTGAGAATGAATATTCTTTTGGCAAACAATCCCCGCGAAAAGTGCAGCATAGGCGACACCATTCAAGGAAATCTGAACAACGGCATGATGGAAAATGTGGCGAGGATGATGCCACAAGTAGAACAACTACTGCCCAAACTGGACTCCATTTTAATCTCTTTGAACGCCATCTTGAAAGATTCCAGCATCCCGGCAACCTTGCACTCTATGGAGAAGACGACAGCAAACTTGGAAGTGGCGAGCGGACAACTGGCTCACGTAATGAAAAAAGACCTGCCACAACTCACCGGAAAACTAAATACGCTGGGAGATAACTTCATTATTATCAGCAACAACCTTAAACAAATAAACTACGCCGCAACCTTTGCTAAAATAGACTCAACCATCACGAATGTAAAAATGATTACAGACGGATTGAACAGCAAAGACAATACCGTCGGCTTACTGCTGAATGACCCGCAACTGTATAACAATTTAAACGCCACTGCAACTAATGCAGCAAGTCTGCTCGAAGACTTGAAAGCCCACCCCAAACGCTATGTTCATTTCTCCCTGTTTGGAAAAAAAGAAAAGCTTCAAAGTCCGATTAAATAGATTCCATCTAAATAACGAACATCTTAAAAAATGCTTCGGCACTTTCTAACAGTCCCACCTACAGAGCGAATGAATAGAATAGGCAAAAAAAGCGACGGACGCATGAATCCGGCTTTAAAGAATGATAATGAGTTAACAGACAATGGCTTATACAGTAGCAAATCTCTTAGTAAAAAGGCGTTTTAAAAGGAAATGATAAGTCGTTGAGAGTAAACGCCTTATTCTCTCAATGAGAATAACAACAAAAAAGAGATTTGTTTTTCTCGATAAAGATTCCCAAATTTGCATACTGTAGAAGTTTAGCTTAATTAATAAATGTAGTAGAGCCGTTATGAGTGAATTCAATCATGTGGAGCTATGGAATCGTTGTCTGGATATCATTCGAGACAACGTACCCGAGTCGACATATAAAACGTGGTTTGTCCCCATTGTACCATTAAAATATGAGGACAATACGCTTATCGTACAAGTGCCCAGCCAGTTTTTCTATGAATTTCTGGAGGATAAATTTGTGGACTTGTTACGTAAGACGTTATATAAGGTTATAGGCGAAGGCACCAAGCTAATGTACAACGTGATGGTAGACCGTACTTCCATACCGAATCAAACGGTAAATCTGGAAGCCAGTAACCGTTCGATGGCTATTCCACAGAGAAGCGTGATTCGTGGGGGCGGCAATAAAGCTCCTAACATCTTACAAGCTCCGGCTCCTCAAGATTTGGACCCGCATTTGAATCCCGATTATAACTTCGAGAACTTTATCGAAGGATACAGCAATAAATTGTCGCGAAGCGTAGCTGAAGCAGTGGCTCAAAGCCCGGCTAAAACCGTATTCAACCCCTTGTTTCTGCATGGCGCCTCCGGCGTTGGCAAAACTCATCTCGCCAATGCGATAGGAACTAGAATCAAAGAATTGTATCCCGGCAAGAGGGTGCTCTATGTATCGGCGCACTTGTTTCAGGTGCAATACACCGACTCGGTACGCAACAATACAACGAACGACTTCATCAACTTCTACCAAACGATAGATGTATTGATTATCGATGATATTCAAGAATTTGCCGGCGTCACCAAAACGCAAAACACCTTCTTCCACATCTTCAATCACCTGCATCAGAACGGAAAACAGTTGATATTAACCTCCGACCGCGCTCCCGTACTATTGCAAGGAATGGAAGAACGCCTGCTCACCCGTTTCAAATGGGGTATGGTAGCAGAACTGGAAAGACCAACCGTAGAACTGCGTAAAAACATCCTGCGTAACAAAATCCGGCGCGACGGATTGCAATTCCCCCCCGAGGTGATAGAGTATATCGCCGAGAATGTGAATGAAAGCGTCCGCGACCTCGAAGGAATTGTCATTTCCATTATGGCTCATTCTACTATCTACAACAAGGATATTGATTTGAACCTGGCTCAACAGATTGTACGCAAAGTAGTGCGCAACGAAGCCCAATCAGTCAGCATTGACGACATAATCAACACGGTATGCAAACATTTTGACTTGGAGCCGGTAGCCATCCATACCAAATCAAGAAAACGTGATGTTGTTCAGGCACGACAAGTAGCCATGTACCTTGCCAAAAAGAACACCGAACTCTCTACTTCTAAAATCGGAAAGTTCATCGGCAACAAAGACCACGCTACAGTGTTGCATGCTTGCAAAACGGTAAAGGGACAATGCGAAGTAGACAAAGCCTTCTGTGAAGACATCGAAAGCATCCAAGCTCTCTTGAAAAAGAAGGGGTAATCATAGAAAGCCTTGCTGGCGAAGCACTTTCAAGAGATTGGCAGACATATATTCATTATCCTTTTGCGTGTAACGAATATCCGTAAACACTTGAGCCAACGTCTCTTTCCTATTCTCTTCTACAAACCGTTTATTCTCGGGTAACCATTCTTTATAAGTGTACAGCCGGTCAATTTCGGCTGAAGTATAATCCTGATAGGTTTCGGCATGCACCGTTGCCTCCAAAGGCAACCGGTCTGTTTGTGCCGGGATACTGTCTGGATAACCCACGCTAACGGTTGTTATAGGGAATACGAGTTCCGGCAGATGCAGCGCATCAATAATGAGCTGAGGATTGTAAGTGGTAGTGCCCAGATAGCAAATACCCAATCCTGCCTCTTCGGCTATCGTACAGAAAGTTTGAGCCACCAATAGAGCATCCATCGCAGCATTCAGGAATGACATCAAATTTCGATAACCCGGCACCGCGTTCCGTTGTGTACACCACAGACTAAAACGATGAAAATCCGCGCAAAACGTAAGTATAACAGGCGCCTGCTTTACCATCGGCTGATGAAAGTGTGCCGGCGAGAGTTTTTCCTTCATTTCGGCATCACGGGTCACCACAACACTATAAAGCTGCATACCGCCCATCGTAGAGGCACGAAAAGAAGTTTTAAGCAAATCATTTAACAAATCAGGCGTAATATCCTTTTGTTGGTAATTCCTAATTGTTCTTCTGTTATTTAGGGTATCTTTCATCTCTTTTTTCTGCAAAGATAGATAATTATTTGTATTTTCGTCACATCCAAGAAATACTTTAATTTTCTTTTTAGAAAACTCTAACAGTATAGAGTAATCTATTATACTATAGTAATCAACGCTTTACATATTCAAAAAAGGAAACTTTGGGTAACTTCAAATTTAATTCCTCTTTTGTTTTGCTAGAATAAAAAACATTCATAGCTTTGCAGCGTTTATCGATAGAAGCAAACCTCTACAACTTTAATTCTATTAAACAACTAACAACAAAGGTATATAAACCGTGAAAAAGCAAACTTATTCCTACAACGAAGCATTCGAAGAATCCTTACGATACTTTCAAGGTGATGAACTCGCAGCGCGGGTATGGGTAAACAAATATGCAGTAAAAGACTCCTTCGGAAATATTTACGAGAAGTCTCCAGAAGACATGCATTGGAGAATTGCGAACGAAGTGGCACGAGCCGAAGCCAAGTACGCCAACGCCCTCAGCGCACAAGAACTCTTCGACCTGCTCGATCATTTCAAATACATTGTTCCTCAAGGCAGTCCGATGACAGGCATCGGCAATAACTATCAAGTGGCTTCCCTTTCCAATTGCTTCGTTATTGGAGTGGATGGTGCCGCCGACTCTTATGGCGGTATCATCAAGATAGACGAAGAGCAGGTACAGCTGATGAAACGTCGCGGTGGCGTGGGTCACGACCTGTCGCATATTCGTCCGAAAGGTTCGCCAGTGAAGAACTCCGCCCTTACCTCTACGGGGCTAGTGCCCTTTATGGAACGCTACTCCAATTCTACGCGTGAAGTTGCTCAAGATGGGCGTCGCGGCGCGTTGATGCTGAGTGTCTCTATCAAGCACCCCGATTCTGAAGCGTTTATCGATGCGAAAATGACGGAAGGGAAAGTAACTGGCGCCAACGTTTCTGTGAAACTGGACGACGCATTTATGCAAGCTGTAACTGAAGACAAACCCTATACGCAGCAATACCCAATTGATTCTCCCACGCCTACTACCACCAAAGAGATTAATGCCACCGCTTTATGGAAAAAGATTGTGCACAACGCTTGGAAGTCCGCCGAACCGGGTGTCTTGTTCTGGGATACCATTATCCGTGAATCAGTGCCCGACTGCTATGCGGACTTAGGATACAAAACCGTTTCTACTAATCCTTGCGGTGAAATACCCTTATGCCCCTACGATTCTTGTCGCCTGCTTGCCATCAACCTCTATTCATACGTAAAGAACCCTTTCAAAAAAGAGGCGTCGTTCGACTACGAGCTGTTCAAGAAGCACGTACAACTGGCTCAACGCATCATGGACGACATCATCGACTTGGAACTAGAGAAGATAGAACGCATCATTCAGAAAATCAACGATGACCCCGAAGGCGAAGACGTGAAACACACCGAACGCGAACTTTGGCAAAAGATTTATAAAAAGAGCGGACAAGGAAGACGTACGGGTGTGGGCATCACTGCCGAAGGCGATATGCTTGCCGCTTTGGGACTGCGCTACGGCACGGAAGAAGCAACTGAGTTTTCTGAAGAGATACATAAAACGGTTGCTTTGAGCGCCTACCGATCGTCTGTAATCATGGCAAAAGAGCGGGGTGCCTTTGAGGTTTATGACAGTGAACGCGAAAAGAACAATCCATTCATCAACCGCCTCCGCGAAGCAGATCCGCAGTTATATGAAGAGATGAAACAATACGGGCGGCGTAATATCGCCTGTTTGACCATTGCTCCCACGGGAACAACGAGTCTGATGACGCAAACCACTTCGGGCATCGAACCTGTTTTCTTGCCAGTGTACAAACGCCGTAGAAAAGTGAATCCCAACGACACGAATGTCCGCGTTGACTTCATCGACGAGACAGGAGATGCTTTTGAAGAGTACATCGTGTTCCACCATAAATTTGTCACTTGGATGGAAGCGAATGGATATAACCCCGCCAAACGTTACACTTCGGAAGAAGTGGATGAGATAGTAGCCAAATCACCTTATTATAAAGCAACTTCCAACGACGTAGACTGGCTGATGAAAGTAAAAATGCAAGGAAGAATCCAGAAATGGGTAGACCACTCCATCAGCGTAACCATCAACCTGCCTAACGATGTAGATGAAGAATTAGTAAACAGCCTATACGTAGAAGCGTGGAAATCGGGTTGCAAAGGATGCACGGTTTATCGGGACGGATCCCGATCGGGCGTACTGATTTCAACAAAATCAAATAAGAAAGAAGAATTGCCTCCTTGCAAACCGCCTACGGTAGTAGAAGTTCGCCCAACAATACTTGAAGCAGACGTCGTGCGTTTCCAGAACAACAAAGAAAAATGGGTCGCCTTTGTCGGGCTGCTTGATGGTCGTCCTTACGAAATTTTCACGGGTCTGCAGGACGACGAAGAGGGCATCTTACTGCCCAAAAGCGTCACCTTCGGACGCATCATCAAGAACATGGATGAGCACGGAAACAAGCGCTACGATTTCCAGTTCCAGAACAAGCGCGGATATAAAATGACTATCGAAGGCCTGTCCGAACGATTCAATAAAGAGTATTGGAACTACGCCAAACTGATTTCGGGCGTATTGCGTTGGAGAATGCCCATTGAACAGGTTATCAAATTGGTGGGTTCGCTGCAATTGGACAGCGAGAACATCAATACCTGGAAAAATGGTGTAGAACGCGCACTGAAGAAATACATTCAGGACGGCACCGAAGCCAGGGGCAAGAAGTGCCCGAATTGCGGGAACGAAACGCTAGTTTATCAAGAGGGGTGCCTCATCTGCACCACTTGTGGTGCTTCCAGATGCGGATAGCCCGGCAGACAAAGATCACGAAACAGAATAAAGGGGGGCCCAGCAAGGGTTCCTCTTCATGTTTTAAAGCATGCGTGCACAAACGTTTGCACACTTTTAAAATTAGTTCGACAAGCAGGCAAGCATTACGTAAGAAGAATATATCTATACTTGCATCCGTATTCATTAAACAGAGCAAAAACAAAAATCTACTATACTATGATTGTATCATTTAACATGGAATATCGCACCAGTTGGGGAGAGGAAGTGAGGCTGTGCGGTTCTGCTTCCGAATTGGGCAACAAAGATTCTGCAAAAGCGATCGCTCTAGAAACCATCGATGGCATTCACTGGACTATAGAAATCGATATTCAACCTACTAGCCAAGAGATGATTGGTTACAGCTATTTTATCTGTAAAAACGGAAAAATGATTCGCAAAGAGTGGGATGTCTTCCCCCGCAGCCTCTATCTGAAAAAAGAGGTTCAAAAGACTTACCGGATCAATGACAGCTGGAAAAACATCCCCGAACAACAATATTTCTACAGTTCCGCTTTCACGGAGTCACTGCTGGCTCATCCCGACAAAGCCCCGGCTACAAAAAGCTATCATAAAGGACTTATGCTTAAAGCTTTTGCCCCCCGCATCAACAGCGATTATTGCCTCGCCATTTGCGGGAACCAACAATCGCTAGGCAACTGGGAGGCAGACAAAGCTTTGCTGATGAGCGACAACAACTTCCCCGAATGGACGGGAGAGGTGGATGCCAGCAAGCTGACTTTTCCACTCGAATACAAATTCGTACTTTATAATAAAAAAGAAAAGAAAGCGGAAGCTTGGGAGAACAACCCCAACCGCTACATGGCCGACCCGGAAATCAAGGCGAACGAAACACTGGTCGTCTCCGACCGCTATGTTTATTTCAATATTCCTGCTTGGAAAGGCGCAGGAGTGGCTGTGCCCGTCTTCTCGTTGAAATCAGAAAAAAGTTTCGGCGTAGGAGATTTTGGCGACTTGAAGCAAATGATAGATTGGGCGGTGCTTACCAGCCAGAAAGTGGTGCAAATTCTGCCGGTCAACGACACCACGATGACACATAGCTGGACGGACTCCTACCCTTACAACAGCACTTCTATCTATGCTTTTCACCCCATGTACATCGACCTCAAACAATTGGGCGCGTTGAAAGACAAGAAGGTGCAAAACAACTTCCTGAAACGGCAAAAAGAGCTGAACAACCTACCGACCATCGACTACGAAGCGGTGAACCAAGGCAAATGGGATTATCTCAAGCTCATCTTTGAGCAAGAAGGCAAACAGGTGCTTGCTACAGATGAGTTCAAGACCTTTTTCGAAGCCAACAAAGAATGGCTGCAACCGTACGCCGCCTTCAGCTACTTGCGCGACGTGTATCAAACGCCGAACTTTCGCGAATGGCCCAAGTACGCCACATACAATCACGATGAGATAGAGAAGCTCTGCCAACCGGATGCGACGGACTATCGGCACATTGCCATCTACTTTTACATTCAATACAACCTCCACCTGCAACTGCTCGAAGCTACCAGCTACGCGCGTGCCAACGGGGTGGTGCTAAAGGGCGACATTCCTATCGGCATCAGCCGCAACAGTGTGGAAGCTTGGACAGAACCGTACTATTTCAATCTTGACGGACAAGCCGGCGCTCCACCCGATGACTTTTCGGTGAACGGACAAAACTGGGGATTCCCCACCTACAATTGGGATGTCATGGAGAAGGACGATTATAGCTGGTGGATGAAACGCTTCCGCAAGATGTCGGAATACTTCGATGCTTACCGGATAGACCACATACTGGGGTTTTTCCGCATTTGGGAGATACCGATGAATGCCGTGCACGGTTTGTTGGGGCAGTTTGTCCCGGCTTTAGCGATGAGCCGCGAAGAAATAGAAAGTTACGGCATCCCCTTCCGCGAAGAGTTTCTGACACCTTACATTCACGAGTACTTCTTGGAACAAATTTTTGGTCCGCACACCCTCTATGTGAAGGAACACTTTATCGAACCCACCGACACATGGGAAGTGTACCGCATGCGTCCGGCTTTTGATACGCAACGCAAAGTAGAAGCCTTCTTTGCCGAAAAAACGGATGCAGACAGCAACTGGATAAAAGAAGGATTGTACGCGCTGATTAGCGACGTACTGTTTGTCCCCGACCACAAAGAAGCCAATAAGTTCCATCCACGCATCGGCGTGCAGCACGATTTCATCTACCGCTCACTCAACGATTGGGAGAAAGCTGCCTTCAATCGCCTCTACAATCAGTATTACTACCAGCGTCATAACGAATACTGGCACCAGCAAGCCATGAAGAAGTTGCCGCAACTGACGCAGTCCACCCGCATGCTAGTCTGTGGCGAAGACCTCGGCATGATCCCCGACTGCGTGGCTTGGGTGATGAACGACCTGCGCATCCTCAGCCTAGAGATACAACGAATGCCTAAAAATTCAGCTTACGAATTCGGACACCTAAACGAATATCCTTACCGATCGGTTTGCACCATCTCCACTCACGACATGTCCACCCTGCGCGGCTGGTGGGAAGAAGACGCGTTGCAGACGCAACGTTACTATAATTCCATGCTGGGACATTACGGCAGCGCGCCTTCGGTGGCAACACCCGAACTTTGCGAGGAGATTGTGCGCAGCCATTTGTACAGCAACTCTATTTTTTGCATCCTCTCTTTGCAAGACTGGCTGTCGATAGACGGAAAATGGCGGAACCCGAACGTACAGGAAGAGCGCATCAATGTGCCCTCCAATCCGCGTCACTACTGGCGCTACCGGATGCACCTGACATTGGAACAACTGATGAAAGCCGACAGCTTGAATGCAAAAATGAAGGAGCTGGTGAGCCTCACAGGAAGAGACCCGCAAAAGTAATCCCGCACAAAAAGCTACTTGCCGGCACTCACCGGGTTTCGGGTCAAGAGTCACTGAGCTTCAGTTCAAAAGTCACCGAGTTTCATGCAAAGAGTCACCGAATCTTTTCAAAAGAACCGGTGACTCTTTGCATGAAACTTAGTGACTCTTGGCGTGCCTTTATGTCAATTATTAACAGTATCTTTGCCGGGCGAACAGAAAGCAAGTCAAAATGAACGACGACAATAGTAAAAGAATAGACTTTGTGGATTTAACCAAAGGACTCTGCATCATACTCGTTGTAATGGCACACGTCGGGGGAGCATTGAACAAGCTCGACAGCCATTCGATGATATCTTGCTTCCGCATGCCACTCTATTTCTTCATCTCCGGCATCTTTTTCAAGTCATACGAAGGGCTTTTCGGTTTCTTTCTGCGCAAAGTGAACAAACTGATCATCCCCTTTATCTTCTTTTACTTGGGCGCTTTCCTGCTGAAATATATCATCTGGATTATCGCTCCCGGAACTTTCCACCTGCCGGTGTACTGGAGCGAGCTTCTTCTCGTTTTCCAAGGGCACGAATTGATTAAATTCAATCCTCCCATCTGGTTCCTGATTGCATTGTTCAATTGCAACCTGTTGTTCTACCTGCTTCACTTTTTGAGAGATAAACACCTGAAGAGTATGTTCGCCCTGACCATCCTCCTGGGTGCAACGGGCTTCTATCTGGGAAAACAACAAATCGTGATACCTTTCTATGTGGACATTGCGATGACTGCTCTCCCTTTTTATGTGGCAGGGTTTTGGATTCGCCGCTACAACTTCTTCCTTTTCCCTCATCGGTTCGACAAAATCATCCCCGCGTTTATGGCTGCTGCCCTGGTTGTGATGTATTTCACTGCCACCAATCCGGGCATGCGCACCAATAATTATAGCGGCAACATCGTTCAGTTCTATGTAGCCGCCTTTGCAGGCATCTTCCTGATTATGCTGTTTTGCAAACGAGTGAAGCGGATTCCTGTCGTCACCTATTTGGGGCGGTATTCTGTTATCACGCTCGGCATACACGCTTTTGCCCTGCACTTTGGCGGGCAGCTAGCCGCACGGTACATTCACAACGAATGGGCGCTCGCCCTTGCACTCCTTGCCGGCACGCTGATTATTTGCTTGGCAGCCACGCCCCTTTTTCTAAAGATTATCCCTCAAATGGTAGCACAAAAAGACTTTATCAAGATTTATCCATTCCACCGAATATGAAAACAACATCCAGTTATATCTTTTTAGAGAACGTCCGTTTTTATGCCTATCACGGCGTAGCCCCGCAAGAGACGGTGGTAGGAAACGAGTTTATCATCAACCTGAAACTCAAAGTCGATTTCAGCCGCGCCACAACGACGGACGAAGTGACGGACACCGTGAGCTATGCGGAAGTGTATGAAGTAGTACGCAAAGAAATGCTCCAGCCGTCGAAACTGCTGGAGCATGTGTGCGGGCGCATTGTCCGCCGGCTGTTCGATACGTTTCCCGGCATCGACGATATCGCCATCAAGCTCGCCAAACGTCATCCGCCCATCCGTGCGGATTTGGATGCGGCAGGGGTAGAAATGTATTGCGAAAACAATCGGACCCCCTTCACGTAAAAGTGCCAGAGGAGGCTGCTCTTTATCCGCTCGGGAATAAGAGCGACAGTAGTCGCCTTCAAGTTCTCTTGACGCGCCGCCCGAAAAGAAGAGCGCAGCTTCCAGAACTCGTGACGTGCCTGCGCAACGGCTTTCGCATTAGGAATCTGCCCTTTAAGAAGAAACGTAAACGCAGCTACATAATCCAGCACCCAGCGCATACGCATCACGCTGCCCAATTCCTCCTCCGGAAGATTCTTGTAAAGCATAATCAGGTTGTTCCGGAAGTTTAGAAACGTCTTGCGCGGATTCTCCTTTTTCAGCGTAGCTCCCCCCACATGATAGACGGTGCTTTGCGGAATGCAGACTATCGCCCTTCCGCGAGCGCGAAGGCGCCAGCACAAATCAATTTCCTCCATGTGGGCAAAGAAGCGCCCGTCCAATCCGCCCGCTCTGCGATAATCTGCCAGACGAATAAACAAGGCAGCACCCGTTGCCCAAAAGATGGGCACAACCGTATCATACTGTCCGCCATCTTTTTCCACCACTCCCAATAAACGTCCGCGACAGAAAGGATACCCGTACCGGTCGATATAACCTCCGGCTGCTCCGGCATATTCAAAAGCGGTTTTCGTGCGCCAACTGTTTATTTTAGGCTGGCAAGCAGCTACTTCAGGATGGGCATCCAGGTAAGCCGCCATCGGCTCCAACCAATGAGGCGTCACTTCCACATCGGAATTGAGAAGCACCACGTATTCGGCCTCTACCTGCTGCAAAGCAAGGTTATATCCATCGGCAAAGCCGTTGTTCTCTTCCAAACGTACAAGACGGACAGTTGGGAACTCCATGCGCAACGTTTCCACCGAAGCATCGGTAGAACCATTATCCACTACACACACTTCCACTCCGTCAATTTGAGAATAACGAACCACAGAAGGCAGAAAAGAACGAAGCATCTTACATCCGTTCCAGTTTAAGATTACCACAGATATTTTATTCATAGTCACTCTATTGTTAGTTCAGACAACAACACCTTTGAGCGCTGTTTCGTCTTCGTTCCACTTATCCAGTCGGACGGTCACCAATTGATTGTCAAGAGAAGGATCCTTTTCCAATTCCACCCGAATGTAATTAGCACTGAACCCATGCATGGGCAAGCCCGGTTGGCTTTTTTCCATCAGTACCTGCATCGTTTGACCCATGTGACGGGTATAGAAAGCTTTTGTCTTGGCTTCCGACAGGTTCAGCAGACGTTGGCTGCGCTGATGTTTTTCTTCGGGCGTCACCACGTAATCGATTTTCAACGCCTGCGTGCCCGGACGTTCGGAATAACTAAAGACGTGCAGCTGCGTCACGTCCAGCTTGTCGATAAAAGCATAAGCCTCTTCGAAAAGCGCTTCCGTCTCCCCGCGCGTACCTACTATAACGTCAACGCCAATGAAAGCATCGGGCATCACCTCTTTAATCCGCTTCACCTTCGAAGCGAAAAGAGCTGTATCGTACCTGCGGCGCATCAACTCCAGCACCTCATCACTTCCGCTTTGCAAAGGGATATGAAAATGCGGCATGAAGCGGCGGGAATGTGCCACGTATTCAATAATTTCATCAGTCAGCAAATTCGGTTCGATAGACGAGATACGATAGCGTTCGATGCCTTCCACCTCGTCGAGCGCTTTCACCAAGTCGAAAAAGGTTTCTCCCGTAGTCCGTCCAAAGTCACCGATGTTCACCCCAGTCAGCACAATTTCTTTGCCCCCCTCGGCAGCTGCATGACGGGCTTGTGCCACCATCGATGCAATCGTTCCGTTCCGGCTTCGTCCGCGTGCAAAGGGAATCGTGCAATAAGAGCAGAAATAATCGCAACCATCTTGCACTTTCAAGAAAAACCGCGTACGGTCTCCGCGTGAACAAGAAGGGGCAAACGAACGGATATCTTTAGTAGCAGAGGTATGCGCCTCGCCCGACTCACGTTTCTGCAAATCGCCCAAGTATTGCAGCAAGTCTATCTTTTGTTCGGCGCCCAGCACCAAGTCAACGCCCTCTATTTTCGACACATCGTCCGGTTTGAGTTGCGCATAGCAACCAGTCACCACCACAAAAGCGCCCGGATGCTGTTTCACCAGCCGATGAATGGCTTGGCGGCATTTCTTATCTGCCATCTCGGTGACCGAACAAGTATTCACCACACAAATATCGGCAATCTCGCCTTTGCGCGCCGTCCGTACGCCCGCCTTCCGCAAGGTTTCACCGATGGTAGAGGTCTCCGAAAAGTTTAACTTGCAGCCCAACGTAAAGTAAACGGCTGTCTTATCCTGAAAAACAGTAGTATCTATCATAATCAATTCAAAAACATATTGGTTGCAAAAATACGCATTATTAGTTTTAAAAGTTGTTATCCCATTCATTAGTTCACCCACCAAACACCTTAACTTCGGAAAGTTTATTCTATTTTTGCACACATCATTAAAAAACGTGCAATGATTAAAGAGAATTTCATCAAACTATACGAAAATAGTTTCCGCGAAAACTGGGACCTGCCTTGTTATACTGATTATGGTGAGGAAGAGAGTTATAGCTACGGTCAGGTAGCCGGAGAAATAGCCCGCTTGCATCTGCTGTTCAAGCATTGCAGCCTGCGACGAGGAGATAAAATAGCCGTCATAGGAAAAAACAACGCCCGCTGGTGCATCGCCTACATGGCAACAATCACGTACGGAGCCATTGTGGTGCCCATTTTGCAAGACTTCAATTCCAATGACGTGCATCACATAGTCAGCCATTCCGAAACGGTATTTCTTTTCACCAGCGACAGCATCTGGGAAACACTCGAAGAAGAAAAGCTTTCCGGCATACGGGCAGCCTTTTCACTCACCGACTTCCGTTGCCTCTACCAGCGCGACGGCGAAACGATTCAGAAATTCATCAAGCACCTGAACGAGAAGATGCACAGCACCTATCCGAAAGGCTTTTGCAAAGAAGACGTCACCTATACTACTTTATCCAACGAGAAAGTCATGCTGCTGAATTACACTTCCGGCACCACCGGCTTCAGCAAAGGCGTGATGCTCACCGGTAACAATCTAGCCGGCAATGTCACCTACGGCATCCGTACCGCACTATTGAAGCGGGGGGACAAAGTGCTATCCTTTCTCCCACTGGCACACGCCTACGGTTGTGCCTTCGATTTTCTGACGGCTACCGCAGTGGGCACGCATGTCACGCTGCTGGGCAAAGCGCCCTCACCCAAAATCATCATGAAAGCCTTTGAAGAAGTAAAGCCCAACCTTATTATTACCGTTCCGCTAGTCATTGAGAAAATTTACAAAAACATCATCCAGCCGCTCATCAGCAAAAAGGGAATGAAGTGGGCACTCAGCATCCCTTTGCTCGACCATCAGATATACGGGCAAATTCGCAAAAGGCTCATGGATGCCTTAGGCGGACAATTCAAAGAAATAATCATAGGCGGCGCTGCCATGAATCCCGAAGTAGAAGAGTTCTTCTATAAAATCAAATTCCCGTTCACCATCGGCTACGGGATGACAGAATGCGCACCACTCATCAGCTATACCCCTTGGAACCAATTCTTGTCTTCCTCCTCGGGCAGAGTGCTCGACATTATGGAAGCGCGTATCTATAAAGAAAGCCCCGAAACCGAAACGGGTGAAATACAAGTACGCGGTGAAAACGTAATGGCAGGATATTACAAAAACCCCGAAGCTACCAAAGAAGCATTCACCGAAGACGGTTGGTTGCGTACCGGCGACTTGGGCACCATGGATGCCAACGGGAACCTTTTTATCCGCGGTCGACTCAAAAGCATGATTCTGAGTTCGAGCGGGCAAAATATTTTTCCCGAAGAGATAGAAGCCAAGCTGAACAACCTGCCCTTCATTGTCGAAAGCCTCGTCATCGAACGAAACAAGAAATTAGTGGCATTGGTTTATGCCGATAACGAGTCTTTAGACTCGTTAGGACTCAACGACGAAAGCAATTTAAAAACTATTATGAACGAAAATCTGAAGAATCTCAATAGCATCGTCGCTTCTTATGAAAAGGTAAGCCAAATTCAGCTCTATCCTACTGAATTTGAGAAGACTCCCAAAAGAAGTATCAAGCGCTATCTATACAACAGTATTGCAGAGGTTTAGCATGTTATACAACATACAATATGACATAATAAGACACTCTTCTAAAAAATAAATAAAAAAAAGTCGGTGTTTTGAGTACAACCTATTAAGAAAGTCCATATCTTTGCAACGTTTTAATAAGCAATTGATTGTATTACAGATTTAAAAAGCAAAAAAAATGAAAAAATTAGTTTTGATGTTCGTGGCTATCGTAGCTGTATCTTTCGCATCTTGTGGTAACAAAGCAGCTGACGCTGAAAAAGCAACTGCAGATTCTATCCGTATCGCTGACTCTATCGCAGCTGTTGAAGCAGCAGCAGCAGAAGCAGCAGCAGCAGTTGACACTGCTAGCGTTGATACAGCAGCAGTTGTAGCTGAATAATTTCAGACCAACAACGAACTCGAAAAGAGAAAAAAAGATCCTGTCATGCTAACGCATGGCAGGATTTTTTTTGTGCATTAGCCTTGAATTTTAGGCAAGCCCCCTGCTATGTAGAAGAATAATTTGCCCATCTCTCACTTTATTCCTAACTTTGTGCTTTACCCTAAAAAATAATCACAAAAAGAAGAATGATGAGGAAGTTAACGCTTACACTGATGCTTTGCATCGCCTGCCTAAGTGGCAGTATGGCACAAACGAGTCAAAAGCTCGAATTGAAAGACGTAGTGGGAGGACGATTCTACCCAGAGAATATCCGCAATGTAGTGCCGATGATAGACGGAGAACATTACACGCAGATGAACGACAAAGGGACCCAAATCACCAAATACTCGTTCAGAACCGGACTACCGGTAGAAGTGCTCTTCGACGTAACCAAAGCACGCGAATGCAACTTAAAGCGTTTTGACAGTTACCAATTCTCGCCCGATGGCAGCAAACTACTCATTGCCACTAAAACAACTCCCATCTACCGACGCTCGTACACAGCCGTACATTATCTCTATCCATTGAAGCGCAACGACAAAGGAGTGACCACCAACAACATCCTCGAACCACTTTCGGATGGCGGACCGCAACAAGTTCCGGTCTTTTCACCCGATGGCAACATGGTAGCCTTCGTGCGGAACAACAATATTTTCCTCGTTAAAATGCTCTTTGGCAACAGCGAAAGCCAAGTGACAGAAGACGGAAAACAAAACGCCATCATCAACGGCATCCCCGACTGGGTATATGAAGAGGAGTTCAGCTACAACCGTGCCTTAGAATTTAATGCCGACAATACGATGCTGGCTTTTCTGCGCTCCGACGAATCGGAAGTGGCTTCCTACAGCTTCCCGCTCTTTGCAGGCGAAGCACCCAGCATAGACTCTTTGCGCGACTATCCGGGCGAATACACCTATAAATACCCCAAAGCGGGCTATCCCAATTCGAAAGTGGAAGTACGGACCTTCGACATCAAATCGAAAGTAACACGCACCGTGAAGGTGCCCTTGGATGCCGACGGATACATCCCCCGCGTCCGCTTCACCAAAGATCCCAATAAGCTGGCTATCATCACCTTGAACCGCCATCAGAATCGTCTAGACATGTACTTTGCCGACCCGCGTTCCACCGTCAGCAAGTTGGCGCTACGCGATGAAAGCCCCTACTACATCAACGATAATGCCTTCGAAAACATTCAATTCTATCCCGAAAACTTCAGCTACGTGAGCGACAAAGACGGATACCCGCACCTCTATTGGTACAGTATGAACGGCAATCTAGTAAAGAAAGTGACCAACGGAAAGTTTGAAGTGAAACGGTTTTTCGGGTATAACGCAGCAGATGGCACGTTCTACTTCAGCAGCAACGAAGAAAGCCCCATGCGCCAAGCCGTTTACAAAACAGACCGCAAAGGGAAGAAGACAAAACTTTCGCAACAAGCTGGAACCAACAATGCCATCTTCAGCCCAACCATGAAGTATTACCTCAATACATTTTCGAATCTGAACACGCCTACTCTCATCACTTTGAACGACAACAACGGACAGATTCTAAAAACCATGGTGACGAACGACAAGCTAAAGAACACTCTGGCCGACATCGCTCTGCCAAAGAAAGAATTTTACCGATTCACCACTAGCGAAGGAGTGGAGCTGAACGGCTGGATGATGAAACCTGCAGACTTTTCGGCTGCCAAGAAATATCCGGTACTCATGTTTCAGTACAGCGGTCCCGGCTCACAACAAGTGCTTGATAACTTCGGCATCAGCTGGGAAACTTATATGGCAAGTCAAGGCTATGTGGTAGCCTGCGTAGACCCACGCGGAACAGCCGGACGGGGAACCGAATTTCAGAAATGCACCTATCTGAACATGGGCGTAAAAGAAGCCAAGGACCAAGTGGAAGCAGCTAAATACCTCGGCACACTGCCTTACGTGGACAGTAGCCGCATCGGAATCTGGGGCTGGAGCCACGGCGGATACATGACCCTCATGAGCATGAGCGAAGGCACGCCGGTGTTCAAAGCAGGTGCTGCAGTGGCTCCGCCCACCGACTTCAAATTCTATGACACCATCTATACCGAACGCTTCATGCGCACCCCGCAAGAGAATGCAGAAGGTTACAAAGCCACCTCTGCCTTTACTCGGGCAGAGAAGCTCCACGGAAGACTTTTGCTGATACACGGTATGGCAGATGACAATGTACACTTTCAAAACACGGCCGAATATGCCGAACATCTGGTGCAACTGGGCAAACAATTCGATATGCAACTGTACACCAACCGCAACCACAGCATCTATGGCGGGAACACGCGCATGCACCTCTACACCCGGCTGACGGACTTCTTTAACTCTCAATTAAAAGGCGAATAATGGACAGAGTACGCAAGCCCGAGTGGCTCAAAATAAGTATTGGCGCTAACGAACGATACACCGAAACCAAACGAATAGTAGAATCCCACTGCCTGCATACAATATGCAGCAGTGGGCTTTGCCCCAACCGGAGCGAATGCTGGGGAAAAGGGACAGCTACGTTTATGATAGGCGGAGAAATCTGCACCCGCAGCTGCAAGTTTTGTAACACTAAATCGGGACGTCCGCTGCCGCTAGATGCCGGCGAACCGACGCACGTAGCAGAATCCATCGCTCTGATGAAGCTATCTCACGCCGTTATCACCTCGGTGGACCGCGATGACTTGCCCGACTTAGGAGCCGGGCATTGGGCATGCACCATTGCCGAAATCAAACGCCTCAATCCGCAGACCACGATTGAAGTGTTGATACCCGACTTTCAGGGCAAAATGGAATTGATAGACCAAGTGATAGAAGCCAAACCGGAAATCATTTCACACAACATGGAGACGGTGAGCCGCATCAGTCCATTGGTGCGCAGCGCCGCCAACTATGAAACGAGCCTTTCCGTCATTCACCGGATAGCCACAAAGGGGACCGTGTCTAAAAGCGGCATCATGGTGGGGCTGGGCGAAACACCGGCCGAAGTAGAAACGCTCATGGACGACCTCTTAGCCGTAGGCTGCCAGATACTCACCATCGGACAGTATCTTCAACCTACCCACCGGCACTATCCCGTAACTGCATACGTCACCCCAGCACAATTCGAGCTTTACCGGCTGACTGCATTGAAAAAAGGCTTTGAAAAAGTGGAAAGCGCACCTCTGGTACGATCCTCTTATCATGCAGAAAAGCATGTAAAATAAGCGATTGACGAAACCAAAACAGACTCTTTTTTGTTGTATAACGAAACAGACAAAATTCAACAGAAAAAGAATATGAGACATAAAGGAGTATTATCTTCTGCTTTTAACATGTCATTGGGATTTATCCCCGTTATGATTACCATAATATTATGTGAACTCCTAACGCAAGACATGGCAGTCTACATCGGTACAGGCATCGGAATAGGATACTCTTTTTATGGAATGAAGCGTAAGGGCACCAGGGTGCCCAACTTCATTTTATACATTTCCACAGTGATGATGATTTTGCTTACGATTACAGCTTTCTTTTCTACGGGATGCGTTCCGCCCAAAGCATTGCCGCTCACGCTGGAAGTAGCCATTCTCATTCCTATGCTGATACTATATATGCATAAGCAACGGTTCATCAATTACTTTCTGATACAAAAAGGGGCTTGCCACCGCAGGCTCTTCGCACAAGGCGCCGAGTCGGCCATCGTATCGGCACGGGTCGTGCTGCTGTTGGGAGCGATACATTTCAGTATAGTCAGTTTAAGTATCCTTCTTTGCAACGGCGATATAAACAGAGAACTATCGCAATTCATCTACCACATACTTCCGGCAGTGGTGTTTGCGCTCAGCATCTTGCTCAATCAGATAGGCATTCACTACTTCAATCGGTTAATGACGCATACGGAGTATGTACCCATTGTCAACACCCAAGGCGACGTACTAGGGAAAAGCTTGGCAATAGAGGCACTGAACTATAAGAATGCTTATATCAACCCCGTGATTCGCATTGCCATCTTGGTGCACGGAAGAGTTTTTCTCTGCACCCGTCCGCAAACGTGCATCCTCGACAAAGGTAAAATAGATTATCCGATGGAGTGTTATCTTCATTATGAAGAGACTTTGAACGAAGGCGTACAACGGATGATAAAGCATACTCTTCCGCGACAGAATGATTTGCAACCGTCATTCAACATCAGTTATCACTTCGAGAACAAACAGACTAACCGGCTCATTTACCTCTTTTTGCTTGAGTTGGAAGACGATTCCATCCTTTGTTCCCCCCGTTTCAAGAGCGGTAAACTATGGGGGTTCCAGCAGATAGAACAAAACCTAAACATGCACTTCTTCAGCGAATGCTTCGAGAAAGAATACGAACATTTAAAATCGGTTATTGATACAAGAGAAAGATACAAGGTATCTTAGACAAGTCGGGGAGCTTTCCCTGCCACTCCTTCACCGTACGGGTCTTGATAAATTCGCCTTCGCAAGTTATGTTGGCTGCGATGCAAAGCTTCGTTTGCGGACGGCAGTTTTGAAGGATGTCTTCCACCATCTTATGGTTCCGATAAGGGGTTTCGATGAAGAGTTGCGTCTGCTGCTCGGCATAGACACGCTGCTCTAGCATCTTGAGTTTTTTGGCTCGTTCGCCCGGCTCGATGGGCAGGTAGCCATGAAAGGCAAAGCTTTGTCCGTTGAACCCCGCACCCATCACTGCAAGAATGATCGACGAAGGACCTACCAGCGGCACTACTTTCAAGTTCTTACGTTGGGCGATAGCCACTACGTCAGCGCCCGGGTCCGCCACTGCCGGACAACCGGCTTCCGAAATCACCCCCATCGGCTCTCCGTCTATCAACGGTTGCAGATAGCCCGAAATATCATCGGGAGAGGTATGCTTGTTCAGCGGATAGAAGGACAGGGTGTCAATGTCAATCTCGCGGTCTACCTTCTTGAGAAAGCGACGGGCAGAGCGAACATCTTCGACAATGAAATGCCGGATACCAAGAATGACTTCTTTATTATAAGGAGGCAACACGGATTCGATGGGTGTGTCACCCAAGGTGACAGGAAGCAGATAGAGAGCAGAAGTCATTTTTTTAATCTAAGTATTTTGATTCGTTCAGCATTGTCTTATAATCGGTCATCTCGAGCAATTGTTTCAAGGACGTTTGTGGATGACGTTTCATGTATTGAGCCACAATCCGGGAGCCCATCCAGGTGCCAATCAGTGAAGGGGCTCCTTCACCAAAGAAATCGGTGACAGGGGCGGGTTTCATGTATTGACGCATCAGCATCGGGTCCCGCGCATAGAGATGTCCCTTGCTGAGCATGTATTCCCAGATACGTTCTTCATTGTCTTTACACCATTTTTTCTCCTTCTTCGAATATCCCAACACTTCGCAGACGGAGTGCCCATCCAGCACTTTATGGGTCACATAATAAATCTTTCCGTAATGCAGCATCACATCAATCAGGCTCACCCCCTCTTCAAAAGGGAAAGGGTATTGCCCCATCAAATAAACGACAAAGCAGTCGGGAAGGATGCGGTCGGGACGCATCGTGTGGCATTGATAATTGTAGAAGAAACGTTTGTAAAGAGGATAATCTTCGCCCATATACTTGTCGAGGCTAATGCCCAGCAGCGTATCGGTAAGCACTATGGATTCGTTCAACGCCGAAACTTGCGAATAAATCATCGGAATCTGAATTTCGGGAACTTCTTTCTTCAGCTTTTGGAAGCCCTTGGTCAATCCTTTTTCCAGTTTGTCCAAGTTAGGGAATCGTTCTTCCACATCTTCCATCAGCCGGAGGAGGGTGGTATCGGAATAAAACGTTTTTAGTTTCTGTGAGATGGTATCATCGCCCACCTCACCGATAGAAAGCACCTCTTCTATCAGTATTTTCGTAGGCAAACGATATTCCATATTCATTTTCTGCAAAGCAGAAAAGCTGTTGGAACGCACATACTCGTTCAACAGCTTATCGTATCGAAGGACGGAAATCGATTCTTCTTTCTGCGTCCTTGCATTTTTCCCCGTACCCATCCGACAGGAGACGAAGAGCATACAAAGGAGAAAAAAAAGAAAAGAGTTCTGTCGTTTCATTCTGGCATTAACCGTAAATGATGTTTCCGCTCTCGTCCATATATTCTTCGAGTCCCTTTTGATAGGTGGCCATAGCACGAAGGCTCATACCCACACTGGAGAAACCACCGTCATGGTACAGATTCTGCATGGTCACCTTACGGGTGAGGTCAGAGAACATCACGATGCAATAGTCGGCACATTCATCCGCCGTGGCATTGCCTAGGGGAGACATGCGGTTGGCAAAGTCGAAAAGTTTGTCCATTCCCTTTACGCCCGAGCCGGCCGTAGTCATGGTTGGCGACTGTGAAATCGTATTGACGCGCACCCCGTGCTCGCGTCCGTAGATATAGCCGAAGCTGCGGGCGATAGATTCGAGCAGGGCTTTGGCATCCGCCATATCGTTATATCCGAAGAAGGTTCGTTGTGCCGCCACATAGCTCAACGCCATAATGGAACCATACTCGGCGATGGCATTCATCTTTTTAGCTACTTGAATCATCTTATGAAAAGAAACGGCGGAGATGTCCAGCGTCTTGTCCAACATATCATAATCGAGGTCGTCGTACGTACGTTTCTTGCGCACATTGGGCGACATTCCGATAGAATGAAGCACAAAGTCTATTTGTCCGCCTAGGAGATCCATCGAACTTTTAAAAACATTCTGCAAATCTTCTACGCTAGTGGCGTCGGCGGCAATGACCTGGCAGTTCAACTTCTGGGCTAAAGCATCTACTTCACCCATACGAACGGCAATCGGAGTATTTGATAATGTAATGGTTGCACCCTCTTCTACCGCTCTTTCGGCTACCTTCCATGCGATGGACTGTTCGTTCAGAGCGCCGAAGATAATGCCCCTTTTTCCTTTCAACAAATTGTAACTCATACCTTTTTATAGTTAAATTAGGTTGCAAAGATAAGGATTTCCTGCCTAAAAGCAGCAATAGTGTGCAAAGAAATGCAGAAAAGCGGACTATTTTCCTACTTTTGCCATTCAATTAGAAAAAGAATCATGAAGAAACTTGTTATATTCGATTTGGACGGAACGCTGCTCAACACCCTAGCCGACCTTGCCGCCAGCACCAATTATGCCCTCTCTGCAGTAGGTTTTACCCCCCATCCCACCGGGGCTTATCCAATGATGGTAGGCAATGGCATCAACAAACTTTTTGAACGAGCGCTGCCCGAGGGAGAGAAAACCGGGGAGAACGTGCTTCGTGTCCGCAAAGAGTTCTTGCTTCACTACGATGTGCACAATGTTGATGCCAGCTTCGCCTATCCCGGCATCACCGAAATGCTCGAAACCCTGCAAGCGCAAGGCAAGCTGCTTGCCGTAGCTTCAAACAAATACCAGCGGGCTACCGAAAAACTAATCGCCCACTACTTCCCGCAAATCCGTTTCACCGCTGTTTTGGGTCAACGCGAAGGGATAGCGGTGAAGCCTTCCCCCGCCATCGTTTATGACATACTGCGCCTAGCCGGAGTGTCGAAAGAAGAAACACTCTACGTGGGCGATTCGGGCGTGGATATGCAGACGGCTGCTAATGCAGGGGTGAGCGCCTGCGGCGTTAGTTGGGGTTTCCGCCCGCGCACAGAGCTAGAACTATTTAGTGCGGCAACCCTTGTGGACGATGCAGCAGGTGTGCTGCGCGCTATCGGCTGAGCGCGGTCTCTGCCGCATAGTGCGAATCAAAAAGAAGCGGATCCATCGGTTCGGCGTGCGCGCGAACACGGCTAAACGTGCGCGCGAACGCGTCTTTCCACTCTTTTGTACTAAAACGGACATAAACGGACGGTTTGACCACTCTTTTAGGAGGCTATAATGGTTGCGATCGTTTAATAATGTGTATTTTTGACCCCGAAATATAAGAACCTACACATTAAATCAATTATCATGAGTACATCGCAAAAGGTTAATGGGAAAATGACAAACTACAGATGGATTATCTGCTCGATGTTGTTTTTTGCCACGACAGTCAACTATCTCGATCGCCAAGTCCTCTCTCTGACTTGGAAAGATTTCATTGCTCCGGAGTTTCATTGGACAAACGGCGATTACGGCAACATCACCTCTCTATTCTCTCTTATTTATGCTTTCAGCATGCTGTTTGCCGGACGGTTGGTGGACTGGCTGGACACAAAGAAAGGTTTCCTCTGGGCTATCGGCATTTGGTCGTTGGGCGCCTGCCTTCATGCTTTCTGCGGCATCGCCACTTCGGGCATCACCGCCGGCAGTTGGTTGGTGGGGTTTGAAGGAGCGCGAGAAGCCATCAGCCACGTCAACAATGCAGGAATGGTTGCCACGGTCAGTGTCACCCTTTTCATCTTAGCCCGGTTCGTACTCGCTGTGGGCGAGGCAGGCAACTTCCCCGCCGCCATCAAAGCCACAGCAGAATACTTTCCCAAGAAAGACCGCGCGCTCTCTACCAGCATCTTCAATGCCGGCGCCACGGTAGGGGCACTTGCTGCTCCGGTCACTATCCCGCTCATCGCCAGTCACTACGGCTGGGAGATGGCGTTCATCGCCATTGGTGCGCTGGGCTTTATCTGGATGGGCATCTGGATATTTGTCTACAAAAAGCCGGATAAGAACCCGGGAGTGAGTGCAGCCGAATTGGTTTACATCCAACAGGACAAGGACGATAATCCTCTGGACAATAACAACCAGCCTCAACGCAAGCTGACCTTTGCCGAGTGCTTCCGCTTCAAACAGACGTGGGCTTTCGCTTTCGGAAAATTCATGACCGACGGGGTGTGGTGGTTCTTCCTGTTCTGGACACCGGCCTATTTAAGTTCGGTTTATGGATTGAAGTCCGATACCACCGAAGCACAATTGCTGCTGTTCGTGCTCTATGCCATCACGTTGCTTTCAATCGTCGGCGGTTGGCTTCCCTCGTACTTTGTAGATAAAAGAGGCATGAATCCGTATGCGGGTCGCATGAAATCGATGCTAATCTTCGCCTTCTTCCCCTTGCTGGCACTGCTGGCACAACCATTGGGCGGCTACTCCTACTGGTTCCCCGTCATCATCATCGGCATAGCAGGCGCCGCTCACCAAGCATGGTCCGCCAACATCTTTTCCACCATCGGCGATATGTTCCCCAAATCCGCCATTGCCACCATCACCGGCATCGGCGGCATGGCGGGCGGCATCGGCTCCTTCTTTATTAATATAGGCTCGGGACTGCTCTTCGACCATGCCGAGCTCACGCACATGAAATTCATGGGCTTCGAGGGCATCGAGTCTGGCTACTTCATCGTCTTCTCCATCTGCGCCGTAGCATACCTCATCGGATGGGTTGTGATGAAAGCACTGGTGCCCAAATACAAGCCCATCATAGTAAATTAATTAATAAACTCATTAGTATTCAGTAACAATCATGAAATCGGATTTTGACTACAGCTCCGTGCCTTATGACTTTGCACATTGCTTCATCGAGCAATGTCCACTTGCCACGGAGTGCTTGCGCCACCAAGTGGCACTGCACGTATCTCCACAGTGTGAAACCCTCACCATAGTGAACCCCGCTATCCCGGCGCACGGCACCAACAGTTGTCCGTACTTTAAAACGGACAAACTGGTGCATTACGCATCGGGCATCAGCAGTTTGCTGAACAACCTCATCTATGCCGAAGCCATCAGCATCAAGCAACGACTGTTGGATCACTTCGGACGGAATACGTATTACCGCTTCAAGCGGAAAGAACGTCTCATCAGCCCGTCCGAGCAGGCATACATCAGCCAACTGTTCCGCGACAAGGGGATAACGGAAGAACCGAAGTACGACGAATACGTGGATCAATACGATTGGTAGTACCAAGGAAGCAAGTCATGCCAACTGTTTCTGCGGCTTGAGAAAGTTGTTTTAAGCCGCAGAAACTTTATTCTCACGCCCCGGAAACTTTATTTTCACGCCGTAGATACATTA
>JAVVVS010000027.1:0-32391 GCA_036652495.1 Bacteroides sp.
GTAGTTATTCGTTGGAAAGGAACAAAGTAAGTTAGAAGAAATTCAGGGCAACCGTACTGAAAATAGTTTGCGATAGTATTGGAAGTCTGAGTATGGGAGTTTGAGTTGGTTGTGATGTGAATCTAGGTCAACTATATTGTTTGTTTGTGTACAGCCTCTTTATCCAAGTGTGGAATGAAGAGGCTGTCTTTTTTTGTGTAGTTGTCTTTCATAAATCTTGTTTGAACCTGATTTTTCTTACGAATCTATGCTTTTATATGATATTTCTCTTCCAATTGTTTGGAGTTGATAAAAAAGCCCTTACCTTTGCAGCACTAAACGAAGAGTAGTGATGAATAACAATACAATTCATAACCTAGCAGTGCTGCATTTAATTAACGTCGTGGTGGTCATCCCGTCAAGAGCGTGAGAAGGGTTATGTGATTGTATCGAACAGATATAAAAAGATAGTAATTAGAGCCTTTCTCACAGCAGTGAGGGAGGCTTTTTTAATTTTTTGAAGGCAATACGGATATGAAAAAGCAATTACGCAGTTCGATTAGCACGCAGGGACGTCGTATGGCGGGAGCCCGTGCACTTTGGGTGGCGAACGGAATGAAGAAAGAACAACTGGGCAAACCTATCATCGCCATTGTGAACTCTTTTACACAGTTTGTGCCGGGACATGTGCATCTGCACGAGATAGGGCAGCTGGTGAAGACGGAGATAGAGAAGCTGGGATGCTTTGCTGCGGAGTTCAATACCATCGCCATTGATGACGGTATTGCTATGGGGCACGACGGGATGCTCTATTCGCTCCCTTCGCGAGACATCATTGCGGACAGCGTGGAATACATGGTGAACGGACACAAGGCGGATGCGATGGTGTGTATCAGCAATTGCGATAAAATCACTCCGGGTATGCTGATGGCTGCCATGCGGCTGAACATCCCCGCGGTGTTTGTCTCCGGCGGACCGATGGAGGCAGGAGAGCTGAACGGACAGCATCTTGACTTGATTGATGCGATGATTAAGTCGGGTGACGAAAGCGTAGGCGATGCTGAAGTGGCGAAGATAGAAGAGCGTGCTTGCCCTACCTGCGGCTGCTGCTCGGGCATGTTTACCGCCAACTCGATGAACTGCCTGAACGAGGCGCTGGGCATGGCACTTCCTGGTAACGGAACGATTGTGGCTACCCACGTCAACCGTACGCAGCTCTTTAAAGAGGCTGCCCGACTGATTGTGAAGAACTGCGAGAAGTATTACGAGGATGGTGACGAGAGTGTGCTGCCCCGCAACATTGCCACGCGGGAGGCTTTTCTCAACGCCATGACGCTGGACATCGCTATGGGCGGGTCGACGAATACGGTGCTTCATCTGCTTGCAATTGCTCATGAGGCGGAAGTGAACTTCACGATGGACGACATCGACCGACTCTCGCGTAAAAGCCCTTGCCTCTGCAAGGTGGCGCCTAATACACAGAAATACCATATACAAGAGGTGAACCGTGCGGGAGGCATCCTCTCTATCTTGGCTGAACTGGCTAAAGCGGGATTACTGGCTACGGACGCGAAGCGCGTGGACGGGCTGACGCTGGGCGAGGCTATCAACCGCTATGCTCTCACGAGTGCGGATGTTTGCGATGAGGCTCTTCGTATCTACCGTAGTGCCGCTGCGGGAAAATTCAACTTGGTGCTGGGCTCTCAAGAAGCTACGTACGAGAGCTTCGATACCGACCGTGCCGAAGGGTGCATCCGCGACATGGCACACGCTTATAGCAAGGATGGCGGACTTGCCGTGCTGAAAGGCAACATTGCCCAAGATGGCTGTGTGGTGAAGACTGCCGGTGTAGACGAAAGCATCTGGCACTTCTGCGGACCTGCCAAGGTGTTCGACTCGCAAGAGGCTGCCTGCGAGGGCATCTTGAAAGGACGCGTGGTGAGCGGCGATGTGGTTGTTATCACGCACGAAGGTCCCAAAGGCGGTCCGGGCATGCAGGAGATGCTTTATCCCACCTCTTATATTAAGTCGCGCCATCTGGGCAAAGCTTGCGCACTCATCACCGACGGACGTTTCAGCGGTGGGACATCCGGGCTGAGCATCGGGCACATCTCTCCGGAAGCTGCTGCCGGAGGAGCTATCGGGAAGATACAAGATGGAGACTTGATCGACATCAACATCCCCGAACGCACCATTAACGTACGGCTCAGCGAAGAAGAGCTGGCTGCCCGTACGCAGACTCCCGTTACGCGCGAGCGTTACGTGCCCAAGAGTTTGAAAGCTTATGCCAGCATGGTCAGCTCCGCCGATAAGGGAGCTGTGAGAATCATTGACTAATTCTTCCTTTATCCTCTATATCGATACTATAATGAATAAAGAACTTATTTCAGGCGGAGAGGCTTTGATGCGCTCTCTGGAATTGCAGGGTGTAAAGACGCTTTTCGGCTATCCCGGAGGAGCTATCATGCCCGTGTTCGATGCGTTGTACGACCATCGGGAGACTCTGAACCACATTCTTGTCCGTCATGAACAGGGAGCGGCGCATGCTGCGCAAGGCTTTGCCCGCTCGTCCGGCTTTCCGGGCGTTTGTCTGGTCACTAGCGGGCCGGGTGCGACGAACACCATCACCGGCATTGCTGATGCGATGATAGACAGCACGCCTATCATCGTGATAGCCGGACAAGTGCCTTCGCCTTTCTTGGGGACGGATGCTTTTCAGGAAGTGGACTTGGTAGGCATCACGCAACCTATCAGTAAATGGAGCTACCAAATACGCCGGGCAGAAGATGTGCCTTGGGCAGTGGCGCGAGCTTTCTATCTCGCCAGCAGCGGAAGACCGGGACCTGTGGTGCTCGACTTCACGAAGAATGCGCAGGTAGATACCTTTGAGTACACTCCTACGAAGCTCGACTTTATCCGCAGTTACATCCCGGTGCCCGACACTGACCCCGAAGCTGTGAAAGCAGCAGCGGAGCTGATTAACGCAGCCCGTCGTCCGCTTGTTTTGGTAGGGCAGGGGGTGGAGCTGGGAGGCGCGCAAGCCGAACTGAAAACCTTTATTGAAACAGCAGGGATGCCTGCCGGATGTACGCTCTTAGGGCTGTCCGCCTTGCCCACCGAACATCCGCTGAACAAAGGGATGCTGGGCATGCACGGCAATCTGGGACCGAATATCAACACCAACCAGTGTGATGTGCTTATTGCCGTGGGGATGCGTTTTGATGACCGGGTGACGGGCAAGCTTGACACGTATGCCAAGCAGGCGAAGGTGATTCATTTTGACATCGACCCTGCCGAGATTAACAAGAACGTGACGGCAGATGTAGCTGTGCTGGGTAATTGTAAGGAGACCTTGGCTGCCGTCAGCGCCTTGCTCCGCCCTAATCAGCACGAGGAATGGCTGCAAAGCTTCCAACCGCTGGAGGCAATGGAAGAGGAGCGGGTGATCCGTCCTGAACTTTATCCCGAGGGAGACGAGCTGACCATGGGCGAGGTGGTGCGTGCCGTGAGCGAAGCCACGAAGCATGAAGCGGTGCTCGTGACCGATGTGGGACAGAACCAGATGATGGCGGCACGTTACTTTAAATACAGCCGCGAGCGAAGTATCATCACTTCCGGCGGACTGGGCACGATGGGCTTCGGACTGCCAGCTGCCGTTGGCGCTACTTTCGGACGTCCTGACCGCACCGTCTGCGTCTTTATGGGTGATGGTGGTTTGCAGATGAACATCCAGGAGCTGGGCACCGTTATGGAACAGCAAGCACCGGTGAAAATCATTGTGCTCAACAATAACTATCTGGGCAACGTCCGCCAATGGCAGGCGATGTTTTTCGACCATAAGTACTCTTTCACGCCGATGATGAACCCGGATTACCTGAAAATTGCTTCGGCTTACGGCATTCCTGCCCGACGGGTGATGACGCGTGAGGAATTGCCGGACGCCATCTGCGAGATGTTGGCTGCCAAGGGTCCTTACCTGCTCGAAGCGTGCGTGGTAGAAGAAGGAAACGTGTTGCCCATGACCCCTCCGGGCGGCTCAGTCAATCAGATGTTGTTAGAATGCTAATCAAGAAGAATTATGGAAAAAACATTATATACCCTCATCGTTCACTCGGAGAACATTGCCGGACTGCTCAACCAGGTTACTGCCGTGTTTACCCGCCGACAGATCAATATTGAAAGTCTGAACGTGTCTGCCTCCTCCATCAAGGGGATACACAAGTACACCATCACTGCCTGGACGGACAAGGACACCATCGAGAAAGTGGTGAAACAGATTGAGAAAAAGATTGACGTGCTGCAAGCGCACTACTTCACCGACGATGAAATCTACTTCCACGAGATAGCCTTGTATAAGGTTTCCGTGCCCGAGTTTCAGCAAAATCCTGCGGCATCCAGACTCATCCGGAGGTACAACGCCCGTATAGTGGAGGTGAACCCCGTGTTCGCCATTGTGGAGAAGAACGGCATCAGTGAAGACATCACCGCCCTCTATGACGAACTGAAAGCGCTGGGATGCGTGTTGCAGTTTGTCCGTTCGGGACGGGTGGCCATCACTACTAGCTGCATTGAGCGGGTGAATGAGTTCCTCGCCGAACGCGAGACGAAGTACAACGCGACTAAAAACCCTACAAAAGAATGAACGAGCTAGCTAAAATAGGCACTTACCGCTTCGTAGCCGAACCTTTTCATGTGGATTTCAACGGACGGCTCACCTTGGGCGTGCTGGGCAATCATCTGCTCAACTGCGCCGGATTTCATGCTACCGAACGCGGCTTCGGCATTGCCAACCTCAACGAGGAGAATTACACTTGGGTGCTCTCCCGTCTGGCCATCGAGCTGGACGAGATGCCCGTGCAGTACGAAGAGTTCACCATCCAGACTTGGGTGGAGAACGTCTACCGCCTCTTTACCGACCGCAACTTCGCCCTGCTCAATAAGGAGGGCAAGAAGATTGGCTACGCCCGTTCTATCTGGGCGATGATCAACCTCAACACCCGCAAGCCTGCCGACTTGCTGGCGTTGCACGGCGGAAGCATTGTGGACTACGTCACTGTAGAGCCTTGCCCCATCGACAAGCCTTCGCGCATCAAGGTCACCACGAAAGAGGCTTCTGCTACGTTGCAAGCAAAGTATAGTGACATCGACATCAACGGACACGTCAACAGTATTCGCTACATCGAGCACATCCTCGACCTCTTCCCCCTCGACCTCTACCGCAACCGTCACATCCGTCGCTTCGAGATGGCATACGTGGCAGAGAGCTATTACGGGGACACGCTTTCCTTTTTCAATGAAGAGGCGGACAATAGCGAGTTCCATGTGGAGGTGAAGAAGAACGACACTGAAGTGGTGTGCCGTGCAAAGATAAAGTTTGAATAGAATTAATAACAAGGTGACCATCGTGTCGCCACTTAAAAACAAAACAAAGAAATGGCACAAATGAATTTTGGCGGTGTTACTGAAAATGTAGTGACCCGCGAGGAGTTTCCATTAGAGAAAGCACGTGAAGTATTGAAGAATGAAACCATCGCCGTGATTGGTTATGGGGTACAGGGACCGGGACAGTCGCTCAACTTGCGCGACAACGGGTTCAACGTGATTGTGGGACAGCGTCCGGGAAAGACGTACGAGAAGGCGGTAGCCGACGGCTGGGTGCCGGGTGAAACGCTTTTCGGCATTGAAGAGGCTTGTCAGAAGGGAAGCATCGTGATGTGTCTTTTGTCCGATGCTGCTGTGATGTCGGTATGGCCTACGATGAAACCTTATATGACGGCTGGAAAGGCGTTGTACTTTTCTCACGGCTTTGCCATCACTTGGAGTGACCGCACAGGCGTGGTTCCTCAAAAGGACATCGACGTGATTATGGTAGCACCCAAAGGTTCGGGCACTTCGCTCCGTACCATGTTCCTTGAGGGGCGTGGGTTGAACTCTTCGTTCGCCATCCAGCAAGATGCAACTGGCAACGCTTGGAACCGTACCATCGCTTTGGGCATCGGTGTAGGGTCGGGCTATCTGTTTGAAACCACTTTTATCCGTGAAGCGACTTCCGACCTTACGGGCGAACGTGGTTCGTTGATGGGTGGCATTCAAGGGCTGCTTCTGGCACAGTACGAGACACTGCGCGAGAACGGACACACTCCTTCGGAAGCCTTCAACGAGACGGTGGAGGAGCTGACACAATCGCTTATGCCGTTGTTTGCCAAGAACGGAATGGACTGGATGTACGCCAACTGTTCTACTACCGCTCAACGCGGAGCATTGGACTGGATGACTCCTTTTCATGATGCTATCAAACCGGTGGTTCAAAAATTATATGCCAGCGTGAAGTGCGGTAACGAAGCACAGATCTCTATTGACAGCAACTCTAAACCCGACTATCGGGAGAAGTTGAACGCCGAACTGAAAGCCCTTCGCGAGAGCGAAATGTGGCAGACAGCAGTGACTGTGCGCAAGTTGCGTCCGGAGAATAACTAAGTGCACAAGGAACGGCTGATGCCGCTTGTACATAAAAAAAGGGAAGAGCTGGCTCTTCCCTTTTTTTATATCGTTATTCTTAGTTGAGCACGCATTTGATTCTCAACTGTCCTTCTTCTATCTCTTCGTCAATAGACTTGCAGATGCCCTTGATGATGGACAGACTGATTGGGTCCAGTTCTTTTTCTGCCGCTGGTCCGAAGATTTGTTTGTCGTCGGTCAGTAACATTTCCAAGGTAAGCTGGCCGGATCGTTCGGAGTAATTGAATGCGAGGTCGAGCCCGCTATCGAGTGGTATCACTTGGAGCATCTCTTCTACTAACAATTGGATGTTGTACTGCGTCTTGGCGGATAAAAAATGTTTTTGGCAGAAGGTGATCAGTTCTCCGCTGAGCGCATAGAGGTCGTAATTGGCATTGTCAATGCGGCAGTGGTAGTTGCGGATGCGGTTGATGAACACCCGTGTTTTCTCGCCTTTAGGATGATCGAATATTTCGTCCGGGGTGCCTTCTTCATAGATGATGCCTTCGTCCATATAAAGAATGCGGTTGCTCACGTCACGGGCAAAACCCATTTCGTGGGTTACGATAGCCATTGTCATCCCTTCTTTAGCCAGGTTCCGGATGACGCCCAATACCTCGCTTACCATCGTGGGGTCGAGTGCTGAGGTAGGTTCGTCGAATAGAATGATTTCCGGATCCATGGACAGGCAACGGGCAATGGCGACTCGTTGTTTCTGTCCGCCCGAGAGTTGATCGGGATAAGCGGTGGTCTTTTCTGCCAGTCCAACCATCTTCAGTAGTTCGGTTCCTCGCTTTTCGGCTTCTATTCTTGTCTTGCCTAATAATTTGATGGGACCGATACACACGTTTTCAAGAATGGATAGGTGGTTGAAGAGGTTGAATGATTGAAACACCATTCCCATCTTCTGGCGGAGTTTGGTGACATCCGTTTTTGGAGCAAGCAAGTTGACGCCATTGATCCAGACCTTTCCGCCCGAAGGTTGGTCGAGCAGATTCAAACAGCGCAGAAAGGTGCTTTTGCCCGTGCCCGAAGGGCCGATGATGGAGATGACCTCTCCCTGCTGTATGGTGGTAGTGACATCGCGAAGTACTTGCAACGAACCGTAACTTTTTTGTAAATGTTCTATCTGTATCATTTGCGTGTGAATTTAGCGTTGTTTAAAGAGTCAAGTGCTATAGCGAAGAGCCATGACAGCAAGATATAGAGTACCGCCACCATGATGAGCGGAAAGAAGGCATCGAACGTGCGTGAACGGATAATGTCCGATACTTTTGTCAGGTCGCTCACCGCAATATAGCCCACTACAGAGGTCATTTTGATGAGTGAGATAAGTTCGCCTTTATACACCGGTAGTACCGTCTTGATGGCTTGTGGCATCACGATGTAGCGGAAGGTTTGCAGTCGGGTGAAGCCCAAAGCTATGCCTGCTTCGCTTTGTCCGCGGTCTACGCCCTCGATGGAGGTGCGGAACATCTCGCTTACGTAGGCGGCGAAGTTCATGGCAAAGGCAATCATAGCCACTAAGGTGGCGTTGATGTCCCAAGAGGCAAATACAACATAGTACATCAGCATGAGCAACACTAACACTGGAATGCCCCGCATCAGGTTGATGTATGCTTTCCCGGTGAGAGACAATACGGGTTGGCGGTTCATGCGCAGGAAACAGATGAATGCGCCAAAGAGAGTGCCCAGCAAGATGGCGCCTAGGGAGATGAGTAATGTGACGCCCAGTCCATCGAGTATGAGCAGGTAACGTTTTTCGGCAATGATGTTGTTGTAGAAACCTTCGCCAACGCGGGCAAAAAAGCCGGACTTGCCAACCGTTGTTGGGTGTAGACCGCTTGTTTCCAGATTCTCATTAAGCACTGCCATCACTCCAATACATTGAAAGTAGGGGTCGGCGAAGTTCACGTTTTTCGCTCTTTCGGGTGTTATCACTAATGCGGCCGATATGACATCTACCTTGCCCGATGACAAGGCCGAAATAAGTCCTCCGAAATTGATAGTCAAGAATTGAATGGGGCGGTGTATGCTTTGCGCAAAACGCATCAATAGTTCGATGTCCAGCCCCACGTGCTGCCCGTTGCGGACAAATGTGAATGGAATATTCGAACCGGTGACTCCTATGCGGATGGGCAAGCCGGTGGTGGCTTGCGGGATGGCGGGCATTTCGGCGTTCTCGCCCTCGGTAGTCCAACGGTGGATCATTCCGTCGTAAACTTTGTTTTGGCGAATCTTCTTCAAGAAAGTGTTGTACTGTTCTTTGAGCCCGTTCTGCTGATAACTGAAGCCCATCCCTACATCTTCAAAGTACATGGTGCTGTCCAGCAAAACTACTTCCGAGTTGGACTTATGCATGGAGGTGTATGTCACCTTGTTCAGCACCAGCGCTTCGCACTTGTGCATAGCGAGAGTCATCAGCATATCGGCATACGTTTCGCTGCGGATGACGGCGGCTTGAGGGAAATTGGCTGTGACAAATTTATCGTGTACGGTCCCCATCAATACGGCAATACGCTTGTCTTTCATCTCTTCTTTGCTCTTGAACTTGAAGTTCGGGCTTTTTGCCATAGCGCTTTTTTTGGTCAATACCTGTGCTACGCTGTACGTGTACGGTTGGCTGAAATTCACCTTTTGGCTGCGTTCGGGGGTGATCATGATGCTGTTGATGATTACCTCTACTTTGCCCGATTGGAGCGCAGGTATAAGACCACCGAAGTTCATCATCTGAAATTCTACCGGGCGACCCAATACGGCAGCAAAGCGGGTGATGAGTTCGATGTCGAACCCCACTTTCTTGCCGTTTTTCACAAACGAATAGGGTATGGAGGTCCCGGTAGTGCCTATCCGCAGCGGTTCTCCTTTCTGCGGCAAAGAGATGGCGGGCATTTCGATTGTTTCTTTGCTGGCGGGAGATATCCAGCGTTTTTGCATCTCGTCATAGATTCCATTCGCTTTGATTTGTGCCAAGAAAGTATTAAAAGCATTGCTCATGGTCTTTTCATCCTGACGGAAGCCCACTCCCAGCGGGTGTTCTTTCAACTTTTCTTCGAGTATGGCAAAGTTGGGATAAGCTTTGAGTAAGGCCGAGGCTTCGATGTTGTCGAATACCGCTACATCGCAGGTGCCCGCATTGAGGGCGGTGGCAAGATCGGTGGACATATCGATACGCAGCACTTTTGCTTCGGTAAAAGTTTCAGTGATGTAGGCATCTTGTGCCGAACCCATCAACACACCGATGGTGCCCTGACGCACATCGTCCATCGAGCGGTATTGCTTTGGCGACGACTGAGTGCAGCTGTAACAAAGCCACCCGAGCAAAAGAATAGAAAGTACTTTCGTTTTCATAGAAGCCGATTGTTATTGTATACGGAAGAAAGAAGAAAAGCCGATCATATCAAAAACTTCTTTTATTTCAAGACGCAGGTGATGCAGTTCTAATGTTCCCTTTCTTTTTTCGACAGACTTGAGCAGGGCGAGTAAGATGCGCAGTCCTGAGCTGCTGATGTAGCTGAGGTTTGTACAATCAAATACAATTTGTGGAGCATCCAGCTCGTATAAGCTGGCTATTTGCTTCTCGAAATCAGTAGCATTCGTAGTGTCCAAACGGCCTGATAAGGCTACAATGGTTTTGCCTGCTTGGATTGTGATGGTAGTGTCCATAGTGGTTTTAATTTAGTTGATTATTTTTTTTAGTGTGAATACATTGTTGGTTCCGATGCGCTGATACTTCCTTTCATCCATCATCTTTTTAATCAGATAAAGTCCCAATCCGCCAATAGGGCGTTCCTCGATCGGGAGGGTGGTATCGGCTTCTGCTGCGAGTGTGGGGTCGAACGGCAAGCCGGAATCTATGAGGGTAAAGACCAATGTTTCTTTTTCCTTTTCCATCTGTATCGTGATTCGTTCGTCCGCACGGTTGGGATAGGCGTAGAAAATGATATTTGATACAGCCTCTTCGAGCACTAAGTTGAGGCTCATGACTAATGAGGGGGGAAGTTCGAATTCCTCGGCGGATTCTTCTAAAAAGGTGGACAGGCGGGAGATCTCGGCAATCTCATTCTTGATACAGATGCTTTTGGTCATTTTATCAGGATCCGTTTCTTGACGGTACTTGATTGCCAATATGGTGAGGTCGTCACTTTGTTCTGCCTCGCCGGCATACTGGAACACGCTGTTCATGACGTACAGCGTCAGTTCGCGAGGGGACAGGAGGCGGTGCTGTTCTATTTCGTGCAGCAAACGGAGGGGCGAATAGAGTTCTTTGTCCGTATTCTCAGCTTCGGTCAGTCCGTCGGTGTAGAGGAAGAGCGTGCTTCCAGGAGTAACCAGCATTTGTTGGCTCTGATAGTTGAAGTCGGGAAAGACACCGATTGGAATATTAGGAATCACCTCTAAAAAGGAGGCGGCACTCCCGGGCGTGATAACGAGCAAGGGATTGTGCCCGGCATTGCAATAGGTCAGTTTCCCGCTTTGCAAATCGAGTATGGCGATGAATAGGGTGACGAACATACTCGATTCATTTGTTTCGGCGAGTGAATTGTTCATCGATTCGATTATCAGTGTCGGGTCTTTTAAATGCACCGCGATGGAGCGGAAGAGGCTTCGCGTGACAGCCATCAAAAGTGATGCCGGTATTCCTTTTCCTGATACGTCACCAATAGCAATGTAGAGTTGGTTGTTGTCGATGAAAAAGTCGTAGAGGTCGCCGCCTACTTCTTTAGCCGGTCGTAACACTGCGTAGAGGTCGATGTCGTCACGTTCGGGAAAAGGAGGGAATATTTTAGGAATCATCCCCATCTGTATTTCACTGGCTATTCGCAGTTCACTCTCTATGCGTTCTTTGTTGGAGATTGTAGTTTTGAGTTCGGCCATGTATTTCACCAGAGACCGTTGCATGAAATCGAATGACTGATGCAGCTGCCTCATTTCGTCGTGGCTGCGGATGTCTGGCAATTGAGCTTGGAAATTGCCGGTAGCAATACTCTCAGCGGCTTGCGCGAATTTCTTTAGCGGACGGGTCAGGCGGCTGATGGTGCGCACACAGAAAAGCAAGAGCAAGAGCAACCCTGACAAAGTGATGCCCGTGACGATTCGTTCGATTCGTTCGACTCCGGCAAAGACATCTTGATGGGGACAGACAATGGCTACCGACCATCCGGATTTAGGGATGGGGGCATAAAACACGTAAGAAAGCGAATCGTCGTTTTGCACGGTGAGCATGCCCCGTTGGGCATTGATCATCTGGTCGCCGAGATAACGCACGGTCGTGTCTTTCATCTCTACTGTTGCCGTAAAGATGGTCTCATTGAGAATGCGTTCCTTATAAGGATGTACGATATACGCACCGCTGCGCCCTATCATGAGGTTGTACGAATGCTGATAAGGTTGGATCTTGTTGACCAGTTCTGTCAGCCATACGAGCGAGATGTCTGCGGTGAAGATGGCGTACACTTTCCCTTGTGAGTCTAACAAGGGACGGGAGTAGGTCGACATAATCATTTCGCCTCCTCCCTTGTCAAAATAAGGTTCGCTCCAATAGCTTTTTTTGAGGAGCTTGGGGATTTGATACCAGTCCGCATAGTGGTATTCATAATCTTCGGTTCCCATTTGTATGCTTGCGATTGAATCTCCTTTGCGGAAAGTGTATGGCGAGAATAAGGCTCCTTTGCCGGGATAATAGTTGGGTTCGAAAGCCACTGCACTTCCCACTATAATAGGGTTGTTCGTTAAAAGACGGCGAGTAATGGCATACATTGAGTCGGGCGTTTGCAAATTGGCATGAATGTCCCATTCCATATTATCAATTGCTATCTCTACGCTGCCCAGCACATGGTCTATTTTCAATACGGTGTTTGAAAGAGTGTTCTGTGCATTCTTTGTAGCCTCTTCTTCCACCATCTGGCGGGCATAGAAGAAGAACACAAAGAGGGATAGCATAAAGATGGCTGCCGTGATGAGTGTGATAAAAAGGCTTAGTCTGGTGGAAAAAGAAAGAGCAATAGAATGGATGTATTTCATAACCTTCTTAGATTTCATTGTCCGATGAATGTGTTCAGGCTGATTGCTTGGCGGATAAATCCTCCGTGCAGCAACACCTTGTTGGCTAACTGAAAGTCGGCGGGGTCGAGCGTGAAAATCGCTTTGTGGTTGGATTTCTTTCGTTGCAGTTCAATGATTTCTTTCAGCATCCATTGCTGGTGGGTGCGGTTGGTGTTGACTTGGTAGTCTTTGGTAAACCGCATGACGATGTCGAGCGTCTCTTTGGGATGGGCGGCAGCCCACTCCCAGCCGCGGCGTGAGGCGCGGGCAAAGCGCCGCACCTGTTCGGTATGTGCGGCATAGTAGTTGCGGGTAACGTAAAGACCGTCTTCGGGGATGTTATAGCCCATTTCCGAAAAGCGGAAGGTCCCCTCGGGTGATAGCTTGACACCCGATGACAGCAATTGGAAGTATTCGTTATAGCTCATTACCAACGTGGCATCAATGGCTTTGGAAATGAAGAGGTTCACGCTTTGAAGAAAGGGCACCCACACTATCTGTAGTTTTTTCTCTTTGTCGAGCATTTGCGCCAATTCATCGAAGCCTGCTTTCCATCGCCCCACCTTCTTTCCGCGTAGCGAGTCGAGGCAGTGGATGGGACGGTGTGCCACCAGCATGAGCGAGTTGTTTTGCGAGGTTTGGAGCACATTGACAAGCGGCATTCCGCCGTCCACCAACTTCATCGCCTGTATCAGTTGGAGGGTGATGGCGTGGCATTTCCCTTGCCGGAGCTTGTTGATAGCTGAATTTGAACTTGAGGGATGTTGTATAATCACATCAACGCCCGCTTCTTGGTAAAAGCCTTTCTCCATTGCCACGTAAAAGCCGGCAAACTGGCTCTGTGGCATCCACTGTGGAGTAAAGACGAGAGGTGGATGTTGGGCTTGCGCCACTATGCTGAGTAGTGCAAAGAGGCAAGTGGTTAAGCAAATTGATAATTGTTTCATGTCCTTTTTCATACGAAGGCAGGTTAACAGATTCTACTTCAAAGTGCAACATTGTTTGCAAAGCTACGAAAAAAGGCTTTAGGAGGTGCATCCATGTCTGTCTTTTTTTTCCTCTTTGGTTCATCTTGTTTTGCGAATACCGTTCCATTTTTGGCAGTGGCTTTATCCTTTCAGGTGCTGGATGTATTCTGCCAGTTTCCGATAGAAAGGATGATGCGTTAGCGTCTCCGCTTCACCCAGTATCACTAGCTTCATCCGTGCACGGGTAATGGCAACGTTCATCCTTCGCAAATCATTCAAAAAGCCAATCTGTCCCTCTTCGTTGGCACGCACCAGGCTGATGAAGATGACGTCGCGTTCTTGCCCTTGGAAGCCGTCCACCGTGTTCACCGTGAGGAGGTTGCGGAAGGGGCGGAGGAAGCTGTTGTTTTTAATCTTGTTGCGGAGGTATTGCACCTGCGCTTTGTAGGGCGAGATGAGCCCGAAGTCAATGTGCTCGTCCAGTACGCGGGCTTCGCCGATGCGGGTGATATACGCCTCTAGTTCGCTTATCAGCAAGTCGGCTTCTTCCCGGTTGATGCGTCCGAAACTTTCGCCTACCAGCTCTTCATGAAAGTCGAGGGCGGAGGTGTCAATCCACGTCATCGGGGTATCGTAGTCGAGGATGCCTCGGTGGCTCACTTCGGGGGCGGCGGTGAGTGCCCCGTCATAAAACCATTCCGAAGAGAAGCGCATGATGCTTTCGTGCATCCGGTACTGGATGCTGAGCAGTGACACCGTTTCGGGATGACAGCGGACAATCTTTTCCATCAGCGTCTCGTCCAGTCCGCCGCGGGCGGCTTCGATGCACTTGATGGTGGGCGGCAGCTGGCAATGGTCGCCTGCCAGCACTACGCGGTCTGCTTTGCGGATGGCAATCCAACAAGCGCATTCGAGGGCTTGCGCCGCTTCGTCGATGAAGAGGGTGGAGAAGCGGTGTCCGTTGAGCACGCGGTGGTTGCTGCTCACCAGCGTGGAGGCGATGACGCGGGCGCTGGCAAAGAGATCCTCGTTGATGAGAATCTCCAGCTCCGTGGCACGCTCTTTGAGGCGGGAGATGCGGCTGCGGGCACCTTCGCGTTCGTCGTGACTGCCCCGGCGCAGGCGTCCGTTCATCTCGCGGAGGCTCTTGCGGATGTTCCAGAGGTCGGGGTAGGCGGGGTGGCTCTCGAAACGACGCTCGTAGGTGAAGGCGAGCATCTTGTCGTTCACCCGCGTAGGGTTGCCGATGCGGAGCACGGGCACACCGCGGTCCACTAGTTTCTCGGCAATCCAGTCCACTGCCGTATTGCTTTGGGCGCAGACGAGCACTTGGGTTTCGCATTGCAGGGTTTCGTAGATGGCTTCTACGAGGGTGGTCGTCTTGCCCGTTCCGGGAGGACCGTGGACGATGGCGACCTCTTTGGCGCAGCGTACGCGGTTCACCGACTCCTCCTGCGTGGCGTTGAGCCAAGGGAAGCGGACGGGGTATAGCTCCCGGCGGTGGATGGGTAGGGAGCCGAGCAGGGTGTCCCGCAGATCCGCCAAACGATTGCCCTTGGCACGGAGCACTTCTTCAAGGGCCTCGAACATTGTGCGGTAAGAACTTTCGTCGAAGTAGAGCTGCACGCCCAGGCGGTCGGCTCCCTGCACGTCGACGAGGGCTCCGGCACCGGGCAGTGCCACTACCATCCGCTGCTCGTCGGCATAGCTGACGGTGGCGGTGAAGTTGAAATACTGTATCTTTCCGTCGTATCCTTGGCGAAAGAAGCAGACGGGGCGACCGAACTCGAAAGCGTGCTCAATCTCCTTATCTTCAGTGCGGAAAATCTCTATGACGAGCTGGTTGAGGGAGTTGTAATAGCTCCGCCCGGCAGTGGCGGGATACCAGCAGAGTCCGCGCTTTACCTTGCGGGCGATGCCCATCGTTTCGGTCTGGCGCTGGAACTCGGCTTTCTCGTATTCGTACTCCAAGCGGAGCAGGCGCTGCTGGCATTGTAGGTCGGCAAGGGGGGAGAGAGAGGGAGAGGAGGGTTTCATGGGCAATCGTTCTTTATTAATGGCGACAAAGATACAACTTCTCCTTCGCTCCACCGGTGATTTTCTTTCTGTATTGTTAAACCATTTGGCGCTGGCTGGCGTTTATATAGTATAATTAATCAATACGAGAAACATGATGGTACAAGATTGGAATTTAGTAAAGAACTTCTATTCTGCCTATCGCGGAAAGATAGCCTTAGCACGCACCACCCTACAGCACCCGCTCACCTTATCCGAAAAGATACTCTACGCTCATCGCTTTCATCCCGTGGGGGAAGGCGAAATCTACGAACGGGGCACTGCCTATGCCGACTTTCGCCCCGACCGTGTGGCGATGCAGGATGCCACAGCCCAAATGGCGCTATTACAGTTTATGAATGCCGGACAAGAACAGGTAGCTGTTCCTTCCACCGTTCATTGCGACCATCTCATCCTTGCCAATCGCGGTGCAACGGAAGATCTTGCTTTGGCGCAGCAGACCAATGAAGAGGTGTACAGCTTCCTTCGCGATGCCTCTTCCCGCTACGGCATCGGCTTCTGGAAGCCCGGTGCAGGCATCATTCATCAGGTGGTGCTGGAACACTACGCTTTTCCCGGCGGCATGATGGTGGGCACCGACTCGCATACCCCTAATGCCGGCGGACTGGGTATGATGGCTATCGGCGTGGGCGGTGCGGATGCAGTGGATGTGATGACCGGTATGGAATGGGAGCTTAAAATGCCCCGCCTCATTGGCGTGCACCTCACCGGCAAGCTCAACGGATGGACGGCTCCGAAAGACGTTATCTTGAAACTTACCGGATTGCTGACTGTGAAAGGCGGCACTAATGCCATCCTCGAATACTTCGGCGAGGGCGCTTCCTCCCTTTCTGCCACGGGCAAGGCAACCATTTGCAATATGGGTGCAGAGGTGGGAGCCACGACTTCTCTCTTCCCTTACGATGAGGCGATGGCGCGTTACTTGCGTGCTACAGGACGTGCCGACGTGGCTGCACTAGCCGACAGCGTGGGCGATGACCTGCGGGCAGATGAGGACGTATTGCTTCATCCCGAAACCTATTACGACCGGATTATCGAAATTGATCTCACTACCCTCGAACCCTATATCAACGGTCCCTTCTCGCCCGATGCCGCCACGCCCATCTCTCAGTTTGCCGAGAAAGTGTTGCAGAACGGTTATCCCCGCAAGATGGAAGTCGGGCTTATCGGGTCGTGTACCAACTCCTCCTATCAGGATTTGAGCCGTGCCACGTCCGTTGCCTTGCAAGCTTTGTCGAAAGACTTGATGGTGGCGGCTCCCCTGATTGTCAACCCCGGTTCGGAACAAATACGTGCCACGGCGGAGCGGGACGGGATGATTAACGTCTTCGAGCAAGTGGGCGCTACGCTGATGGCGAATGCCTGCGGTCCCTGCATCGGGCAGTGGAAACGCGTCACCGATGACTCCACCCGCAAGAACTCCATCGTGACCTCTTTCAACCGCAACTTTGCCAAGCGGGCGGACGGAAACCCCAACACCTACGCCTTCGTGGCTTCCCCCGAGCTGGTGATGGCGTTCACCATCGCCGGAGATCTCTGTTTCAATCCACTCAAAGACCGGCTGCTGACGCGGGAGGGCGAACGAGTACGGCTGGACGAACCTAAAGGCGACGAACTGCCCTTGCACGGCTTTGTCACCGACGCCACCGGCTATCTGGCTCCCCGTGGGGCGCAAACAGTGGTCCGCATCGGCAACACTTCCGAACGACTCCAACGGCTGCTTCCTTTTGAACCCCTTAACGAGGCGGAATTCATCGACCTTCCGCTGCTGATAAAGACCCGGGGAAAGTGCACGACCGACCACATCTCGATGGCAGGTCCTTGGCTTCGTTATCGCGGACACCTCGACCACTTGTCGGACAATCTGCTGATGGGGGCGGTGAATGCTTTCAACGGCGAAACTAACCGTGTGTGGAGCAGGCTGACCGATCAATACGCCACCGTCTCCGCTACTGCCCGGCGCTATAAAACTGTGGGGATGAGCTCCGCGGTGGTGGCAGAAGATAATTATGGCGAAGGCTCCAGCCGCGAGCATGCCGCTATGGAACCCCGCTTCTTGGGCGTGAAGCTCATCCTTGCCAAGAGCTTTGCCCGCATCCACGAGACAAACTTGAAGAAGCAGGGCATGCTGGCGCTCACCTTTGCCACGAAGGCGGATTACGACCGCATCGACGAGCGCGACTGCCTTACTGTGCGGGGCTTGGACAGCTTCGCTCCGGGACGACCGCTCACGGTCAGCCTCCGCCATGCCGACGGACGGGAAGAGATTATCGAGGCGCTGCATACGTACAACGAGCAGCAGATAGCCTGGTTCCGCGCGGGTGCTGCATTGAATGTAAACCTAATATAGACAGATAGATAACAAAAATCGTATGAATAAGATAACCAAACTAGCTGACGGCACCCTGAGGGTGCCCGACTGCCCCATCATCCCTTTCATTGCGGGTGATGGCGTGGGGGCAGAAATCACGCCTGCCGTGCAAGCCATCGTGAACGCGGCGGTAACGCGCTCCTATGGCGACAGCCGTTGCATCGACTGGCAGGAGGTGCTGGCGGGCGAACGCGCCTTCCAGGCAACGGGCAGTTGGCTGCCCGACGAAACTCTATTAGCATTCAAAGAACAACTGGTAGGCATCAAAGGTCCGCTCACCACTCCGGTGGGAGGCGGCATCCGCTCGCTCAACGTGGCGTTGCGGCAGACGCTCGACCTCTATGTCTGCCTCCGTCCCGTGCGCTGGTTCAGCGGCGTGGCGTCTCCATTGAAGGAACCGCAGAAGGTGGATATGTGCATCTTCCGCGAAAATACCGAAGATATCTATGCCGGCATTGAATGGGAAGCAGGCACGCCTGAGGCGGCGAAGTTCTACCAGTTCATCCACGACGAGATGGGCGTGACTAAGGTGCGCTTTCCTGAAACTTCGGCGTTCGGCGTTAAACCGGTGTCGAAAGAGGGCACCGAACGGTTGGTGCGCGCTGCCTGCCTCTATGCCATCCAGCACCACCGCCCTACAGTGACTTTGGTGCACAAGGGCAACATCATGAAGTTCACCGAAGGAGGCTTCAAAAAGTGGGGCTATGCGCTGGCACAACGAGAGTTTGCCGACGCTTTGGCGGACGGGACCTTGGTGGTGAACGATTGCATTGCCGACGCTTTCCTCCAGAACACGCTGCTCCGCCCCGAGGACTATGCGGTGGTGGCAACGCTCAACCTCAACGGCGACTACATCTCCGACCAGCTGGCGGCGATGGTAGGCGGCATCGGCATCGCACCGGGCGCCAACATCAACTACCAGACGGGGCACGCCCTCTTTGAGGCTACTCACGGCACGGCGCCCGACATTGCCGGGAGCAATCGCGCTAACCCTTGCTCGCTGCTCCTCTCTGCTGTGATGATGCTGGAGTATCTGGGCTGGCAGGAGCCTGCCGACCGCATTGTGACCGCACTGGAGCAGAGTTTCGGCAGCGGATACGCTACGGCAGACTTGGCGCGGTTTATGCCCGGCGGACACGCGCTTTCTACCTCCGCCTTTGCCGAAGAAATTATCAGAAGAATGAACGCTTAATAGATTATGACCATGAAGAAAGAATACCTGGTTTACAAATTGTCCGAGGAAATGAAGATGGCGGCACGCATCGATACCGCCCTCTTCCCCAAGTTCGATGTGAAGCGCGGACTGCGCAATGAAGACGGCACCGGCGTACTGGTGGGACTTACCAAAGTGGGCAACGTAGTGGGCTACGAGCGCATCCCCGGAGGCGGATTGAAGCCCATCCCCGGCAAACTGTATTACCGCGAACTCGACTTGGAGGACCTGGCGCACGGCATGATAAACGACAAACGATTCGGCTTTGAAGAGGTGGCGTATCTGCTCCTCTCCGGACGGCTGCCCGACACGGAAGAGCTCGCCTCCTTTCGTACGCTCATCAATGACAATATGCCGCTGGAGCAAAAGACGAAGATGAACATCATCGAACTGGAGGGACAGAACATCATGAACATCCTCTCGCGCAGCGTGCTCGAAATGTACCGCTTCGATGCCAATCCGGACGACACCTCGTGCGACAACTTGATGCGCCAGAGCATCGAGCTTATCTCCCGCTTTCCCACCATCATCGCCTACGCTTACAACATGCTGCGCCATGCCACCTTCGGGCGCTCGCTCAACATCCGTCACCCGCAGGAGAACCTCTCTCTAGCGGAGAACTTCCTCTACATGCTTAAAAAGGATTACACCGACTTGGAGGCGCGGACGCTCGACCTCTTGCTGGTGCTGCAAGCCGAGCACGGGGGAGGTAACAACTCCACCTTCACGGTGCGCGTCACCTCGTCCACGGGGACGGACACGTATTCCTCCATCGCCGCCGGCATCGGGTCGCTCAAGGGGCCGCTCCATGGAGGGGCGAACATCCAAGTGGTGGATATGTTCCATCATCTGGAGCAGAACATTGCCGACTGGACGAATACGGACGAGATAGATACTTACTTCACGCGGATGCTGAACAAAGAGGTGTACAACAAAACCGGGCTTATCTACGGCATCGGGCACGCGGTGTACACCATCTCCGATCCCCGCGCCCTGCTGCTCAAAGAGCTTGCCCGCGACCTTGCCAAGGAGAAGCAGAAGAGCCGCGAGTTCGACTTCCTCGAACTGCTGGAGGAACGAGCCATCGCCACCTTCGGACGGGTGAAGAACAACGGCAAGACTGTGTCGAGCAATATCGACTTCTATTCCGGTTTCGTGTACGAAATGATCGGCCTGCCGCAAGAAATCTATACTCCTCTCTTCGCTATGGCGCGCATTGTGGGCTGGTGCGCCCATCGCAATGAAGAATTGAACTTCGAGGGCAAGCGCATTATCCGTCCGGCGTACAAGAACGTGCTCGAAGTGGGCACCTACGTACCTCTCAAGGAGCGCTGATCTCTCCCGGCGGAGAGGCTTTCGACCTGCTTTTGTGTTTGTCCGCGGCGGCTGGCAAACATAGAAGCAGGCCGTTTTGTTTGTTCCGCGGCGGCTGGCAAGCAAAAGGCTTGGTGGCTATAGCGTCACGGCAACCAACCGCACCAAAGAAAAAATCTTCTGCCGGGAGAGGAACCATCCTCTGCCGAAGGATGACGAATCTTTTGACGGAAGAAGGTGAATTGTCTGCCGGGAGTTGGGCAATCTTCTGCCGAGAGCTAGCGTCCCGCACGGCTGCTTGGTTCGGCGGGGTTAGAGCGGGTGGCGCGTAGAAAGAGATGTTGTGCAACCGCAACCGCAACCGCAGTTGCAACCGTAGCTGTTGTTGCTATTGCTATTACTGTTGTTTTTTTACTTTTTTCTTTTCTACTCTTCTCTTCTTAGAAGAGCTTACGGTGAAACGCCTATTGGCAGCTGGTTTCACGGTGAACCGTACGGTGGAGCTTTTATGGATGACTTTGTCCGTTTATTTTCTCGCACAACGCCTTGTAAATAGTTAAAAGAGGGAAATGGAAAACGAGGAGTAAGAAGAAAAAAACGAGGAAAAACCGCCTCAAAGTGCAGCAATGGTTCGTGCTCATCCGTTTTGGTCTGCGTTGCTTGTGTGCCTATTCCACCTAATCCGTGCTTAAAATAGAATGAAACCTTTGATGCAGTTGCTCAGAAATAGTGCGGAAATTGTGGCGCTATCTTCGGTATCTTTTGTACTTTTGCTGGCAAACAGACAGACTATGGATTTGCAAACGTTTCACTCCTTCTTGCTGGCGATGTCGCTCACGGCGCTCGTTGTCTTTGTCGCCCTCTATTTTGTGCGGGCGGGTTATGGTGTTTTCCAATCCCCCCGCTGGGGCGTAGCGGTGAACAACCGGCTGGCGTGGGTGCTTATGGAAGCGCCCGTGCTGGGCGTGATGGCGGTGATGTGGGTGCTTTCGCCCCGTCGTTCGGAACTGGTTCCTACCATCTTCTTCCTCCTTTTTGCGGTGCATTACGTGCAGCGCTCTTTCGTCTTTCCGCTGCTGATGAAAGGGCGGAGCCGTATGCCCGTGGCTATCTTGCTGATGGGGGCGGTGTTCAATCTGCTCAACGGATTCATGCAAGCCGAGTGGCTTTTCTATCTTTCGCCTGCGGGGAGCTACGGAACGGAGTGGCTTGCCTCGGCGCCTTTCGTGGTGGGCACGGCGATGTTTCTCTTCGGGATGGGGCTCAACTGGCATTCCGACGCGGTGATCCGCCAGCTGCGCCGCCCCGGCGACCGGAGGCATTATCTCCCCTCGCGGGGGATGTACCGTTATGTCACCTCCGCCAATTACTTGGGCGAGCTTATCGAATGGGCGGGTTGGGCGGTATTGACGTGGTCGCTTTCGGGCTTGGTCTTTTTTTGGTGGACTTTCGCAAACCTCGTGCCCCGCGCCCATGCGCTTTGGCAGCGCTACCGGACGGAGTTCGGTTCTGCCGTGGGCAGTCGCAAACGTATCTTCCCCTTCGTCTATTGACACATAAACTTTTAGCAATATGGACTCAACACTTTTCACTCCCGTCACCTTCGGCCCGCTCACGCTGCGCAACCGCACCATCCGCTCCGCTGCTTTTGAAGGGATGTGTCCGGGCAACGCTCCCTCCGAACAGTTGCTCCAGTATCACCGCTCCGTCGCCGCTGGCGGGGTAGGGATGACCACGGTGGCGTATGCCTCCGTCACTCGTAGCGGACTTTCCTTCCCGCGGCAGCTTTGGCTGCGCCCCGAAATTCTTCCGGCGTTGTGCACCTTGACCGACGCCATTCATGCCGAAGGGGCGGCGGCAAGCATACAGATAGGGCATTGCGGCAATATGTCCCACAAAAGCATTTGCGGGCAGATGCCTATTTCCGCTTCGTCGGGCTTCAATATCTATTCGCCCACCTTTGTGCGGGGCATGTGCCGTGACGAACTCCCGGCGATGGCGCACGCCTATGGCGATGCCGTACGCCTCGCCCGTCTGGCAGGTTTCGATGCCGTAGAGGTGCATGCCGGGCACGGTTATCTCATCAGCCAGTTCCTCTCGCCCTATACCAACCATCGGAAAGACGAGTACGGCGGTTCGCTCGAACACCGGATGCGCTTTATGACCGAGGTGATGAACGAAGTGATGCGTGCCGCCGGTTCTGATATAGCGGTGCTGGTGAAGATGAACATGCGCGACGGCTTCCCCGGCGGCATGGAAGTGGACGAAACGCTGCAAGTGGCGCGTCGGCTGCTGGAGTTGGGTGCCCATGCCCTGGTGCTGAGTGGCGGCTTCGTCAGCCGGGCACCGATGTACGTGATGCGCGGTGCCATGCCCTTCCGTACGCTGACGCATTACATGGATTGCTGGTGGCTGAAGTACGGCGTGAAGCTGGCAGGGCGGTGGATGATTCCTTCCGTTCCCTTCACCGAAGCCTATTTTCTGGACGATGCGCAGAAGTTCCGTGCCGCCTTGCCCGGAGCGAAGCTGGTCTACGTGGGCGGACTTGTCTCCCGCGCTAAGATTGATGAGGTGCTTGCCGACGGTTTCGATGCCGTGCAGATGGCGCGGGCTTTGCTCCGCGAGCCGGGCTTCGTCAACCGTATGCGGGCGGAAGAGAACGCCTGCTGTCAGTGCGGGCACAGTAACTATTGCATCGGGCGGATGTACACCCTCGACATGGCATGTCATCATGCCCTTGAAGGCGAACTTCCCCGCTGTTTGCAAGAAGAAATCAACGAATTGGAGGGGAAATAGATGAAGAATCGTATCGCTATCATCACCGGAGCCGACGGCGGGATGGGCAGGGAAATCACCCGCGCTGTGGCGCGAGCGGGCTACCGGGTCGTCATGGCGTGCTATAATCCGCAGAAGGCGGAACCCATCAAAGAACTGTTGAAGAAGGAAACAGGCAATGCCCGGTTGGAAGTGCTTCCGTTGGACCTTGCCTCGCTGGACTCCGTGGTCGCCTTTGCCCGTGTGCTGCTTCAACGAGGCGAACCGGTCGCCCTGTTGATGAACAATGCCGGCACGATGGAAACGGGTCTGCACCTCACTGTGGACGGGCTGGAACGGACGGTGAGCGTGAACTACGTGGGTCCCTATCTGTTGACGCACAAACTGCTACCGCTTATGAGCCGGGGCACGCGCATCGTCAACATGGTATCGTGTACCTATGCCGTGGGTCATCTGCCTTTCCCCGACTTCTTTACTCGTGGGCGTAGCGGAGGCTTTCTCCGCATCCCGGTGTACAGCAACACCAAGCTTGCCCTCCTGCTTTTCACTCTCGAACTGGCGGAACGGATCCGGGAGCGGGGCATCACAGTGAACGCCGCCGATCCGGGTATCGTCTCCACCAATATGATTCGTATGCACCAGTGGTTCGATCCGCTCACTGACCTGTTCTTCCGCCCCTTTATCCGCAAACCGCGGCAGGGGGCATCCACAGCGATTGGTCTTTTGCTCAATGCCGGAGTGGAAGGTCAGACGGGTACGCTGCACGGCAGCAACCATCCCAAGGTGCTGGCGGAGAAGTTTGCCCATCATCCCCAACGCTTGCAGTTGTGGGAGGAGACGGCAAAACGGTTGGCAGCGTGGTTGGGGTAGCTTTACAGCATACGTAGCCTTTTACCATAAAGGGCACAGAGGATTTTTTGTTTCCCTCTGTGCCCTCCGTGTTCTCTATGGTGAAAAATTAGATAGACAGCTTGCGTAGCACGTTCACCAGTTCGCGGTCAATCGGTTTCGACTTCTTGATGGCTTTGCTGAAAGGCACGTACACAATTTCATCGTGCTCGATGCCGATCATCACGTTGCGCTGGTCTTCCATGATGGCGTCTATGGCAGCCGATCCGAGGCGGCTGGCAAGGATGCGGTCGTGCGCCGTTGGGCTTCCTCCGCGTTGCAAGTGTCCCAGGATGGTGACGCGCACATCGTATTGGGGGTATTCGTTCTTTACGCGTTCGGCGTAGTGCATGGCGCCTCCGGTGAGCTCGCTTTCTGCCACCAAGACGATGCTGCTGTTCTTCGATTTGCGGTATCCGCTCTTGATGAACTCTTCCAGCTGGTCTACTTCGGTGCTGAACTCGGGGATGATGGCCGCCTCTGCTCCGGAAGCGATGGCGCCGTTGAGGGCAAGGAATCCGGCATCACGCCCCATAACTTCAACGAAGAAGAGCCGTTCGTGCGACGTGGCGGTGTCGCGAATCTTATCCACTGCATCAAGAATGGTGTTCAGGGCGGTATCGTATCCGATGGTGGAGTCGGTGCCGTACAAGTCGTTGTCGATGGTTCCCGGCAAACCGATGCAAGGCACGTCAAACTCTTGTGCAAAGATGCGTGCACCGGTCAGTGAACCATCTCCGCCAATCACGACCAAGGCATCTATTCCTTCGGCCTGCATGTTGGCATAAGCCGTTTGCCTTCCCTCGGGGGTGGTGAACTCTTTGCAGCGTGCCGTCTTCAAGATGGTTCCGCCCAATTGGATGATGTTACTCACGTTCTGGCTTTTGAACTCTTTGATTTCGCCTGTTACCAAGCCCTTATAGCCTCTATAGATACCTTTTACTGCCAGTCCGTTGTAGATGGCTGCACGAGTTACCGCGCGTATGGCTGCGTTCATTCCCGGAGCATCTCCTCCGGAAGTCAAGATACCAATACATTTAACTGTTCCCATAACAATTGGTGTTTTAATTTAATTTGACCTCGCAAAGATAACAAAAAACGATAGCATAGCTGTTTCTTTTAGGTGAATCTGCGCCCAGAGGAGCAAATAAAGTTAAAGGGTGCTGCCGTCAATTCTCGACAGGATATACCTGTATATCTTTTCCATCAGCCATTTAGGGGTCGAGGTAGCTCCGCATACACCGATGGATAGGGCGTGGTGAAGTAGCGAATCGTCAATTTCCTTTTCGTTGTCTATCAAGTGCGAGTTGGCGTTCACCTTCAGGCATTCGCTGAAGAGCATTTTGCCGTTCGAACTTTTCTTGCCGCTCACAAAGAAAAGAAGGTCGTGCGAGGCGGCAAAAAGGCGCAAATTGGGCATGCGGTTGGCTACTTGGCGGCAGATGGTGTCGTAGTATTCAAAACTGGCATCGGGCGAGATGTGTGCTTTGATGTACGCTACAATCTCCCAAAATTCGTCGAGCGACTTGGTGGTTTGCGAATAGAGCCGGATGCTCCGGCTGAAGTCGAGTTTCTTCACCTCTTCCAGCTTCTCGATAACGATCGCCTTGCCAGCGGTTTGTCCTACCAACCCCAATACCTCGGCATGTCCGTTTTGTCCGTAGATGATGATTTGCTTGTCTTTGCTCTTCTCTTTTTGTTGTTCCTGCTTGATGCGTTTCTGCAAACGCAGCACTACGGGGCAGGTGGCATCAATAATCTCGATATTGTTCCGCAAGGCAATGGCATAGGTCTCGGGAGGTTCGCCGTGAGCGCGGAGCAGTACTTTGGCATTGCGCAATTGTTCAAACTCCTCGTGGTTGATGGTGATAAGCCCCATCTCTTTGAGTCGCTCCACTTCGCGGCTGTTGTGCACTATGTCACCCAAGCAATAGAGAGTTGCCCCTTTTGCCAGTTCCTCCTCCGCTTTGTTGATGGCGGTCACCACGCCGAAGCAGAAGCCGGATCCTTTGTCTATCTCTACCTTTGTCATTGAACAATCTGATGATAATGCTCGAACAACCAGTCTTTCTGTTCGCTAATGGTCAGGTGAGTATTGTCCAGTGTCAGAGCGTCGTCGGCTTTACGGAGCGGACTCACTTCGCGGTTTTGATCGATGTAGTCACGTTGTTTCACATTCGCTAATATAGCTTTTAAGTCGGACTCTTCACCTTTGGCTTTCAACTCGTCGAAACGGCGTTGTGCGCGCACTTCTGCGGAGGCGGTAACGAATATTTTGAGTTCGGCATCAGGAAACACTGTGGTGCCGATGTCGCGCCCATCCATCACAATTCCCTTTTCGCGCCCCAAAGCTTGCTGCTGCGCCACCAATGCTTCACGTACAAAGCCAAGGGCACTGACGGGACTTACTCGGGAAGAAACCTCCATGGTGCGAATCTTGTTCTCTACATTCACTCCGTTCAGGTAGGTGACGGGGCGTCCACTTTCCGAGTCGATGCGGAACGAGATGTGGATGTCTGTGATATGTTTTTTCAACTCTTCCGTGTCGATGACCTCGTCACTGAAAAGCCCATTCTCTATACTATATAAGGTAACGGCACGATACATGGCACCGCTATCAATATAAATATAGCCAATTTCTTTAGCCAAGTCTTTCGCCATGGTGCTTTTTCCACAGGAAGAAAAACCGTCTATGGCAATAGTTATCTTTTTCATCTTTACTTTTCTATTAGGTTGTTTTATTGTGCCGGGGATAAATATAAAAGGTAGCAAAATGTTCCCCTTCTGTCTCTCTGCGGAGGGCTTGATAGGGGCGAAAAAGACTGTATTCTATTCTTTTTTAACATCCTTGCTGAAATTTCTGCTCAAATATACTGCATTTCTCAAATATCTCCATTATATTTGTGGCATAAAAGCTTTTAGAAGCTTAAAAACGGAGAACACACCTTTAATTATTTATATTTTATGGAAGTTAAAAAATCACCCAAAGCGGATCTGGAAGGTAAAAAGACTACCTGGATGCTTGTCGGCTACGTGATTGTATTAACCTTTTTGTTCGTAGCGTTCGAATGGACGAAACGTGACATTGTGATTGATACAAGTCAGGCCATTGCCGACGTTCTCTTTGAAGAAGAAATCGTTCCTATTACGGAACAGAAACAAGAAGTGGCTCCACCGCCTCCCGATGCACCATCGGCAGCAGAAGTACTTAAAATTGTAGACGATAAAACGGAAGTAAAAGACGTTTTAATCGCTTCAACCGAAGATACCGGTCAGAAAGTAGATGTGAAATACGTACCGGTAAAAGTGGTAGAAGACGAACCGGAAGAGCAAACTATCTTTGAGGTGGTTGAGCAAATGCCCGAATTCCCAGGTGGAACGGCAGCATTGATGAAGTTCTTGGGTAAGAATATTAACTATCCTAACATCGCTCAAGAAAACGGTACACAAGGTAGAGTTATTGTTCAGTTCGTTGTGAACAAAGATGGTTCGGTTGTGGATGCTAAAGTAGTGAAGAGCGTTGACCCTTACTTGGACAAAGAAGCTCTTCGCGTTATCGGTACCATGCCTAAGTGGAAACCGGGTATGCAACGTGGAAAACCAGTCCGCGTAAAATATACGGTCCCTGTAACGTTTAAATTAAGTAATAATTAATAGTTTCGTATATATCCAAAGAGGCTGCCGTAAAGCAGCCTCTTTGGTGTTTATTGTTCACTCCCCTTTATTCTTTTCTTGATTATGTTTACAGCGTCTCAATTACTTGATAAAATGAATGCCCACGTGTCCGAACTTCAGTTTGTTCGGAATCCGAAAGGGTTGTATGCTCCCGTGGAGTATGTGTTGTCTATGGGTGGAAAACGAATTCGCCCGGTACTTATGCTGATGGCTTATAATCTATATAAAGAGGACGTAGAACGTATCTACGGTCCAGCTACCGGTATTGAAGTCTATCACAATTATACCCTGCTGCACGATGATTTGATGGACAGAGCAGACAAGCGCAGAGGAAAAACAACGGTTCATAAAGTGTGGAACGATAATACAGCTATTTTGTCGGGGGATGCCATGTTGGTGCTGGCTTATCAGTTTATGGCCGACTGTCCCGCTGAATACTTAAAAAAAGTGCTGGATTTGTTTAGTCTAACGGCTCTTGAAATTTGCGAAGGACAACAAATGGATATGGACTTTGAACAACGTACAGATGTGCTTGAAGAGGAATACATAGAAATGATTCGTCTCAAGACGGCGGTCCTTTTGGCTGCCAGTTTGAAGATTGGAGCGTTGTTGGGGGGTGCTACCAAGAAGGATGCTGAACTATTATATGATTTCGGAGTGCAAATAGGAGTCGCTTTTCAATTACAAGACGACCTGTTGGATGTATATGGCAATTCGGCTGTGTTTGGCAAAAACATTGGTGGAGACATTCTTTGTAATAAGAAGACTTATATGCTAATCAAAGCGCTTCAATACGCTCATTCTGATCAACGATTGCAATTGAATGGCTGGCTGACCGCCGAATCTTTTATTCCTGACGAGAAAATAAAAGCGGTGACGCAACTTTACGATAAAATAGGCGTTCGAGCTGTTTGTGAAAACAAAATGCGCGATTACTATATTCGTGCTATGAAGAGCCTGGCTGCTGTTAGTGTGGTTGAAGAACAAAAAATGGAACTCAAGCAGCTGATGAAAGCTTTGATGTACCGCGAAATTTGAACTTGTTAGAGATGCTGTTGTTTCCTGATTTGATAGGGGGCTTGAAGGAATGGTAGTAAACCCTACTGTATAAACTTTTTTTTGCGATGCTTGTTGATTCTCATTCTCATCTTTTTTTGGAGGAATTTTCGAATGATTTACCTCAAGTCATCCAACGTGCCCGGAAGGCTGGCGTTTCACATATCTTTATGCCCAATATTGACAGTACTACTATCGAACCGATGCTGTCGGTTTGCGCAGCATACAAAGGCTTTTGTTTCCCGATGATTGGTTTGCATCCTACTTCGGTGAACGAATCTTATCAACGCGAGTTGGAGATAGTAGCCGAACGTTTGGGTGCCCCTCATCCTTTCGTGGCTATTGGTGAAATTGGATTGGACTTGTATTGGGATAAAACGTATCTGAAAGAGCAATTAATTGCTTTTGAAAAACAAATTGAATGGGCTTTGACGTATCAACTACCCATTGTGATCCACTGCCGCGAAGCTTTCGATCTTGTTTATGAGCTGTTGTCACCTTATAAAGAAACAACTTTGACGGGCATTTTTCATAGTTTTACGGGCTCTAGTGAGGAAGCTTCCCGTTTATTAGAATTTTCAGGTTTTCTAATTGGTATCAATGGAGTGGTGACTTTTAAAAAATCATCATTGCCCGGAGTTTTGAAAGACGTTCCGCTAGGCCGCCTGGTTTTGGAAACGGATGCTCCTTATTTGACCCCTGTACCCAATCGGGGCAAGCGGAATGAAAGTGCAAATGTGAAAGATACTTTAATCAAGGTAGCGGAAATCTATGAAAAAACTCCAGAAACGGTAGCCCAAGCCACTTCTGAAAACGCTTTAAAAATGTTTGGAATACTCAAATAAGGTGATGAAGGTTTTAAAATATATTAATTTGGACTGTTTCTGCACGATAAAAAGGGGATAATGCTGTGGAAGATGAAAAAAAAGAATACATTTGTAGCTGAAATAAAAGGTTATTTATTGGAGAGGTGCTCGAGTGGTTGAAGAGGCACGCCTGGAAAGCGTGTATACGCCAAAAGTGTATCGCGGGTTCGAATCCCGCTCTCTCCGCTTTTTCAGTCGTAAATGATAAGTAAATATAATAACAATAATTTAATTAATTAATTAATCTTAAAAATTAGACACACAATGAAAAAGTTATTTGCAATTGTTGCTGTGATGGGGGCCTTAATTTTTGGCTCAACTCAACTTGCTCAGGCTCAAGATGCTCCTGCAGCAGAACAAACTGAAGCTGCTGCTCCTGCTGTTGATGAAGCTGCCGCTCCTGCTGTAGAAGAAGGTGGTATCCACAAAGAAATTAAAGTTAAATTCATTGAAGGAACTGCTTCTTTCATGAGTTTGGTTGCTATCTCTTTGGTAATTGGCTTGGCTTTCTGTATTGAACGTATTATTTATTTGAGTTTGGCTGAAATTAACGCAAAGAAGTTCATGGCTGCTATTGAAGCTGCTTTGGAGAAAGGCGATGTAGAAGCTGCTAAGGATGTTGCTCGTAACACAAGAGGACCTATTGCGTCTATCTATTATCAAGGTTTGATGAGAATTGACCAAGGTATTGATGTAGTAGAAAAATCGGTTGTGTCTTATGGTGGTGTACAAGCTGGTTACCTTGAAAAAGGATGCTCTTGGATTACACTGTTTATCGCAATGGCTCCGTCATTAGGATTCTTGGGAACAGTAGTAGGTATGGTTATGGCATTTGATAAAATTCAACAAGTAGGTGATATTTCTCCGACGGTTGTAGCAGGTGGTATGAAAGTAGCCTTGATTACTACTATCTTCGGTCTTGTTGTAGCCTTGATTCTTCAGGTATTCTACAACTATATCCTTTCTAAAATTGAAGCCCTTACAAGCGAAATGGAAGATTCTTCTATCTCTCTGCTTGATATGGTTATCAAATACAATTTGAAATACAAAAAATAATCTGAGCGATGAGTAAGTTAACATATAAATTATCGTACTACGTACTGTATGCATTGTTTGCTGCTATCCTGATTGTATTGGGCTTCTTCTACATGGGTGGTGAGATGGCTGTTTCAATCGTTCCGGATATGTCAACGCCAAACTATACAGATGCTTTGTTGTATCTGATGTACGCTCTTTTTGCTATTGCTATTGTGGTGACTGTGGTTGCTTTTGTTTATCAGTTTGGTACAGCTTTGAAAGATAATCCTATGGGAGCTATCCGGTCATTGGTGGGTATCATCATTTTAGTGGCAGTCTTAGTTATTTCTTGGGCAATGGGTAGTGGAGAAACTTTGGTTATACCGGGTTATAGCGGAACTGAAAATGTTCCTTTCTGGCTCAAATTAACTGATATGTTCCTTTATACTATTTACTTCTTGTTGGCTGCTACTGTAGTAGCTATTATTGGAAGCAGTATTAAGAAGAAATTATCCTAACCAGTTGAGTTAATGCTCAATTTAATAAAGTAATAAAATGGCAAAAGGAAAAAGAAAAGTTCCTGATATCAATTCAAGCTCAACGGCGGATATTGCTTTCTTGTTGCTTATTTTCTTCTTGATTACGACCTCTATGGATACTGACCGTGGTTTGGCAAGACGCTTGCCACCTCCACCGGAAAAAGATCAGAAACAAGATGAAGATGAGATTAACAAACGTAACGTTTTGCAGATTTACTTGAATAAAGATGATCAGCTGATGTGCGGTGATGATGATTATATCAGCATCGAACAATTGAAGGTAAGGGCTAAAGAATTTATTGCTAATCAGGGTAATGATGAATCGTTGCCGGAAAAGGTGTCGAAAGATATTCCTTTCTTTGGTGCGACAATGATTACTGAAAAGCATGTGATTTCTTTGAATAACGACCGTGGTTCTGGTTATCAGGCATACATTAACGTTCAAAATGAACTAGTGGCTGCATACAATGAACTGAGAAATGAATTAGCTCAGGAAAAGTGGCAGCAAAACTATGCCGATTTAAGTGAGGATCAGCAAAAGGCGATTCGTGATATTTATCCTCAGAAGATTTCTGAGGCAACACCTAAATCATACGGAGAAAAGAAGTAATGGGAAAATTTAATAAGACAGGTAAAAGAGAAATGCCTGCGTTGAACACTTCTTCTCTTCCTGACCTTATCTTTACTTTGTTGTTCTTCTTTATGATTGTAACAACAATGCGTGAGGTAACATTGAGGGTTGAGTTTAAGGTTCCGCAAGGGACAGAACTTGAAAAACTTGAAAAAAAATCTTTGGTTACATTTGTTTATGTAGGAAAACCAACGGCAGAATATCGTAAATCAATGGGCTCTGAGAGCCGTATTCAGTTGAATGATGATTATGCAGAGGTGGCACAAGTACAGGATTTTATTATTCAAGAGAGATCGAGAATGAAAGAGGAAGACCAAGCGATGATGACTGTATCTATGAAAATAGACAAGGACACCAAAATGGGTATCGTAACAGATATTAAACAAGCGCTTCGTCAAGCTTATGCTTTGAAGATTAACTATTCGGCAAAACCACGCGAATAAGTTAAAACTATAAATGAAAAGAGAGAGGGCGGCTAAA
>JAVVVS010000028.1:0-32179 GCA_036652495.1 Bacteroides sp.
TATAATAAAGAATGCGGCAAAGAGGAAGACAAAAAGTCCATATCCTCTTTGTTTATGCAGATGATGTTTGCTTCCGGCTCTTCTTTGCAGATAAGCTCCATCAGCTGATAAAAGATATAACTTTTGCCCACACGCCAGTGTTCCACCAACATTTTCACGAGAAACTTCCTTCTAAACGGCTTGATTCGGGATACATACGTATCTCTTGGCATGATAACTTAAAGAGATAAAAGCTTCATTCTCCGCACCTAAATACAGTCACTATACGTTCTCTTGTGCATTTTTCACTTCTATTTCTTGTCAGAACCAACGGTTTGCGTAAATTTGCAACTTTGTAGAAGATACTAATACTAAAATTAATAGCATGAGTTTGAAAATTGTTGTATTGGCAAAACAAGTCCCCGACACACGTAATGTTGGGAAAGATGCCATGAAAGCCGACGGAACTATCAACCGCGCGGCACTCTCTGCCATCTTCAACCCCGAAGACCTGAATGCTCTAGAGCAAGCGCTTCGATTGAAAGATGCCCATCCAGGCTCAGCCGTTACCATCTTAACGATGGGACCGGGCCGTGCAGCCGACATTATTCGTGAAGGATTATTCCGCGGAGCCGATAACGGCTATCTGTTGACCGACCGCGCTTTTGCCGGTGCCGACACCCTAGCTACCTCGTATGCCTTGGCTATGGCTATTCGTAAAATAGGGGAATACGACGTCATCATCGGCGGTCGCCAAGCTATCGACGGCGATACCGCTCAAGTAGGTCCGCAAGTAGCAGAGAAATTAGGGCTAACACAAATTACGTATGCCGAAGAGATTCTGAAAGTAAACGACCGCCGCATCACCGTGAAGCGTCACATTGACGGCGGAGTGGAAACAGTGGAAGGTCCGCTGCCTATCGTTATCACCGTCAATGGGAGCGCTTCACCGTGCCGTCCGCGCAACGCGAAGCTGGTGCAGAAGTACAAACATGCCAAAACCATCACCGAGAAACAGCAGGGCAGCTTGGACTATACCGAACTGTATGACCAGCGCGACTATCTGAACCTCGCCGAATGGAGCGTGAGCGACGTCAACGGAGACTTGGCACAATGCGGCCTCAGCGGTTCACCCACCAAAGTGAAAGCCATCCAGAACATCGTGTTTCAGGCAAAAGAGAGCAAAAACATCAACGGCACCGACCGTGAGGTGGAAGAACTGATTGTTGAACTGTTAGCTAACCACACTATTGGATAACCTATGAATAACTTATTTGTATATTGCGAAATAGAAGAAGGCATCGTCTTAGACGTGAGCCTCGAACTTCTGACCAAAGGCCGTTCACTGGCACATCAGTTGGGTTGTCAGTTAGAAGCAGTAGTAGCCGGAACAGACTTGAAAGAGATTGAAAAGCAAATCCTCCCTTACGGAGTAGACAAGCTTCACGTTTTCGACGGAAAAGGGCTCTATCCTTACACCTCCCTTCCTCATACGTCTATCTTAGTGAACCTTTTTAAAGAAGAGCATCCGCAAATCTGCCTGATGGGCGCTACCGTCATCGGTCGCGACTTGGGACCGCGGGTTTCGTCTGCACTCACCAGCGGACTAACTGCCGACTGCACCTCCCTCGAAATAGGCGATCACGAAGACAAGAAAGAAGGCAAGACGTATAAAAACCTCTTGTACCAGATTCGTCCTGCTTTTGGCGGCAACATTGTAGCTACCATTGTGAACCCCGAACACCGCCCGCAAATGGCAACTGTTCGCGAAGGGGTGATGAAGAAAGCCATCCTGTCTCCAAACTATAAAGGCGAAGTCATCTATCACGAGGTGGCTGAATACGTGCCCGATACAGACTACGTAGTAGATGTCATCGAACGCCACGTAGAGAAATCAAAGAACAATCTGAAGGGATCGCCCATTATCATCTCCGGCGGCTACGGAGTGGGTTCACGCGATAACTTCAACTTACTCTTCGACCTTGCCAAAGTGCTGAATGCCGAAGTAGGCGCCAGTCGTGCGGCTGTAGATGCAGGCTTTGCCGATCACGACCGTCAGATAGGACAAACGGGCGTAACCGTGCGCCCCAAGCTGTATATCGCTTGCGGCATCTCGGGACAGATTCAACACATCGCCGGTATGCAAGAGAGTGGCATTATCATCTCTATCAACAACGACCCCGAAGCACCGATCAATACGATTGCCGACTACGTAATCAACGGAAGCATCGAGGAAGTAGTACCGAAGATGATTAAGTATTATAAACAAAATAGCAAATAAAGAAATGGCTAATTTCTATTTAGATACTCCGGAACTCAAGCATCACTTGAACCATCCGCTGATGAAGAGAATTGTTGAGCTTAAAGAGCGCAACTATGCTGACAAGAATACGTTCGATTATGCCCCTGTCGATTTCGAAGATGCGATGGACAGCTACGACAAAGTGCTGGAAATTGTCGGCGAAATTTGCGGTGACATCATTGCACCTAATGCCGAAGACGTGGACCATGAAGGAGCCAGTTGCTCTAACAACCGCGCACACTATGCCACCGGAACCATCGCCAACCTCGATGCTTGCCGCAAAGCAGGATTGATGGGTCTTTCGATGCCCCGCCGGTTTGGCGGATTGAACTTCTCGGTGGTACCTTATATTATGGCTGCGGACATCGTAAGCCGTAGCGACGCCGGATTCGAGAATCTCTGGGGATTGCAAGATTGCGCCGAGACCATCTATGAATTCGCCAACGAAGAGCAGAAGATGCGGTACATCACACGCGTTTGCCAAGGCGAAACCATGTCGATGGACTTGACCGAACCCGATGCTGGTTCCGACCTTCAGGCAGTCATGTTGAAAGCAAGCTATAGTGAAAAAGACCAATGCTGGTACCTCAACGGCGTGAAACGTTTCATCACCAATGGCGATGCCGACCTTCACCTCGTACTGGCGCGTTCGGAAGAGGGCACACACGACGGACGCGGTCTGTCCATGTTCATCTACGACAAGCGCAACGGCGGGGTCAGTGTACGCCGCATCGAGAACAAGATGGGTATCAAAGGCTCTCCTACGTGCGAACTAGTCTATAAGAACGCTAAAGCCGAACTTTGTGGCGACCGCAAGTTAGGTCTTATCAAGTACGTAATGGCTTTGATGAACGGGGCTCGTCTGGGCATCGCCGCTCAGTCGGTAGGTATCTCGCAAGCGGCTTACAATGAAGCATTGGCTTATGCCAAAGACCGCAAACAATTCGGCAAGGCCATCATCGAATTCCCTGCCGTATCCGAAATTCTTTCGTTGATGAAAGCCAAACTGGACGCATCGCGTACACTGCTGTACGAGACGGCCCGTTTTGTGGACATCTATAAAGCACTCGACGACCTGTCGAAAGAGCGCAAGCTGACTCCCGAAGAACGTGCGGAACAGAAAAAGTACTCCAAGCTGGCAGACGCTTTCACCCCGTTGGGCAAAGGATTGGGCAGCGAGTTCGCCAATCAGAATACATATGACTGTATTCAAATTCACGGCGGATCGGGCTTCATGAAAGACTATGCCTGCGAACGCCTCTACCGCGACGCCCGCATCACATCTATCTACGAAGGAACCACGCAGCTGCAGGTAGTAGCAGCCATCCGCTATGTGACAACAGGTGCCTACTTGGCACAAATCAAACAATACGAAACCCTACCCGTGGCGCCCGAAATGGAAGGTTTGATGAACCGTCTGAAAGAGATGGCAAGCAAATTCTCCGCTTGCAGCACACAAATAGCCGAAGCCAAAGATCAAGAATTGCTGGATTTCTGCGCCCGCCGCTTGGTAGAGATGGCTGCCTACATCCTCATGGGTCACCTCATGATTCAGGATGCTTCGAAGAGCGACCTCTTCACCGAATCGGCACAAGTCTACGTGCGCTATGCCGAAGCCGAAATAGAGAAACACCTCCACTTTATCCGCAAGTTCGACAAAGACGATTTGGCTTACTACCGGAAATAAAAGGTTCCGAAGAGAACATTCATAAAAAAGAGAGCAGTCAGTCACTGCTCTCTTTTTTTTATGTACGCTACGGATATGCCCTACCTATCTCTAAGAGAAAGGGCTACACGTTTGTCTCGGTTCGCGATGCCACAGGCTGGTAAAGCAGGCGGATGAACGCATCAATATCTTCTTCCGTGGTGTCGAACGAGGTCACCAGACGGATCTCATCGGCTTCTTCGTTCCAGAAATAGAAGAAGTAAGATAGCAACATGCGGTCGATGAGCGGGCGGGGCATTGTGAGGAAGAGTTGGTTGCTTTCGGCTTTCTGCGTGAAACGCACACCGGGCACCACGCGCAAGGCCTCGTGGAGGCGCTGCGCCATCGCGTTGGCATGCGTGGCGTTCTTCAGCCAGAGGTCATGGGCAAGGTAGGCAGTAAACTGGCAGGAGAGGAAACGCATCTTTGAAGCCAGCTGTGCCGACTGCTTGCGCACAAAGCGGACTTCGGCTATGAGCGTCTCATCAAAGACTACCACACACTCGCCCATCATCAGTCCGTTCTTCGTTCCGCCAAAGCTGAGCACGTCGATGCCACAATCCACGGTCAAGGCTTTTAAAGAAAGGCGTAATGAAGCGCAGGCATTGGCTATGCGGGCACCGTCCATGTGCACGCGCATACCGTGCTGATGGGCAAGCGTAGTGATGGCTTTGAGCTCGCAGGGCGTATAAATAGTTCCCAGTTCGGTGCACTGTGACAGATAGATGGCGGCGGGCTGCGAATGATGCTGGTCGCCGAATCCGTGCAGGTGGGGGCGGATAAGTTCGGGCGTCAGCTTGCCGTCCGGCGTGGCGATAGGGCGAATTTGGCAGCCGGTCATCTTCACCGGAGAGCCGCACTCGTCCACGTAGATATGTGCCGTTTCGGCACAGAGGATAGCGTGATAGGGGCGGGTCATCAGTTGCAGCGCCACTACATTGCTGCCTGTTCCGTTGAAAACGAACAACGGTTCGCAATCGGGCGTAAAGGTTTCCCGTATCCGGTTGATGGCTTCTTCGGTCCATCGGTCGTCACCATAACCCAAGGCATGGTCTGTGTTGGCTTGGTTGAGCGCTTGCATCACTTGGGGATGCACGCCCGAATTGTTGTCGGAGGCAAAACTTCTCATCTTCTTCTTTGTGTTTAAAAATCCCTGCAAAGTAACAGAATAAATTCGGGATATCAAAACGAACGAAGTCCGGACTTTTGCAAGCCCGGACTCCGTCCATTCTACTTATAGGAAAGATGCCTGATTACATCATTCCGCCCATGCCGCCCATGCCGGGAGCGCCCATCGGCATTTCTGGTTTGTCTTCTTTCTTTTCTACGATGACGCATTCAGTGGTCAGGAACATGCCTGCGATAGAAGAAGCATTTTCTAAAGCTACACGGGTAACCTTTGCAGGGTCTACCACTCCGGCAGCGTGCATGTTTTCGTACACATCGGTGCGGGCATTGTAACCAAAGTCACCCTTGCCTTCGCGAACCTTCTGCACCACTACGGCTCCTTCTTTGCCTGCATTTGCCACAATCTGACGAAGCGGCTCTTCGATGGCACGTTTGATGATGGCAACACCTGTGTTCTCATCTTCATTGTCGCCCTTGAAGCCTTCGAGTTCGTCGAGTGCGCGGATGTAAGCCACACCACCTCCTGCTACGATACCTTCTTCGATGGCAGCGCGGGTAGCCCGAAGGGCATCGTCCACACGGTCTTTCTTCTCTTTCATTTCAACCTCAGAACCTGCACCGACGTAGAGCACGGCTACACCACCGGACAATTTAGCCAGACGTTCTTGCAATTTCTCGCGGTCGTAGTCGGACTTAGTAGCAGTGATTTGTGCCTTGATTTGCTCGCAACGCTCTTTGATGTTTTCTTTGGTACCAGCGCCATTCACAATGGTGGTATTGTCTTTCGTGATCGTTACCTTGTCAGCAGTACCCAGCATTTCGAGGGTGGCTTGTTCCAGTTTCAATCCTTTCTCTTCGCTGATGACTACGCCACCGGTAAGGATAGCAATGTCTTCGAGCATCTCTTTTCTGCGGTCGCCAAAGCCGGGGGCTTTAACGGCACAAATCTTGAGTTGTGAACGCAAGCGGTTTACTACCAAAGTAGTCAGTGCTTCGCTGTCTACATCTTCAGCAATCACCAACAAGGGACGACCGCTTTGTACAGCTGGTTCAAGGATAGGCAAGAAATCTTTCAAGTTAGAAATCTTCTTGTCATAGATAAGGATGTAGGGTTTCTCCATCTCGCATTCCATCTTTTCCGTGTTGGTGACGAAGTAAGCAGAGAGATAACCGCGGTCGAACTGCATACCTTCTACTACACCAATGGTAGTGTCCGTGCCTTTTGCCTCTTCGATGGTGATGACACCGTCTTTAGAGACTTTACGCATAGCGTCGGCAATCAGTTTTCCGATGATGGGGTCATTGTTGGCAGAGACGGTAGCTACTTGCTCTATCTTGTCGTAATTGTCACCCACCGTCTGCGATTGTGTTTTGATGCAAGCCACCACTTTGGCTACGGCTTTGTCCATACCGCGTTTGATGTCCATCGGGCTAGCTCCGGCAGTCACATTCTTCAAGCCTTCGGCAATGATAGCCTGAGCCAGAACGGTTGCCGTAGTCGTACCGTCCCCTGCATCGTCACCCGTTTTCGAGGCAACTTCTTTCAGCAACTGCGCGCCGGTGTTCTGATAAGCATCAGTCAGTTCAATCTCTTTAGCTACCGTCACCCCATCTTTGGTGATTTGGGGAGCGCCGAATTTCTTTTCAATAATTACGTTGCGTCCCTTTGGACCGAGCGTTACTTTTACTGCATTAGCCAAAGCGTCGACCCCTTTCTTGAGTTGGTCGCGGGCTTCAATATTGAACAATATTTCTTTTGCCATAATGTTATTCCTATTTAAATGGTTTACTATTCTTGTTTATTCTAAAAAACTTAACCCAGAATGGCGAGCACGTCACTCTGTTTCATCATAAGGTATTTTGTGCCTTCTATTTCGATCTCAGTACCGGCATATTTGCCATAAAGCACGTTGTCTCCTACTTTCAGCACCATCTCTTCGTCTTTGGTGCCATGACCTGCTGCCATCACTTCGCCCTTCAACGGTTTTTCTTTCGCTGTGTCGGGGATGATGATGCCGCCAATTGTTTTTTCTTCTGCCGGTGCAGGGAGTATCAGTACTCTGTCTGCTAATGGTTTAATGTTCATAATTCCTTTTTATTTTAAGTTATCTATTTAATAAGTTGCTCGTCCTCTTTGGAAGACGTAAAAGAGCTTGCGAAAAGTGTGCCAAAACGTGTTTGTTTGCCTTTGGCAGTAACCAACTGACAAAATGACAAGAAACAAAAGGCGTACACCCTTCGCTTTGCCATTGGATGCCATATACAAAGATGATTCTCCCGGTGGAAGACGATGATTCTCCCGGTGGAAGATAGCGGATCTCCCGATGAAAGATGGTGGATCTCCCGATGAAAGATGGTGGATCTCCCGATGGGAAACAACGGATCTCCCGGCAAGAGATTGCCACACATTCTCCAAGAGGCAGCCATCTATCGTTTAGCAAAAGTTCATTCCTTACTAATCCATCAAGTTGCTCCTGACAAAAAGTAGTTCGTTTTTTCGTTTTGCAAGCAATAGCACAGGCATATAAAACAAATAGTGCTATCTTTGCAGTTCAAAAAATATAAAACCAAAGGAGTCATTATGAAAATATTCCCCGGTAGCAGCATCAAGCAATTAGATGCCTATACAATAGAACATGAGCCCATTTCTTCCATTGACTTGATGGAACGTGCCGCACTGAGCCTGACGGAGGCTATTTGTGAAGGTTGGGATGCGGAGACACCGGTCACCGTATTTGCCGGACCGGGCAATAATGGCGGAGACGCCCTTGCCGTAGCCCGCATGATGGCCGAGAAAGGATACAAATTGGAAGTCTACCTCTTCAACCCCAAAGGCGAACTATCCGATAACTGCCGCACCAATAAAGAATGGCTGGAGATGATGAGCGAGGTCGTCTTCAACGAAATAACCATGCAGTTTGTACCTCCCGTGCTGACGGACGACCACTTGATTATCGACGGATTGTTCGGTTCGGGACTCAACGCTCCCTTGGCAGGCGGATTTGCAGCCGTGGTAAAGTTCATCAATGCTTCGCCGGGAACGGTTGTATCGATTGACGTTCCCTCGGGACTCATGACCGAAGAGAACACGTTCAACGTCAGAACCAACATCATCAAAGCCAATGTCACCTTCAGCCTGCAACTGCCCAAACTGGCTTTCCTCTTTGCCGAGAACGCAGAGTTCGTGGGCGACTGGCATCTGCTGGACATCCAGCTGAGCGAAGACGGCATCGACGAACTGCCCACCAACTACGAACTGCTGGAGGGAGAAACCATAAAGACGCTCATCAAAACCCGCAAACGCTTTGCACACAAGGGTGACTTCGGTCATGCTTTGCTGATAGCCGGGTCGCAAGGGATGGCGGGCGCCTCCATCCTGGCTGCTCGCGCCTGCCTGCGTTCGGGGATAGGGGTACTGACCGTTCACACACCTTTTGTGAACAACAGCATACTGCAGACCGCAGTGCCCGAAGCCATCGTAGAAATAGACCGGCACGAATTATTCTTCACCAATGCCACCGACACCGATGACTATACCGCTGTAGGCATCGGACCGGGACTGGGGCAGACCGCAGCCACAGAGGCTGCCTTGCTGGAACAATTAAGCATCAGCAAGGTCCCGCTGGTAGTGGACGCTGACGCACTGAACATGCTCGCCAATCATCGCCATGCACTCATCAACCTCCCCAAAGGTTCCATACTGACCCCTCACCCCAAAGAATTGGAACGCTTGGTAGGCAAATGCCAAGACTCGTACGAACGACTCAGAAGGGGCTGCGAACTGGCACGCACCGCCAAAGTGCACATCGTGCTGAAAGGAGCTTACTCCGCCATCATCACCCCTACAGGCAGATGCTACTTCAACCCCACCGGAAATCCGGGCATGGCTACCGCAGGAAGCGGAGACGTGCTCACCGGCATCCTCCTGGCACTGCTTGCACAAGGATACCCTGACGAACAGGCAGCCAAAATAGGAACTTACTTGCATGGACTTGCCGGAGACTTTGCCCGCAAGAAGCAGGGGATGATTAGCCTCACAGCCGGAGACATCGTAGAGGCACTCCCCATGGCATGGCGCTTGATAGGCGAGTAATCAGAATCACCAAAAGGAATAACAAAAAAAACAAAAATGAAAAAACTAGTCATCCTCACAGGAATAGTAATAGCTACCGCCACTACCGCTGTTGCACAAACAGAAGTAACAGCCGGAGTAACGCGTGGCAAAGAGTTCGGAGTGACCTATACCCTGCCCAAAACACAGATAGAAATAGCCATAAGAGCCAACAAAGTGAGCTACGTACCGGGCGAATTTTACAAATATGCCGAGCGCTACTTACGCCTGAACAACGTGACAAGCAATCCGCAAGAATACTGGGAACTGGTGAACGTACAAGTCAATGCAACAGGCATCCCCGACAGTGAAAACGTCTACTTCGTCAAGATGAAAGATAAAACCGTAGCGCCACTGATAGAGCTGACGGAAGATGGGATAATCAAATCCATCAACCGGCCCACGAGCATAAAAAAAGGAATACCTGCCACCCCCCTTACCGCTGCCATCAAAAAGAGCGTCAATCCACGGGACTTCCTCACAGAAGAAATCTTGATGAGCAGTTCTTCCGCCAAAATGGCGGAACTGATAGCCAAAGAAATCTATAACATCCGTGAAAGCAGGAACGCACTGGTGCGCGGACAAGCGGACAACATGCCCAAAGACGGCGAACAGCTGAAACTGATGCTCGACAACTTGGAGGAACAAGAACACGCCATGACAGAAATGTTTGCCGGAACCCGGAAGATAGAAGAAAAGGTCTTCACCATCCGCCTGACTCCCAACAAGGAGTTCAAAAACGAAATAGCCTTCCGGTTTTCTAAAAAGCTGGGGATAGTAGCCAACAACGACTTGGCAGGCGAACCCGCCTATATCAACCTTAAAAACATGAAAACCCTCCACCTGCCCCAAGAAGAAGGAAAGAGAAAGGTGGAAGGCATAGCCTACAACGTGCCGGGAAAAGCCTTGGTGACACTCACCAAAGGGAAAGACATCCTCTTCGAAGGAGAGCTGCCCATCACCCAATTCGGATCCGTCGAATACCTCGCACCCGCCCTGTTTAACAAGAAAGCCACCACCATGGTCAGCTTTAACCCCGCCACCGGCGGGCTCGTCAAAGTGGACAGAGAAGAAGCCGAATAAAGAAAAAACAAACCTTGGGTGCAATTGCCCTCAGAAACGATGGAGGGCCCATTTAATCAGTTTGTCTTTGTGCAACTGATACAGATAAGTCATCACACGAGACTCGTAGCTCGCTTCCCCTTGGAAGTGTGCTGCGAGTTTTTCTATTATCTCACCCACGGTGCGTTTGCCGTCGATAAGATTCCACACCGCTGTGCCGTGCTCCTCCAGCCGGATATGAATATCGGCAGACATCCCCTTGGGCAAGAACAGACGACGCATCCATTGACGATGAAACCGAGGAAAGGCGATGACTACGCAATCGCCTTCCTGCTCGGTGGTAACAAATGCGCTACGAAAAGGAATGACCTCCAACAAACTAGTTTTCTCTTTCATCGCAACGAACTTACTCAATCTTTAATATTGGGTTGTTCGAGACCATAGTGATGTTTCTTGTCTTCGGACTTCAACCAAAGCCCCAACAGAAAGGCCATGATGCCTAAACTGGCAAACACCAACATAGAGAGCGTGTAGTCATATCGGCCATCAGTTACATTAGGGTTCGCCCAAACCAAAACCTTGCCGATGATGTTGGGGAAAGCAAACAAACCAATATTCTGAATCCAGAAAATCACCGAATAAGCAGAACCTAAATAACGTTCTTCTACCAATTTAGGCACAGAAGGCCACAAGGCGGCAGGCACCAATGAAAAGGAAACGCCGAGCACCACAATAGCCGCATACGCCACTACCAAACTCGTTGTGTTATTACCCATCGGATAAAGAGCAAAGACCATGTGACAGGCAAACACCAGCACAGAACCCAGTATCAGCATCGAAGCACCTTTGCCCTTCTTGTCGAGGAACCATCCAAGCAGCGGTGTCAGCAGCATAGCACCAATAGGGAACCAGGAGAACAGTGCCGAAGCATCCGTAGTGGGCATGCCTAAACGGTTCTCTAGCATGCTGGTAGCAAACTTCTGAAAGGGGAAAATAGCCGAATAATACAGCACGCACAAGAATGCCACAATCAAGAACGGCTTGCTGGTAAACAAGATGCCCAAGTCACTGATTTTGAAAGGTTCTTCTTCCTCTTGGTTGCTTTCTGCACCCAGTTGCTTGTCAAGCTTCTTATCCATCAAAGAATAAACGAGAAAAGACAAAAGACCGATGCACAGCAAACCTGCACAAATAGCTACCGGACGTACTATCTCTTCGGTACCTAACGAAGCAAAATAAGGCGACAAGCGGAACACTGCAAAAACACCCAACCGGGCAATAGCCATCTCGAGCCCCATGGCAAGCGCCATCTCTTTGCCACGAAACCATTTAACAATCGACTTAGAGACCGTGATACCTGCCATTTCTACACCACAACCAAAAATAGCAAAGCCGATAGAGGCCAGCTTAGCTGTGGGAGGGAACGACACCCAAAAAGAATCCAGAAAATCGTAAACCACATTGCCCTGAACAAATAAAGAACTGATGGCATAGAGTTTAATACCTCCACCAATCACCATAATCGCTCCCGAAAGTATTCCGGTGAATCGAACTCCCATCTTGTCCAGAATAATACCGGCAAAAATCAAGAAGAAAGCAAATACATTCAAGAAGTACTCGGAACTGGCAAATGTGCCATAGGTATCCGCCGTCCAGCCACGTTGTGTTTCGAGCATCGTTTGCAGGGGTGAAAGCACGTCTACAAACATGTAAGCAAAAAACATCATCGACGCAATCAGAATCAGCGCAGACCATCTCAGAAAGGCCGACTCTCTCATAGTTTTGTTTATCATAATAAATACAGTTATAAAAGTTCGTGTTAAACAACTATGGCTGCAACTCTTTCTGACAAAGAATTGCAGCCATAGCCTTTATACTATTTCAGTGAATTGAAGTAGCATGTTAATTGGCAGTAGAATCTGTTGCAGCGGCTGGTGCAGCTTTTTCAGCAGCTGGTGCTGCTGTACCCGTGGGCATGTTATACGGATTAGTCGCTTCTTCCCTTTGAGCCTGCTCCATAATCACATCTTGCGTTTTGCTGGTAGTAGGAACTACATAAGCCGTGGCAATACTCATCACCACCATAAATACGGCCAAGCCCCAAGTTGCCTTCTCCAAAAAGTCGGTAGTTTTGCGCACACCCATAATTGCATTGGATGATGAAAAGCCTGACGAGAGTCCGCCTCCTTTAGAGTTCTGAATCAATACGATGAAGCACATCAACATGGCTGCAATAACCATTAGGACAATTAATAATACGTACATTTTAATTATTTTGATTTAGCGTTAATAATCAATTTCTCTAAGAATCTTATTTGGTCTGCAAAGTAACCATTTTTTTTTGGATATTTCAAACTTAATTTTTTAATAATTTCAAGTGCTTTAGAATATCGTTGCTGTTTAATGTATATTTTAGCTAAAGTTTCAGTAAAACAACTGTCATCCTCCTCTTCCTCGGAAGAAAAGTTGTTTTTCTCCGTTTCCTTCTCCGCACTTTGTGCCGGGAGCCTTTCCGCTTCCGCGGGTTCGTCTGCTTCCACAGGTTCTGTTTTTTCAGGCTGATTTTGTCTTGACAAAACAGTTTCGTTCCCGGTCCGTTCTATAAACCCGTCTATCAACTCCTGCCCGCGCAGTTTAGGCGAAGAGGGCTCCGAGTTGTCCGTCGAAATATCGGCTGCTTGCAGTAGATAGGAGGTGTAATCGGTACTATAATCCAAACTTGTTTGCTGAGAAAGATCTTCGGGCACGGTAGAGAGAAAAGCATCAATGAGCGAAAGCGTCCGGTCGAAACCAAGTTCTTCCTTTTTATCCGTTTCTAGAGCGGAAGTGGGTTTAGGAGAAGGTTGCAACACATATTTGTACCCTTCAATAAGATAGAAAAGCGCACGGCGGTCGGTGATGTAAAGAGTCGCCTTTCGCAACTCGCCACCGAAAGTAATGTCGTGAAGCAAGAACAGATTTTTGAGATAGAGCAAACGTGCCGACTGAAAATAAGGATAGCGGTTTACCATCGTACGTAGTTCGTACAAAGTATCCTTATCCAGCGTCTCGGGATGCTGAATCCATTGTTGTAGATTAGAAGAAGCCATTCAGATTACCAGTTTGCCACAGTTGCGTTAAAAATTTGATCGGTAATCTCCTTAGACATTTCTGCTATATAAGTATCCTGTACGGCAGTCAGTAGCTGGGTAGAAGGATAGACACGGAAAGCAGAGAACTGTTGTTCAAAATCTTCTTCGTGATTGGTGTTGTTTACAAAACGTACGTTGACGGTAATCGTCAGCTTGGTTTCAGAAGAGTAGCCGTCTGCCTGTACCGATTGGTTATATTGGTTGTAACCGGTGATTTCACCTTCTATTTCCAAATCCGCATTGCGGTTCACCAACTGCAAACGAGTCTGCCGGATAAAAATATCCTTGAGGTCTTCATTAAATTTAGTGGCCAACGGGATATATACATACTCCGACTTTATCGGGAAATCGGCTATAGAGATAGTCTTCACCTTATCATAATTGATTGATGACCCGTTGAACTTATAAGAGACACTACAAGCGATGATCACTACGGGCAACACTGCCAACAGCGCCACACGCGTTATTTTTTTAATCCAATCCATATTCTTTTAGTTTTCTATAAAGGGTACGTTCTGATATATTCAGATCCTTCGCGGCATTTTTCCGTTTGCCATGATGCTTTTCCAGCGCCTTGCGTATCATCTCTTTCTCGAGGTCGTCCAATGACAAAGACTCTTCTACATACTCTTCCGTATCCTGAATGTCATCATCATCATCCGCTTTTGAAGACTTCTTCGAATGCAGTATCGTAGGAACGGTGGATGGCGGAGAAGCGACCACGGAAGTCATCGTCCCATAGTAGTTGCTGGAGGGCGAAGGCGATACTCCATTTTTATCTGCCATAAGGTTATGCACCATCTTCTTCAGCTCGGCCACCTCCTGACGCATATCAAAAAGCACGGAATAAAGAATCTCGCGCTCGCTCTCAAAACCTTTCCGGTCTTTCGAGCCAAACGTCAAGGCAGGCAAACGCTGCGGATTATGTTCGGGCAGGTAGGTTTGCAGAATAGCCGCATTAATCTCCCGATTGGTTTCGATAATCGAAATCTGCTCGGTGATATTCTTTAATTGCCGCACATTGCCCGGCCACGGATAAGCAAGCAAAACCCGCTTGGCATCTTCATTGAGCTGGATGCCAGGCATCCGGTATTTCTCGGCAAAGTCGGCAGCAAACTTGCGAAACAACAGCAGGGCATCCTCTCCGCGCTCCCGCAAAGAAGGTATCTGAATGGGTACAGTATTGAGGCGATAATATAAATCTTCCCGGAAACGCCCTTCGGCAATGGCTTGCACCAGATTCACATTGGTAGCGGCAACAATGCGCACATCTGTCTTCAGCACCTTAGAAGAACCTACTTTTATAAACTCCCCGCTCTCGAGCACCCGCAACAAACGCGATTGCGTAGGCAAAGGCAATTCTCCTACTTCGTCCAGAAAAAGAGTACCTCCGTCCGCCTCGCCAAAGTAGCCTTTCCGCTCGCCAATAGCGCCCGTAAAAGCTCCTTTCTCATGACCGAAAAGTTCCGAATCAATCGTTCCTTCGGGTATTGCCCCACAATTCACCGCAAAATACAGTCCGTGCTTCCGGCGGCTATATTGATGAATAATCTGAGGAAAGCTCTCTTTACCTACACCGCTTTCGCCGGTGATGAGCACAGATAAATCGGTGGGTGCCACCTGAATAGCCACATCAATGGCACGCGATAAAGCTTCGGTATTACCAATAATACCGAATCGTTGTTTCACTTGTTGTATCTCCGCTCTTGTCATAATTCTATTTATGCGTCGTCTACTGTATCGAGTTTCAATTTGTCACTATCGTCCCGCTTTTCGTAATATTGTTTTCTCAGCGGATTCGCATGGGCTGTTTTTTCCAAGCGACGGTTGCGGAACACATCCATCGCTACATAGACGGCCTGACGAAAAGAATCTTCGCATGCCACCCCAGTGCCAGCAATGTCATAAGCTGTTCCATGAGCCGGAGACGTACGCACCACCGGAAGCCCAGCAGTGTAATTCACGCCCTCGTCCATGGCTAAAGCCTTGAAAGGAGCCAGTCCCTGATCGTGATACATGGCAAGCACCCCGTCAAAATGAACATAATTGCCCGAACCCATAAAGCCGTCGGCAGGATAAGGTCCGTAGCACAGCATCCCTTGTGCTGCCATCTCATCGATGGCAGGGGTTATCACCGTCTGCTCCTCTTTTCCGAGCAATCCTTCGTCTCCCGCATGGGGGTTCAGCGCCAGCACAGCAATCCGAGGCGCTCCGATGCCAAAGTCGCACTTCAGCGAGCGGTGGAAGATGGTCAGTTTCTCTTTGATTAATTCTTTGGTGATAGAAGAGGCTATTTCGCTCACCGGAATATGCCCGGTGACTAATGCCACCCGGAAGTCATCCTTCATCAAAATCATCAGCGCCTTACTCCCATTGCCTAGCTTCTCTTCGATATACTCCGTATGCCCCGGAAACGAAAAGCCCTCGCACTGAATGGTATGTTTGTTGATGGGTGCAGTAACAATCACATCAATCAATCCTTCTTTATACTCTTCTACGGCTTTTTCTAAAGCACCTAAAGCAGCTTTTCCGGATTCCGGGTCGGGTTTAGAAAATTCTACTTTCACCTCATCATCGGTACAATTCACCACATTCAAACGATTGTCTCCCGCCTCCGATGCCGAATTAACAATACTGAAATTAGTGGGCAGGTCCATCGACTTCCGATGATAAGCAGCCACCTTGGGTGAACCATAAATAATTGGGGTACACAGTTCGAACATGACAGGGTCTGAAAAGGTTTTCAAGATAACCTCGTATCCTACGCCATTAATGTCTCCTTGCGTAATGCCGATTCTTATTTTACTATCTTCCATTTAATTAGTTATTAGTTTTTTGTATCCTTGGTCACACCCAATGGAATTTGTGCCTGCGCCTTCTCGCTCGGGAGTTTCAATGTGTACAGAGAGGCTTCCATTTGCCGCACCAAGTTTCGTTTTAATTTATCGGGTGAATAAATAAATATTTCTGCCGTAATGACCCGTTGGTTGGCTTTGTCCAAACGAGTGTGGGAAACAAACGGGCCGCCCATAAAGTCATTCTTCATACGCCACAGTCCGCGGGCTTCCAAGGTATAATCTTTGTGGATATTAATCGGACGAACGTTTGTGACCAATGGATTAGTCATCATATACATGCCTTCTTTGGCTCCGGGAATGTTAGCTTTCATCACCGAATCGCGTTTGTGCACAAAATATTCTTTGGTGAAAGTATCCTTGTCTGTATAGGGATAAGAATAAATCACGAAATTCTGGTTCGCCGTAGCGGTATTGGTTGCTGCCCAGAAAAAGTGATCGCCTTGTTTGGATCCGGTCAGTTCCGAAGGCAACCAAATGTCACAATCAAACAAACTAGCCACCTTGGTGGAAATATAATTATTATGTTTTTTCTCCAGCTGGCTGATTTGACGGTTCATCTCGGCACGCGTGAAGAAGTCGATAATCGTTTGCTTGTTTTCCGTCACGAACCTCTCGAACTCGGCATCGTTCGGCGCTTGAATGGTCAGTATCAACTGAGGGGCAGCATATACGTCTTTGGCATATTTAAAAGAACCTTTCGTATAGATATTCTGCACATCCACAATAATAATATTACGGATAAGCTTCAAGGTGGTATCATAGTTGCGCGGGTCGGTGTACATGATGCGGAACGAACGTTCGGACTGAGGAAGTCCCGGTACGTCTGTATCCAGCACATCGAACAACGCCCTTCCGGCAGGACGTTCCCATAAATCGGGATTAACCACTACTAGAATTTCATAGGCACGACCACTGGATGTAGGCGTAAACACACTCTTCTTTCCGTCACAAGAAGAAAACATCGATGCTACAAGAGCCACAGTAAGGATAAACAGATACTTTTTCATAACGCTTGTTTTTATATTAATTCTTATTGTTTTCTTCTTCTTTTTTAGCTGTGGACAGCATACCGCAAGCTGCAAAGATGTCTTCTCCTCGCGAAGAGCGAATCGTAGAAAACAGCCCGTGTGAAGTCAGGTAATCGCGGAAGGTGGTCATCGTCTCCATATCGGCGCCTTCCAATTCTACCCCCGGAATAGCATGAAAACGAATCAAGTTGATTCGGCAATCCAATCCTCTGAGCACCTTCAAAAGTTCTTTGGCATAAATCAGCGAATCATTGACTCCCTTGAAAACAATATACTCGAAAGAAAGTCTGCGCTGTTTGCTGAAATCGTAGTTCCTTAACAATTCGATTATTTCAATAAGAGAGAAAGCCCGTTCGGCAGGCATTCTATCAGCTCGTTGGGAAGGTACGGGGAAATGCAGGCTGATAGCCAAATGACAATCACTCTCTTCTATAAAACGTTGCAATCCTTTTTTCAGCCCCACCGAAGAGAGGGTCACTCGCTTAGGGCTCCATCCATAACCATAAGACGAAGTCAGCACTTCGAGTGCTTTCAACACCTCATCCACATTGTCGAGCGGTTCGCCCATGCCCATCAGCACCACATTGGTGAGTTTATCCCGTTCGGGCAAAGATCCTATCTGATTAAGAATTTGATTGGCGGTCAGATTCGCCGTAAACCCTTGCTTGCCCGTCATGCAGAATTTGCAATTCATCTTGCACCCCACCTGCGAAGAGATGCAAAGGGTAGCCCGTTCCTCTTCGGGGATATAGACGGCTTCTACAAATTGGTTCTCCCCCGCCTGATAAAGGTATTTCACCGTGCCGTCCGACGAATGCACGGCATCTACGGGAGCTGCTATCCCCACTTCATATTCTTCTTTTAACGACTCGCGCTGTTTCAACGACAAGTTCGTCATCTCGTCTATCGTCGTTACTTTCTTATCATATAGCCACGAGGCAATCTGCTTAGCTGCAAAACCGGGCATTCCCAGATTTTTCACAACCGACTGCAACTCTACAAGAGTCATTCCAAAAAGAGGGTAGTTGGGCATAGTTACGAGTTTGAATGTTTATCTATGCAAATGTAGGGAAATTAAGTTGATTACAGAATAGGCAAGCCACTAAACTTAATATAAAAAGGCTGTTTCCGTGGTGGAAACAGCCTTTTTATAGCGTATATTCTAGTTCCTATTCTTAGAAGAACAGATAGCGGGTATCTTTTACTTCTCCCTTCAAATACAAATCATTCATCAAATTGCTCGCAAAACGTGCGTGCATTGCCTGCATCGTTGCTTCTTCTGCTTTCACGTCAAACTTCTCATTCAACGTATCTTTGGCATACATTTGCAGCACAAACACGCCGGCATTGCCCTTGATAGGAGCACTCAACTTATTGAGTGGCGCAACAGAGCCATAAGCGCCCACCAAAGGTTCACTGCTACGCAAAGCAGCTACATAAGCCGGTGCAGCAAAAGTAACGTGTTTCAAAGAATCGCTCACGGCATTCGCCATCGATTGATACTGGGAGATAGAAGACGCATTCATCGCTTTCATGTCTGCCATAATCTTTTCAGCCTTTTTGTCTTTGATAATCTCTGCTTTGAGCTGTTCTTTCACCAAAGCCAACGGACGGTAACCTTCGGGAACAATGCCTACCAAAGCTACCACTACCATACGGTCGCTCTCTCCGCATTCGTACAAGCCAGAAACTTCTTTGCTCTTAGCGGTGAAAGCCCATTTCAAAGCATCTTTGCTGCCTTTAATGCCACCAATCGTATGCTCGTTGCTGTTCAAATCATTCTTCTCCAGCAACTGATAACCGGACTCTTCAGCATTAGCCACCATTTTATCCACCGTAGGATTGGCAGCAATAAACTGACTGAAGTCGTTATAAGCTTTGCTATAGGTCTCTTTACTGAAGTCTACCGCACGTTTAATCACGGCTACTTTATATTTGTCTTTGACCGCTTTCTTGTTAGTCACCTGAAGTATTACGTTTGCCTGTCCGATAGCCACGGTTGTAAGTTCGTTTACCGGTGCGTTATTGATAGCCGCAATAAACTTCACATTGTCGCCTTCGAGCGGTGAGTTTTCATAATTAGCCGATGACACCCAGTTGGCAGCACCCGTTTGTCCTTGTTTCTTAGCCACAGCAGCAAAGTCAGCTCCACCTTTCAATGCAGTCATAATGCTGTCGGTGAGTTTTTTTGTTTTGTCTACATCAGCTGCAGCTACCTGTATCTGACGGAACTCAACAGAGTCGGCAATAGCCGTCTTGGCTAACACTTTGAATGAGTTGATCGTGTTATCGGCAGCATTATAGTAAGGGCCATAAATCTGACCGATAGCAGCCGAGTCCATACGAGCGGCAATGTCCGTAGGGAAAGCAGTCTTATTATAGAAAAGGTCTACATAAGGATATTCCGACCCCGTGGTGCGCACAAAAGCAGTGTAATCGGTAGGTGCACCTGCCAATTGCTCTGTGTATTCAGTCACTTCTTTCTCAATAGCGGCTTTGTCTTCTGCACTTGCAGTCACTTGCACATCGATATATTTAATGTTACGCGTTTCTACATATTGCTTGAACTGTTCTTTTTTCTTGTTATAAAGGTCTTTCAGCTCTGCATCCGTCACGCTAATTGTCGAATCAACAATAGAGGTATAAGGGACAGCTGCCAATAACAAATCCATCTGGTTCACTCTTCCTTCAAAAGCATTTTTTGCTTCCACCGGATTAGAGAAAAGTGCCTTCGACACCAATGCCTGATATTTCTCGGCCAGGCGGTTCTGAATCAAGCTCTTTTCTACAAACGACCAGAATTTGTGCATAGACTCATAGTATTCTGCATACTGAGCGGGCATAGTCTTCTTGTCCATCTTCGAATATTCCACGAGGAACTTCTTTAGCATATCTTTATCAAAAGCGCCCGTCTGCGGGTTGCGGAACGGCGTTTGCTGCAACATCGGGTTCACCCCAGCATCAATAATCGCCTGTATCTCTGCATTAGAAACAGTCAAGCCCAACTTCTTCGCTTCTTTTTGAAGCAATTTATTGTTTACATACGTGCGCCAAACTTCATCTTTCACTTGATTGTTCTGTTCATCATTTAAAGAGTTCACACCCGTAGAAAACTTAATTACTTCTGTGTACTCTTCTACCAATGCCTGATAATCTTGAGCCGAAAGCTCATCTCCGTCTACCTCACCGACTTTTTGTGACTGGTGAGGCTGAAGAACTTTCCAAGCATCACCTGCGATGAAAGCAAACAATGCCAAGCCAATAACGATTACCAATAAAGGTCCTTTCGTTCTAATCTTCTGTAATGTTGCCATTTTAATTAATACAATTTATTTGTTTATTATTTATTTTCTTCTTTCGTTGTTTTAGCGCACGAAGATACAAAAAATGCTAATGTGCATCTATTTATTAGCTGAAAATTTATAGATATATACCATTATTCCATCACTTTCAGCCGAACAAGCTCAATTTTCGTTGCTGTTACCTTGATAATCTTAAACTGATAGGGTCCTATCACCACCAACTCGTGCAGTTTAGGAAAACGCTGATACTCGTGCAGTATCAGCCCCCCCACTGTCAGATAATCATCGGACTCGGGCAAATCCAGCTGGAAGGTTTCATTTACTTTCTCTATTTCCAAGCGGGCGGACAATACATATTCTCCCGTTTCTATCTCCTTGCAGACGTAAGAGGAATTATCGTGCTCATCTTCTATATCTCCAAATATTTCTTCCACTAAATCTTCCAGCGAAACAATCCCCGCAGTGCCACCAAACTCATCCACTACCACCGCGATGGTTTTCTTCTGCTGCATAAACAGTTTCATCAGCTTATGCGCTGCCATGGTTTCGGGCACAATAGGCACCTCTTTCACATTGTCACGCCAATCTTTCGGATTTCGGAACATCTCGGAAGAGTGGATATAGCCTATCACATTATCAATGTTCCCCTCGTACACAATAATTTTTGAAATGCCGGACTCTACAAAACGATTCTTCAGCTCGTCTAGTGAAACGTCCAAGCTTACCGCCACCACCTCCGTACGAGGCACAATGCAATCCCGTATTTTAACCGTAGAGAAGTCCAATGCGTTCTGAAAAATCTTCACTTCTGTATCAAGTTCCTCCCGGCTGTCCGCATTATCGATGCTCGATTGCACAAAATAGTCGAGGTCTACTTTGGTAAAGGCTTTCACCGAATCGTCCTTCGTCACCTTCATACCAAAAAGACGGAGAAACAGAAAAGAGATGGCTGATGAGAACTTTGAAATAGGATATAAAAGGATATAACAGATGAACAGCGGAGCCGCACAAACATTCAGCACCCGATTGGGATTGATTTTAAAAAGAGTTTTCGGCAAAAACTCTCCCGTGACTAGAATAATCAGTGTAGAAATCACCGTCTGCACCAGCATCATCACAAAAGAATTGTCAATAAAACCAGCCAACAAATTTTCCCCGATCAGCCTAGCCATCAAAATACCATAAATAACCAATGCAATGTTATTTCCCACCAGCATGGTCGAGATGAAATTGTTCGGGTTTTTAAAGAAGATCGACAAAATGCGCGAAGATAATCCTCCCTTCCGATCCAGCTCGAAACGAAGCTTGTCCACCGAAACAAAAGCAATTTCCATTCCCGAAAAGAAAGCCGAAAAAGCCATCGTAATCAAAAGGTACACGAGGATGCTCATATTTTTTTCACTGAATCGGTTTTCACGCTATCTACTTTATCTTCTACATAAAAGACACCTTCCATATTGTTGATGACGTAGACAGTCATCTCTTCATTCGAATCGAATCCGTGCCCGGTAATGATTCTGTCCGGCTGCACTATCCGTATAAATTTATCCGAGTACACCCTATGGGCAGCTTGGTCCCAATACAACAGTTCGGTGTTAAACCGTTCTCCCCGTCGATTTTTAATCGCCACATGCCCCATCAACTTCCAGCGTTCTTCCCGGTTGTAGAAATAAGCGGTGTCAGCTTTGATGCTCGCATCCACTTTAAGCAAAGAGTCGAACTGCTCCAGGTAGATTCCTTTTTCAAAAGCCCAACAAGGGGGATTTTTTTTATCGTAAACCATCCATTCGTCCGTATTAAGCCGGTAACGCGTCACTCCCGAATCGGAAATAAGGGTTACCACCTTATACGTTGCCATCACGGGCAAAGAGTCTTGATCGGAGATGGCTTGCGCCATTACTTTCTTCTTATCTCCGCAAGAAGAAAATAAAAGAAGCATAACAATTGTCACTAGGACAATTGTTATGCTCATACGTTGGTCTAAGAAATAGTTACTTCGTTGTGGCAACATATATTATCTAATGGTTGTCGTCTCGCCAATCCATCCACCAATGGTGATACGGTCACCGGCTTTATAACCTAACATGAAGAGGTCTTTGGCTTGCGGAGTGTGAGAGGCATACCGACCAATTAATTTATTCACTTCTTCTGCTACGCTCGGATCAACCGATTTAGCACGTTGCAATTTATCAATAACGGCAAAATAAGTACACTTGTTCAGCACCGGCTCGTCGCTCCAGTTGGGGCTGGTGGCATACAGGTTGCCAATCATAATATAAGGTGCACCGTAGTTGTCATTGTGGCTGATAGCTTTTTGGCAATAAATTCTTGCTTGCGACAGTCTTTTAGCCGAATACAAAACGGAAGCCGCAGCATAGGCTTTCTCTGCCTTCTTAACATTATCAGACTCTAGCTTGATTGATTCATCAAAGAACCGCACCGCACCATCAATATCTTTTTTCTTATAGGCTTGATAAGCACAACCGGCAGCAGCTTCTGTTGTTGGTTCTATCTTATACGCATAGTAAGAAGCTTGCAGGTAAGCTTCGCTTTCCGTGCAATTCATCATTTTCATGATGTCGATCACTTTTTTCAGATACGCCAAATCCTTCTGATTAGCCTCTACCTTCGGTGCATAAATATCTTGCAAAGAAGCACAGTCGGCAGCGCCACTGTTGATAAACAAAGCTACCAAGTTATCTTTCACACCCTTGTAGGCTTGTTTCAAAGATTCTTTGGTCTCTATCGCAATAGCACTATCTACGTATTGTGTAGCAGCCAAATAATCTTGGATAAACTGTTCTTTGTGCTTGGGGTCTTCCTTTATTTTCTTCATCGAAGTTTCTAAGAAGTAGTGTATGGTAGCCGGTTGTGAGTTCTCTTTGGCTCCATTCACTGATTCGCTCAGCCATTGGTAGGCAAGATTAGTGTCCGGTTTGGGTGCATAAGTCAAATAGTCAATCGCTTTTCCGCCCAAGGCTTCTTCTACCGAAAGCACTCCTTTCATTTTAGCTTGAAACTCGGGGATGTACTTCATACGCAAGTCATGCGTATTCATAAATTCGTCGAAATACTGTTTGTAAGAAGCAGAATTACGGTCTTTGTTCGCATCCAAGAAATGCTGCAAAATCAAGAATCCATCTTTAAAAGTATAAAAACGGAGGGTGGGACACTTCTCAATCAAAGCTTTCCAAGGCACATAAGCATCTTTAAAGTTGCCAGCCCTAACTGCCTCATGTGAGATACTACTATTCGTGTTGCAGTCTTCATTTTGAGCTGTTACAGTTGTTGCTCCCGCTGCAAGAAACAACATGGCTACCAGCGTTCTAATCTTCATTGTATCTAAATTTTTAGTTGTATATAATCTTTCTTCTTTATTAGTTCACCTTACGTTTATAGAACCAACGGTCATTAAAGGTAATGCCAATGCTTAATCTCAACCTGTTTTCATCAATGGCAGTAGGCACTAACCCTTTTACCCGCACATATTGGGCGGTAATGCTCACAATCGAACGGGTCATTGGCATCGGCAAACCGAAACCGGCTGTAACCCCATACTCACGCGTAGCACGTTGGTCCGTTCCCTCCAATTTATAATAAGGCGTGGTATAATAAGCTCCCAACCGGTATTTCACATGCGAGAAATAGCTCCGTTTGACCATACTGGGCAGATATTCCGCTCCAAAAGAAATCTTAGAGCGATCGCAGAAAGTATGAGACTGATTCATATACATCACATCCCCCCATTTTTGAATACTATAATCCAGCCCCACCGTCAAGCGTTTGTCATAATTGTAAGTCAACCCAAAACCCAAACTGCTCGGTATCCCGGCTACCACTGCTGTATCTTTAGTAGAAATAGACCGTGCGCCACCCGTGGCATTAGACATCGTAGTTTGTATGTAGGTATCGTTATTCAACGTCTTCTTGGGCGTAAAAACAGCCCCGAATGTCAGCGCATGCTTCTTCCCAAATGCCTGCGTGTATTGCGCACCAAAATCCAGTTTATAGTCTGTCACTGCCATGTGCGTCAATTGTTGGTAAGAATCGGCTCCGGAGTTTGACGGAAAAAGCATCGTTGTGGTCCGGCTGATTTCTCCCCAAAAATAAGAGACATTGGCACCTACGGACAGATTTTTCCATACTTTGGCACCTATGCCTACATATAACTGATGCAGCCCTCCGTCTCCTGAATACATCTTCACATTGTCCGGCGATGCATCAGTTGCCGGCGAACCTTGATTCAAACTATACCCCACATTCGAAAACGGAAGCAAGCCAATGCTCATTGCCAACCATTTGCGCATACGGAACTGCATGGACAGATAGTCTAAGCTCGAGTTTTTTGCATTCAGTTTGGTCGTTCCCAAACTCATATTTACATTTTGCAAGGTAAACCCTCCTTCAAAAAGAAAGGTTAGCGAGTCCACTGCGGTATAAGAAGCCGGATTTAGCGGGTTTATTTGCGAACCGTCACGCAATCCATAAGCAATCCCTCCCATTGCCTTGCTGTTGCCAAAGTTTTGGTCAACTAAGTCACCATAGCCATATCGTGTGTAAGGAGAGTTTGTATTATTTTGAGCGATTGCCACTCCAGAAAAAACCGTGAGCAACAGCGCACAAATTGTGTGTTTAAATCCTACCATTATTATAGTTTAATATTCTATTTAATCCTTTCAGCACTAAAAATCTATCCGCAAAGATGACACTTTTTACGTTCGTATCAAAAGAAAACTCATCGCCACCAGTTAAAAAAACCAAAAGTTCAGGATATTTATGTTTCATAGCTGTAATATAGCCAGAAATTTCATATTCCATCCCTTTGATCACTCCGGCTCGGATAGCCGTGTCAGTATCCTTTCCTAAAGGCAACAACCGACCTTCTGGCGGTACCAACGGAAGCCGCCCGGTGTACTGGTGAAGCGCCTTTAGTCGCATCTGCAACCCCGGTGAAATATTTCCACCGTGGTATTGTCCTTGAGCGTCAATCCACTCATAAGTCAAACACGTCCCTGCATCTATCACAAGAATGTTCTTGTCTGGATATTGTTCGTGTGCAGCCACTACGGCAGCCATACGGTCATACCCCAACGTCTCCGGCGTTTCGTATAAATTGATTACCGGAAGCGGCGTCTGATGATCCAGCCAAAGCAAAGAAAAACTCAGCTTGTTCAGTTGCGCAAGCACCCGCTCATTCAAGTCGAGAACGGTAGCGATTATGCCTTTTTCAATCGGGTAGGTCGTGCTAAGATTCGACAGACAATCTAATGATTGATTAGAATCAAAAACAACTTCCACGAGTGTGTCACCCTCAAAGAGAGCCACTTTGGCTACCGTATTTCCTACATCAACAACTAAGTTCACTGCCTTTTCTGCTAGTTTGGGCACAAAGATAGATATTTTTTTTAGAGCCTGTTTGAAATTAGCTAAAAACTTTTAGCACACACCGAGAGAATGCAACGAAGGCAAATAAAACACTTGCCGGCGCCAATCGAAAAAGCAGCCAAGCCAACAAGTTGCACGGTAGAAGTATTAGCATAGGATAACATCCCCATGTTTTAATTTACTATATGAGGATGTTGTTATAGCAAACATGCGGATGTTCTATCACACAACATAGGGATGTTACTATTACCTGCTTTATTCGCTGAATAATCTATGAAGGTGTTTTCTAGGATACATATCAGCATACGCAAAAGCGAAGCAATAGGATTGCCCCGCTTTCCTGTGTCCTCTATTTATTAAATCCGGACTAACGAATTTGTTGTACGCAAGTATTTTTTTATTGGCTGCTAAATCGTTGTTTGAATAGTGATTGAATAAGTGGTAAATTATATTTTTCCAGCGAACCGAAAGGACGCGGCAACTTCAAGTCTACGCATACATGTGCCTATAAGCAGTGTGTTTATACGGATAAATTGATTTATTTTCCTCGTTTTTGCTTGTTATGTATTCTTATTTTTCGAAAAGTTGACAGTTGAAATTACGATAGTTTTTGAATGGGGATTAAACAGCACTAAATCAAATAGATACAAAAATCAATTTTAGGCTTAGTCTCACGGGTATCAAGGCTCATTTAATGAGCCCCTAAAAGCCCTCAAATTTACAACTTGTATAGTTATATAACTTTTGTAATTATATATTAGTAATTATATATTTATATAACAGTTGGATATACAAGACCGGCTTGCTAGTTATTCCATCAATTAGCACGAATATATATATTTCTTTATCCTACTAAATAACAACGAGTTATTAAAACTTCAAAAAAGCTTCGTTCAAAGGGGGGCTCATTAAATGAGCCCTGATACCCGTGAGCCTGAGCCTAAAATCAAGGCAGCGTATATTGTTGAATTTTAGAAAATATCGGTTTTTCGCCTAATTCCTTCTTTTTGTTGAGATAAATACACTCATACAGACCTATCACAGTTGCTGAAATAACTCGTAGCATCTAATAAAAAAAGACGTAACGTCTTTAAAAACAAGACGTAACATCTAAAAAAAGCAGACGTAACATCTTTTTTTTAAAAGACGCTACGTCTGCTTGAAACCAGAGTATTTCGTTTTCGTCCCATCGGATTTGTAATCCGATGGGACGGAACGGAACGGACGAACATTTCAATCAGTGAATCGGAGGCTGACCACTACCTTCAAGTATCGCCCCTTCCATCTCCATCTCAATCACTTCGATGGCGGGTTTCACATACGCTGTCGCTTCAGTGGCGGCTGGTGTGGCGGTGTTCACTGTGTTCCGGTTCTCAACTTCTGTTGCTTTCATTACTGTGTTCATTTTTTTTTAAATTTAAATGGTTATTTATAGAGTTACTTACTAAGTTTTATTATCTCGTCGCAGCGGTCGGCTATCTCGTGCCGGTGCGTGATGAAAATCAGGGTCTTGCCTGCTGCGTGGGCGGTGAGCCGATCCATCAGCAGGTGTTCGGTGTCTGCGTCCAGTGCCGAGCTGAACTCGTCCAGCAGCAGGATGCCTCCGGGACAGAGCAGGGCGCGGGCGATGGCGATGCGCTGCGCCTGCCCTTCGCTCAGACCCGTGCCCTGTTCGCCGCAGGGGGTGTCGAGACCTTGTGGCATAGCTTCGGCAAAGTCGGCGGCGGCGGTGTGCAGGGCTTCCCTTATCTCGTAGTCAGTAGCGTGGGGGCGCCCAAGCAGCAGGTTAGTGCGGATGGTGCCGCTTAGCAGCGAGTTGCCTTGTGGCACGTATACCAAGGAACGGCGCGTGGCGGCGGTAGCTTGCCGGCTGCGGCCTTCGTTATTATATAGGTGTATCGAGCCACTTTGCGGACGGAGCAAAGCAAGCAGAAGACGTAGCAGGGTGCTCTTGCCGGCTCCCGTCTCGCCTACGATGGCGGTGGAGGATCCGGGGCGAAAGTTGTGGCTGAAAGCGTGCAAGATGGGGTGTCTGCCGTCGGGATAGGCGAAAGTGACATGTTCCATGCGGATGCCGGTCAGAGAGGTTTCTTCGGATGCCGGTGCGCTCTCCTCGGGCGGCAGTTGTGAGAGTTGCGCCAGCCGCTCCACCGAGGCGGCGGCATGGACAAATGAGGGGAGCTGACGGCTCAGGTCGGCGGTGGGGCGTTGCACCTGTCCCACCAGTTGCAGGAAGGCGGTGAGCATCCCGAAGGTAACAGCGCCCTGTTGCAACTGCACCACGCCCCACAGGAAGGCGACGAAATAGCCTGCGCCGAATCCTGTGAGCATCATCACGCGGGTGAACTGCGTGAATCGGTTGCGGTGCATCACCTTGTGGTAGAGCGTATCTTGCACGGAGGCAAGAAGCGAGGACACGAAAGCGATGCGTTGCAGTCCCATGATGAGCGTGCGGTGCTGCAGGTTTTCTTGCAGGAGCGACTGTACGCGGATGTCGGCAGTGCGGATGTCGGCGGTGAGCCGCCTCATGCGGCGGGTATAGAATTTTCCGGCCAGGAGGAAAATCGGCAGGATGCCTGCCACCACTCCTGCCAGCAGGATATTGAGTGAACAGAGGAAGAGGAAGGCTCCAGCGGCCTGTATCAGAGTGGCGAGGGTACCGGGAAGCGTCCGGCAGAGGGTTTCGGCGGTGAGGCGCACATCTTCTTCGAGGCGGTTCACCACGTCGCCCGTGTGGAAGCGCTCCTTGCCGTCCCAGCGGCTGTTCATCACCCGGTCGAAGAGTTGGTGGCGCAAGCGGTTCTTCAGCAGGGCTTCGGTGGAAGTTTCCAAATGTCCTTGCAGGGCAGCGCAGGCAGTCTCCACTACCACGGTGAGTGCCAGCAGGACGGCATAGGGCGGCAGCGTGCCCGCGGCATCACCCACAGCAATGTCGATGAGGCGCTTGCTCAGCCAGATGAAGAGCAGTCCGCAGCCCACGCGCACGCATCCGACAAGTGCGTCGGTAAGGATGCGCAGGCGCAGACCGGCGGTGAAGCGGCTGGCACAGGTCAATATGGAGGTGAGGCTCGTCATTTGGTTACTCCTGTAATGCTTTTAGAGGTAAAACGATCTTTAAACAGTTGCGCTATTCCTTTGGCGAGGAAGTTGCCGTAATAGCCCACGACATCGGCAGGGCACAGCGGAAAAATTGCTTTTAAATACGGGTGTATGGTAATCAGCCTATGCAGTTTGCCTGCAAGGTATCCATCGGGGCGACGGGTACGCTTCGGATTGAAGAAGCCGAAGTTGCCGTTTTCAAGAATCATCTGCATCACGTTGTCGGCAAACCGTTCGCTGCGGGAGGTGTAGAGCGGGAACTCCTCTTGGGGCAGTCCGAGGTGGCGCACAAGGAGAAGTCCCATTATCTGCCACGGGCGCAGCAGTCCGAAGCGTTCCAAATCTTCTTTCAGTATCCGTCGGTCTATCTCCTGACGGAAGGCGTGGAGATATGTAGCCCAGTCGCATAGCTGGCGCAAGCCTATGCCTCCGTTGAGGAGATGGCGATAGAGGTGGTAAAAAAGATAGAGGGCATCGAAGCGCACGGGGGGCAGCAGGATGTCGGTATCATTCATTTTCACTGTGCGGAAGGTATCGCCTTGCAGCAGTGCGTCGCTCCATTGGCGGAAGCGGAGGTTGCGGCGGCGGTTATCCATCACTCCGGCGATGCGGTGAATTTCCACGCATACGCTGTTGTAGGTGAAATGTAGGTGCTGGATACTTTCTGTTCTCTTTGGGTCTTCCAGCATTCCCCATTCGTTCAGCAGGAAGCAAGTGCGGGAATATTCAGGCTCGCCCACATAGAGATCGATGTCGCCACAGCCGCGACGCAGGGCGTTGGGATAGTTGCGGGCTACGCCCTGTCCTTTGAGCAGCACGGCATGGATGTTTTGGGCGTGCAGGCGGCTTACTATCTCTGCCAGGGTGGCGTTGAGCAATTGGTGGCTTTGGGCGGTGCGCACGGTTTGTAGATGGGCGGTATGCAGGGTGCCAGTGTCCGGTTGCTGATTTACCGGCAGGGTGAGGACGACGTCATAAACCAGGGCCACTACTGTCTGTTTCTCGGCAAGGGAGAACAGGGCGCGCCAGTCGGCGGTCTCTCTAAAGAGGGGGGCACCGGTGTGGCTGTTCCAAAGAGCGGCGCGCAGCAGAGTTAGCAGTTGTTGCTGGGTAACGTTCATGCTTCTATTCTTTATTATCTTTGCTATTCTTTTTATTCTTCCGTCAATTTATTCTTCCGTCAATCCGGCGTTGCGCCAGCTGGTGATTAAATCTTCAGCATCGGTGAGGGCGCTGCTTTCGGCAATGCCGTACTTCTTCACCAGCAGGGCGGCGAGGGCGGGCGCGTCGAAGGGTTTCTCCACCACCTGCTGCCACAGATAGGCGGCGGTGGGGTTGAGCGAAATGAGTTTGCTGAAATTAATCTGTTCCAGCTTTTCGCCGGCAACAATTTGTTCGCTTCCGAGCGTTCTTAGTACGAATCCTTGCTTTATCTTCATCTTTTTTTTTCTTTTATTTCACTTATTCTTACTGCATTCATTACCTCAACAATCGGTAAACAGCCAACAGGTACCGTCTGACGGGCAGGGCGGTTTCCCATAGAGCAGCCTTGCGGTTCTCCGCCGCACTGTCTGCCTCTATGTATTTGCCGTTCCTCACAATCTTCGTCACTTTGCCGCTAATGTCGGCGGCCAGGCAATGTTCGCCGCGCAGCAGGTTGCCATCGCCGCGCAAGGTCACTTCTTCGCCTTGAAGACGGATGATGCGGTGTATCACGTAGCGGCAGCCGGCTAGCCGTGCCAGCACTATGTCGCCTTTCTGCAGGCGTGCAGGCGGCACGAGCACCACGCTGTCACGGTCGCCCTCGATGAAAGGCTGCATGCTGTTTCCCTTCACCCGCAGGGTTACGGAAGTTCCACTGACAAGCATGCGCTCCACTTCAGGAAGGAGTAGTTCGTTAGGTACGGTTATTCGTTGCATGGCTTGTCCTTTCTCCCGGGTTCGGTGTTTTTGGGTTTAGTTGTTTGGGCGCAAAGGCGTGCCGCTGGCTCGTCGGGCAGGCATTGCAGATGGAATATCGGTACTTTTTCTACCAGTTGCGAGAGGGTGGCGTGTATGCCGTCCGCCATTTTTGTTTCCCACCTCATGCCGGAGAGTGACGGGGCTAGGGCGGCATAGGCTGCGATGCCTTTGAGGCGGGCTATGCGGTTTTGCGGTGCCTGGCTCAATCGGACCATGGCTCCTGCCGGCGCGCATTCGTTCCGGAAGCAGGGGGTCTTTCCACTCCACGGGCTGCCATAGAGTATGGGTATGCCGTCTGCGGCTATCCGTATCACGGGATTGTCATCGTTGAGCAGCGTGCTGCCGGGGATGTGCTGCAGCCACAAGCGGCTATGGGTGCTTTTGCCGGTGCCGCTGCGTCCGAGGAACAGATAGGCTTTGCCGCCGTTCGCTATCACCGAGGCGTGCACGAGCAGTGTATCCAGTGTGGCGGTGGTGAAAGCGTAGAGCAGCATCAGGGCATTGGTGATGCCAAACAAACGGTTGCCTTTGGTTGCATCGGCACAGAAATAGAGAGTGGCTTCGTGATAGCCGGGCGATATGTAGAGGTGGCTTCCCCGGGTGGCGGCTTCATCGTGCAAATATATCCGGAACATCCGTCCGCCGTCTGCTGTGATGAAGAGTTCCATGCAGGCTCCGTCACTGTCTAAATCGACCTGCGGGGTGAGTAGGCTCAAGTTTGTTTTGTCCTCGTCCTCCGCCACGGTCAGGGTAAAGACTGGGCTTGTGCCTTCGGGATTTTCTTCCTTGAAGGGGTCATAGTTGTTTAGGCACTGCCACAAGGGGGAGTCGGCTTCCATCTGTAAGCGGAAGGTGTGGCGGGCTACGGTATAATCTGCCTTTTTCATCTTATTCCTAATTTTCGAGGTCTTTGTTTTATATCTCTTTGTATCGCGGTTTTGATAGTGTTTCATCTCAGCCTAATGGGTGAGTGCAAAACTAGCAATAAAATCAAATAGCGTCACTCCTTTTGGAGGTATATTTTATGCGATGGATAAATTCTTTCATTCAGGTATTGATTTTCTGATTAACAAATCATTGGGATTACGCTCTTTTTTTGTTGGCTGCTGCCAGTATAGGGAGATTAT
>JAVVVS010000029.1:0-31514 GCA_036652495.1 Bacteroides sp.
TTTAGCCGCCCTCTCTCTTTTCATTTATAGGAGTACACTGTTAGTTGTTTACTCATGCCTTATATACTTCGCGATGGATTCTTGTCTTTATCTCGTCAAAGTCTTTGTCACATACTAAATTGCCATAAACCATTAGGTGTAGTGGCAAGAAATCATCTCCAGCTTTGTAAGGAGGCTGTCTATATTCCTTTTCCCAAAGCAGGAAGCCTTGGCGTTGATAGAATTTGATGCGGCGCTGTGCCATTTCTTCAATGGGAGGTTCTACTTCGAGCACAATAGGGCGTTGTAGCTCTTTGCATAAGTGCTGCAAAGCCTTTTTCCCGTAGCCGCCATTCCGTAAACTAGGATTAATGGCAAAGTGTTCAATGTAGTAAAAGGACCCCAAATCCCAGTAGGTTATAAAACCGATGGGAGTGATGTCGTCAAGGAGCAGGTTGTTGTAGAAGTTTTCAGTTTGATCTGTGTAAGCACGTAACTCATGTAGTTCGCGATATTCTTCTGGTGGGAAGGCAGCAATGAGTAACTCTTCCATGAAGGAATAATGCTGTACGTCGGCCGTACTGATAGGCTGTAATCTAATCATAAAGATTGGTTTTAATGATACTTACTTATTTCAGGGTATAAAAATCAATCACTCGTTGGATAGCACGTTGACAAACGGGGCAAAAGGCGGGATATTCATTAGTACGCATACGGCAATCGAATGCAGGACGAAAGATGCCTTTGGCCGAATAGCCGCCGCCTTCATAGACCCCTATCGGAAATTCTTTTTTGCGTAAGGTTGGGGTGGGGAAGGGTGTGGCTTTCAGCAGCAGGTCCTGCCATTTGCTGGCAAAGTTAACACGAGTCGTGATATTCTGTTCCCAAGGCTCTACGTGAAGTGGATAGGTGTCGGTCATGACATCGTTGTCGTAGAAATACTCGTCCGCTAACCCTCCAAAGCTATGACCAAACTCATGCACCACTACCGGCTTAAAGGCGGGGTGGTGTGCTGCTGTCAGTGTATAGGAGTTGTAGATGCCACCTCCGCCGTATTCTTCGGTGTTCACAATGATGATAATATGTTCGTAAGGAATGCCCTCCAGCGCATTGTGTATGGACTTTACGCGGCTAGTAGTCAGGTATCGGCTTGAATAGAATGTGTCAAAATGGGAAAGGAAAGCCGTTTGTTTCCAATCCTTGTTCCGGGGGATACTTACGCCGCTGTCTTTTGACGGACTAGCAACGGCTATCATATTGAATTTGTTCTTCATTGACTTGAAAGGCTCATAGAAAAAGAGACTTTCGCAAGCTATGGCAGCGTCTTTGTAGAAAAGGTCCATCTCTGCTTCTGTGTAACCTTCGGCAAGAATAGCTACATCGATGCAATCTTGTTCATTTCCGCTTTTTTGCAGGTATTTGTGCGGCGTGACATGGGATTTGCCCCGTTGATGAATCAAGATGTCGTTGGGTTGCACGATATGCTTGAGTGAAGCAATGACCTTTTGAGAGGAGTTGAACAAGGTGACCTCTATTTCAACTGCTTTTATGGGGTAGGGAAGTAGAAACGTGTTTTCAAAACCTTTTGCTGTTTGTTTTGCTTCATCGGTGGATAGCCATTCTTGAAAGAGAGAAGAAAAAGATGTTTTATAAAGACACTTTTTAGTGGTCAAGTCTCTGAGGATGATTTGTCCGTTTCCCTTCAAAGGTAGTTCCGATAAGTGATGTTGGCGTCCCGCCCAGGTGGGTAGTTGTGATAATTCATCCACATAGATAAATTGGTGAGTTGCATCTCCGCTAAAGAGGTAGTCTATTCGTAAGGTTTTATTCAAAAAATGTTCAGCGAAATCTTGCGCATTCAGTTGAGTGCTTAATAGAAAGGCGAGGCAAAGGCAAAGGTATTGTTTCATATTTGACGTATATTTATGTTGCAGCAAAGGTACAAACTATTACTGACTTATGCTATTTTTGGAAATAAAAGTAATAAATCATAGTATTTATCGGGAGGAAATTGGCTAACTTTGCCTGAAAGATTCAAGTTTAAAACAAATTGATTTAACTATGGGACATCATCAATTGGATGCTTTGGATGAACAAATATTGAAGTTGATTGCCGATAATGCGCGAATACCTTTTCTCGAAGTAGCGAGAGCTTGTAATGTTTCGGGCGCAGCTATCCATCAGCGAATTCAGAAGTTGACTAATTTAGGCGTATTAAAAGGTTCGGAGTTTATTATTGATCCGGAAAAGATTGGATATGAAACATGTGCTTATATAGGTGTTTATCTGAAGGACCCCGAGTCCTTTGATACCGTAACTAAGGCGATGGAAGATATTCCAGAAGTGGTGGAGTGTCATTTTACGACGGGTAAGTATGATATGTTTATTAAGATATATGCAAAGAACAATCATCATTTGCTGAGTATTATTCATGATAGGTTGCAACCCCTTGGGTTGGCACGGACGGAAACATTGATTTCCTTTCATGAGGCTATCAAACGGCAAATGCCGATTGTGGTGGATGTGAATGAAGATTGATTACCGGTAGCGAGTGTATCGTACAAAGGTATAGGAGCAGAGATGTTTTTCGTCCATCGGATGAACTTCTCTGCTCTTTTCGTGCCAGATGGCGGAGTCGATTTCGGGAAAGAAGGCATCCGCTTGCGGAGCTACTTCATTTATCTCAGTGAGGCAAAGCTCGTCTGCCAGGGGTAATGCCTGCCGGTAGATACTTTCACCGCCGATAATATACACTTTTTCGTTGGGTCCGCAACTTAGCAAGGCGCTTTGGAGCGAGGGGAAAACTTCGGCTCCCGGGCAGATGGCTGCTTGTGAGGAAAGCACGATATTGCGTCGGTTGGGCAATGCTCCTTTAGGGAGAGATTCAAAGGTTTTTCTTCCCATGAGAATGGTGTGTCCCGTAGTTAGTGTTTTAAAGTGTTTCAAGTCGTTGGGCAGCCAGAACAGTAGTTTGTTCTGAAAGCCGATTGCGTTCTTGCTGTCGATAGCGGCGATGATTGATAATTGATTCATACGGCTACTTGTCCTGCTATGTGCGGATGGGGATGATAATTCACTAATTCAAAGTCTTCGTAATGAAAGTTGAAGATGCTCTTCACTTCCGGGTTGATCTTCATCTGTGGCAGCGGACGAGGTTCGCGACTGAGTTGTAACTTCACCTGTTCCAAATGATTGAGGTAGATGTGCGCGTCGCCCAGCGTGTGGACAAAATCTCCGGCTTTCAGTCCTGTCACTTGTGCCATCATCTGCAAGAGCAGGGCATAAGAGGCGATGTTGAAGGGCACTCCCAGAAAGATGTCAGCGCTGCGTTGATAGAGTTGCAGGCTGAGTCGTCCGTTAGCTACATAAAACTGAAAGAGTGTGTGACACGGTGGCAAGTTCATATTGTCCAGATCGCCTACATTCCAAGCACTGACGATGATGCGGCGCGAGTCGGGGTTGTGCTTGATGGTTTCTACCGCTTCGCTGATTTGGTCGATGCAGCCTCCTTTATAGTCAGCCCATGAGCGCCATTGATGACCGTAGATAGGTCCCAAATTGCCTCGCTCGTCTGCCCACTCGTTCCAGATACGGATGCCGTTGTCTTGCAGATAGTGCACGTTGGTGTCGCCTTGCAGAAACCAAAGGAGCTCGTAGATGATGGATTTGAGGTGCAGTTTTTTGGTTGTCAGGCAGGGGAATCCTTGCTCCAGGTCGAAGCGCATCTGGTGTCCGAAGACGCTGAGTGTGCCCGTTCCTGTTCGGTCGCCTTTTTCGGTGCCTTCTGTTAGTACGCGGTTGAGCAGGTCTAAATACTGTATCATGCTGCAAAGTTATAAAAAGGGCGTGAATATGTTGGCGAACCAACCCACAAATTTCTTCCAGGTCGAACGTTTCTTCCACATCTCTGGGGTGAGCTGGGTGCAATGTTCCACGTCGGCGTCGAATATCTGGTTGAGTTGGTGTGTGATGGCGGGGTCGAAGATGAAGGCATTGGTTTCATAGTCGTAGCGCAGACTGCGGCTGTTTAAGTTGGCTGTGCCCACGGTGCAGAACTTATGGTCCACCATCATCACCTTCGAGTGATGGAATCCGCCGTTATACAGGTAGATGATTGCTCCTTGTTTCATCAGCTTGTGCACTTTGTAGAGCGAAGCGTCGGGCGTAAAGGGAATGTCCGATTTAGAGGAGATCATGATTTCAACTTTTGTTCCCCGTTCTATCGCCATATTGAGTGTTTTGCAAATGGAGGAGGTGGGCACAAAGTAGGGGTTGACGATGCGTACATTTTCTTGTGCGGCATAGATGGAGACGGCATAGGCATGGCTCATGATGCGCGGATTCTTTTTCGGGGTGCGATCTACGATGGCAATGGTTACATCTCCCACGCTGTCTGCTGCCTGAAAGTAGGTTTCGCCGCCAATAGCTTGTTTGGTTTCTTTGTTCCAGATGGCGAGAAAGATTTCTTGCAAGTTTTTTACTGCCGGACCTTCGATGCGGATGTGCATATCGCGCCATGCACCTATCTTGGGCAAGCCTTTGATGTAGTAGTCGGCAATGTTCATCCCTCCCGTATATCCTATTCGTCCGTCGATGACGACGATTTTCCGGTGGTCGCGGTGGGCGGCATGGTTCACGTAGGGGAAGGTGAAGGGGTCGAACTTCACGATTTCGATGCCCCGCTCTCGGATGGCGAGCAGGTGTTCTTTCTTCAGGGGCTGGTTGTTCGACCAGTTGCCGAAGGCATCGAACATGGCGCGCACCTGCACGCCATGTTTTACCTTTTCTGCCAGTAGGTCGAAGAGGGCATTCGCAATGGAGTCGTTGCGGAAATTAAAGTATTCCAGATGGATGTGGTGCTTTGCCTGACGGATGGCGGCAAAGAGGTCGGTGAACTTTTCTTGCCCGCTCTTGAGCAAAAGTACTTTGTTGTGATGAGTAATGGGTACTCCCGATTGCTTGAGGAATCCAAGCAATAGCGTATCGCTCGACACCTGTGTGGTGTCAATCAATTGCTTCTGTACACTATCTTTCCCTTCTGCGCGGATGCTACTGAATACGAATAAAAATAACAGGGAAACTAAGAATCCTTTCAAAACATACTCTCTTTCTTTCTTCTTTGATGCCATTTAGACCATCGACCATACTTTGCGCACGCCCAAGAACAGGAGCACGCCTGCAGCGATGAAGATCGATTGGGGGTCGAAGTTTTGTGCGCTGTTTTGCAACAAGAAGACAAAGACGTCGCGCAGCGTGCTGATGACGCCTTGCCATCCGTCGAAGACGAAGAAGATCGTCAATGCCGCGAGGCTGACAAGCACCGTCCACGCTTGTATCAGCCAGTGGTTCTTGTCGGGCAATTGCCGCATAACGCGGCGGCTGAAGCCGTCATCGGCTACTTCTTGTTTCTCTGCTGCGAAGAAGTCGCGCAAGAGTTTATCGTCTGTTTCCATCATAACCATTTTCTTTTAAATAGGTTGCTAACTTAGCTTTCCCTCGCGAGAGGTGGCTCTTGATTGTTCCGGCGGGGATGCCTATAATCTCGGCTATCTTGTCGATGCTCACATCTTCCATATAGAATAAAGTGATGCAGCTCCGTTCCATCTCGTTGAGTTGCTGGAGCGATTGATAGAGGTCCATTTGTTGTCCCACGTTGGTTTGTTCGGTGTTATTGAGGGCATCTATTTCGTGGGTGTCGAATCCGGTTGTTTCTTTTCGGCTGCGAATATAGTCATAAAAAACATTATAGGCAATACGATAGAGCCAAGTTGAGAAATTGGAGAGGTTTTTAAAGGTGGCGAGGCTGGTATAGGCTTTGATAAACGTGTCTTGGGCCAGGTCGTTGCTCAATTCGCTGTCGCCGGAGGTCTGGTTCAGAAAGAAGCGCCGGATGGGCGATTGGTACTTTCTGACCAGCTGATCGAAGGCTTTGTTGTTTTTGAGCAACACCACCTGCGCAACAAGCGATAGATCGTTGAGTTGGCTCATTTCTGCTCGTCGGTAGGGGGTTGATTTTTTGCCACTAGCCATTCTCCGAGCCCGATGCACATCAGGAGCAGCCCGATGGCACCAATGCCGAAGCTGTCCGTCATCGTCCAGAGGAAGATGAAGAGTCCGAAGCCGAGGCAGATGTTTTTGATGCCTTTGGCGCGCGTATCGTTGTCATGGTTGTCTTTGAAAAGGGATTCGGGCAGCGGTTGTCCGGCTGCGAGGGCTTGTTCGATGAGTTTGTAGCGCGCTTTGCGGTTCCGGTAGCGGAAGTAGAAAGCGATGAAGATGATGAAGATCGGAAAGCCGAACGTGAGGACGAGCACCACGGTGACGATGGAAAGTACGCCCGTCATGTTCGCTCCGTCGAGCGAGTTCACGAAGCTGTTGACTTGGTTGCTGTCATCGGCATCGTTGTCCACGCGAAGGCTGTCGTCCGGCGTGTCGGTAAATGAGAGTACGGTGGCGGAGTCGTTGGCGGTGTCGGCCGAAGAGACCGTCTGGGATTGTGCAAAGGCTACGGTGCAAGACGTGATGGCGATTATCCATGCGATGAGAATACGTTTCATATTATAGTTGTTAGTGGTTTCTATGTGAGTTAGACGGATGGAAGGGGCAGGAAAGTTGCAAAACGAGGAATTTATAATCAGGGGCTTGCTATAAATGTTTCAGGGCAACCGCATCAAAGAAATAATCCTCTGCCGGGAAATGAGTCATTTCCTGCCGAAGGATGACGAATCTTTTGACGGAAGATGATGAATCTTTTGCCGAGAGTTGCCCCGTCCTCTGCCGAAAGCGAATGTCCCGCACGGCTGTTGGGTTAGGGCGGGGCGCACGTAGAAAAAGGACAAGAAAGAAAAAGGCGGGGCAAACTGCTTCCAACTACCACGAGGCTCCGTGTTTTTCCGTCTTGATCCGCATCGTTCGTGTACCTGTTTCACGTAATCCGAGTTTAAAATAGCATCCAACTTTTGATGCGGTTGCCCTGTAAATGTTTGGCGTATACTAGCTGGACGAGCGTTTTAAAGTATTCGCGTGTTTCGAGTGGGGCAACGGCATTCCTCTCTGGAAGAGAATGTTCTCGTGCTTGGCAAGGTCTAAATACTTCTTCTTTTTGTGGCGTAACGCCGCCGAACTGATGACTAGCATATTTGTTTCCTTTCTTTAATAATGTACTGGGACAGTCGCAAACTTAGCGTTTTGTTTTGAAATACCCAAATGGCTGCTGACAATTTTCGACCGAAGTTTGGTATCTTTGCCCCCTCTAATGAAAACAAGAATGAAACTACCCCCTCTCTTTACCGCCTCGACGAGCACGCTCTTGGGCGAGGAAAACTATGAAATGCTGGCGGAAGCGTTGACGCAAGAACCGTCCGTCAGTATCCGGATGAACGGCGTCGAGCCACCCCAAGAGGCGATGCCCGTGCCTTGGTGCGCTAACGGATACTACCTTGACCGCCGGTTGACCTTTACCTTCGACCCGCTTTTTCATGCCGGATGCTATTACGTGCAAGAAGCCTCGTCGATGTTTGTGGAGCAGGCGATGAAACAGTACGTCTCTGCCGAACCCGTGAGGATGCTCGACCTCTGTGCTGCTCCGGGTGGAAAATCGACCCTTGTGCGCGGCTTGTTGCCCGAAGGCAGCCTGCTGGTGGCGAACGAAGTGATGCGCAACCGCGTGCAGGTGCTGGCGGAGAACGTCACCAAGGCGGGGCATCCCGACGTGGTGGTGACCAACAATGACCCGGTAGATTTTGCTTCGCTGACGGACTTCTTCGACGTGTTGCTAACGGACGTGCCCTGCTCCGGCGAGGGGATGTTTCGCAAAGACCCCGGCGCTATCGACGAGTGGAGCCCGGCGAATGTGGACCTTTGCGCCCAGCGGCAGCGCCGCATCTTGACCGACTGCTGGCCTTGCTTGAAGCCGGGGGGAATCTTGATATACAGTACTTGCACTTACAACACCTGCGAGGATGAGGAGAACGTGGCATGGATGGTGCGCACCTTCGGTGCCGAAGTGTTGCCTCTCGAAGTGTCTCACGAATGGGGTGTGACGGGCAATCTGCTGGCGGGCGCCGACTTCCCCGTCTACCGCTTTTTGCCGCACCGCACGCGGGGCGAGGGTTTCTTCCTCGCTGTGGTGCGCAAACCCGGAGGCGAGGATTTTCGTGCCAATTTGCCTGGGATACCTGTCCGGAAGAAGAAAAAGAATCGCGCTGCGCCGCCGTCGGCTGCGGACAAAGACCGCTGCGTCGTTGTGCGCGGCTGGCTTTCCGATCCTGATGCGTACACGCTGACGGTGGCGGCGGACGGGTTGGCGGCTTTTGCCTTGCGGCACGAGGAAGCCTTGGCGTTGCTGTCCGATTCGTTGCGCGTTGTGCAGGCGGGTGTTGCGCTGGCGGAAGTGAAGGGTAAAGACCTCTTGCCCCGGCATGCTTTGGCGATGAGCCGCCTGCTCCGCCCCGGCACTTTCCCCGTGGTAGCAGTGGATTATGAGGCAGCCATCGCCTACTTGCGCAAAGAAGCCCTCTCCTTGCCCGAAGATGCTCCCCGCGGCTATGTGCTGCTCGCTTACCGCGGCGTGAAGCTGGGCTTTGTCAAGAACGTGGGCAATCGCGCCAACAATCTCTATCCCCCCGAATGGCGCATCCGCAGCAGCTATCTGCCCGAAGAGGTGCGCACGCTCTGACGTCCTTTCATCAACGGTTGGCATGGGCATCTGTAAAGGTAGGCACGGATTCTTGGGCTGTGCAGTCCGAAAATTCGTGTCATCCGCGTCATCCGTGCCTAACAAAGAAACAAGTCCGCGCGTACCCGCGGCTTACAGTCGGCTCTTATACATTCTCGCCACCGCCTTTTGGTACTGGTTCTCCAGCAGCAGATAGTTCTGCTGGCTCTGGTAGACGGCGGAAAGTTCCACGAAATAGGCTATCAGACTGATTTGCCCCCCGGCGAGCGCTTGCTTGAGCAGCGCGATGTCCTGTTGGGCGGCAAAGGTGCGTTCGTACTGCGCCATAGCGGTGCGCAGGCTTTGCGCTTCGTCCCAGAGCTGTGCCAAGGCGGAAGAGGTTTGCGTGGCAGCCGATGCTTTCTGGAAGTCGAGGCTCGAAGCTTGTGCGCGTGCCACTTTCACCTTGTTCCGGTTTTGGAACAGCGGGAAAGAGAACCCCACCACTACACCGTTGGACGGGTGCCCCGATTCGGTGTTGCGGCGGTAGCCCAGCTCTAGGTCGGGCAACCAGTTTTGCCGGCTGACGGCTACCTGTTGGTGCGCCGCCAGACTTTGGTGGGCGAGTGTTTGCAGGCGGAGGTCAGCAGCTGCCAGCATTGCACCCTCGTCCGCCGGTAGGAGAATGGCGGGATAGGTGGTGGCACTGAAATCTACCGGACGGTTGCCGTTGAGTGCCGTCAGTGCCTGCAGCTTGTTGCGCAGCGCCGAAGCGTTGAGCGTGGTTTCGGTGCGCACGTTCAGCAGCTCCAGATTGAGCTTGTTCGTCTCCAGCGCACTGGCCTCTCCCGTCTCCAAGCGGCGGGCATAGAGGGCGGAGAGCTCTTCGGCAGCGCTCCGGCGTTCGTCGAGCAGCTGTTGTTGGCGTCGGAGCAGGATGAGGTCGAGACAAATTTCTTTGGCTTGCAGCAGCAGTTCTTGGCGCATCACGCCCGCCTCTGCGTCGAAGGCATCGCTCTGCAGGCGGTTGAGCTTGGCGCGCGAGGCGTAAAGGGTGGGGAAGTTGAATCGCTGTGCCACCACCAGCTCGCCCACGGTGACATTTTTGTCTTTGCTGTTCCACAGGTGGGCATAGCTCAGTGTGGGGTCGGGCAGGTTATTGTCCGTGCGCACGCTGAGTTTCTGTGCGTGCGTGAGCTGTGCGTTGGCTTGCAGCTGCGGGTTGTTCGCCTCGATGGCGCGGAGCACGGAAGTGAGGGCTGCCTCGTCCGCCCGCCCCTGCCCGAAGGCGGGGGAGAGGGGGAGGAGTGCGGCACCCAGGAGAGTAAGAATCTTCTTTATCTTCATAAGGAGGGGGATTAATCGTTAATAAGGTTGTTCGGGTTGGTGCGGTGCATCTTCAGATACACCAGCGGGATGATGAACCCATTCAAGAAGGTGGAAGTGAGCAGCCCGCCCAAGATGACTTTTGCCATCGGGCTTTGTATCTCGTTGCCGGGCAACGACCCGCTCAATGCCAGCGGTATCAGCGCCAGGGCGGACGAGAGGGCAGTCATCAGAATCGGGTTCAGACGGTCCAGCGAACCGTGCATCACGCTTTGGCGCACGCTCAGCCCCTCTTCCTTTTGCAGGTGGTTGTAGTGGCTGATGAGCAGCATCCCGTTGCGGGTGGCAATGCCGAAGAGCGAGATGAAGCCGATGATGGCGGGGATGCTCACCTCACCCGTGGTGACGAGCAGGGCGAACACGCCGCCGATGAGCGCCAGCGGCAAGTTGATAAGGATGATAGCGCTCTCTTTCACGCTGCGGAACTCGTGGAAGAGCAACAAGAAGATGACCACGATGCTGAGGAAAGAGGTCAGTGCCAGCGTCCGGCTGGCAGCCTGTTCGCTTTCAAACTGTCCGCCGTACTCGATGTGGTAGCCTTCGGGCAATTTCACTTTGGTGTCTATCACGCGCTGTATGTCGTTCACCACACTGCGCAAGTCGCGCCCGTCCACGTTGGCGGAGACCACAATCTTGCGTTTCACATTCTCGCGGCTGATGGTGTTGGGACCCATCGTCGACGTCACATCGGCTACATACGACAGGGGCACTTTCTGTCCGTCCGCCGTGTCCATCATCAAGTTGCGTATTTTTTCCATCTGGTCTCTGGCATCGTCCTTCACCTTGACGATGAGGTCGAAGCTCTTTCCCTTTTCGTACACCTGCGAGATGACTTTTCCCGCCAGCGCCACGTTGATGTATTCTGCGAACTCCGGCAGCGAGATGCCGTACTTGGCAAGCAGTTCGCGCCGGGGCGTTATCTTGAGTTGCGGGCGCTCTATCTGCTGCTCCACGTTCAAGTCCGCCACGCCCTCCACCGTTCCGATGGCGGCTTTGATGGCGTTGCCCAAGGCGAACATCCGGTTCAGGTCGTCTCCGAAGAGCTTGATGGCAATGTTTGCCTTGGTGCCCGAGAGCATGGCGTCGATGCGGTGGGAGATGGGTTGCCCTATCTCGATGTTCGCTCCCGTCAAAGTGCCGAGCTTGGCGCGCACCTCTGCCACCAGCGCCTCGCGGGGGCGCTCCTTGAGGCTGAAGGGAGCTTCTATCTCCGAGGTGTTCACGCCCAAAGCATGCTCGTCGAGCTCTGCGCGCCCCGTTTTGCGCGCCACGGTCTCTATTTCGGGGATGCTCAGCAGCAACTCCTCGGCGCGCTGTCCAAGCCGGTTGCTCTCCTCTAGCGAGATGCCCGGCAGCGAGCTGATGTTGATGGTGAACGACCCCTCGTTGAAGGGGGGCAGGAACGAACGTCCCAGTGTGAAGAAGCAGGCGGCTGCCACCAAGAAGAGGGCAAAAGTGGTGCCCAGTGTCAGGCGCTGATGGCAGAGCACCCAACCAAGGGCGCGCTCGTACATTTGTTTCAAATGCCTTGCCACGAAGGCTTCTTTACCTATCACTTCCCCTTTCTCGCGCCCCAACAGGTAGGAGCAGAGCACGGGGGTCAGCGTCAGCGCCACCACGGTAGAGGCAAACAGCGCCACGATGAAGGCAACGCCGAGCGGCACCAGCATCCGCCCCTCCATCCCCGTAAGGAAGAAAAGGGGGACAAAGCTCACCACAATGATCAGCGTGGAGTTCAGGATAGGCATCCGTACCTCTTTGGAGGCGCGGAACACCACTTCGCGCACCGACAGCCGCTCCTCGAGGGGGCGTATGCGGTTCTCGCGCAAACGTTTGTACACGTTTTCCACATCCACAATGGCATCGTCCACCAGCGAACCGATGGCAATCGCCATTCCTCCCAGACTCATGGTGTTGATGGTCATGCCCAAGTAGTGCAGCGTGAGGATGGAGACGAGAATGGCGATGGGCAGCGTCACCAGCGAGATGAGGGTGGTGCGCACATTTGCCAGGAAGAGGAAGAGGACAATGACGACAAAGAACCCGCCTTCGAGCAGGGACTTCTGTACGTTCCCGATGGAGCTTTCGATGAAGCGGCTCTGGCGGAAAATGTTCGTAGACACTTTCACGTCCGGCGGCAGGTTCTTCTGCAAGTCTGCCAGCGAAGCTTCTAGCTTCTCCGTCAGCGCCAGCGTACTGGTGGCGGGCTGCTTGGTGACGGTGAGCAGTACGGCGGACTTCCCGCGTTCCGAAGCCGTGCCTAGTTTAGGGGCTTTGGCTCCGATGACCACGTTGGCTACATCGTCCAGCATCACGGGCACGCCGTCCACACGTTTCACCACAGCGCGTCCCAACTCGTTCACCTTGTCGGTAGAGAGTACGCCGCGCACAATGTATTCGTTGCCGTATTCGTACAGCACACCGCCATTGGCGTTGAGGTTCATGCCTGCGGTGGCAGCCATCACTTCGTTCATGGATACGTTGTAGTGGCGCATCCGTTCGGGGTCCAATTGGATTTGGTACTCTTTAATGTCGCCTCCTAGCACAGCCACCTGTGCCACGCCTCCGGTAGAGAGCAGTCGGGGGCGGAGGGTCCAGTCGGCGAGCGTACGCAGGTCGAGCATGGAGGTGGAGTCGGCAGTCAGTCCGATAATCAGCATCTCGCCCAAGATGGACGATTGCGGACCTAGAGTGGGCTTGCCCACGTTGGGGGGCAGCGATTCGGCAGCCACGGCAAGCTTCTCGCTCACAATCTGGCGGGCAAGGTAGATGTCTGTTCCCCAGTCGAACTCTACCCATACCACCGAAAATCCGGCAGTGGAGGAAGAACGCACCCGGCGCACGCCGGTGGAGCCGTTGACGGACGTCTCTACAGGGAAGGTGACCAATTGCTCCACCTCTTCGGCAGCCATCCCGCCCGCTTCGGTCATAATCACCACGGTGGGAGCATTGAGGTCGGGGAACACGTCCACCTCCGTGTGCAGGGCGGTGTAGGTGCCCAAAATGAGCAGTAGGGCAGCGGCACAAAGCACAATCAAACGGTTGTGCAACGAATAATGTATGATTTTGTTCAGCATGTTTCGGGCGGATTAATGTTCATGACTATGTGCGGGGATGGCTCCACTGGCAGATGCCAACCGCACTTGGTAGGCTCCTTCCGTCACTACTCTGTCTCCCGCTTTCACGCCGGTGAGTATTTGCACGCTCCGTCCGTTGTCTGCGCCCAAGGTCACTTCTTGTTTCTTGTAGCCTTCCTCGTCCAGTTGCAGGTAGACGAAGAAGCTGCCTTGCTCTTCGGTGAGTGCCGTGCGGGGCAATGCCAGCACGCCCTCCATCGGGGTAGAGAGCAGATAGACCTCTACAAACGAGCCGGGGAGGATGTCGCCCCGATTATCGAACTCGAAGGTCACCGGCACATAGAAAGAGTCCGTGCCCGATGCTTTGCCAAACGAAAGTAGCCGCCCGTTGAGGGCTTTGAGCTCATACACTGTGTTATTATAAGGTGTGTGGAAGTTGGCTCCGCCGATGGTGCGCAGGTAAGGGTAATATTTCTCCGACACCTCTGCGCGGAGGAAGAGGCGGCGGTTCTGTGTCACGCTCACCAAGGGCTGTCCCACACTGACGTAGTCTCCTTCTTTCACGAGGATGCTTTTGATAAATCCGCCGATGGGGGCGGTGACGGTTTGTCCGCTGGCGGAGTGGTTTTTGGCAAGGGCTTCGTAGCCGATGCGTGCCATTTCGTAGGTCTGCTCTGCTTGGGCAAATTCTTTATCCGAAACAATCTTGCTCTTCACCAGCGTCTTCATCCGCTCGTATTCTTTCTTCGAAAGGTCGTAGGCGATGCGAGCCCGTTGTGCGGGGTCGCCGTCGGCTATGTGCTTGGACGAGATGCTGACGAGCGCTGTTCCGCGCCCTACGCTCATCCCCTCGGTCACCTTCCCGCGGAAGGAAACCACCCCGGCTACGCTGGCTACTGCCACCGATTCATCGCCTTGTGCAGCGAGTACTTGTCCGCTGGTTTTGATAACTTGTTCGAAGGTGGTGGCTGTCAGCGTGCTCACTTTCACTCCTGCTGCTTCGGCTTTTGCTTTGGGGAGGATGATTTCGTCGGCATGAGCGGCGGGCGCTTCGACTTCGTGGTTGTGACCCTCATGACCTGATTCGCCGGTTTCGGCTGCATGGTCATGTTCTTCTGTCTCGTGGTTGTGACCTTCGTGTCCGGCTTCACCGGACTTCGTATGGCAGGAACCCAGCACAAACAGTGCGAGTGCTCCTACAAAGATAAGTTTCTTCATCTATATAATAGGATAATAGGTGTGATTGATAAGTTGGGTTGATTCAGCAATTTATCAGGCACACGGGGGCGCACGAAGCCCGAAGGCGCGAAGGACGTTCGCGCCGTGAAGATTCTCGCGGTAGGCGTAGTTGTTTTTATTCTGCCTTTCCTGCGGTCGTAAGAGTTGTTCGAGGAGGTAATCGGTGAAGAGCGTAGCCACCAATATGTAGTGTGGCTGTCCGCAATCTGTTTGTACGGTGGGAGTGGAGGAACTGAAGCGTGCCATACATCCGCTGTTGCAACAAGCGTCGTCACTGTGATGATGTGTAGGGCATTGCTGCTCGGGGGTGAGGTCATTTTTCATACATACCTCTCCACTGTTGTGATGATGATGGGGCACAACAGGCATCACCAGCATCAGAATGCTGACGATGAATAAGAGAATGAGTTTGTATCGTTTATGCTTCATGAGGGGAGTTTGTCTACCATTTCAATGCAGGGAAGTAGCTCGTCAGGCAATTTCTGAGAATGCTTAACGTGATGGGTTTCACCAGTACTTCCGAAGCACCGCACCGCATGGCATTGTCCTTGTCCGAACTGAAGGCGTAGGCTGTCTGCATAATGATAGGTATCTCGGTGTTTTCTTTGCGGATGATTTCTGTAGCCACTAATCCTGTCATGATGGGCATTTTGATGTCCATAAGGATAGCTGCTGCTTGCTCGTGGTTTTCGTGGAATAACTGTACGATTTCTTCCCCGTTCTTTGCCCAAAGGATGTCACATTTCTTACCGATGATAGCCTTGATTAACTTGAAATTGCTGTCATCATCTTCAGCCACCAATATGAGGGGTCTGAACTCTTTTGGAACTACATTTTCCGTCATAAGTATCTCTGTTTATAGTAGGCTGTTGTTGCCATTACTGATTTGAGCCCGCAAGTTATAAAATAAAATAAGATAAATGTGTATCTTTGCACCTCAATTTAATAAAACAATATGATTTTAGTAGACGGACTTGCTGTGGAATTTGGCGGCACCACCTTATTTAGTGATATTTCCTTTGTGATTAATGAGAAAGACCGGATTGCACTGATGGGCAAGAACGGGGCGGGCAAAAGCACGCTGCTCAAGATTCTTTCCGGCTTGCGTCAGCCTACCCGTGGCAGGGTTTCGGCGCCCAAGGATTGTGTTATCGCCTATTTGCCCCAGCATCTGATGACGGAAGACGGACGTACCGTTTTTGAGGAAACGGCTCGCGCCTTTGCACACGTCCACGAGATGGAAGCAGAAATAGCTCGCCTGAACAAAGAACTCGAAACCCGTACGGATTACGAAACGGACAGCTACATGGAGCTGATAGAAGAAGTGAGCGCGGTGAGCGAGAAGTTTTATTCCATTGAGGCGGCAAACTATGATGAGGAGATAGAGAAAGCGCTGCTGGGATTGGGCTTTTTGCGTGAGGACTTTACCCGCCAGACCAGTGACTTCTCTGGCGGATGGCGGATGCGTATCGAGCTTGCCAAGCTTTTGTTGCAGAAGCCCGATGTGCTGCTGCTTGATGAGCCTACGAATCATTTGGACATCGAGAGCATCCAATGGCTGGAAGATTTCTTGATTACCAACGGGAAGGCAGTGGTGGTCATCAGTCACGACCGTAAGTTTGTGGACAATATCACCACCCGTACTATCGAGGTGACGATGGGACGCATCTACGACTATAAGGTGAACTATTCGCAATATTTGCAGTTGCGCGCCGAACGCCGGGTGCAACAGCAGAAGGCGTTCGACGAGCAGCAGAAGTTCATTGCCGAAACCACCGAGTTTATCGAGCGTTTCAAAGGCACCTATTCCAAGACCCTGCAAGTGCAGAGTCGCGTCAAGATGCTGGAGAAATTGGTGCTGTTGGAGGTGGACGAAGAAGATACCTCCGCGCTTCGCCTGAAGTTTCCGCCCTCGCCCCGTTCGGGCAATTATCCGGTGACGATGGACGGTGTGGGCAAAACGTACGGTGATCACGTTGTTTTCCGCAACGCTTCACTCACCATCGAACGCGGGGACAAAGTTGCTTTTGTGGGCAAGAACGGTGAGGGCAAGTCGACCCTGGTGAAGTGCCTGATGAAAGAGATTGCGCACGACGGCACGTTGACGCTGGGGCATAACGTTCAGATTGGATACTTTGCTCAAAATCAGGCATCGCTACTCGAAGAAAATCTTACGGTGTTTCAAACCATCGACGATGTGGCAGTGGGCGACATCCGGAACAAGATTCGCGACTTGCTGGGAGCATTTATGTTTGGAGGGGAGGAATCGACGAAAAAAGTAAAAGTGCTCTCGGGAGGGGAACGTACTCGTCTGGCGATGATTAAGTTGCTGCTCGAACCGGTGAACCTCCTCATTCTCGATGAGCCCACCAATCACCTTGACCTGAAAACGAAGGACATCCTCAAGCAAGCCCTAATCGACTTTGACGGCACGCTTGTCGTGGTTTCTCATGACCGTGACTTCTTGGACGGACTTGTGACAAAGGTGTATGAATTTGGAAACAAACGGGTGACCGAGCATCTGAGCGGCATTTATGAGTTCCTCGAAAAGAAAAAGATGGACTCGCTGACAGAGCTGGAAAAGAAGTAACTCTCCAGAAGGAGTTAAATAAGAATAACGGGCTAACAACCTAAGCAAAAAGATGCTTTCTTTGCACCATCAGATTTAAAACGACGATAATTATCCACTTAAAAGATTGAAGTTATGAAGAAGTTAGTTATTTGTGCTGCATTCTTTGCAGCGATGTGTACTTTCGCTACGGTGAATGCACAAGATGTGAAGAAAGATGCGCCCAAACAGGAAGCTTGCTGCAACAAGAAAGCGGATTGCAAGAAGGCATGCACCAAAGATTGCACGAAAGAATGTGCCAAGACATGTGCCAAGGCTACCAAAGAATGTGCGAAAACAAAGGAATGCACCCAAACCAAAGTGTGCAAAGATGCTAAGCCTTGCTGCAAAAAGGCAGAGGCTAAAAAGAAATAAGAACAAACGTTTATCACAAAGAAAAGCCGCCTTCTCACGAGGGCGGCTTTCTTTTATTAGGGAAGGCGGCAGCTTTTAAAGGCTTGTCTCCAGTTGAAACTTGCGGCTTACCTTCATCAGGTTCGTAAGGTAGGTCACCACATTCTGCGCTTCTTGAATCATTGTCAGATAGAGCATGCTCACTTTGATGCTGCCCGTCTGCGTCTGTATGCGTTGCAATTCTTGGCGTTTGATGTGCGAGAGCTGTACGTTCAAGTTGTTTGCCCGGCGGAACTCCTCTTCCAAATGGTCATAATTGTTGTCGTTCAGTCGCGTACGGCAGTCGCGAATCAGTGCGGTAATGTCTGTAGCAACATCGGTGAACTCACCTTTCTGGAGGGTGTCCAGCGGGTTGAAGTTGTTGTCAATGTGTTCCAAGCAAGGTTCGCAGAGGCGGGCGATGCTGTACACCAGCTCGCTGGCAAAATCATTGCCTTGGTAGTAATAAAGCCCTTTCTCCAGCACAGTGGCGTTGTCGAGTTTGCACATGGCTACTGTTCCGGTGCGTTTCATCTGCTTGATAAGCTGCTTTTCGAATTTGGTGGAACCCATTGCCCGGCGCAGTCCGCGCAGATTCTCGTGCAGGAAGGAGGTGACGGTGCGCTCGAAGGTGTCTTCGGCATATTCGAGGATGCGTCCCAATTCCTCGCGGGTGTGGCGACGCATGAGTTGCAATGCCTCGTCGTTGGTCGACGCTTTCATCAGCAACAGCATTGTTTCGTCGGTCCGGGCTTCTTTCGCTTTTTTCTTCTTATAGAGTAACTGGCTGCGGATGAGTGTGAAAGCTGCCAAGCCAATCAGTAAGAAGATGGCTGTCGTGCCACCGTAATAGATGACCAACACGACGAAGAAAGCGATGATGAAGGCGGCTCCTGCGGTGAGAAACCATCCGCCGATGACGCTCAGCACGCCGGTGATGCGGAAAACAGCCGAGTCGCGCCCCCATGCACGGTCCGAGAGAGAAGAACCCATAGCCACCATAAAGGTGACATAAGTAGTAGAGAGGGGAAGCTTCAACGAGGTTCCCAGCGCGATGAGCAATCCTGCCAGCACTAAGTTGACTGCTGCGCGAACGAGGTCGAACGCAGCGCCGTTGGCAATAATGGCTTCGTCCTTGCGGAAGCGGGTGTCAATCCATTGTTTGGTTCCTTCGGGAACAATGCGGGAGAGACCTGTTGCCATCCCCAGCGAGATGCGGACCAGCGTCCGTGCCATCGGCGTGCTGCCGAAACTTTCTTCCCCTTCATCCTGACGGGAAAGGTCGACGGATGTTTTAATCACGTTGTGAGCTTTCTTCGAGGTGAAGAGGGCGTACACCATCACGGCTCCAGCACCAAAGAGGAAATACCACGGAGTCTTTGCCGGACCAAGGAGGGAGGTCATTAAGAAACCGTCCGGTCCTGCCGCAGTGCCGTTGGCGCTGAAGTCCAAGAAAGCAGAATACCCGGCAAGCGGCACGCCGATGAAGTTGACCAAGTCATTGCCTGCAAAAGCCAGTGCCAGCGCAAAGGTGCCGAGCAATACAATTATTTTAAAGACGTTCACTTTGAGCCAGTGCAACACTTGCATCAGTATGGTGAAGCCCACCAAACAGATCCCGGCGATCATACCTGTGTGCGCATTGATCCAGTCATTCGTTTCGGTAGTCATGAACGAACTGTCTTTCAATCCCTTTATCAGCATGAAGTAGATGATGGCAGTGGCAGCCACGCCTCCAAAGAGTCCGATGCTGTATTTCATCTTCTGCTCGTAGTTGAACGTAAAAATCAGACGCGCTAGCCATTGCACCAGCATACCGAAGAAGAATGCGATAGCGACGGAGACGAAGATAGCCATGATGACCGAGAGCGCCTTGTCGGTGTTTATCAAGTCGCCCAGCCCCAATGACGGGTCGTTGTACGTCTTCACGAGCGCTAAGGCAAACGTACCTCCCAACAGCTCGAACACCAAGGAAACGGTGGTCGACGTGGGCATTCCCATGGAGTTGAACACATCGAGCAGCACCACATCGGTCAGCATCACGGCAAGCAGTATGCACATGATTTCCGCAAAATAGAAGTGTTCGGGCTGATAGATGCCGTGGCGGGCGATGTCCATCATGCCATTAGACAAAGCTGCGCCGATAAAAATACCGACGGCAGCAATGAAGATCACAGTTTTGAAAGAAGCCGCCTTGGCGCCGATGGCGGAGTTGAGGAAGTTGACGGCGTCATTGCTCACTCCGACCATGAGGTCGAACACGGCGAGCACGAAGAGGAAGATAACGATACCTAAATAAATTGTCTCCATAAGTGTGTATTCTGTTTCTGAGGGCAAAGAACGGAAACTTTTGTTGCACACTTGTGTCATATACATTACAAAGACATTTCATTTTTTTTCAATTCCTTGCCCTAGGGATGTGCTTCATTCTTTCGCTTGAGGTACTTATAGAAGGTGTACTGTGAACGGATAGGCTTCTTTGTACTGTCGTACTTAAAGACATTGCGCAACTTATCGTCCACAAAGCACGCCTTCTGATTGTCTGCCAGCTGGGTTCTGAGCATGTAGATAAGCTCCAAACGCAAGTCGTGGTCGAGCACGGGCACTACGGCTTCAATACGGCGGTAGAGGTTACGGCGCATCCAGTCGGGTGACCCGAGGTAAAGCCGTGGGTTTCCGCTATTGTGGAAGTACCAGATGCGGGCATGCTCGAGGAAGCTGTCCACGATGCGGGTCACACGGATGTTTCGGCTGTACTCTTGCCCGGGGATGAGGCAGCAGATGCCGCGTACAATCAGGTCTATTTGCACGCCGCGTTGCGAGGCTTCGTAGAGGCGGTTAATCATTTTCGGGTCTTGCAGAGCGTTCATTTTAAGGATGATTCGTCCGAATCGTCCCTTCTCTGCTTGGGCTATTTCATGATCGATGAGGGCGTTCAACTCGTCGATAAGGTTGAAACGCGCCACCAAGAGGCGGTTGAAACTCAGCTCTTTTTTCCCTTGCAGGGTACGGAAGAGGTTGTGAAGGTCGTTCACGATGATGGTGTTGCAGGTGAATAGTCCGCAATCGGCATAAAGTTTGGCAGTCTTTTCGTTAAAGTTGCCGGTGCTGATATAGGCGTAACTGTGCACTTTCTCTCCGCTGGTGCCGCGTCGGCGGATGAGCGCCACTTTAGCGTGTACTTTCAGCCCCGGAATGCTGTAGATGATGTGGATGCCCGCAGCTTCCATCATCCCCGCAGTGGCGAGGTTGTTCTCTTCATCAAAACGTGCTTTGAGCTCTACGAATACGGTTACCTTCTTGCCGTTTTGTGCTGCAGCTATCAAGGTGTTGATGACGGCAGAGTTTTCGGCTACGCGATACTGGGTGACCATGATTTCCCGCGTATACGGGTCGTGCACCGCTTCGTAGAGGAAGTGGATGAAGTGTTCGAACGAATGGTAAGGGTAGTGGAGCAGCAAGTCTTTGTGCTCGATGTAGTGGAAGATGGATTCTTTTTCATCCAGCCGGTTCAGTTTCATCGGACGCGGCTTCTCGTTGTGTTCGATGGATGGGTTCGGGTTGGGCAGATGGCATAAGTCTTCCAAGTTGAGGTGTTTGTCGCCCGGCACCAGTTCGTCACGCTGGATGTGGAACGCATCCACCAAGTATTCGAGGAAGTCCTGAGGCATGTAGCGGTCGTACACAAACCGGCAGACGGCGCCTATCTTGCGCTTGTTGACTTTCTTTTTCACTTGTTCTACCAAGGCAGCCGTGCTGGTGGTATCCTCAATCAGAATATCAGCATCGCGCGATATTTTGATGCAGTAACTGCAATCCACGTCATAACCGGGAAAGATGGCGGCAAGGTTGGCTTTGATGATGTCTTCTATAAACATGAGGTAATAGTTGCCATCGTGCTTGGGCAGCTGGATGAAACGAGGTACTTTGCTGTACGGAAGCTTCATTACGAAGTACTGGAACTTTGATTGGGGCGTTGTAGGCAGCTGGATATAGGGCAGGGAGCAGTGTATGTCGGCTTTGGGTACGAGGCGGACAGCCAGATAGAGGCGATTGTCACGCAGAAATGAGACGATTTGCCCTTTCGACACCGGAACAGGCTGTAGATAGGGTACGATTTCTTCCCGGAAGAAGTTGTGCACAAAGCTTTGGTGGAAAGGCTCTACGTTACGGCTTTGATAAAAAATGATGTGGTGCTGGCGCAGTGCCGGTAGTATCTTGTGCTCGTAGATGCGGATACGGTCTTCCATTTGTCGATTCACCTCCGAGGTTATTTGTTCGAGCAATTCGCCGGCGGACTGCACCGACTCTTCATCGCTCAGTGTAGCGCCCGAAGCTACTGCTTTGTGATCGGCTACGCGTATCTTATAGAATTCTTCCAAGTTAGAAGAATAAATAGAAATGAAGTTGATGCGTTCGTATAGTGGCAGCCGGTCATCATCGGCTTCCAACAGCACGCGGTAGTTGAATGACAACCAACTGATGTCGCGTTTAAAGTAGTGATAAATGTGCTCCATTGCGTTAAGATTTTGCCAAATATACTACCTTTGCACAGATAAACAAAGAAAGTTATGACAAGAATTGGATTATTATCGGATACGCATGCCTTTTGGGATGAGAAGTATTTGCACTACTTTGAATTGTGTGATGAAATCTGGCATGCAGGAGATATCGGTTCGCTGGAAGTAGCTGAAAAGCTGGCTGCTTTCCGTCCTTTCCGTGCCGTGTACGGCAATGTGGACGGGCAAGAGCTCCGACAAATGTATCCGCAGGTGAATCGTTTCACTGTGGACGGTGCAGAGGTGCTGGTAAAGCACATTGGCGGCTATCCCGGCAACTATGACTCATCTATCCGTGGCAGTCTGTTAGTGCGTCCGCCCAAGCTTTTCATCAGCGGACATTCTCATATATTGAAGGTGGCGTACGACAAAACATTGGGAATGCTTCACATCAATCCCGGAGCTGCCGGTCTTTCCGGCTTTCACAAAGTGCGCACATTAGTGCGGTTTGTTATTGATAACGGCGAGTTCAAAGAACTTGAAGTGATAGAATTAGCGGGATAAAGTGCATGAATCTTTCGTCTTATTTTGCCACCTCAGAATATTTCCCGTTCTTTGTCAGCGCATTGAATATAAATACAAGTAAGTTATGAAAGGAATCATTCTTGCCGGAGGAAGTGCTACGCGCCTCTATCCGCTATCCAAAGCTATTTCAAAACAAATTATGCCGGTGTATGATAAGCCGATGATTTATTATCCTCTCTCAACGCTTATGTTGGCTGGGATTAGGGAGGTACTGATTATATCTACTCCCCGGGACCTTCCCATGTTTCGTGACCTGCTGGGCACGGGCGAGGATTTAGGCATGTCTATCCAATATAAGATTCAGGACAATCCGAACGGATTGGCGCAGGCCTTTGTGCTGGGCGCAGACTTCTTGGCGGGAGAGCCGGGCTGTCTGATACTGGGTGACAACCTGTTCTACGGGCAAAACTTCTCTGCCATGCTCCATCGGGCGGCGCATTTGGAAAAGGGCGCTTGCATCTTTGGCTATTGCGTCAAAGATCCCCGTGCGTATGGCGTGGCTGAGTTTGATGAAAACGGGAAAGTTATTTCGTTGGAAGAGAAGCCTGTCCATCCAAAGAGCAATTACGCCGTGCCGGGACTTTACTTCTACGATGCTACCGTGACGGCGAAAGCTGCCGCCCTGCAACCCTCTGCCCGTGGCGAATATGAGATAACCGATTTAAATAAGCTCTATCTGGAAGAAGGCACGCTGAAGGTGGAACTGTTTGGACGTGGCTTTGCGTGGCTGGATACGGGCAACTGCGACAGCCTACTAGAAGCTTCTAATTTTGTGGCAACCATTCAAAACAGACAGGGCTTCTACGTTTCGTGCATCGAAGAGATTGCTTGGCGCAATAAATGGATTTCGACCGATCAACTGAGGGCTTTGGGGCAAAAGTTGGAAAAGACGGAGTATGGGCAGTACTTAATAGAATTAGCAAAATAATTATTTAATCAGACACACATCTATATGAAAACCTATCTTGTAACTGGTGCTGCTGGATTTATCGGCGCCAACTATCTGAAGTATATATTAGCTAAACATAGCGACATCCAAGTAGTGGTGCTCGACTCGCTGACGTATGCCGGAAACCTTGGCACCATTGCCGGAGACATTGATAATGAACGTTGCTTCTTTGTGAAGGGAGACATTTGCGACCGCGAACTTGCCGACCGCTTGTTTGCCCAATACCAGTTTGACTATGTGGTGAACTTTGCCGCCGAAAGTCATGTGGACCGTAGCATAGAAAATCCGCAGCTTTTTTTGGTTACTAATATTTTAGGTACGCAAAATCTGCTCGATGCTGCCCGCCGTGCTTGGGTGACGGGCAAGGATGAATGTGGTTACCCCACTTGGCGGGCGGGCGTACGCTTCCATCAAGTGTCTACCGACGAAGTGTACGGCTCGCTGGGTGCCGAAGGTTTCTTTCACGAAACTACGCCCCTCTGTCCGCACAGCCCCTACAGCGCTTCAAAAACGAGTGCCGACATGGTGGTGATGGCTTATCACGATACGTACAAGATGCCGGTGAGCCTGACCCGTTGCTCGAACAACTACGGTCCGTATCACTTTCCCGAGAAGCTGATTCCGCTTATCATCAAGAACATTCTCGAAGGCAAGAAGCTTCCTGTCTATGGCGATGGTAGCAACGTACGCGACTGGCTTTACGTAGAAGATCACTGCAAGGCGATTGACCTCGTGGTGCGCCAAGGAGCCGAAGGAGAAGTCTACAACGTAGGCGGACACAATGAAAAGACGAACTTGGAGATAGTGAAATTAACCATCGCTACCATTCACCGCCTGATGACGGAGCATCCCGAATATCGCCGGATGCTGAAGAAACAGGAGAAGGATGCTAACGGTGAAATCTCTATCGACTGGATGAACGAAGGGTTGATTACTTATGTCAAGGACCGTCTGGGACACGACCAGCGTTACGCCATCGACCCCACCAAAATTACTAACGCCTTGGGCTGGTATCCCGAAACGAAGTTTGAAGTGGGCATCGTGAAGACCATCGAATGGTACTTGGACCATCAACAATGGGTAGAAGAGGTGACCAGCGGCGACTACCAAAAGTATTACGACCGGATGTACGCTAAGCGCTAAGCGCGAGCCCGATTGATAAAAGCATTCCAAACAACAGCATATTGCGCGAAGTATCGCCCAGTATGCTGTTTAAGTTTTTACCGCTGCGTATCTTGACCATCTTGCGCCACGTAACTACGTGTAAGCAGAGGTAAAAAAAAGAAGCTATCGTGACGTATGGATACCCTTTTACCGTCAGCAAGCAGCCCAGCACGCTAGCCGCCACTCCCAGCATCAGATAGAAGTACCGCCCGAAAGGTTCGCCAAAGCGGACGACTACCGTGCGTTTGCCGCTCCTGGCATCCGCTTCGCGGTCTCGATAATTATTCACCACCAACAGCGTGTCAATCAGCAGGCCGCAAAGGAGGGAGGCGAGAGTGACGGCGGGTGTCCAAGTGAGTGCCTGCACATAATACGTTCCGCCCACTGGCACAAATCCGAAGAAGAGAATCACCAGTCCGTCGCCCCAGCCGTTGTACGAAAGCGGATAGGGTCCGGTGGTGTAAAGAAAGGCAAAAAGCACGCAGACGAGGCCTACCCCTATTAGTTCCCAACCACCTACGAGCAACAATGTGCTGCCGATGAGGCAGGCGGCTATCACCGTCAGCCAGATGCCCCGCGTCATGGCTTCGGGCGAAATCCATCCTTGGGCGCAAGTCCGTTCCGGTCCCAGACGGTCATCGCGGTCTGTTCCTTTCTTGAAGTCGAAGAGATCATTGATAAAGTTGGCGGCTATCTGCATCAAGGCTGCAAAAAAGAGGCAAGCAAGTGCGGGCAGTACATGAAAATGACCGTCGGCAAAGGCGAGTGCCGATCCTATCATCACGGGGATGACAGCGCCTGTCAGAGTTTTGGGGCGAGCGGCAAGCAGCCACGCTCGAAGCGAATTACGTTTTACTGGATTCATGATTTTTCTTCCTCCTTCTTTCTTGTTAGAATAGAATTGTGGGGCGTTGCCACGCATTTCGAGGCGCCCGATGGGTGCAAAGATACGAAATTAGCCTATCTTTGACCGCCAAAAGATTATCGAATATGAAGAAATCAAGTTGCCTGCTTCTACTTCTCCTGCTTCCGGTCTTATTCGCTTCTTGCCGCACGAAGCGGAATTTGACTTCCCCTTTGCCCCGTAAGGTGTTGAAAGGGGAGCCACTCCGCCTCGGTGCCGCTTATCCGGGCATCGACCGCGTGATGAATTACGACTTCACGCATGCTGACGTGCCGGAAGCTTTTGAAGGCTTCCGCATAGCTTTTGTTTCCGATTTGCATTACAAAAGTCTGTTCCGGGAGAAGGGGCTCGAAAGTCTGGTGCGCCTGCTCGATGCCCAGCAGGCGGATGTGCTGCTTTTGGGAGGTGATTATCAAGAAGGATGTGCCGATGTGCCGGAACTGTTTGCCGCGCTTGCTCGGGTGAAGACATCGATGGGGACGTACGGCGTGATGGGGAACAATGATTACGAGCGTTGTCATGAGGAGATTGTACGCCAGATGAACCGCTACGGGATGCACATGCTGGAGCACCGGGTAGATACGTTGCGCCGCAACGGAACACAAATTCTTCTTGCCGGAGTGCGCAATCCCTTCGACTTGGCAAGCAATGGGCAGTCGCCCACGCTCGCTCTTGCTCCCGATGACTTTGTGCTGCTGTTGGTGCATACGCCCGATTATGTGGAGGAAGTGCCGGTAGGACCTACCGACCTTGCCCTGGCGGGGCATACCCATGGCGGACAGGTGCGCCTCTTCGGAATTGCTCCCGTCATTCCGTCGCGTTATGGCACTCGTTTTCTCACGGGCTTGTGCTACAGCACGGCGAAGGTGCCCATTATCGTCACCAACGGCCTCGGCACCTCGCGCAAGTCGCTCCGCTTCGGTGCACCTTCCGAAGTGGTGATGATTACGTTGCACCGGTTAAAATGAAACAAGAAACCTTTTATACAGAAAACAATGAAAACAATAAAAACAATGGAGACAATGGAGCACGAATGGGCGAAAGAGATGAACTGTAACGTCACTGTGTGCGATACGGAAGGAACAATCGTCTATATGAACGATAAGTCGCTTGCCAAGCTGGGCGATTTAGTGGGGAAAAATCTGCTCGAATGCCACAATCCTCACTCGCGGGCAATCATCCTGGAGCTGCTGGCTACGGGTGGAAGCAATGCCTACACCATCGAGAAGAACGGAAACAAACGAATGGTGTATCAGACGGCGTGGCGGACGGACGGTGTGGTGAGCGGACTGGTGGAGCTAGCAATGGACATCCCCGAGGTGTTGCCGCATTATATCCGCTTCAGTAATGAATAATAAATTTTATCCATCGTATAAAATACACCTTCTAAAGGAACGACATTATCTGCTTTTATTGCTAGTTTTGTATTCATTATGTACAAGAACCTCTTTTTCCTGTATACGCTACTTGTTGGCTGCGTATTGTCTTTTGTTAAGTTTATACAGAAACTGCCATCTTCTATCTCAATTACTTACTTAGATGGATTGTTGTTTTTATGGATAATATATATTCTCTCTTTAATGCTTGGTTTCATAGTATTCAAATTTCGGACAATATACGCTGCTTGCAGTTTGTTATTTGATAAGTAAATTGTTGATTTGGTAATTAATTTATCATTTGATAAAGATATCTTTTCAATGTGATAAGGAATTAACCGCAGACTTGTTGTAACTTTGTGTCCGAAATGATCGACGCAAAATTTTATTAATGCATATATGGTTTATAATCTTACACTACTTCTACCCTGCGCCATGTGTCTGATTGGCGCTGCTTGGTTGATTTGTAATAGGAAAAACAATACCCGCGCTCAAAATATCTTAGTTATAGGATTCCTCGCTTCGGCAATATTCTTTCTCACTACGGCGAACTACGTTGTGGGGGATCTTGATAGCTCAACGCTTATGTGGTGGGATATAGTTGATAGTTTTGGAACCATGCTCATTATCCCAACTATGCATCTCTACTTCCGCTCAACCATACTAGAGAAGCGGTTTACGTGGAGGGAGTACATTTGGTTTGCTCCGGCACTCGTGGTTGGAATAGGTGTTTCCATAACCTATATGTTGATGGATAAAAACGAAATGCAAGGATTTATTCAAACCGTTTTGATTGACAGAGAAAGAAATAGCGACTATACCAATACTATTTACAGAGTGAACCGATTAATAGGCTATAGAATTTACCATCTCATGACACTCATTCAAATCGCGGGGGTAGCTGTATTTGCTGTTCGGGGAGTACGGGAGTACCGTCGGCGATTACATGAGTTCTATTCGGATGCGGATGACAAGATAATCAATTCCGACAACAAAACTTTACGGTGGTGCGTGCTTACCATTCCGTTGGCACTCGCTTTAATCGTTCCGAATATTCGATTTTGGGGGGAACATCCCGTGTGGGCATCCCTTTTGTTTGTTATATGGGCGGTGGTTTATTTTGCTTTGTTCTACATCAGCGTGCAAAAGCGGTATAGGGTCGATAGCTTCGTGCAGGATTTGCAGCAGGCCGACCTTGACGAGAAGAACTATTGCGTGGCGGTGGAGTCCGAAGAGTTGGATGCAGGCAGCCCCGAGATGATCGACCGGCAAATATCCCCCGAGTTGTATCAGAGATTAGTGATACAGTTTATAAAGCTGATTGACGAAGAGAAGGTTTATTTGAAGAGGGACTTGCGGCTGGACGAGGTGGCAAGTATGATGTATACCAACCGGGCGTACGTGTCGAAAGTAATAAAGGAGAGATACCGCTGTTCGTTCTCGGGCTATATCAATCGCAAGCGAATCGACTTTTCGATGCAGCTCATGCGTTCGGACCCTACTATGACGCAGGATAAAATAGCGGAACAGGCAGGATTTATCAACGCTCAGTCCTATTCCCGGACTTTCAAAAAGATGATTGGCATACCACCCAAGGAGTGGCTGAACAGTAACATACATTGATTTATGATTAAGAAAACAATATTGCTCCTTTTATGCTTCCTCGCAAATGTATCCACGCTCTTGTGGTGTCAGGAAAACGCACCTGGCGCATCAAGTATGGCTCGTTTGTTTAATCTGGCAAGCAAGAACTTCATATTCAGCAGTGCCATACCCGAAGACAGCATAATTGATTTGGCCGACCGACTGGAAGTGGAAGCCCTCGGGGAGAAAGACTACAGTACCTATTTCAAGATTGCTCAAATAAAGGTGAACGCCTTTTGCCTCAAAGGAGACATCGGTTTGGCCACGGACGAAGCAAAGCGCCTGTACGAACGTGCAAGGACATTGAATCTGCCCGTCGGAATAGCCCTCTCGCTTCAGTCGATAGGCAACACCTATATGCATCTGGAACAGTTTGAACAGGCCCTTGCCGCCTTTAAGGAAGCGGAGAAGCTGCTGAGCAAGGGTGATACGGGCGATAACAATCTCCTTCTTATCAGGATATATCTACATAATGTCCACGTATGCTGGTCGTTGGACGACCTCTCTGGCATGAGCTTTTACTTGGATAAACTATCCGGAACACTGCCCGGCAGTCCGATTGCTTCGAAAGAAAACTATGAATACTACACCTTATGCTACAAAGCCTTCTATCTCGTTGAAATGCGGAAAACCGACGAGGCTTTCCGGCTTCTGACGCAGATACAACGCCAAGCTGCAACTACATCCGAAACATTCTATAAGCGCTGCTACTATTGGGTGGCATCCTATTACAACACGTTCACCGGTAACTGTGAAAAAGCCCTCTTGTTCGCCGATTCGGCATTGGTTGAGACACGGCTTGCAGGCAATCTGAATGAGTATCGCAACTCGATGATCGAGAAAGCCGCCTTGCTTGAAAAGATGGGACAGGCGAAAAATGCATGCGAAATATATCAGAACATGGAAGTGCTTACCGTCTCGCTGAACACGCAGCGTTACGCTCGACAGGTAGAGCATCTGCACGCTACTTACTTGGCCGACCAACTGGGGCTGGAAAATCAGATGATGGATAATGTCCGCTTCGCGTGGCTCGTGGGCGGATGCTGCATCGTCTTATTGGGAAGCATTGCTTTAGTTTTCAACGTGAGACAAAAAAATCAAAAGATGCTCCTTTCGCAGCATAAATTAATGGTGGCTCGCGAAGAAACCACCCGGTCAGTCTATTCAAAAAGCATGCTTCTTTCCAATATGAGCCATGAACTGCGAACGCCGCTTAACGCGATTGTAGGATTCTCCGACTTCTTATCGAATAACCCGACGCTAGATGCTGATACCAAAAAGCAGTGTGGCGAAAGCATCAGGCAGAATGCCGGCTTGTTGCAGAAGCTGATCAAGGATGTTATGGATTTCTCGGAATTTAATATCGGCGAAATGAGCTACACCTGCGAAATGCACAATGTCGTGAGCATTTGTAAGCTGGTTGTCGATACAGTAGAGAGCGTGAAACAGACTGCCGCGGAAATCAACTTTAAAAGCTCTTGTAAAGAGTTATACCTGTACACGGACAGTAGCCGCTTGCAGCAAGTGCTGATAAACCTTCTGATCAACTCGACTAAATTTACCAAATCCGGTACTATCTCCTTGACCGTGCAAGTAGACAAGGCGACGAATAAAGCCATTTTTACGATTGAAGATACCGGATGCGGCATTCCGCTGGAGCAGCAAGCTCATATCTTTGAACGTTTCGAAAAATTGCATGAAGGAGTTCAAGGCTCCGGATTGGGTTTGTCTATCTGTCAATTGATTGTTGAATATTTGGGGGGAAGCATCTGGATTGATTCATCCTACGTCCGAGGGGCCAGGTTTATCTTTACCCATCCGCTTCCACCCTCTGATATACCCGCTTTATGAAAAAATGGAGTTATATAATCGGTGCGCTCCTCTTCTTCTTCTTCTCCCTGCCTCTGTGTTTAGGAGCGCAGACGGACTTTTCACGTCAGGTTTCCCTATCGGCAGACAATGACACGTTGAACAATCGTGCAAAAATGCTGCACGCCGCCGGGCGTGACAGCGAGGCGATTCATTACTTCAAAAGAGTAAAGGAAGGACGTGATTCGGCGCAGCTGCAACTGCTCACTCGGCAGATGGAGCAGGTGAAGCGCATGCATAACATATATGTGCTCCAGGCGGAGAAGGAGCATAAGGCGTATTCTCTGCAACTGTTTATACTGTCTTTTCTGCTGGCATCCATTTTGACGTTGATATGCTATTTCGTTTACGCTTATCGTGTGCGCAGGAAATTGAAGCACGAGGAGGCTGAGATGCGAGAACTGACTCGCGAGGTTGAAGCGGTTAATCTGACGAAGAACCATTTTCTTTCCAACATCAGTGAATTTGTCGCCTGTCCGTTGGATAAGGTGGTAGAAAGTTCCCTGCTTTTATCTTCCCAACACGAACTTGACGACGAGCAAAGGAATGAACTTTCGGATAGTATCAGCAAGACATCTGCCCAACTGATGAGGTTGATTAACGATATCCTCGATTTATCTCGTCTGGAGGCAGGTATGATGAAATTCATGCCGAGTGATATTGAATTGTTTTCCCTTGTTGGTGACGCGGCAGCCGTGATGTCTGTTGATAAGAACGAGAAAATAGAGGTTGAATGTCCGCAAAACGCCCTTTGCTGGATACACATTGATGGCAATCGTTTACGAACCGTATTTCAGAATCTGTTTGCCTGTCCCTTATCCGGCAGTCTGGTTCGAGTCATCGTGGAACCGTACGCGGCCAGTGGCGAGATATTGGTGACGGTCTATAACACTGCGCTTGCCAAACACGAATTGTCGCAAGAATTGATTATTCTCAACGAAGTGAACCGGATGATTGTGAATCATTTTGGCGGACTTTACGAGATGCACTCTGATGCGCCGGAACCTTATGTCTATTTGACGCTCAAGGGCAGTGTCACCCGGCTGGAACTTTGAACCCTTCACAGTAGCCACTCCAAATGAAATATAATATTTAGTTGAACTAATAATTATTAGAGTTAATGTAAATTAGGGCTCTTCATAAAATGGACAACCAGCGTTTTACTGTCAATGGGAAATTACGTCAT
>JAVVVS010000030.1:0-31007 GCA_036652495.1 Bacteroides sp.
TTGCGTTTTTGTTCACCACAGAGGACACGGAGGACACAGAGGAAGAGAAAAGCCTTTGTGTCCGCTGTGTCCTTTGTGGTGAAAGAAAGTCTCGCTAATCCAGGAGATAAACGGATTTATATTCTCGTGTCCGCCCCCCACATCATTTTTGTACGAAGGGTATCGAAGAAGACGTGATTGTAGCGCTTGATTACTTTGATGGCGTAGGGAGCTTTACGAATGGTCAGTTGCGTAGTCTCTTTGCACGTTTCGCTATTGCCGTCTACGGCGATTAAGAAGTTGTGACTGCGACTTTCAACGTCGAGCGTTATTTCCCAATCGTCACAAATGACGAAGGGACGTACATTCAAGCTGTGTGGTGCTACTGGTGTGATGGCGATAGTTTTGGAATGAGGCACGATGACGGGACCGCCTACGCTGAGCGAGTACGCAGTAGAACCGGTGGGTGTGGCGATAATTAATCCGTCCGCCTGATAAGTGGTGAGAAAAGCTCCGTTGATGGCAGTACGGATGCTGATCATCGAGGAACTGTCTCGCTTTAAAATAGCAATCTCGTTGAGCGCATAAGGCGACACTTGTAGATGCTTGTCGCTGCATACCAGTTGCAGCAGGCTGCGCTCTTCCACTGTGTAATGCCCTGCATATATTTCATCGATCACGGTCTCCATTTCTTCGGGCGATACATCGGCCAGAAAGCCCAAGCGTCCGGTATTAATGCCCAATATCGGAATGCCTTTATCGCCTACGCGCTTGGCTGCTTTTAAGAATGTTCCATCGCCTCCGATGCTGATGACCATGTCCGCAGTAAAATCATTTTCATCAAATAAGCCCGCTATGTGAAGGTTCAGTTTAAGGTCCGACACTAGGAAGTGGTAAAACTCTCTACAAAGGTAAATTTCTGCTTCGCGCTTTTCTAATAGCTTGAAGAGATTCTCTGCATGGGACGATTTCTTTGCTTGATAAGTGTTTCCGAAAATAGCAAATTTCATATTCATATCATTAGTTACGACGCAAATTTGGCATTTTTTTTCCGTAAAGCGGTTATCATGTCACTTATATTTGTACTTTTGTAGCAAACATTATGGCAGATATGACGAAGTTAAGTGTGAATATTAATAAGATAGCTACTTTACGGAATGCTCGTGGAGGGAATGTTCCTAACGTTGTAAAGGTGGCGCTTGATTGTGAACGTTTTGGTGCAGATGGCATTACGGTGCATCCCCGTCCTGACGAGCGGCACATTCGCCGGAGCGATGTGTATGATTTGCGTCCGCTATTGCAGACCGAATTTAATATGGAAGGTTATCCGGCCGTTGAATTTATTGACTTGGTATTGAGTGTCCGACCTCATCAAGTGACTTTAGTGCCCGACGTGCCGTCGCAGCTTACTTCCAATTCGGGCTGGGATACGAAGGCAAATCTGGCGTTTTTGACCGAAGTGCTGGCTACCTTCCGCAGTGCGGGCATTCGCACGTCTGTGTTTGTGGCAGCCGACATAGAGATGGTGGACTATGCCGCTAAAGCTGGTACCGACCGGGTAGAACTTTATACCGAACCTTACGCAACGGACTATCCTGTTGATGGCGCCTCCGCCATTGCTCCGTTTGTGAAAGCTGCCGAGCGAGCTCGCGAACTGGGGCTGGGATTGAATGCCGGACACGATTTAAGCTTGATAAATTTGAATTACTTTTATAAAAACATTCCTTGGCTTGACGAGGTTTCTATAGGGCATGCACTGATTAGTGATGCGCTTTATCTGGGGCTGGAACGTACGATTAGGGAATACAAAAACTGTCTACGTTGATGAATGCAATGCTATTATTAGCGGGTCAGGTACCCGCAATTCCGGTTGAGATGAACCTGCTGGATATGTTCGAGAAAGGCGGATGGATTATGTATGTGTTGGTGGCGCTTTCGATCATCAGCTTCTATATTCTCTTTGAGCGAATTTATGTGATTCGAAAGGCGGGAAAGGATGATCCGATGTTCATGGAAAAGATAAAAGATTACATTCACAGTGGCGAGATTAAGGCGGCTATCACCTATTGCCGCACGATGAACACTCCTTCTGCTAGAATGATAGAGAAGGGTATCCATCGCTTGGGACGTCCGGTGAACGATGTGCAAGTAGCCATAGAGAATGTGGGGAATCTGGAAATCGCTAAATTAGAAAAAGGAATGGCAGTGATGGCGACTATTTCGGGGGGTGCTCCGATGATTGGTTTCTTGGGGACGGTGACCGGAATGGTTCGTGCCTTTTTCGAGATGGCACATGCAGGCACTTCCGTGGACATAACTCTTCTTTCAGGAGGCATTTATGAAGCGATGATTACGACGGTAGGCGGATTGATAGTAGGTATTATCGCGATGTTCGCTTACAACTACTTGGTTATGCTTGTGGATAGAGTTGTCAACAAGATGGAATCTAAAACAATGGAGTTTATGGATTTGCTGAATGAACCGTTGCAGAAATAGCTTTTTGTTCGAATAAACTACTCATCAATCATCTTTAATCACTTATTAAATGGCTTTAAAACGTCGAGTAAAAATATCACCAGCCTTCAGTATGGCTTCTATGACGGACGTCGTCTTTCTGTTGCTGATTTTCTTTATGATTACCTCTACGGCTGTTTCGCCTAACTCTATCAAGGTGCTGCTTCCGCAAGGCAAGGAACAAACTTCGGTGAAGACGATGGCAAGGGTTGTTATTGATAAGGAACTGAACTACTATGGAGCTTTTGGAAAAGAAAAAGAAAAATCGCTGCCATTGGAAGGGTTGGCTCCCTTCTTGAAGGAATGTGCAGAGAAAGATTCCGAACTGTTTGTGGCTTTGTATGCCGACGAAACCGTACCTTATGGCGAAATAGTGAAAGTGCTGAATATAGCGAATGAAAATCATTTTAAAATGGTGCTGGCTACCCGCCCGCCGGAAAGAAAATAATTGATGAACGAAAAAAGAAAGAGTGAACTGATTGGTATGTTGGGTGCCCTGTTGGTGCATGCAGCCTTTTTTGCTCTTTTGATGCTGGTCTGTTTCATCGTGCCTGCACCTGTAGAAGAGGATGGAGGCGTGCCGGTGATGTTGGGTAATACGGACGCTGCTCGTGGGGAGGCTGATCCGTCTTTAGTGGAAGTGGAGATTCTTCCGCAACGGGCAGAGCCTGTAGCAGCGACAGAACCTGAAGAAGTGACTGAACAAGATTTAATCACGCAAGAGGAAGAAAAGACTGTTGTGGTGAAGCGAAAAACAGAACCGAAGAAGGAAAAGAAAAAAGAAATAAAGAAAACTGAAAAGAAAATGAAACCTGAGAAAACAGCTGCCGAAAAAGTGGCTGAAGCTCGGAAACAAGCGGAGGTGAAAGCTACAGAAGAACGTAAAGCAGCTGCTGAAAGGGCTGGCAAACGTGTGGCAGGAGCTTTTGGAAAAGGTGCCCAAATGGAAGGAAGCAAAGGAACGGCAGCGGGCGGTGTGGGAACCGAAGGCAGTAAAGAAGGTAATTCTTTGGTTGGAGCTAAATCTGGTGTGGGTGGTTACGGAACTTTTAATCTCGGTGGACGTTCTATAGGCGAAGGTGGTTTGCCTCGTCCGGTTTACAATGTACAGGAAGAGGGAAAGGTAGTTGTGTCTATTACCGTCAATCCGGAGGGGCGGGTGATTGCCACTAGCTTCAACCGATTGTCAAATACGACTAACCCAACGTTGCGTAAAGCAGCCGAAGATGCAGCAAGAAAAGCGCGTTTCAACACTGTAGAAGGGATGAACAACCAAACGGGAACGATCACTTATTATTTTAACCTAAGATAAAAATAACTAATCATTAGAATAGATTATGGGAATTGTATATGTTTTTTTAGCCGATGGCTTTGAAGAAGTGGAAGCTTTCACTACGGTAGACACGCTGAGACGTGCTGGATTGAATGTAGAAATGGTATCGGTCACGTCCGATGAAATAGTGGTGGGCGCTCATGATATTTCAGTGTTTTGTGATACTAATTTTGATAATTGTGACTTCTCTGATGCCGAACTTTTGTTTTTACCCGGTGGTATGCCCGGTGCTGCAACCTTGGACAAACATCTGGGATTGCGCAAACTGTTACTCGATTTTGCTGAAAAGAACAAACCGGTAGCTGCTATTTGTGCTGCTCCGATGGTGCTGGGTAACCTCGGCCTGCTGAGAGGGCGCAAAGCAACTTGCTATCCGGGTTTTGAACAATATTTGGAAGGGGCTGAATGTCTGAACGAACTGGTGGTAAAAGACGGTTCTTTCATTACGGGTATGGGGCCGGGAGCCGCAATGCTCTTTGCTTTCACGTTGCTTGAACTGCTTGCCGGAAAAGAAAAACGTCAGGAGTTGGAAGAAGTCATGTGCATAAAAGGTTGATAGCAAGATGATGCGATTTGCTCTTATTGTTGCTGGCGGCAAAGGATTGCGCATGGGAAGCGAACTTCCGAAGCAATTTCTACTTCTTGGAGGTAAGCCGGTGCTGATGTACACTCTTGAAGCGTTTCGTCGCTACGATGCAGCGATGCAACTTATCTTGGTGCTACCTCGCGAACAACAGGATTATTGGCATCAATTGTGTAAAGAACATCATTTTACCCTTGAACATACGTTGGCGGAGGGAGGCGAAACACGTTTCCATTCGGTAAAGAACGGACTTAAATGGGTGAAAGAGCCCGGGATAGTGGGAGTGCATGACGGTGTACGGCCGTTTGTGGAGCAGGAAGTTATTGCACGCTGCTATGAACTGGCGGAAGCAAGCGGAGCGGTCATCCCGGTGATAGATGTGGTAGAGACCGTTCGCCATCTTACTTCTAAAGGGAGCAAAACGGTGAACCGCCAAGAGTATAAGCTTGTTCAAACGCCTCAAGTGTTTGATGCCGATCTTCTGAAGCGTGCCTATACACAAGAATACACACCGTTTTTTACGGACGATGCTTCGGTAGTGGAAGCTTTGGGCGTGCCGGTGGTGCTGACCGAAGGAAATCGTGAAAACATAAAGATAACCACTCCTTTTGACCTGAAAGTGGGTAGCGCCTTGATAACATGTTTGATTTAGAAACGCGTGACATAAAATACATATCGGGTGTAGGACCACAGAAGGCATCTGTGCTCAACAAAGAGCTGGATATTTATTCGGTGCACGACCTGCTTTATTATTTTCCCTATAAATATGTAGACCGGAGTCGCATTTATCTGGTGCGCGAGATAGATGGCAATATGCCCTATATTCAATTGAAAGGTCAGCTCATTGGCTTTGAAACATTTGGTGAAGGGAGCCAACGGAGGTTGGTGGGGCATTTTTCGGACGGAACCGGGTTGGTAGACTTAGTGTGGTTTCAGGGAATAAAGTTTGTGACCACTAAATACAAGCTGCATGAGGAATATGTGATTTTCGGTAAACCTACCGTGTTTGGCGGAAGAATCAATGTAGCACATCCTGACATCGACCTCCCCTCGGAACTAAAGCTTACGGCGATGGGGTTGCAACCCTATTATAACACGACGGAAAAAATGAAACGGAGCTATCTCAGTTCGCATGCTATAGCGAAGATGATGAGCATTGTGATTCAGCAATTACAAGAGCCGCTTGCAGAAACCCTTACCCCTCCGATTCTTGCTGATTACTATTTGATGCCCTTGACAGAAGCGTTGCGGAATATTCATTTCCCCGAAAATCCTGATGCCCTGCGGAAGGCGCAATACCGGTTGAAGTTTGAAGAATTGTTTTATGTGCAACTCAATATTCTGCGTTATTCGAAAGACAGGCAACGGAAATACAAAGGCTATGTCTTCGAGAATGTAGGCGAAATCTTTCATGCCTTTTACTCGAAAAATCTTCCTTTCGAACTGACGGGGGCACAAAAGCGAGTATTGAAAGAAATCCGCCAGGACACGGGCTATGGAAGGCAGATGAACCGACTCTTGCAAGGCGATGTGGGCAGCGGAAAGACGCTGGTGGCATTGATGAGTATGCTTATTGCCTTGGATAATGGCTTTCAAGCCTGCTTGATGGCACCTACCGAAATTCTTGCTAATCAGCATTATGAAACTATTCAAGAATTGCTCTATGGGCTGAACATACGGGTGGAACTGCTCACCGGTTCCATCAAAGGAAAAAAACGGACGACTATACTTGCCGGATTACTGACGGGCGAGGTGCAGTTGCTGATAGGTACGCATGCTGTTCTCGAAGACACGGTGAGCTTTTCTTCGCTCGGCTTTGTGGTGATTGATGAACAGCATCGCTTTGGAGTAGCACAACGTGCTCGGTTGTGGAGTAAAAATACACAGCCACCTCATGTGCTGGTCATGACGGCAACTCCCATTCCACGTACGCTGGCGATGACACTCTATGGCGACTTGGATGTGTCGGTGATTGATGAACTCCCTCCCGGACGAAAGCCTGTCACTACGGTGCACCAGTTTGATAATCGCAGAGAGAGCCTGTACCGCTCCGTTCATAAGCAGATTGCTGAAGGAAGGCAAGTTTATATTGTCTACCCGCTGATAAAGGAAAGCGAGAAAATAGATTTGAAGAATCTGGAAGAAGGCTACGTGCACATCTGTGAAGAGTTTTCTGAATGTAAAGTCTGCAAGGTGCACGGCAAGATGAAGAGTGTCGAAAAAGACGAGCAGATGCAGCTTTTTATTTCGGGTGAAGCTCAAATAATGGTGGCTACTACCGTGATTGAAGTGGGAGTGAATGTGCCCAATGCTTCGGTGATGATTATTGAAAATGCCGAACGTTTCGGGCTGTCGCAGCTGCATCAGCTGCGCGGCAGAGTGGGGCGTGGAGCCGAACAGTCATATTGTATTTTAGTGACTACTTATAAGCTGACCGACGAAACGCGCAAACGGCTGGAAATTATGGTACGCACCAATGACGGATTTGAGATAGCAGAAGCAGATTTAAAACTCCGTGGACCCGGTGATTTGGAAGGCACGCAGCAAAGCGGTATTGCTTTCGATTTGAAGATAGCCGATATTGCCCGAGACGGACAGCTGTTGCAGTTCGTTAGAAACATTGCCCAACAAATTGTAGACGCTGACCCAACGGCACAGAATCCCGTCTACGAACTTTTGTGGAAACAACTGAAAGCTCTTCGTAAAACGAATGTTAACTGGGCGGCTATTAGTTGAAAAAACAGTTAAACATACCCGCTGTTTTTGGCAACGTGTTGCATAACATGTTTTGTCTTATTCTTCCTATTACTAGTACTTTAGAAAGCTTCTTTACACGTTACTACTTAAGAACCCTCCAAAAATAGTTAAAGAGATATCTGTATTCTCATAGAAAAGAACTATCTTTGAGAGAATTTTGAAAGAAATGTTTTGTTTAACCCTTTGAAAACGGTTGTATTATGATTGAGAAAACGCTGGTTATTTTAAAACCGTGCACTCTTCAACGGTCATTGGTAGGTGAAATTACTCGTCGCTTCGAGCGAAAAGGATTGCGTCTAGCAGGTATGAAAATGATGCAACTGACAGACGAATTATTAAACGAACATTATTCCCATCTGCAAGCAAAACCATTCTTTCAGCGAGTGAAAGATTCGATGATGACGGCTCCCGTTATTGTTTGTTGTTTTGAAGGTGTGGACGCCATTCAAGCCGTTCGACAGTTGGCGGGTCCAACTAATGGACGTTTAGCAGCACCCGGTACTATCCGTGGAGATTATAGTATGAGTTTTCAAGAAAACATCGTTCATACTTCTGATTCACCCGAGACCGCTACTGCCGAATTAACCAGATTCTTTAAACCCGAAGAAATATTCGACTACAAGCAGGCGACGTTTGAACACTTGTATGCTAACGACGAGTATTAATAGAATTGATATACCGAATGAATTTCAATTACGTAAAAACAGTATTACTAGCCGCAACGGCGATGGTCAGCTTGAGTTCTTTTGCTCAAGATTTGATTGCCCGTCAGGCGCCCATCGACAAGAAATTAAAATTAGTAGATTCACTTGCTTTACAGAAGCAAATTCGTGCCGAACAATCGGCCTATCCTGCGTTGGATCTCTATCCAAATTGGAGCAACGAATTCGTACATGCTTACGGAAGAGATGCCATTATCCCCGAATCATACACCATCGACCTAACAGGCTTTTGTATGCCTACCCCTAGTACTCGTATCACTTCGCCTTTCGGTCCCCGTTGGAGAAGAATGCACAACGGACTGGACCTTAAGGTTAACATTGGAGACACCATTGTGGCAGCTTTCGACGGGAAAGTACGCATCGTGAAATATGAACGCCGTGGATATGGCAAATATGTCGTTATCCGCCATGATAACGGATTGGAGACTGTTTATGGACACTTGTCTGCTCAGCTGGTCGAACCCAACCAATTGGTAAAAGCCGGAGAGGCTATCGGCTTGGGCGGAAATACCGGACGCTCTACGGGCTCGCACTTGCATTTTGAAACTCGTTTCTTGGGTATTGCTATCAATCCTATTTATATGTTCGACTTCCCTCATCAAGATATTGTAGCAGACAGCTATACGTTTAAGAAGAACAGAGGTCGCGAAAAAGTTAGAGGTGCTTCCGATAATATGCAGTTGGCTGCTGGTGATGAAGGAGCTATCCGTTACTACAAAATTAAGTCGGGAGATTCTCTGAGCCGCATCTCTAAATTGCGCGGGGTTTCTATTAGCGCTTTATGCAAGTTGAATCGTATTACAACGCGCACTACATTGCGCCCAGGACAGGTTCTTCGCTGTTCGTAAGTATATTTGGCATAACTGCTGTAGAAGAGGGCACTTTAATATAATTTAGAGTGCCCTCTTTCCTTTTTCCTTTAATTATTGTTACCTTTGCGCTCTATTTGTAAGGAAATGAAAGAAACCCAACAACAATTCGAGCACGTCATTGCCCAATGTCGTGATTTGTTTTTTAAGAAACTGCACGATTATAGTCCTGCATGGCGCATTCTACGCCCCTTTACGGTGACTGACCAACTGTTTATCAAAGCCAATCGCATTCGTAGCATTGAGACCAAAGGGGTGGCATTGGTGGATGAAGACATTCGCGAAGGATTCATGGCGATAGTTAATTACGGCATTATTGGTTTGATTCAGCTGGAACTAGGCTATGCCCAATCGGCAGACATCAGCAATGATAAGGCGATGGAATTATATGATAAGTATGCCAAGGAAGTGCTGGAATTGATGATGGCGAAAAATCATGATTACGACGAGGCATGGCGTTACATGCGCATCAGCTCGTATACCGACCTCATTCTAATGAAACTTTACCGGACGAAGCAGATTGAAAGTCTTTCGGGCAATACACTGGTTTCGGAAGGCATAGATGCAAATTACATGGATATGATTAACTACTCCGTTTTCGGGCTGATTAAGATTGAATTTGAAGGATAAGCAGCTACATATTATTCTGAAGGTTTGGACCAATCTCTGCCGATTTCTTTTGGCGGGAGCATTCATCTTTTCCGGCTTTGTGAAAGCTGTCGACCCCTTAGGCTCTTTCTATAAAATACAAGATTATCTGCAAGCCTTTGGAATGCTTTCCTGGTTTCCCTCCTTTACTCCTCTGTTGATGGCAGTTGCTTTGTCGACGATTGAGTTCTCTGTCGGTGTGTTTTTGTTTTTTGGTATTCGTAAGCATGCAGCTACGATACTTGCCTTGTTGCTGATGGCATTTATGACTCCGCTGACGCTCTATCTGGCTCTTGCCAACCCGGTGTCGGATTGTGGTTGCTTTGGCGATGCTTGGGTTTTAACCAACTGGCAAACGTTTGGAAAGAACATCGTGCTATTGATAGCTGCTGTCTCTGTTTTTCGTTGGAAAGAAAGGATTATACGGTTTGTCACCGTAAAAACCGAATGGCTGGTGTCTCTGTACACTGTTCTGTTTGTGCTGGTGCTTTCCTTCTATTGTTTAGCGCATTTGCCGGTGCTGGACTTTCGCCCTTACAAAATAGGGAAAAACCTTCCCCAAGGCATGAGCGTCCCCGCCGGAGCCAAGCAGAGTGTGTACGAAAGCTTTTTCATTCTAAAAAAAGGAGGACAGCAGAAAGAATTTACGCTCAAAAACTATCCAGATAGCACTTGGACTTTTGTCAGCACGCGCACGGTACTTAAAGAAAAAGGTTACGAACCCCCTATCCACGACTTTTCGATGACGGAATTGCAATCGGGAGAAGACATAACCGAGAAAGTGCTGGCAGACAGTAGCTACACTTTTCTCTTGGTGGCTCATCAGCTGGAAGAGGCGGATGATAGCAATATAGATTTGATTAACGAGATATACGATTATTCGGTGGAACACGGGTACGGCTTTTATGCGCTTACCTCTTCACTTGATAAACCGATAGAACAGTGGCGGGATAAGACTGGAGCTGAATATCCGTTTTGCTTGGTGGACGATATTACGCTAAAGACCATTATACGCTCTAATCCCGGTCTGTTGTTGATAAAGAACGGTATCGTACTGAACAAATGGAGCGATGGCGACTTGCCCGATGAATATGTGCTCTCTGATAAATTGGAGAATATAGACTTGGGCAAGCAGGTGCGCAAAAGTGATGCACGGACTATCGGATTTGTGTTCCTCTGGTTTGCCCTGCCCTTGCTGCTGGTGCTCGGGCTTGACGTGCTGGTGGTTAAAAGACGAGAGAAGAAACAAACTACTAACCCTTTAATAATAAAGAAAAAATGAGAAAGAACATTGTTGCAGGAAACTGGAAAATGAACAAGACCCTCCAAGAGGGCATTGCTTTGGCAAAAGAGTTGAATGACGCGTTGGCTAACGAACAACAGAATTGCGATGTAATCATCTGCACTCCGTTTATTCATTTGGCTTCGGTGACTCCTTTGGTAGACCCTGCTAAGATTGGGATAGGTGCAGAAAACTGCGCAGACCAAGTGTCGGGAGCTTATACGGGAGAAGTATCGGCTGCTATGGTAGCTTCTACAGGCGCTAAATACGTGATTCTGGGTCATTCCGAACGTCGCGCTTACTATGGTGAGACGGTGGAAACATTGAAAGACAAAGTGAAATTGGCTTTGGCTAACGGTCTGACTCCGATCTTCTGCATCGGCGAAGTATTGGAAGAACGCGAAGCTAACAAGCAAAACGAGGTGGTATCTGCTCAGTTGGCATCGGTTTACGATCTGTCTGCTGAAGACTTTGCGAAGATTGTATTGGCTTACGAACCCGTTTGGGCTATCGGTACGGGCAAGACTGCTTCTGCTGCACAGGCACAAGAAATACATGCATTCATTCGCTCTACTATCGTGGCTAAGTACGGCAAAGAAATCGCCGAGAACACTTCTATTCTTTACGGTGGCAGCTGCAAAGCTTCTAACGCGAAAGAGTTGTTTGCTAATCCTGATGTGGATGGTGGTTTGATTGGTGGCGCTGCACTGAAAGTAGCAGATTTCAAAGGCATTATCGACGCTTTTAATTAAGCAACGAAATAAAAACGAAATCTTGCAGTTCCGGGTTTACTATTCGGAACGCAAGATTCTTTTTAAACTTACTCAAGAACAACTGTATGAAAAAGCTTAGTTTACTCTTACTTTTATTGCTTGTAGCTTCCACGGGTGCGCAGGCTCAGAAGATTATTCAGAGTCTGGAACGCAATGTCCCCGGGCAGGGGAAGGTGACTATTCATCAAGAGCCGCGCGTTGAGACTCTCTTGGGCACTGCTCATGCAGAGAGCGATGGTGAAAAGACCATCCGGGCAGCCGGATTCAGAATACAAGCTTACGCCGGCAACAACACCCGTGTGGCAAAAAATGAAGCTTTTCAGGTGGCAGCACGCATCAAAGAGGCTTTTCCCGAATTACCTATCTATACCTCATTTATTCCTCCGCGTTGGCTTTGTCGCGTAGGCGACTTTCGCAGCATCGAAGAAGCGGATGCTATAATGCGCAAGCTCAAAGCAACGGGCATGTTCCGTGAAGTAGCCATTGTAAAAGAGCAAATAAACATCTCCTTATAACGAAAAACATGTTGGAAAAAGAAGAAATCGTCCCTCCTTCCTTAAAGGAGTTGATGAGTCATTATCGTAGTATTATCACTTTGTTGGGCGAGGATGCCGAAAGGGAAGGCTTGCTGAAAACCCCCGAACGCGTGACGAAAGCCATGCTGGACTTGACCCGGGGCTATCGGATGGATCCGCACGCCGTGCTTAACTCTGCTAAGTTCAAAGAGGCGTACAGCCAGATGGTCATCGTGAAAGACATTGATTTCTTTTCGCTTTGCGAGCACCACATGCTTCCTTTTTACGGGACGGTGCACGTGGCTTATATTCCTAACGGATACATCACGGGGCTGAGCAAAATTGCCCGGGTGGTGGACATCTTTTCGCACCGCTTGCAGGTGCAGGAGCGCATGACGTTGCAAATCAAAGAGTGCATCCAGCAAACGCTGAACCCTCTTGGCGTGATGGTGGTGGTGGAAGCCAAACACATGTGCATGCAGATGCGCGGGGTGGAAAAGCAGAATTCTATTACAACGACTTCCGACTTTACCGGCGCTTTTAATCAGGCGAAGACGCGGGAAGAGTTTATGAACCTTATCCGGCATACCTGATTTTCTTTTTTTCTCTTATCTCAGCACTACCCGGTCGCCCAGACGTTTTGCCATCAGGCTCTGAATCTCTTTCATGGCTTGATAGCGCTTCATCACGGCGGTGCATTTGGCATCGTCTTTGGCTGTGGCGGGGTCTTGGAGCGCATACATCAGGTGCTTGAGTTCTTCTGCCACGATGGCATTCTTGAAGTTGATCATCAGCATCGGCACCCATTCTAACAACCGTTCTTCGTCGGTCACTACTTTTTGCGTTTTCGAATGATATTTGCTGAGCTGGTAGCGGTCGCTTGCCAAGTCAGTGGCAAGCTTGCTGATGGCGGGGTCGGGATGAGCCAAGAAGTAACGTTCGGGCGCGAAGCCTGTATCGTGCAGGTGCAGTCCCGCTTCGGAGAGGATGAAGCGGTGTTGCGGGTTGTGGAAGGCGAGCTCGTCTTCTTTGAGGTCGTTGATGACGTATTCGATAACGGTGATGGGCACTTCTTGCCCTTGCTCGTCCGTTACGTTGCAGAGGATTTGTTCGCCGTAACGAATCACGGCTTGGATTATCAACCGTTCGTATTTATAGAATTCTTGTCCCTCTTTGCCTTCTTGGGGGATGAACGATTCGTACACTTCGTCCGGCGGAAAAGGCGAGGGCGTGGATCCTTGGGCTGCCGGAACAGTGGCGGCCGGCGTGTTCGGGATGGGCTTGTTCTCCTTTTCTGCTTGCATCACTTTGACCTTGTTCACTTCCGCCACCAGCAATTTCTCTTCTACGTGCAGCGTCTGGCTGCACTCTTTGATGTACACCGAGCGCACAATAGCTTCGGGTATCACCGAGATACTGCGTACGATGTCGGCTATCAACTCTGCCCGCTTGATGGGGTCGCGCCCGGCTTCGTCCAGCAATAGATTGGTTTTGAAGCGGATGAAGTCGGTCTCGTGTTCTTGGATGAAGGACTGGAACTCCGTAGCGTTGTGTTTGCGGGCAAAGGAGTCGGGGTCATCGCCGTCCGGCAGGAGGCAGACTTTGATGTTCATCCCTTCTTCGAGCAGCATGTCGATACCCCGGATGGAGGCTTTGATGCCCGCCATATCGCCGTCGTAGAGCACGGTGATATTGTTGGTGAAGCGGTGGATGAGGCGGATTTGTCCGCCTGTGAGCGAAGTGCCGGAGGAGGAGACTACATTTTCCACTCCGGACTGGTGCATGGAGATGACGTCGGTATAGCCTTCCACGAGGAAGCAGCGGTCTTGCTTGACGATGGCTTGCTTGGCGAAGTAGATGCCGTAGAGCTCGGAACTTTTGTGATAGATTTCCGATTCGGGGGAGTTGACGTACTTGGCGAGCTTCTTGTTCTCGGTGCTCAGCACGCGTCCGCCGAAGGCGACCACTTTGCCCGAGAGGGTGTGGACGGGGAAGATGACGCGCCCCCAGAAACGGTCGCGCAGGCGATGGTCGTCCATCTCGTAGCAAAGCCCGGTTTTGACAAGGAACTCGCGCTGGAAGCCTTTCCGTTGGGCTTCTTGTGCCAAAGCGTCGTGGCTGTCGGTGGAGAAGCCGAGCTGGAACTTGTCGATGATGTCGTCGCGAAAGCCGCGCTGGCGGAAGTAGGCGAGCCCTACGGCTCGACCGTCTACATGGTGGCGCAGGATGTTCTGGAAGTAATCGCGGGCAAAGTTGTTGACGATGAACATGCTTTCGCGGGCGCTTTGTGCCATTTTCTCTTCGGTGCTGAGTTCGCGCTCGTTGACTTCGATGTGGTACTTCTTGGCGAGGTATTTCAGTGCTTCGTAGTACGTCATTTGCTCGTGCTCCATGATGAAGTGCACCACGTTGCCTCCTTTGCCGCAGCTGAAACATTTGCATAGTCCCTTGGCGGGGGAGACGCTGAAGGAGGGCGTTTTCTCGTTGTGGAAGGGGCAGAGACCGACAAAGTTCACCCCCCGTTTGCGTAGGGTGACGAATTCGGAGACGACGTCTACTATCTGTGCAGCGTCGAGTATGCGGTCTATGGTGCCTTGGTCTATCATTGTTTTCTCCTCTTGTTTAAGCGATGACAAATGTACGTGATATTATCGGGATTAGCAAAGGGTTGTGGAAGGGGTAGGTCGAAAAGGGTTATTTAATCTTTTCCCTCACTTTAGTCAGGAAGCGCTTCATCCCCGCAGCGTCTTTCTCCGAAATAATCTGCAACAGGTTCTTCAGCTCCGTGCGGATGTTTTCCACTTGCGCCGGGGTGCGGGGGTTGAAAAGAATCTCTTGCAGCAGGTAGTCGTCTTCGCTCAACAGCCCTTTGGCGATGGCCATGTGCTTCTTGAACGTGGTGCCCGGCGCTTCCTGATGCTTCATCACACCGGCAAAGACGAGGGTGGAGACGAAGGGGATGGAAAGTGAATAGGCCACGGTGTCATCGTGCTCTTCGAAGGTGTATTCGAAGATGTTCAGGTTGAGCGTTTGGTAGAGGTCTTTGAAGAAGACTTTGCCCAAGTGGTCGCTCTCGCTGATGATGATAGCGCTCTCGCTGCCCAGATTGCTCAGGCTGGCAAAGGTGGGTCCGAACATGGGATGGGAGGAAACGTAGCGGAAGCCGCTCTCCAAATAGAACTTTTTCAGTCCGGTCTTCACCGAGGCGATGTCGCTGATGATGCAGTCTTTGGGCAGGGCGGGGAGCACGAGGCGGAAGGCGTCCAGCGTGTACTTCACCGTAGCGGCATTGATAACGAGTTCGGGCTCGAAGTCCCGTATCTCGTCCACTGTGGTGTAGCGGTAGGTGTTGTACACAAAGCGTAATTGCTGCGGATTGGTGTCGAACACTGCCGTTTCGTGCTGGAAGCTGAGTATGTCGGTAAAGAAGGAGCCCATTTTTCCGGCTCCGAGGATGAGTATGCGCATGGCTTCTTAGTTATTGATGATAATCATTTGTTGGCGCACCGATTCTTCGTGGATGGCTTCGAAGACGTGCTTGATGAATTCGGCGTCCATTTCGAACTCCGTGCCCTGTGCCCCTCGCTTTTCGAGTATTTCGTTGTAACGCACCGATTGCAGCACCGTCATGTCGTGTTCTTTCTTGTAGGTGCCTATCTCTCGCGCCACTCGCATGCGTTTGGCAAGTTCCTGAATCAGGTTGTCGTCGCACTCGTCTATCTGCTTGCGCAGCTGGCTGAGGTTCTCGGTGGTCTGGGTTTCGGTGCGTATCACGAGCAGGTTGAGGATGTAGTCCAGCACGTCCGGGGTGATTTGTTGCGAAGCGTCACTCCAAGCGCAGTCGGGGTTGCAATGGCTTTCGATGATGAGCCCGTCGAAGTTCAAGTCCATTGCCTGTTGGCAGAGCGGTGCTATCAGTTCGCGCTTGCCGCCGATGTGGCTGGGGTCGCAGAAGATGGGCAGCTCGGGCAGACGGCGGCGTAGCTCGATGGGGATGTGCCATTGGGGCAGGTTGCGGTAGAGTTTCTTGTCGTAGGTGCTGAATCCGCGGTGGATGGCTCCCAAGCGTTTCAACCCGGCGTTGTAGATGCGCTCCAAGGCGCCAATCCACAGTTCGAGGTCGGGGTTCACGGGGTTCTTCACGAGTACGGGGATGTCTACGCCCCGCAAGGCGTCAGCCAGTTCTTGCACGGCAAAAGGGTTCGCTGTGGTGCGAGCGCCCACCCATAGCAAGTCGATGCCTGCTTTGAGGCATTCGTACACATGTTGGGGGGTAGCGACTTCGGTGGCTACGTACATGCCCGTTTCTTTCTTCACCCTTTTGAGCCAAGCAAGACCTTCTACGCCTACGCCTTCAAAGCCTCCCGGTTTGGTGCGGGGTTTCCAGATGCCTGCACGGTAAATCTTTTGCCCTTTGGCAGCCAGCTGCGTGGCGGTGGACATCACTTGTTCTTCTGTTTCGGCACTGCACGGGCCGGCTATAATCATCGGGCGTTTAGCTTCCACGCCCGGGAGTAAAATTGATTCGAATTCCATTTATCTTTTGTTTATTGTTATTTGAGTGAATTGATTCGGTGCAAGGCTTCCGCCAGTTTTTCGTCTTTGCAACAAAGCGAGAGCCGGATGTACCGGGCACCGTTGCTTCCGAAGATGAATCCCGGAGTGATGAACACGCGTGCTTGCTGAAGCACGTGTTCGGTGAGTTCTTCCACCTCGGCGCAGCTGTCGGGTATCTTTCCCCAGAGGAACATGCCCGCCTGCTCTTCATTATAGGTGCATCCCAGGGCGTGCATGATTTCTCCAGCCAGCCGGCGGCGGTTGCGGTAATTGCGGTTGTTGCCTTCGTACCAGTTCTCGTCTGCTTTTAATGCGGTGGCGGCAGCCAGCTGCATGGCACGGAACATGCCGCTGTCGATGTTGCTTTTCACCTTGAGTATCCATTGCACGAAGGTGGCGTTGGATGCCAGCATCCCGATGCGCCATCCCGGCATGTTGTGGCTTTTGCTCATCGAGTTGAACTCGATGCAGCATTCTTTAGCTCCGGGTACGCTGAGTATGCTCAGCGGACAATCGTTAAGGATGAAGCTGTACGGATTGTCGTTCACAATGACTATGCCGTGCCGGCGGGCAAAGTCTACCAGCCTTTCGTACAGTTCCATTGATGCTTTTGCTCCGGTGGGCATGTGCGGATAGTTGGTCCACATCAGTTTCACGCGGCTTAGGTCCCGTTGCTCCAGTTCGGCGAAGTCCGGCATCCATCCGTTCTCTTCTTTCAGGTTGTAGGGCACCACCTCTGCACCGAGCAATGTGCTCAGCGACGTGTACGTGGGGTATCCCGGATTGGGCACCAGCACCTCTTCGCCCGGATTGACAAAGGCAAGCGTAACGTGCAAAATGCCTTCTTTCGATCCGATGAGCGGCTGTATTTCTGTGGCTGCATCCAGCTCTACACCGTACCAGCGGCGGTACCATTTAGCGAATGCCTGCCGCAGTTCCGGTGTGCCCGATGTCGGCTGATAACCGTGCCCGTCGGGGTTCTGCGCTGCTTGGCACAACGTCTTCAGTGTTTCATCCGAGGGCGGCATGTCGGGGCTTCCGATGCCCAGACTGATGACGTCCTTCCCTTCGGCGTTCATTTGCGCTACTTCTTTCAGTTTTCTCGAGAAGTAGTACTCGCCTACGCTCTCCAGCCGTCTGGCGGGAGCGACGTTAAATACTCGATTTTCCTTCTGCATATTCGCCTAATGTTTTGAGTTCTTTGGTTAATGGAGTGATAGCCGCGATGGCTTGCTTGTATCTCAGATAGTCGCCAAATGCCACGTCGACGTAAAACTGGTATTCCCATTCCCGTCCGATGATGGGTAGCGACTGTATCTTGGTGAGGTTGATGGTGTAGAACGAAAGGATGGAGAGCACTTGCGAGAGGCTTCCTTCGGTGTGGGGCAAGGTGAACACGATGCTTGCTTTGTTGGTGGGCACAGCCTGCTGCTGCCGTATCTCGTCGGCAAGCCACGGGTCCGCCACCACCAAGAAACGGGTGAAGTTGTGTTTGTTCGTCTCGATGCCCTGCTGCAAAATCTTCATTCCGTAGGCTTCTGCTGCCAGTCGCGAACAAATGGCAGCGTGCCCCTTCAGCCCTTGCCGGCAGATGATTTCGGCGCTCAGGGCGGTATCTTCTGCTTCCACCACTTTGATGTGCGGGTGCTGTTGCAAGAACTCGCGGCATTGCATCAAGGCGATGGGGTGGGAGTTGACCTCGGTGATGTCGTCCCATCCCTCGTCCGGCAGGCAGACGAAACAGTGCGAGATGCGCAGCTTGTATTCGCCCGTAATCAGCGTTCCGCTCTGTCGCAGCAGCTCGTTGTTGTGGAGCAGGCTGCCTGCGATGGTGTTTTCGATGGCAAGCATCCCGATGACCTGACTGTCTCTTCGGATGGCTGCAAACACGTCCTCGAAGGTGGCGCAGCAGATAAGTGCTATCTCTTCTCCTTCAAAATACTTGTGAGCGGCAATGTCGTGGTACGATCCTTTGCTTCCTTGAATGGCTATCTTTTTCATTCTTTTCTGTTTCGGGTGGTGTATGATACAAAAAAATCCCGCGTCCATGTTATGGAGCGGGATTCATATTATTGATTCTTCCTATCAGTCTTTAAGCATCATTCTCACCTGACACATACAAACTCCCGCTCTACTTTCTGGCTAAAGTAAAAGTAAAGGAAAAAGTAATATGTATAAGTAAATGCTTTCATGCGAATGAGGCTGCTTTGATTATTAATTCGGGGGCAAAAGTAATGCTTTTCTTTTAAAAGCAAACTATATTCCTCCTTTTGTTTCAGAAAAGTTTCTTTCCGGCTCCAGCCTGTGATAGTTGTCCCTCCGGCAAGCATAAGGCTTCTTTCTATATACTTTAGTCTGTTCTTCCTTCAGCAGCAAGCCCTTACGCTTGTTTGTACGCTTTAGACCGTGCATTTGTACTGTCGATTCTCCGTGCGCGGACTGAAGCAGTGCAAGGCAACTCATCTGAAGTTTGATTCTTTCGGCAGAAGATGATTCCACTCTCGGCAGAGGATTCGCCATCTACCGTCAAGAGATTCGTCATCCTTCGGCAGAAGATTGCTCCTCTCCCGGCGGAAGAATTTTCCCTTGGTACGGTTGCCCTGTAAGCGTACAGACTAGCTTGGTGGCTTAAAAGTACGCTTAGAGAGCTTGCAGACGGTGCAAAAGCATATAAAAGCCGTCGAACTAGTTAAAGTTTCCTAACGGAAGTCAGAAAAAGAACTTCCGCTATTGCCTAATAACAATATTATTTCTTTATTTGTCGGACAAATAGGATTGACGAATAATAATCTTGTTTATACCTTAAAATAAATGCTATGAATACGCTTAAAATCGACAGCCAGCCTGTCACCCTGGTCGATCAGGTAGAAGATAAATTGCTTACCTTCTTTAAAACAAAAGACTTACGGGCAGGCGATGCCATCCCCAATGAACAAGAACTGGGCGCTTCTCTCGGCGTAGCCCGTAGTGTGCTGCGCGAGGCATTGAGCCGTTTGAAGATGATGGGGCTGATAGAAACCCGTACACGAAGGGGCATGATTTTGACAGAACCATCCATCCTCGGTGGGATGAAACGAGTAGTGGATCCCCGCATCTTGAGCGAACAAACGTTGTTCGACATTCTCGGTTTCCGCATTGCACTCGAAATAGGCATTTGCAGCGACCTGTTCCGAAACATCACTCCTAACGACATTGCAGAACTCGAAGAAATTGTTAAGATGGAGATTGTCTTTGAAAACAATGAATACGCCACCATCAGTGAGTTCGATTTCCATGCCAAGCTCTACGAGATCACCGGCAACTGCACTATCCACGATTTTCAAGAAATTGTCCACCCCGTAATGACTTTTGTGAAAGACAAATTCAAGAAGCTGCTTGCTCCCATCAACATGGAACTTAATGAACGAGGGGAGTTGGTCACTCATGCCGACCTTTTGAATTTCCTCAAGCAAGGCGATGAAGCAGGATACCGCAACGCGCTCGAAAAACACTTTGCCGTTTATAAAATTTTCGTCAATAGGCGAATTCACCAAGACTAAATTACTATAATAACCAATCAAAATGAAAAATTACCAACGTTTAGAAGGACTGATTGCTGCCACCTTCACTCCAATGGATGCAGCGGGAAATGTTTACCTAGCTGCCATTCAAAAGTATGCCGACCAGATGGCAACCTCAGGGATGACCGGCGTTTTTGTGTGCGGCACTACGGGCGAATCGCAATCGCTGACCACTCAAGAACGAAAAATGGTTTTGACCGAATGGATCAAATCCGCCAACAAGCGATTTAAAGTCATTGCTCATGTGGGCAGTAACTCACAAGTGGAAGCTATGGAGCTGGCCCGTCATGCTCAAGAAGCAGGCGCCGATGCTATTGGCGCCATGGCACCCTGTTTTTTCAAACCGGCTTCGGTGAAAGATTTAGTAGCCTTTTTCGCCCCCATTGCTCGGTCGGCGGAAGAATTGCCATTCTATTATTACAATATGCCTTCGATGACAGGCGTCTCTTTGTCTGTCCCGGAGTTTTTGGTAGAAGGAAAAAAGGTAATACCCAATTTGGTCGGAACAAAGTTTACGCACAACAACCTGATGGAGATGGGCGAATGTCTGAATTTGAACCATGGCGAGTTTGAAGTGCTTCACGGTTATGACGAAATACTACTTGCCGGTTTAGCTTTTGGAGCCGTAGCTGGTGTGGGAAGCACGTACAATTACTTGCCTGCTGTTTATCTGGGCATTTTGGAAGCCGTGAAGAAAGGCGATATGGTTAAAGCGCGTCAATTACAAATGAAATCAATCGAAATAGTAGAAATCATCATTAAATACGGAGGAGGTGTACGAGGCGGAAAAGCAATCATGAACTTAATTGGTATCGACTGCGGCGAGTGCCGCTTGCCAATCACGCCGTTTAGCGAAGCGGAATATCAAATGTTGAAAGAAGATTTAACGAAGATGGGATTCTTTTCGAAATAAAAAAAAGTAGGGAGAGAAAATAGACTTTGGACGGAATACATCCTCTCGCCTACACTTTAAATTATTATTTAATAGCATACAAAGATGAGAAAAATTAATCATGTAAGAAGTCTCATTCTTGTTTTATTGACATTTATTGGGAGTGTTTGTCCAATTTATGCGCAACAACAAGAATTATTCGAGATTAATGGTCTTGTAAAAGACGGAGTAGGCGAACCTATTATAGGTGCCACTGTCATAGTGAAAAATACAAATATTGGTACAACCACCAATATAGATGGAAAATTTACATTGAAAGTTCCCCGGAAATCAGTACTGGACGTTTCATATATAGGAATGAAAACTTCTAATATTAAAACGACAGCTGCCACCTTTTATGAAATTACGCTTGCCGATGAATCGATTGCTTTAGATGAAGTTGTGGCAATTGGTTATGGCACACAATCCAGAGCAACGGTTACTTCTGGTGTAGTTTCGGTGAAAAAAGGAGAGCTGCTATCCTCAGTATCAGCCTCTCCTTTAAATAATCTGCAAGGAAAAGTAGCTGGTCTGGATATACGGCAAACTACCGGACAGCCAGGTGCACAGCCCAAAGTCCTGATTCGTGGAGGATCAACAGATCCTAATAATGATACGCCTCTTTTTGTTATAGACGGTGTGCTTCGCGACAACATGAACGGCATTAACCAAGAGGACATTGAATCTATGGAAGTCTTAAAGGATGCTGCTTCTGCTGCTATTTATGGAGCGAAATCGGCTAACGGTATTATTCTAATTACAACCAAACAAGGAAATTCAACCGACGGTAAGGCTACTATATCTGCCTCTTATCGATTGGGTATTGAAGAAATCCGACAGCATTATCCGTTTTCTAATGCTAAAGATTATTTATATGCCTCTCGTATGGCAGGTGCACGCGGCATTAATGATTCCAATGTGACCGGACGATTGGAAGGAGGAGCTTATCCTTATTCAACAGGAAACATGAATTATAAAAATGGCGCATTGGTCGGATACGGCTATTCTCGTTTTACTACTGAGTATTTGGATGATTTGACAGGTAATATGGGACAGGATTACGTCAACAACCTGCTCAACAAGCAAGGATATGAAACGATGAAAGATCCCTATTCTGGCAAGCAAATCATTTTTAAAGATAATAATTATCAAAAAGATGTATTGTTCCAAACAGGGCTGACACACAATTATGATATAAATGCTTCCGGTGGAAATGAAAATGGCAATTATTTTGTAAGCTTGGGCTATATAACGGCTGAAGGTATGGTGCTCGGTACCGGTTATGACCGTTTGAGCTTTACCGCTAACGGTAATTACCGTTTAAAGAGCAATCTAAAGTTGAATGTTGGTATAAAGCATTCTACTATTTCGAATAAAGCAACCGATCAGGAAAATTCCGGAACAAGTACGATGGATCGTTCGTCTCGTTATCCTACTACTTTTCGTCTGTATTACGATGACGGAACTCCAGGTATTGGAGAATCGGGTGGCTCTCCTCGTAATCGTCTGCATGAATTGTATTATCAAGATATTACTGATAAAGCCTATAGAAATACCTTCCAATTAGGGCTTGACTGGGAAATCATCAAAGGATTACACTTTAAGCCTTCAGCTTCATACTACATGCAAGAAAATATTTATCGTTTTTTCGAGAAATATAATGAGTTCAATAAAGCACGCAAAACATTGGAGAGACACGACCAGTACAAGCAATTGATGGGAGATGCCGTGTTCACTTACGATAACGTGTTCAAAAAAGATCATACATTCAATGCTATGGCAGGTATGAATTATACGCAAACTGATAGCTATTATTTAAAAGGTACCGGTTCGTTGGCACCTACTGACTATGTGCCTACATTAGACCCGACGAAACCAAGCGAACAACGGACAACTTCTAAATTGGATAAAGAAGTGTTAGTTGGTTTCTTTGCCCGCGTGAATTATGATTACAAACGTCGTTACTTGCTAACTGTTTCAGCTCGATATGACGGTGCTTCTCAGTTTGTTGAAGATCATCAGTTCGCCTTGTTTCCCGCTGTTTCCGGCGGTTGGAATATGCATTATGAAGAGTGGTTTCCCAAAGAAGTAATTAGCCGCTTGAAGTTGAGATCCAGTTGGGGACAAACAGGAAATAACAAACTCTCTTACTCGAATACACAAGGAGAATATGGTACTTTCCAATATGGTGGAAATCCAGGAATCTTAAATAGTGTTCTTGCCAATAATAGTTTGGTTTGGGAAACAACCTCCAACGTAGATTATGGATTTGATTTAGGGCTTCTAGACAATCGTGTTGAATTGGCTTTTACCGGATACAACAAGCTGACTTCCGACCGCTTATATGACAAATCACTTCCTGCGCAAACCGGTTTTAAATCGATTAAAGCCAATCTGGGAACTGTGCAAAATAAAGGTATCGAAATATCTGCTACTGCTCGGCCGTTATCTGTGAACTCTCCTGTTAATTGGGATGTAACAGCCACATTCAGTATGAACCGCACTTATATGAAAAAGCTACCAAACAATGGACGTAATAATAATCGCGTGCAAGGAGGCTTGATATGGGACGGCAAATCGAAAACTTATATTGAAGTAGGTGGCCTGGCTGAAGGTGAACGAATTGGCGGACGCTGGGGATACAAGTATATGGGAGTATATGATACTGACGAAGCAGCTGCCAATGCTCCAACAGATACTAAAGTGTCAGGATCGAAAATGAATAAGAAAAAAGTGGCAGGAGATGCTATCTGGGCTGATTTTGATAATAACGGTATTATTGACGATAAAGATATTACATTTATTGGCTGGGCTAATCCGGATAAAAAAGGAGCTTTAATCAATAGTTTGAGATATAAAAACATCTCTTTCCGCTTTGTGATAGATTATGCTTTGGGGCATACGATTGCTAATGTTTGGAGAGCAAGGTCGAATGCCAATGCTCGAAATGCCATTATTACTACAACCGATGTAACGAATGGAAACATTTGGTGGAATCCAGGTGATGCAGCTACGGCTAAATATCCACGTTATGATATAGCGTCCGATTGGGATAATGGTTATCGCAATCACATGCGCACGGTTGGTTATGCCGGCATGAATTCAAATGGAAATGCTGATAACACGGCTTATTATTCTAAAGGAGATTATTTATGCTTCCGCGAAGTATCATTGGGGTATGAATTATCTCGCACATTGTGTTCGAAAATTAAAGTAAAAGGTGTATCCTTGAATGCTGGCGTTACCAACATTGGATACATTACTGGATTCGATGGCTTGAATCCGGAACAATATGACGGGCAAGAGACTGGTGAATACTTCCTTCCGATTCAATTTAATTTTGGCGCAAGAATAACCTTTTAAAAAAAACACTATGATGAAAAATAATAAAATATTAATATGGATTGTTGCCTGTACGCTGGTTTGTAGTTGCAGTCTTTTAGATATAGAACCGGTTTCAACCATCACATCACAATCATTTTGGAAAAACCCGGGAGATGCCAAGGCTTATTTGGCAGGAATTTATAACCGCGTTCGTGATATGAATAACACCTCTTTCTATGGAGAAGATAGAGGGGACGCTTTTAAAGCGGGAGAAATAGGACCTACTTCGAATGCATGGGCGCAAGCTTTGAACGAAAGTAACGCTCCTTCTTATCGCGAGGCTTACAATATCATTCACCATACCAATCTTTTGTTTTTAGAGATTGAAGGATTGAAATTCGCTAATGAAACAGAAAAAAATCGTGTAAAAGCCGAAAGCTATTTCCTTAGAGCTTATACTTATTTCCTGCTGGTACGTATCTGGGGAGACGTGCCTATTGTAACAGAACCCGTTTTATCAGACAATGTGGTATTAAAGCCTCGTTCTTCTAAAAACGACGTGATGACTCTGATTCTATCTGATATTGAACAATCTATTTCTTTATTTCCGGAAGATGGATATATCAATAAAAATTATGCATCTAAACCAGCGGCTTATGCGTTGAAAGCTGATGTCTTGATGTGGAAGGCTAAAGTTTTAAAAGGAGGAGATGCCGATTTGAAAGAAGCCATTAAAGCAATTGACAGTGTGCAAGCTAGTGGTGCAACGTTGTTGCCTGATTACGCAAAGGTATTTGATAATGCCAATAAAAAAAATAGTGAAATCATTTTCTCTTTCTACTTTGAACGTTATGAAACAGGCAATTTATCAATCGCAACGAATACTACTTCAAGAACAGATAATCTGTCTATGGCAGTGAATCTAGCAGATGCTGCTACTTCTCCTAACCAAAGTCGGCACGTTTATGCGCCAAGCGATAAAGTACGACAGATATATTTGAAAAATCCGGAGGATAAACGATATAAAGTGGCTATGATTGATCTTGTAGACAAAGATAATAAGCTGATTTTGACGCAAACCAATAAATTCCGTGGAAAGGTGTATGCTGATGATCGCTTTTTTGATGATGACCTGATTGCTTATCGTTGGGGTGACTTGTTGTTACTTCGTGCAGAAGCAAATGCAGCTCTTAGCAAGATTTCAGATGCAGTTACAGACTTGAACACTGTTCGTAATCGTGCAGGATTGATGCCTTATAGCGGAACAATGGATAAACTTTCAATAGAGAAAGAACTTTGTGATGAGCGTCTACGCGAACTTTTTGTTGAGCAAAAAAGATGGTTCGATTTAATTCGCTTCCATCAGGGAGGATCTATTGACATTTATAAGGAAGTGCCTAATCTCTCCGGAAAAGTTGGAAGTGATGGGAAACCTTATTCCTTATATTCTCCGATAAATTATAATGATATGGTATTGAATGATAAATTAGTTCAAACGGAGGGCTACGATACTAATGTAGGTAAATAAAAAACAAGTATTTGAACTGTGTAAATGTATAGATAAATCTGTGTTTTTGCACAGTTCATATTTTAAATCAATAGTGATACTCATTTCTAAAATATAAACTATGAAACATTTTCTTCTTCAAACGTTAATCACGTTAGCCGCGTTACCCTGTGTGGCTCAAACCGCCCAACCTAATCTTCCTTGGGTTGACCTTTCTGCTCAGAAAGAGCGTCAAACTGTTATTGCACAAGGCAAAACTGATTTGTATAACGGGCATCCTACCACTGTATTGATGGACGATAACAAGACAATCCTATGTACCTGGTCTTTCGGACATGGCGGCAAGGCTTCGTTCTTTGCCGAAAGCAAAGATGCTGGGCTGAACTGGTTCACTCGAAAAACTCCTGCTGACTGGAACACGATGAGCAATTGCCCCAGCATCTATAAGCTTACCGACAAGCAGGGCAAAGAACGTCTGTTCGTGTTTTGTGGAGAACCGAAAATGGGGCAAAGCTACAGTGAAGATGACGGAAAGACATGGAGTGCCGTGCGCACCTTGAACAAGCCTTGCGTGATGGCGTTTGCCAGTATCGTGAAATTAAAGAATGGCGATTATTTGGGACTGTACCATCGCGGAGAAAAAGATCAAGACCGTCCGCCGTTGACGTTGTGGCAAGCTATCTCCCACGATGGCGGATTGACTTGGGACGAATCGACACTGGTAGGCAGGATGGAAGGACGCAACGCATGCGAGCCTTGTGTGTTCCGTGTACCGGAAAACACCAACCGTTTGGTCTGCCTCGTTCGTGAAAACGCACGGGTAGGGAATTCTTTGATGATGTTTTCTGACGACGAAGGTGCTCACTGGACACCGCTGCAAGAAACGCCTTGGGGACTGACGGGCGATAGGCACGTTGTGAAGTTTGCCCCCGACGGACGTATGGTAGTGGCTTTTCGCGATATGGCACCCAACAGTCCAACCAAAGGACATTTTGTAGCTTGGGTGGGACATTATAAAGACTTGCGCGAAGGCACTTCCGGACAGTACAAAATCAAGCTGTTGCACAGTTATGCCGGTTCCGATTGTGGCTATCCCGGCTTGGAGATTTTACCTGATGGAACCATCATCGCCATCACTTATATCAAGATGAGACCGGGCGCCGTGCAGCATTCTATTGTGGAAGTCCGTTTCAACCTGAACGAAACGGATGCTATGTTGCCTTAATCGCAGAATAGATACGCGTGGACAGTCCGCGTAACCCGCAACTGAAATGAAATCAAATCAAAGAGCGAAATGGACTATTTCTGTCATACGGCATAGAATAGCCGGAGGGCAAACTGCATGACAGCGTCCGGCAACCAACTCTTGCTTTTGGCAAAAAGTATTTGTACCCACGGTCCGACTTTGGTTCGGAAGGGAGGATTCTTCGATGTTACAATTTTGCAGATTGCAGCACTCAGTTTGCACGGATGAGAACCGTTTCGCTCTTCTTTCTCAATGATTTTCAGCGATTTTGCAAAGCTCTCCTTGTAATCCGCTTCATGCAAGGTTTGTTCGGAAATGTTTCGGTGGTCGGTGAAGCCGGTGTTGAAATCTCCAGGCTCTACCAAGCAAACTTTGATGCCGAAGGGATGAACTTCCAAAGCTAAGGCTTCGCTATATCCTTCTACCGCAAATTTGGAAGCCGAATAAAAGCCTTGGTAGGGGATGCCCATCACCCCGCCAATAGAGCTGATATTGATAATCTTTCCTTTTCGAGCTTTCCGCAGGTGTGGCAACACGGCGGTGCACATGTTGACCACTCCCCGGAAGTTCGTATCCATCTGACTGGCTATTTCTTCCTCTGTAGCCAGCTCCAGCGCTCCGGCTATACCCATGCCTGCATTGTTGATGAGTACATCAATGCGTCCTTGTTCCGATAATAATTGTTCTATAGCCAAGAGGATGGAGGCTCTTTTTGTTACATCGACAACGAGCATTCTTACTTTGCCCTGATCCGTCGACGGCTTTCTGCTGGTGCCATAAACCAAGTGTCCTTGCGCTGCAAGCATTTGTGCTGTAGACTTTCCGAAGCCGGAAGAGGCTCCGGTGATGAGTATAATTTGTGGTTGCATCTTTTTGACCCTTTACATATTTGGGCGCAAAGGTAGAGAAAACTTCGCTTCTTTTCTTGGCATATCTGCTACAACTTTCAATAAATTCTGCTTTATAGTTGGAATGCTCACGTAAGCAATGTATCTTTGCGCCGAAAAGAATAGAATCTATGGAAAAATACGTCACCATCAAAGATATAGCCAAGGAACTAAATATACACCACACAACCGTGTCACGGGCTTTGCGGAACAGTAGCTCGGTGAGTAAAGAAACATCCGACTTAATATGGAAGAAAGCCAATGAGTTAGGCTATCAAACTAATTTGTTGGCACAAGGATTCCGGAACAAACGCAGCACCACCATCGGTATCTTGGTGCCCGACTTACAGCATTATCTCTTTTCTAAGTTCATCTCCGATTTCACGAACTTGGCTCATCAGTCCGGCTATTCCGTGATGATCTTTCAGTCAAGTGACAAGTATTTGATAGAGAAAGAAGTAGTGAATATCCTTATCGGCTACAGGGTGGCAGGGGTTATCTGCTCCATATCAAAAGAAACGAAGAGCGGCGAACACTTCAAACTACTGCAAGAAAGAAATATCCCTTTGGTCTTTTTCGATCGGATTCCTCTTGATGTACAGGCTTCCCGGGTGCAAATCGACAATTATCAAGGAGCTTATGATGCGGTGAATTTAATGATTAGGATGGGTAAAAGACGGATTGCATTTATCTCCACCTCGAGCTATATCAACGTATTTATGGATAGATTAAAAGGGTACAAACAAGCCTTGATGGATAATGCGCTTGTTTTTAATCCTTCGTATTATGTAGAGCAGCCTAGCCATTGTATGGACGATGGATATTCCGGTGCTCAAAAACTCATGGAGCTAGCCGAAACTCCCGATGGAATATTAGCCGTGTCCGATGATGCCGCCATTGGAGCAATCAAGTATTTAAAAAAGAGGAACTGCTGCATTCCAGCAGATGTTTCCGTGGTAGGCTTCGACAACGGACCGATGTGTATCGCTTGCGACCCTGAGCTAACGGTTGTCAATCAGCCTATTTCTAGATTGACGGTCGAGTCATTCGAACTTTTAATGAATCAAATGAATGAAGAAACAACGGCTGCAGAAATCAGAGTGATAAAGCCGGAGATTATCTTCAGAGGCTCTTGCTAGCCCTTTTATTTCAGCCTTTGTGCACACGTGAGTTATCGTATTGAAGAACATCTTATATTACTTATACAAACTCTTAATGAAATGTCAAACAACAGAATTAAATTAGCTTTATGGTTCGCCCTGATGCTATTAGCGATGAATCTGCGTAGCCAGACAATCAACGAAAAGTGGGAGAAGGCAATCAACGATGCCAGCGCTTCTCATTTAGCCAAACCATCTAAAGTGCAATACGATTGGCAAGAGATGGAAAGAGCCATGTTTATACAACTTGATCCGGCCACTATCCAGCAGAGAGAGTACGATGATGGCTCTACGCAGTTGGCAGACATCAAGTTTGAAAGACTAGATGTAAATGAATGGTGCAGAGCTGCCCAAGCTTTTGGAGCCAAAGAAATTGTCTTTATGCTGGCACATAGCGGCGGATTTTGTATGTGGCCTAGTGAAACGACCGATTATCACATTGGTCATACGGCGTACAAAGGTGGCAAAGGGGATGTGGTGAAAGAGTTTGCACAAGCTTGCAAAAGCCATGGATTGAAAGCCGGTTTCTACTATTGGTCTCCTCATCCTACCGCGGAAAAGATAGATCAGAGCACCATAGACTATAGCAAGCTGGACAAGGTGATGACCCGGGAGCAATCAAATAAGATATTGAAGACGCGGTTTCACGAAATAATAGACCGTTTAGGCTCGGAGTTGGTCACCGAAATATGGATAGACCAACCCATCAAGGCTTCTTTAGGAAAAGAAATTGCCGAAAGAGCGCCTCATGCGGTGATTGCTGCGGTGGGCTGTCATGACCCTTATCCTACCATCAGATGGCCGGGCACAGAAACCGGTACGGTGAAAGATCCTTGCTGGTCTACTTTACCAAAAAGCACGATGGACAAAGTTTTTGATAGCCAACAAGGGGCAGACAAGAATCAGATGCAAGAAAAAGATGATCCCGATGGCGATTACTGGGCTCCTCATGAAGCTGATACGCCCTTGCACGACCATTTTTGGCACATGCGCCCCGATGCGTTGAATCATCGAAAAACCTTGGAGCAGTTGATGAATTGCTATATTAAATCGGTGGGCAGGAATAGTTTTCTGATTGTAAACTGTGCTCCGATGGCAGATGGTAGCATACATCCCGATGATATGAAACGCTATCAAGAGTTCGGGGCAGAGATCACACGTCGTTTTGGGCATCCGGTGGCTTGTGTGGAAAAGACGGCCGGCTATGAAGTGTCTGTAACGCTGGATAAACCTGCAAAGATAGCTTATACTGATTTATGGGAAGAATACCAATATGGGCAGCGCATCCGTGCATACGAAATAGAAGGCCGGGATGCGCTTGCGGGCACGTGGATAAAGATAGCCGAGGGAACTTCTGTAGGAAGAAGAAAAATAGACCCAATCAGTCATTGCACAGAGATGGATGCAATCAGAGTGAAAATAAAATCATCTGTAGGTGTTCCGTTGATTCGGAAATTCAGCATACATGTTCAATAATCACTTTAAATACGTTCGGTATGAATACTTTAGAAAAACAACAAAGAAAATCTGTTTTTACACTTTGGGGATACCTCTTTGCAGCCGTCCTCCTTTTGATGAATCCGTCGGGCATTTTTGCGCAGGCCAAAGAAATGAATCTCTCTGTGAAGTCCGAGTTGAAATGGTTTACCGATGCTCGTTTCGGTATGTTTATTCATTGGTCGCCTATGGGGGCTATTGATCAGGAAATAGGATGGACGTGGGGAAATTCGGTTCCTAAAGAGACCTATATCAAGATGTGTAAGGAATTCAATCCCACCAAGTTCGATGCCGATGCGTGGGTGACGATAGCTAAAAATGCAGGAATGAAATACATCGTTTTTGTGCCCAAGCATCATAGCG
>JAVVVS010000031.1:0-22297 GCA_036652495.1 Bacteroides sp.
CATCCTTCGGCAGAGGATGGCGAATCTCCCGGCAGAAGATTATTTCTTTGGTGCGGCAGCCTCGAATTTAAAGCGTTCTACACCCTTTTCCAGGTCCTTTTCTGTATCTTTGACCCCGAACTTATAAAGAAAATAATCATGCCTACCTATGATTTAATCGCCCTGCTGGGTCCCACAGCTTCAGGAAAGACTCCTTTTGCCGCTGCACTGGCTGCCGAACTGAACACCGAAATCATCAGTGCAGACTCGCGGCAGGTTTACCGCGGAATGGATTTGGGTACGGGAAAAGACTTGGCGGACTATACCGTCAACGGACGAACCATCCCCCACCATCTGATAGACATAGCCGACCCGGGCTATAAATACAACCTCTTTGAATATCAACGCGACTTTCTGACCGCTTACGAGGCGATGAAACAACAGGGGCTGCTGCCTATCGTATGCGGAGGCACGGGACTGTATCTGGAATCGGTCTTGAAAGGCTATCAGCTCACGCCCGTGCCCGAAAATCCCGAGCTGCGCCAGCGGCTGGCAGGTCAATCGCTCGAAGCACTTACCCGGACGCTGCAACAATACAAAACGTTGCACAACTCCACCGATGTGGACACCGTAAAACGCGCCATCCGCGCCATCGAAATAGAAGAATACGACCGTCAGCACCCGGCGCCCCAACGAGCATTCCCGGCACTTCGCAGCCTCATCATCGGAGTAAACATCGACCGGGATTTGCGGCGCGAAAAGATCAGCCGGCGGCTGCAACAACGGCTGGACGACGGGATGATAGACGAAGTCCGCCACTTATTGTCCCAAGGGATTGCGCCCGACAACTTAATCTATTACGGACTAGAATATAAATACCTGACACTTTACGCCACCGGACAACTAACCTATAATGAAATGTTCACGGGGCTCGAAACCGCCATCCATCAATTCGCCAAGCGGCAGATGACCTGGTTCCGGGGGATGGAACGCCGGGGATTCACCATCCATTGGGTAGACGCTTCGTGGGCGATGGAAGAAAAGATAGCCTTTGTAAGAAGAAAACTCATCGAAGTTTAGTATCTTTGGCGGTGAGTTTATACTAAGAAACAATTATAGCAGATGAGCGTAGAACCTAAGAAGTGGGGCGTGATATACAACCCCAAAGCCGGCACACGGAAAGTACAAAAACGTTGGAAAGAAATTAAAGAATACATCGACAGCAAAGGCGTTGCATTTGACTACGTACAGTCCGAAGGATTCGGTTCGGTGGAACGCCTGGCAGGCATCCTTGCCAACAACGGCTATCGCATCATCGTCATCGTAGGCGGCGACGGCGCCCTGAATGATGCCCTGAACGGCATCATGAACTCGAAAGCCGAACAGAAAGAAGACATCGCTATCGGCATCATCCCCAACGGCATCGGAAACGATTTTGCCAAGTTCTGGGACCTGAGCTTGGAATACAAGCAAGCGGTGGACTGGATTATCAACAACCGCCGCAAGAAGATAGACGTGGGATACTGCAACTTCTTCGACGGCACCCATCATCAAAAACGCTACTTCCTCAATGCCGTCAACATCGGGCTGGGCGCACGCATCGTCAAAATCACCGACCAAACCAAACGGTTTTGGGGCGTGAAATACCTCTCCTACCTCGCCGCCTTCTTCTTGCTTGTCTTCGAACGAAGCCTCTACCGGATGCACTTGCGCATCAACGGCGAACATATTCGCGGACGCATCATGACTGTCTGCGTAGGCAGCGCCTGCGGCTACGGACAAACGCCGAGCGCCGTGCCCTACAACGGCTGGTTGGACGTATCGGTCATCTACCGTCCCGAACTCCTGCAAACCATGTCCGGCTTGTGGATGCTCATTCAAGGCCGCATCCTCAACCACAAAGTAGTGAAGAGCTACCGCACCAAGAAAGTAAAAGTGCTGCGTGCTCAAAATGCAGCCGTAGACCTCGACGGGCGCCTATTACCCAAGCACTTCCCCCTGGAAATCGGCATCTTATCCGAAAAAACCACTTTAATCATCCCCAATTAAGAGAAACTAATTAGTACAATCATGATAGAATTAAAAAATAACCCTGCCGGCAACTTCTTTCTGCTTGCCGGCCCTTGTGTGATAGAAGGAGAAGACATGGCCATGCGCATAGCCGAACGAGTGGTAGCCATCACCGAACGCCTGCAAATCCCCTACGTATTTAAAGGTTCGTACCGCAAAGCAAACCGCTCGCGGCTGGACTCCTTTATGGGCATCGGAGACGAAATAGCGTTGAAAATATTAAAGAAGGTGCACGACACCTTCGGCGTGCCTACCGTAACCGACATACACGCCGCCGAAGAAGCCGAAATGGCAGCCGCCTACGTCGACATGCTGCAGATTCCCGCTTTCCTCTGCCGGCAAACAGACCTACTGGTTGCTGCCGCAAAAACAGGAAAGACAATCAACATCAAGAAAGGGCAGTTTCTGGCACCCATGGCTATGCGTTTTGCCGTAGATAAAGTGGTAGAAGCAGGAAACAAGCACGTGATGATTACCGAACGCGGAACCACCTTCGGGTATCAAGATTTAGTAGTGGATTATCGGGGCATACCGGAAATGCAAACCATCGGTTTCCCCGTCATACTAGACGTAACGCATTCATTGCAACAACCCAACCAGACAAGCGGCGTGACAGGCGGCATGCCACAGCTCATCGAAACCGTTGCCAAAGCGGGTATCGCCGTAGGAGCAGACGGACTCTTCATCGAAACACATCAGAATCCCGCAGTAGCCAAAAGCGACGGAGCCAACATGCTGCAGCTCGATTTGCTGGAAGAATTGCTGACTAAACTGGTCAGAATAAGAGAAGCCATCAAATAAACTCTTACTCGCCTGTGATTTTCGGCTGCTTGTTGCCGACTGATAGGGATATAGATAAAAGAATAATAACTTTAATTAATAATAGATATGAAACATTTATTCCATGGTTTATTCGTAGCAGCAATGATACTTTGCTGCAGCTTCCAGCAAGCAACGGCTCAACAGATGCCGCCCATCCCGACCGACCCGAGCGTACGTATCGGAAAACTCGACAACGGACTGACGTATTACATTCGCAAGAACGCCCTTCCTGCCAATCGCGCCGACTTCTACATTGCCCAAAAAGTAGGCTCCATTCAAGAAGAAGCAAACCAACGCGGTCTGGCACATTTCCTCGAACACATGTGCTTCAACGGAACCACCCACTTCCCCGGCGACGCTTTGAAACAATACTTGGAACGCATCGGCGTGAAGTTCGGTGAAAACTTAAATGCCTACACCTCGGTAGACGAGACAGTGTATAACATCTCCAATGTGCCCGTAAAAACAGCCGGAGCCATCGACTCTTGCTTGCTGATATTGCACGACTGGTCCAACGACCTCTCGCTGGAAGACAAAGAAATTGACAAAGAACGTGGCGTTATCAACGAAGAATGGCGCACCCGCATGAGCGCCATGCAACGCATGCAAGAGAGAATGCTTCCACAGATGTATGCAGGCACCAAATATGCCACCTGCTTCCCTATCGGAACCATGGATGTAGTGATGAACTTCAAATACCAAACATTGAAAGATTACTATGAAAAGTGGTACCGCCCCGACCTACAAGGCATTGTAGTGGTAGGAGACATTGACGTGGATGCCATTGAAGCCCGGATAAAGAAGATGTTTGCCGACATCTCCGCACAACCGAATGCCGCCAAACGCGAGTATTATCCGGTGAACGACAACAAAGAGCCGATAGTAGTCATTGAAAAAGACAAAGAGCAAAGCGACATTGTAGCCTTAGTCTTCAACAAGCACGAAGCTACTCCCAACGACCAGAAAGGCAACATAGGCTACTTGGTTCAGAACTACGCCAACTCATTGATGGGCATCATGCTCAATGCCCGGCTAGACGAACTAACGCAGACAGCTACCCCTCCCTTCATTTGGGCAGGAGCTTATGACGGCGAATTCTTTGTCGCAAAAACAAAAAACGCCCTTACCGGACAAGTAGTATGCAAAGAAGGTGAAGTGGAAAGCGGCATTGCTGCCCTGATGCGCGAAATAGAACGAGCCCGCCAGTTCGGATTCACGGATACAGAGTACGCCCGTGCCCGTGCCGAATACCTCCGCCAACTGGAATCATCGTACAACGAACGGGACAAACGCAAAAACAACTCATACGTAAACCAATACGTACGTCACTTCTTGGACAACGAACCAATCCCGGGCATTGAAAATGAATACGCCATCATCAACCAAGTAGCGCCTGCCATCCCTGTAGCCGCCCTGAACCAAATGACAAAAGCATTGGTATCGGACAGCAATCTGGTCGTTGCCATCTTGGCACCCGAAAAAGAAAGCGTGAAATTGCCTTCCAAAGAGGCTGTTCTCCAGATGATCAAACAAGTAAAAGGCGAAAAGCTGACCGCTTACGTAGACAAAGTATCGAGTGACCCCCTTATGGCAGAAAAGCCCAAAGGCGGCAAGATTGTGGCTGAAAAGGAAAACAAACTCTTCGGGACAACCGAACTGACCCTGTCCAACGGTGTGAAAGTAATTCTCAAGAAGACAGACTTCAAAGCCGACGAAATTCGGATGAAGGGAATCAGTTTGGGTGGTAGCTCCCTCTTCCCCGATACTGAAATCATCAACATCAACGGAATAAACGAAGTGATGCAACTAGGCGGATTGGGCAACTTCAGCAAAGTTGACCTTGAAAAGGTATTGGCAGGCAAGAAAGCCAGCGCATCGGCATTGATTGGGAATTTGACAGAAACGATGAGTGGCAACTGCTCGCCCAAAGATTTAGAGACCATGTTACAGCTCACATACCTCAACTTCACCACGCCCCGCAAAGATGCCGACGCGTTCACTTCTTTCAAGAACCGCGCCAAAGCCGCCATGAAAAATCAAGAGATGAACCCGATGGTAGCTTTCAACGACTCTATCCAAAAAGCAATCTACTGCAATCACCCCAGAGCGATCCGCATGAAAGCTGACATGATAGACAAGGTAGATTACGACAAGATAATGACAATGTACAAAGACCGCTACAAAGACGCCAGCGACTTCACCTTTATCTTTGTAGGAAATGTAGATACAGAGAAAGATAAAACAATGATTGCCGAATACTTGGGCGCACTGCCTGTGATTCACCGCAAAGAAACCTTCAAAGACAATAAGATGGAGATGCGCAAAGGGATGTACAAGAATGAATTTATCCGTGAGCAAGAAACGCCTAAATCATCGGTACTGCTAGTGTACAATGGTGCTTGCAAATACACCATGAGAAACGACATCCTGATGAGTATGACCGACCAAATTCTGGACCTTGTTTATACCGAAAAGGTTCGCGAAGAAGCAGGCGGCACGTATGGTGTACATGTAGGCGGCAACCTCTCGAAGCATCCCCAAGAGATGGCTTACCTGCAAATCATCTTCGACACGGCTCCTACAAAGAAAGAAAACTTGATGAAGATTATTTTTGCAGAAGCAGACAAATTGGGCACCACGGGTCCATCTGAAAGCAACCTGAACAAGGTGAAAGAGTTTATGCTGAAGAAGCACGCCGAAAACATAAAAGAAAACAGCTACTGGCTGGGCAATATCGACGAATACCTGATGACCGGAGTAGATATGACCAAAGATTACGATGCCGTAGTCAAGAGCATCACAGCAAAAGAAATCCAGCAGTTTGCCGGCAACTTGTTCAAACAGAAAAACCAGACAGAAGTAACCATGACAAGCCCTGAAAAGAAATGAATCTCTTTAACGAACTGCGCAAGCACGGAAAACTAGCAGCCAAACGGCACCCGATGTACGAGAAGAGTAAATTCGGAAAATACTTCATGTACGCCATGAGTGTCTTTTGGGCTGGTTATCTGATTTTCTTCGGCACCACCTTTGCGTTTGCCTTAGACACCAACAACATGGAAGCCTATCATCTGCTGAACAGTGGATTGGTATTTGTTCTGATGCTGGATTTCGCAATGCGCTTTCTGTTCCAAAAAACACCGACACAAGAGGTAAAGCCCTACCTCTTGATGCCGGTACGGCGGAACCGGATAATCGATTTCTTGCTCATACGTTCCGGACTGAGCAGCTTCAACCTTGTTTGGCTGTTTATGTTCGTACCGTTTGCCATCATCACCGTAACGAAATATTTCGGGGTGACCGGAGTAATCACTTATAGTGCAGGCATCTGGCTGATGATGATCTTCAACAACTATTGGTATCTCTTCTGCCGCACCTTGATGGGCGAACGCATTTGGTGGGTACTGCTTCCGGTATTGGTATACGCCGCCATCATAGCCGCCATCTTTGTCCCCGAAAAAAGCCTTCTGACTCAACTCTTCATTGATTTAGGAGAAGGATACATTGACGGAAACATTCTATACTTCCTTGTCACCCTTATAGCTATTGCCGGTATGTGGCTTATCAACCGCAAGCTGATGGCGAACCTCATCTATGCCGAACTGAACAAGGTAGAAGATACAAAAGTGAAACATCTCTCGGAATACAAATTCTTGGAACAATACGGAGAGGTGGGCGAATATATGCGGCTTGAACTAAAATTGCTCTTGCGCAACAAAGCTTGCAAACACTCGCTGCGAATGATTGTGCTAGTGACGTTAATGTTCAGCTTGGTACTCAGTTTCTCCAGCGTGTACGACGATAAGTTTATGACCAACTTTATTGTCATTTACAACTTTTCCGTCTTCGGTCTGCTGTTTCTCTCCACCGTGATGAGCTACGAAGGCAACTACATTGACGGGCTGATGAGCCGCAAAGAATCAATCTACAACCTGTTGAAAGCGAAGTATTACCTTTACAGTATCGGCATCCTGGTGCCTCTTGTCTTTATGATACCGGCTATTGTGATGGAAAAAGTAGCCTTGCTCACCGCTATATCATGGGCGGTGTTCACCGCTGGCGTTATCTACTTTGCCCTGTTCCAGCTAGTGGTGTACAATACTCGTACCATCCCCCTGAACGTAAAACTAAGCGGCATGCAAAATATAGGTACCGGATTGCAAAACCTTATCAGCTTTGCCGCATTCGGTGGTCCACTCATATTCTATTTTTTATTGAAAGCCGCATTCAGCGAAACCGTTTGTGCATACCTCCTTCTAACTATCGGAACAGGCTTCATCGCCACTTCACGTTTCTGGCTAAAGAACGTGTACAACCGCTTTATGGAACGCCGTTACAAAAACATGGAAGGTTTTAAAGACAGCAGAGAATAAGGATTTATCATTAACCCATTGAACAAAAAAACATGATTAGCATCACTCAACTTCAAAAGAAATTCGGCGAAAAGATAGCCGTAGACATAGAAAACTACACCATCAACCAAGGCGATATGATGGGGCTGGTGGGCAACAACGGTGCCGGAAAGACCACACTCTTCCGTCTGGCACTTGATTTGCTCAAAGCCGACAGCGGCAAGGTGACCATCAACAACATCGACGTGAGCAAAAGCGAAGAATGGAAAACCATTACCGGAGCCTTTATCGACGACGGTTTTCTGATAGACTATCTCACCCCGGAAGAATACTTCTACTTCATCGGCAAAATGTACGGACTAAAAAAGGAGGAAGTAGACGAACGCCTCCTGCTCTTCAACCGCCTGATGGGCGACGAAGTAATGGGGCAGAAAAAGTATATCCGTAACTTCTCAGCCGGAAACAAACAGAAAATCGGCATCATCTCCGCCATGCTGCACTATCCGCAGTTGCTGATACTCGACGAGCCGTTCAATTTCTTGGACCCTAGTTCACAATCAGCCATCAAGCATCTCCTGAAAAAGTACAACGAAGAACATAATGCAACCATCCTCATCTCGAGCCATAACTTAAACCATACGGTAGACATCTGTCCCCGCATCGCTCTGCTAGAGCATGGCGTCATCATCCGCGACATTAACAACAAAGATAATTCGGCCGAAAAAGAACTGGAACATTACTTTAATATAGACTAACACATCCTTCTTTATGAAAAAAATTCTTAGCATTGCATTGCTTATTTGTGTAACGCTTCAAGTGCAAGCACAGCTATTATGGAAAGTATCGGGCAACGGACTGAATCAACCATCCTATATTATGGGAACCCATCACCTCTCCCCCCTTAGTATCAAAGACAGCATCGCGGGCATGAAGCAGGCATTGGCTGATACCAAACAAGTGTATGGCGAACTCGTCATGAGCGAAATGCAAAATCCTGCTAACATGCAGCTTATGCAAAAGGAAATGGTTACTGCTACTGACACCACCTTCCAATCCCTTTTTACGCCCGAAGAGTATGAAATGATAAACAAATACAGCAAAGAGAATCTGATGTTCGACATCACCACGATGCCCAAAATCAAACCCGCTTTCTTGTCCAACAACCTCATTCTCATTATCTACCTGAAACATGTAGGCGGCTTTAACCCGCAAGAACAACTGGATACCTACTTCCAAACACAAGCCACTGCCAGCGGGAAAAAAGTTGGCGGATTAGAAAAGATAGAATTTCAGTTCAACTTGCTTTTCAATAACGCTTCGCTCCAGCGCCAGGCACAGCTTCTTCTTTGTATGCTGAACAATCTGGACAAGGGAATAAAACAAATGAAACAACTGACAGCTGATTATAACGCTCAAGACATTGACGCCATGTACAAGCTATCCACAGAAATAGAAGGAAATCAATGCGACCCGCTGCCCGGCGAAAACGAAGCGATGCTGGACAATCGCAACAAGAATTGGGCAGAAAAGCTTCCCGCCATCCTCCACGAAGCCCCGACCTTTGTTGCCGTAGGTGCCCTTCATCTGGCTGGAGAAAACGGGCTACTGAACTTGCTCAAGGAAAAAGGCTATACGATAGAACCGGTAAAATAAAGAGGTTCCGGAGCCTGTCGACAAAAAAAAGAAGAAAAAGTTGTTCATCACAAATAAATGCACTACTTTTGTGCCCTGATTATTCCGCACCGGGTTCAACCAAGAGTTCTTTAAGTGATTAAAGACCACCCGACGGAGCTAACTTACAACTATACATAACAAATGTACGCAATTGTAGAAATCAACGGCCAGCAATTTAAAGCTGAAGCCGGACAGAAAATGTTCGTTCACCACATTCAGAATGCTGAGAACGGTGCAACAGTAGAATTCGACAAAGTTCTTTTGGTCGACAAAGACGGAGTAATTACAGTAGGTCTTCCTACCGTAGAAGGCGCAAAAGTAGTTTGCCAGATTGTTTCGAACTTAGTAAAAGGAGAAAAAGTTCTTGTTTTCCACAAAAAAAGAAGAAAAGGTTCTAGAAAGTTGAACGGTCACCGTCAACAATTTACAGAGGTAACAATCACAGAAGTAGTAGCTTAATCAATTTAAAAAAGTAAAACGAAATGGCACATAAAAAAGGAGTCGGTAGTTCTAAGAACGGCCGTGAATCTCATAGCAAAAGATTAGGCATTAAGATATTTGGTGGCGAAGTTTGCAAAGCTGGTAACATCATCATCCGCCAAAGAGGTACAGAATTCCACCCAGGAGACAATATGGGTATGGGTAAAGACCACACTCTTTTTGCATTAGTAGACGGAGTGGTAAAATTCACTGTAGGCAAAGAAGACAGACGCTCGTGCGCTATCATCCCTGCTGAAATCACAGAAGCATAAGGTTTTTAACCGAATAGAACAACGAAGGAGATGCAATCTAACTGATTGCATCTCCTTTCTTTATGTAGAAATAGCACACTATTTCTTATTTTTACTTACCTTTGCGGCTTTAAAAAGAGAGTTCATCATAAAGAATAGCTATGCTTACCATTAAACAGATTACAGAAAACGCAGACGCGGTGCTCCGCGGACTGGAAAAGAAGCACTTCAAAGGTGCAGCAGAAACGATTGCACAAGTAATCGCTATCAACGATAAGAGACGTACAACCCAAAACGAATTAGATAAGAATCTGGCAGAAGTCAATTCGCTTTCAAGAAGCATCGGGCAACTGATGAAAGAAGGGAAGAAAAACGAAGCAGAAGGGGCTCGTGCCCGCGTTGCCGAACTAAAAGAAGGCAACAAAACCTTGGAGACAACAATGAACGACGCCTCCAACGATCTGCAAAACCTTCTTTATACGATTCCGAATATACCATACGAAGAAGTGCCCGAAGGTAAAGGTGCCGAAGACAATGTAATTGTGAAAATGGGCGGCATGGAGACAGAACTACCCAAAGATGCCCTCCCCCACTGGGAACTTACTCAAAAATACGATTTAGTGGACTTCGACTTAGGCGTGAAAATTGCTGGTGCCGGCTTCCCCGTGTACAAAGGCAAAGGAGCTCGCCTGCAACGCGCGCTCATCAATTTCTTCCTAGACGAAGCACAAAAAGCAGGTTACTTGGAGATCATGCCGCCGACCGTGGTCAATGCCGCTTCAGGCTACGGTACAGGACAGCTTCCTGACAAAGAAGGACAGATGTACCACTGCGAAGTCGATGACCTCTACTTGATACCTACCGCAGAAGTACCAGTCACCAATATCTACCGCGATGTAATTGTAGACGAAAAACAACTTCCTATCAAGAATTGCGCCTATACACAGTGCTTCCGCCGCGAAGCCGGCTCTTACGGAAAAGATGTACGCGGATTGAACCGCCTGCACGAATTCTCTAAGGTAGAATTAGTACGTATCGACACGCCCGAACACTCGCGCGAGTCACACCAAGAAATGCTGAATCACGTAGAAGGATTGTTGCAGAAGCTCGAACTTCCGTACCGCATTCTTCGCCTTTGTGGCGGCGACATGAGCTTCACGTCAGCCTTATGCTTTGATTTTGAAGTCTATTCCGAAGCACAAAAACGTTGGCTGGAAGTGAGCTCCGTATCCAACTTTGACACGTATCAGGCAAACCGTTTAAAGTGCCGCTACCGCAACGCAGATAAAAAGATGGAGCTTTGCCATACCTTAAATGGTTCCGCGCTGGCACTGCCCCGCATCGTGGCAGCCTTGCTCGAGAACAACCAAACGCCGGAAGGCATCCGCATTCCAAAAGCATTGATACCTTATTGCGGTTTCGACTTCATTAATTAAGGAATTCATTTCCAGGACTAAATTCAGTTATCCGGCATCAAAGACAATCAAAAACAGTGGTTACAAATGAACAAAATAATTAAGAAAGAACATTTCTCCGAGAAAGTGTTTAAGCTAGAGATTGAAGCTCCGCTCATAGCGAAATCGCGTAAAGCCGGTCATTTCGTCATTGTACGAGTGGGCGAAAAGGGCGAACGCATGCCGCTGACCATTGCGGGCGCCGACATCCCAAAAGGGACCATCACATTAGTCGTGCAAGAAGTAGGACTCTCCTCTACCCGTCTTTGCGAACTGGAAGAAGGCGACTGCATCACCGATGTCGTAGGTCCATTGGGACAGGCTACCCACATCGAGAACTTCGGGACGGTGGTTTGTGCCGGAGGCGGTGTAGGAGTTGCTCCTTTGTTGCCCATCGTCCAAGCATTAAAAGCAGCGGGCAACCGGGTGATTACGGTACTGGCTGGGCGAAACAAAGAATTGATTATCTTGGAAAAGGAGATACGCGAAAGTTCGGATGAAGTCATTATCATGACCGATGACGGATCGTACGGACGCAAAGGACTCGTCACCGAAGGTGTCGAAGAAGTCATCAAGCGGGAGAAAGTAGCTAAGTGTTTCTGCATCGGCCCCGCCATCATGATGAAATTCGTTTGCTTGTTGACTAAGAAATATGAAGTGCCCACAGACGTATCGCTGAACACCATTATGGTGGACGGGACGGGGATGTGTGGCGCCTGCCGCATTACCATCGGCGGAAAGACCAAGTTTGTCTGTGTAGACGGTCCCGAATTTGACGGACACCAAGTAAACTTCGACGAGATGCTTAAGCGCATGGGTGCCTTCAAAACCATCGAACGCGAAGAGATGAGCAAGCTTTCCGAACCGTGTGAAGCTGCAGCCCTCCTCGACGAGCACAGCCGCAACGCTGCTTGGCGCGAAGCACTCCGGAAAGAGCTGAAGGCGAAAGAGCGCACCACTATCACCCGCTGCAAAATGAACGAACTGGATGCCGAGTACCGCTCGCACAGCCGGAAGGAAGAAGTGAATCAAGGACTGACAAAAGAACAAGCGCTGACTGAAGCTAAACGCTGCTTGGACTGCGCCAACCCCGGATGCATCGAAGGTTGTCCCGTAGGGATAGACATTCCCCGATTTATCAAAAACATTGAGCGCGGTAAGTTTCTTGAAGCTGCCAAGACGCTCAAAGAGACAAGCGCACTACCCGCTGTTTGCGGTCGGGTCTGCCCGCAAGAGAAACAGTGCGAATCCAAGTGCATCCATCTGAAAATGGGCAAGCAAGCAGTCGCTATCGGTCACTTGGAACGCTTTGCCGCCGATTACGAACGAGAAAGCGGGCAAATCTCCGTCCCGACTATCGGCGAGAAGAACGGAGTGAAAGTGGCTGTTATCGGTTCAGGGCCTGCCGGTCTTTCTTTTGCCGGTGATATGGCTAAATTCGGGTATGACGTAACTGTCTACGAAGCCTTGCACGAAATTGGCGGAGTACTGAAATATGGCATTCCCGAATTCCGTCTGCCCAATAAGATTGTAGACGTAGAGATAGACAATTTGGCAAAGATGGGCGTCACGTTCATCAAAGACTGCATTATCGGCAAAACAATAAGTGTAGCAGACTTAAAAAAAGAAGGATTCAAAGGCTTCTTCGTTGCCTCCGGTGCCGGACTGCCCAACTTTATGAATATCCCCGGGGAGAACTCCATCAATATTCTTTCTTCCAACGAATACCTGACGCGCGTCAATTTGATGGATGCTGCCAGCCCTGATTCGGACACACCCGTCGCTTTTGGCAAGAACGTAGCCGTCATTGGCGGTGGAAACACCGCCATGGATTCAGTGCGTACCGCCAAACGATTGGGCGCAGACCGCGCCATGATTATCTATCGCCGCTCGGAAGAAGAGATGCCTGCCCGACTGGAAGAAGTAAAACACGCCAAAGAAGAGGGCATAGAGTTCTTGACCCTGCACAACCCGATTGCTTATGTGGCAGATGAACAAGGTCGCGTGAAACAAGTCATCTTGCAAAAGATGGAATTGGGCGAACCGGATGCTTCCGGCAGGCGTAGCCCGATAGCCATCCCCGATGCTACGGAGATCATCGACATCGACCTCGCCATCGTCAGCGTAGGCGTATCGCCCAACCCGATTGTGCCCAGCTCCATCCACGGACTCGAGATGGGACGCAAGGGAACGATTAACGTCAACGACCGGATGCAATCATCCATCGAAGACATTTACGCCGGAGGAGACATTGTTCGTGGCGGCGCCACCGTCATCCTCGCTATGGGCGACGGACGCCGCGCAGCAGCAGCAATGAACGAGCAGTTGAAGAAGTAATCCATTACATGATAAGAAAAAGCCCCGTTACATTCTGTGTAACGGGGCTTTTTCTTATCATGCTAATTCTCACAAAGGATTACTTCACTACGCTGTTCGTAGCCGGATCAGGAAAAATAACGGAAGGTTTAAACCGTTTCGCCTCTTCAAAATCCAGCAAGGCATACGACATGATAATGACTATATCATCCGGCTGCACCTTGCGGGCAGCAGCGCCATTAAGGCAAATCTTACCAGACCCGCGTTCGCCTTTGATTATGTAAGTTTCAAAACGTTCGCCGTTGTTATTATCCGCAATGTACACCTTTTCTCCGGCAATCATATTCGCTGCATCCAATAAGTCCTCATCAATCGTGATACTACCCATGTAGTTCAGATTGGCTTCTGTGACACGAGCACAATGAATTTTCGATTTCAACACTTCAATCATCATATCGATTGGTCTTTTTTTAGTTTAACGCTCTTTGTATTTTATATTGTCTATCAGGCGGACATCTCCACAGAACACCGTGATACAGCCTACTGCGTAGGAAGTTTCTTCCCAGCTGCCAATCTTCTGCAACGTATCTCCGTCTACTAGTTCAAAATACTCCAAACGAAGTCCCGGCGCAGCAGCAATAGCCTCTTCCACCCATTGTTTTGTTTCACTCACCGTGTGAGCGGCTGCAAAGGTACGACTTTTTAGTAAAGTCTGAGAAATATTCAACGCATTTTGTCGTTCGCTAACCGATAAACGGGCATTGCGGCTACTCAGCGCCATGCCGTCTGCTTCGCGAACAATGGGACAGCCCACTATTTCCAGGTCAAACTTCATCTGGCGAACCATCTCGCGGATGATAGCTAACTGCTGGAAATCTTTTTCGCCAAAGTAAGCCCGATGGGGTTTTACGGCATCAAACAATTTGCTTACAATTTGGCACACGCCGTTGAAATGCCCCGGTCGACAAGCCCCTTCCATCACAGAATCCAACGGAGGATAGGCAAATTCTCGTGTATCAGGCGTTGGATACATTTCCTCTGCCGAGGGAGCAAAGACAAACGTCGCTCCACAAGATTCGAGCAACTGGCAATCCGCCTCCAACGTGCGCGGGTACTTCACCAGGTCATTTTTATCATTAAACTGAGTGGGATTAACAAAAACACTCACTACCGTCACTTCATTCTCACTAACGCTACGTTTCACCAAGGAGGCATGCCCTGCATGCAGAGCGCCCATGGTGGGTACGAGCCCCACTTTCTTACCTTGTGCCTTCAGTGCCGAGATTTCAGCCTGCAAGCGCTCAATGGTATGTATTACTTCCATTATTCTTAATAGGTTTATGATTTCATCGTTGTTTGCAAAAACTCTGCAAAATAAACTAATTATTATCACATAAAGAAAGGTTATGCCGTTTAATGCCCTTTTTTTTTCGTATATTTGCAGAATATTCACGAGAATGAGTGTTATTATGACAAAGGCGAACAAGGTTTTATTTATTACTCAGGAGATTACTCCCTATGTTTCAGAATCCGAAATGGCAAATATTGGCAGAAGCCTGCCACAAACCATACAGGAAAAAGGCAGAGAAATCCGTACTTTTATGCCCAAATGGGGGAATATCAATGAACGAAGAAACCAGTTGCATGAGGTGATACGTCTCTCAGGCATGAACCTGATTATCGACGATACGGACCATCCATTAATTATTAAAGTTGCTTCTATCCAGTCTGCTCGCATGCAGGTCTATTTTATTGATAACGATGACTATTTCCAGAACAGACTACAAGCTAGTGACGAAAACGGAGTAGAATACGAGGACAATGACAGCCGCGCCATCTTCTATGCAAGAGGGGTACTGGAAACCGTAAAGAAGCTCCGCTGGTGTCCCGACGTAATTCATTGTCACGGTTGGATGACCGCTTTAGCCCCTCTCTACATCAAAAAAGCGTATAAGGACGAACCCTCCTTCCGCGATGCCAAAGTGGTGTTTTCGTTGTACGACGACGACTTTAACGGCACGCTTAGCGATGATTTTGCGGTCAAACTGATGCTCAAAGGCGTTGCAAAGAAAGACATTGCTTCCCTAACCAATCCGGCTAACTTTACCACGCTTTGCAAATTGGCAGTAGACCATTCGGACGGAGTGATTCAAAACAGCGAAAAAGTAAATGAAGAAGTCCTGAACTACGCCCGCGAAACGGGAAAATTAGTACTCGATTATCAAACTACAGACACTTATGCCGATGCTTGTAACGAGTTCTACGACAAAGTGTGGGAGACTACAGCAGAAAAGAAATAACAGAAGTTGAATAAAGGAACAACAATCATGAAATTAAACTATATAGGGGTAGTATTAATCGCCTTAGCCTTCTTTGGATGCGATGACAACACAGGTTCACTAGGCTTGGGAATGTTTCCCGATAGCGACCAAAACATCAAAGGACATTTAGCTACTTTTGAGGTAACTACCCAATCGGAGCTTGCGGAAAAAGTCTTTGCTAAAACAAGCATCGGTTATGTTGGAAAATTCACGGACCCCTACTTCGGATACTACGAAGCAGGGTTTCTTTCTCAATTGCATTGCATCGAGAACCTGACGTTTCCAACCGTATATAGCAAAGAGAATCCCACCGGGACGATGGTGAAGGACGAAGTTTATGCCACCGAATTGGTACTCAACTATTCCAACTATTTCGGCGATTCCTTGAGCGCCTGCCGCATGAGCATTTACGAACTGAATAAAGAGCTGGACAAAGACAAAGCGCACTATACCGACATCAACCCGAAAGAATACTATAATGCTTCTACCGGATTGATTGGTCGCAAAGCATATAGCGCAGTGGACATGTCATTGAGCGATTCCATTAGAAACCTGAAAGGATTCTATCCCTTTGTGCGAATAGCACTCCCCAACAGCATCGGTACGAGAATATACAAAGCATGCAAGGAAGGCGGAAAAGCAGGACTTACCAACGAGCAGTTTCAGAAACTATTTAAGGGTATTTATGTAAAAAGCGACTACGGCGACGGTACGATTCTTTACGTTGACCAAATCGAATTGAATGTAGCCTTTGAGTATTACATCAAAGACAGCCTCAACAACGTCATCAAGAAGAAATACGAGAAAGACGAACACGGAGTTTTAAAAGACTCCACCGACTTCACCAAACGCTCTTTTGTGGCTACCAAAGAGATCATTCAAGCTAATAAATTCAAAAGTAACGAGCAACTCATCAAGCAGCGCAAGGAAGAGACACAATGGACCTACCTTAAAACGCCGGCAGGCATCTATACGCAAGCCACTTTGCCGCTAAAAGAAATCGAGCAAAAGTTGAGCAAGGATACCATCAATGCCGTAAAACTGACCTTTACCAACTATAATCAGACGACTGATTATAACAAGTATTTGTTCAGCATGAATGCTCCTAACTATGTCTTATTGGTTCGAGAACAGGATAAAGCGAAGTTTTTTGAAGACAATATGATCACAAACAATACAACTTCTTACTTATCCCAGCACAATGCTGCTGCCACCAACCAGTATGTATTCAACAATCTGACCCGTTTGATAGCCCATTGCCTTGCCGAAAAAGAAGCTGCCAAGAAGACAGCAGGTGCTAGCTGGAGCGAAGAGAAATGGCTAAAGGAAAACCCCTTATGGAATAAGGTAGCACTGATACCGGTATTGGTCAAATACGATACTTCCAGCCAAAGCAACCCGAACCTCATTAGCGTACAGAACGATTTGAAGCCTGGTTACGTCAAGCTCAAAGGCGGTGCAGACGGGCTGAAACAGGGAAATACAGAAAACAAATTGAAACTAGACGTCATCTATACTTCTTTCGGAGAGAAGAAATAGCGTCTTCTTATCTGTTTTGAGTTCATTTATTGCGCTCTATTCTGTCGAGAGATTCTCGCCCGGATAGAGCGCAATTCATTACTTCTTTAGTTCTTCCTAAAAAGGTCGTCCCCTATACAACGAATGTATAAGGGGACGACCTTTTTTGTTTCTATAAGAATGCTACAGCTTTCTGGTAAGTCTATTTAGCTTCCTTCTTTGCTGCTGCCTTCGTCATTTTAGCCATCTTCGCAGTTGCTTTCTCCAGCTTGGCGCTTTCTCCATCAAGGTCTTTGTGAAGTTGTGCTATTTCCTCACCTTGATTCTTAATCATCGTCAGCAAAGAGCTCAATTCTTCATTGTCCATATCTTCGGGATAGAGCAAATTGACGCGTTTGATGAAGTCACCCAGAATGTTCATATAGTTAGTGAACGCATCGTAAGCCGAATCATAGATGCCGCGATTCAACCAGATACCCGTGTTCTTCGTTGTCATAAACCGGAAGTTGTTGCTCGCCTGAAGGTAATCCCAGTCTTGCTTGATGCGACGGTCTTGGCACAGATGTACCCGGTCTGCCACGCTATAAAGCTTGCTGAAAGCTTCCCGCTGCAACACGTTACCCAACCAGCTGCTCGTATCTCTTTCTTCATCCACCCATGACATTGGATAGGGGACATCCACCTGAGAAACAGACTTCAGTTTCGTTACTATTTCCGAAGGGGTAGCAAAGGTGATGCCTTTGGCTTTGGCACAAGCAGGCAACGCTTTCATAAATTCCAAGATATTAGAAGAGAGCGGTTGATCCATACCCAAAGCGCTCAGCTCCATAAAGATATTAATCACTTGTTCTTCCTGTGGCAAGGCGTCAATCCAGCTGATATATTTATCGGCAAACAACGGATATTCGTTCCAATCGGGATTAGAGAAGCGCAAACTAATATCATCCGACAATTTAAAGTCGCGCAACAGCACCTTCAGCCCGGGAGCTTGGTTGCAGTGGTAAACGTAGTGCGGGCTCTTCCAGCCCAGAATGTGTTTGGCACCTTCCGTCAGCACGCCCTTAAAGCCCATCGAAGCCACTATTCCACCAATCTCATCGGAGTAAATCAAGCTGGAGTTGCGGAATACTTTCGGCGCTTTGCCAAACATCTGTTTCATCTTCTCTGCCTGACGCAACACTTCTTCACGGAAGCATTCTTCATTAGAAAGCGAAGACAAGCCATGCGAATAAGGTTCTGCCAAGAACTCGCAGCAACCCGTATCGTTGAGCTGATGCAGCAAGTCTATCACGGCGGGAGCATGAATCTCTAGTTGTTCGAGCGCCACTCCCGAAATGGAAAGCGCTACTTTGAAGCTCCCTGCCGAGTTCTTCACCATATCAATCAAGGCCGTTAGAGCCGGAATATAAGAGCGTTCGGCTACCTCGTTCATACCCGTTTCATTGGCATAATCATCATAGTAGTAATGATCGGCACCGATATCAAAGAAACGGTAACGTTTCAAATGAATAATTTGATGTATCTCAAAATAAAGACAGATTGTTCTCATATCTATATTGTTTTATTTGTTATAATTCTTAATGACTTCATCGTAGATACCGCGTACTTTGTATCCTACCGTCTCCCACTTAATCTCATCCACTTCTTTTTTGCCCTCATCGCGCAGATACTCGTACATCGCCGGATAGGTGCAGATAGAATAAATCGCATCCGCCATGGCATGGATATCCCAATAGTCGGTCTTGATGCACTTATCCAAAATCTCGGCACAACCGGACTGCTTGGAGATGATAGAAGGAACGCTGCACTGCATCGCCTCCAGCGGAGAGATGCCGAACGGTTCCGACACAGACGGCATAATGTACACATCGCTCGCTTTGAGCACTTCGTACACCTGCTTGCCCTTCATAAAGCCCGGGAAGTGGAACCGATCGGCAATTCCCCGCTCGGCAGCCAAACGAATCATTTGATTCATCATATCCCCGCTTCCAGCCATCACAAAGCGGACGTTCCGCGTGCGTTGCAGCACCAAAGCGGCGGCTTCCACAAAGTATTCCGGTCCCTTCTGCATCGTGATACGTCCCAAGAAGGTTACCACCTTCTCCTTCGGGTTCTTATTGGGCACAATGTCTAAAATCTCTTGCGACATCGGCGAAACAGCATTATGCACCGTCGACACCTTCTTCGGGTCCTGGAAGTATTTATGAATCACCGTCTGACGGGTCAGTTCGCTCACACACATGATGTGGTCGGCATGGTCCATACCGTTCTTCTCAATGGCATATACCACTGGGTTCACATTGCCGCGGCTGCGGTCAAAGTCAGTAGCATGCACATGTATCACCAACGGCTTGCCCGACACCTGTTTGGCATGAATGCCGGCAGGATAGGTCAGCCAGTCGTGCGAGTGAATAATCTCGAACTCTTGCTGGCGGGCAATGACTCCCGCCACAATAGAGTAATTATTAATCTCCTCGTGCAGGTTGTCCGGATAGCGCCCGGAGAAGTCGATACAACCAAGGTCATTGGTATTTAAATAATTAAAATCTGCGTAGATATGATCGCGTAGGTCGTAATAGAGCTGCGGATCCATGTAGGAGCCCAATCGCCCGTTCACATAGTCCCAGTTCACATTGCGCCATACCACGGGGGTGCTGTTCATACCCACTATTTTCAAAAAGCTCTGGTCTTCATCGCCCCAGGGTTTGGGAATACAAAACGTAATTTCCATGTCTTCTTGCATCGACATGCCTTTGGTCAAGCCATAACTGGCAGTTCCTAAACCTCCTAAGATATGCGGGGGAAACTCCCATCCAAACATTAACACTTTCATATTGGTTCCTCCTCTCATAAATTATATTTAGACAACAGTTTCAAGATACGCAGTATTTCTGCCACGTTCATTGCAAAAGAGACGGCTCCCCTACCTTTGAAAGGCGGATTACCATCGTACAACTCCGGTAAGGAGCCGATGCAATGGCTCGTCATTTCGGCTTCGAAGCCAATCAGTTGACGCTCCACAAAGGAGATGCCGCTCATCTTGTAGATGCGCAGATACGCTTCCATATAGAAGCCCATCAGCCAGGGCCAGGCGGTGCCTTGATGATAAGCATAGTCGCGCTGAATCTGAGGACCTACATAATTCGGATTGTATCCACCGCTCTTCGGGCTTAACGTGCGAAGGCCTTTGGGCGTCAGCAACTCTTTGGTCACCGTGTCTAGCACGCGTTTTTTCTGTGTCCTTTCCAAGGGAGAATAATCAAAGGCAACGGTAAAGATCATGTTGGGGCGTACACTCCAGTCCATCATATTACCGTCCACATAGTCGAGCAGATAACCGTACTCATTGAGGAATACCTCCACAAATGATTTTCCGGTCACTTCGGCTTGTGCTTCCAGCGAATCCGCCAGCGTGGCATTCCCACCTTCCCGCACCAAATCGGCAATGAAGCGCAGGGCATTGTACCACAACGAATTGATTTCTACAATATATCCCGTACGAGGAATCACCGGCCTACCGTTCGCCGTAGAGTTCATCCACGTCACTGGTTTCTCGGTGCCGTTGGTATAAAGTAGTCCGTTTTCATGAAGGAAGAGGTTGTCATGCTTCCGTTCGCGGATAAAGTCGATAATGTCTTCTAGCAGCGAGCCGTACTTCGTCCGGCATTGTTCACGCGAAGTTTCTTTGGCATACTGTTGCATCGCCCACACTGCCCATAGTAAAACGTCAGGGTCGTCCATCTCATAGATTTTGCAATCCAAAGGTTCGTTGTTGATGTAATGACGGATTGCTTTTTCGGCAGTCTCCATCACTTCTTCATACTCTCCCTTTTCGTCGATGGCTAGTGTCAGTCCGGGTAACGATACAAAGAGATCGCGGGCACGGCATTTAAACCAGGGATAACCCGCAATGATTAAGTGCTCCTCTCCTTGTTTGTTATGAAATTGATGCGCCGAGTTTTTCAAGCAGTGATAGAAACTGTCCCGCGGCGTGCGGTCTGCCACTTCTTCCTCAAAGATAGGTTTCATCCGGCGGGAAGCGACTTCTGAAATACCAGCGGAGAAAATAACGCTCTCGCCTTTCTTAATGTCTACTTCAAAGTAACCGGGCACGTAGAGGTCTTCATTGAAGTCGTATCCGCGTTCTTGCTCTTTGGTGTACTCGATTCCCCGATACCAGTTCGGTTCGAAGTGGAACTCGCTCTTTTTGCTGGTCTGCATATACAGTTCGGGGTAGCCCGGATATAAGCAAGTCTTGATACCGTTCTCCACCAGCTGATATTCACGGCTTGCCTCCGCATTCTCGTGCGTATATTCGCGCACACTTCTGAACGCCAAGAAAGGTCGGAAACGCAACGTCGTTGCCGAATGGGCATCGACCAAGGTGTACCTGATTAAAATTCGGTTCTCATGATGTACAAAGATCTTTTCTTTGCGCAGGATGACTCCTCCCACACGGAAAGTTGTTGCTGGGATGCGTTCGCAATCAAATTCGCGGATATACTTATGCCCCTTCGGACTGTAGTTATCCCCTTGGTACTTATGCAAACCCAAATTGAACTCTGCACCGTGCTGAATGACCGTTTCATCCAAAGAAGAGAGCAACACGTGGTTCTCATCGTCTAGATTGGGGACAGGAATCACCAATAAGCCGTGGTATTTGCGCGTATTACAATCTACAATCGTTGTACAATGATAAGCGCCCGATTTGTTGGTCCGGAGTATTTCTCTAGGCAGAGATTCCTCCAGATTAATCATCAGAGTCTTGTCAAATCGTAAATAACTCATAGTTGTGCATTATTTAAAGGTTAATTATTTCGGTTACTACTTTACCGCAAATAAAGTATGATGCTCAAAAATACTAATTATAGCTAGAAACAAAAACAAAATGCACATTTATTTTTCATTTAACGACAAACAATTGACGCGATCCCCTCATTTAGCAGAAAAGTGAGGCAAAGCGTCCCCTGCGTCTTGACTGCCCAGCCCTGCCACCCGCCATCTCCCGTCACAGGATTGCTCATCTCCCGTCACAGGACTCCTCATCTCCCGTCACAGGA
>JAVVVS010000031.1:22397-29259 GCA_036652495.1 Bacteroides sp.
CTCATCTCCCGTCAGCCCTCATTTCTTTAATTCCCTTCCCCCCGAAAAAAAAGTCCGTGTCATCCGTGTCATCCGTGCCTAGATCCCCCACCCTTCCAGCAATTCAGCAAACGAGCGATAAGTATTGCGCTCCGTGCCTTGTGTCAGTATCAGGCAGTCCGGAGCCAACACTTCGAGAGCCGGAAGAGAAGAGAGCGAATCAGCAGCGGGAGGCAGACAAGCGTATCCCTGCCGGTTCAGCGCATTGGTAGCCCAATGCAGCAAGATGTCATTGGCAGCAGCAAGCACTATCGTCCGCCCGCTCTTCACTTGTGGATAGTAGACGCCATGCGCATAGTCAAAACGGATGTCGCTCCGTGCAAACAACGCATCCATCTGCTTGCCCAGTATCAAATCTTCCGTCACACCGCATTGCATACCTTCTTCTTTAGAGAGCAACCATAATTTGTCTGCCAGCACCAATGCCTGTTCGATGTCGTGGGTGGAGAGCAGCACCGCCTTTTGTTGCGTCACCGCCAAATCGTGCAGCAACGTCATTATCTCGATGCGGCTCACCACGTCGAGGAAAGCGGTAGGTTCGTCGAGCAAAATCAACGGACACTCTTGTACCAGCGCTTTGGCTATCATCACTTTCTGCCGTTCGCCGTCCGAGAGTTCGGCGGTATAGCTTTGCGCTTTGTGGGCAATGCCTACCGCCTCGAGCGCTTGATCGATGAGCCGATGGTCCTTGGCATGAAGCCGCCCGAAGAAACCGGTATGAGGTTGGCGGCCCAGAGCGACCAGCTCGTACACGTTCAACCCGCCCGCCTGCGTCTTGTCCGTCAGCACCACCCCGATGGTGCGCGACCGTTCGCGCTCGGTGATAGCCGCCAACGGCCTGCCTTGCAGCAGCAGTTCTCCACCCAGCAGCGGTTGGGAGCCTGCCAGCGTACGGAGCAAGGTCGATTTTCCCGTCCCGTTGGCTCCGAGCAGACAGGTCAGTTCGCCGGGATAGAGGCTGAACGAGAGATGGGCATGCACGCTCGTCTGCCGGGATTGGGTGCCATAACCGATACAAAGGTCGGTAGCGGTGATCACAGCTTCCTTCTTCATCAGTGAAAGTATTGTATTTTTCGTTGGTTGATAATCACATAGATAATGATGGGCGCACCCAGCACCGGTGTCACGGCATTGAGCGGTATGATGCCTGCCTCGCCCGGAAGCACACAAATAAGGTTGCAGAGCAGGGCGATTACTCCGCCGGTGAGCAAGGTCACGGGGAGCAGGATGTTATGGTTGGACGTGCCCAGCAGCAATCGGGCAAGGTGCGGCACCGCCAGACCGATGAACGAAATTGGGCCGCAAAAAGCCGTCGTGATGGCGGTGAGCAGACCGGTGGCGAGCAGCAACAGGTTGCGCGTGCGCCGGATGTTGACACCCAAGTTCTCGGCATAACGGGTGCCCAGCAGCAAAGCGTTCAGCGGCTTGATGAGCAGCACGGACAGGAGCAGCCCCGCCGCCGTAAACAGCGTGAACACGGGAAGTTGCTGCAACGACACCCCGCCGAAGTTCCCCATCCCCCAAATCATGTACGAGTGCACCCCCTCTGCCGTGGCAAAGAAGTTGAGCAACGAAATCATCGAGGAGAGGATGTAGCCCAGCATGATGCCGATAATGAGCAGCATCAGGTTGCTTTTCAGAAAGGTAGAGAAGAAGAGAATCAGCCCCATCACCAGCATCGAACCCAAGAAGGCGCCCAGCACCACCGAGAAGAATCCGGAAAAGGAAAACACGCCTGCCGCCACGCTCCCACCGCCTGCCAGCATCACCAACGCCACACCCAGACTGGCGCCCGAGCTGATGCCCAAGATAGACGGATCGGCCAACGGATTGTTGAACGCCGTTTGCAGCATCAGCCCCGACCCGGCAAGTGCCATGCCGCAAAGCAGCGCCGTGATGCTCTGCGGGAAGCGCGACTCCCACACGATAAAGCTCCAGCTCGCCTTCTCCACCGCGTTGCCGCACAAGATGTCCCACACGGCAGCCGCAGGTATGCGCACCGATCCGAATAACAGGTTTGCCCCCACCAATAAGAGGAGGAGAAAGATCAATGCCATGCTGTAAGTAGTGCCTTTGTGTTTCATTTAGTCGGTCAAGGGGGTGTAATAGTGTAAGGTATGCCCGGCAAGCAGCTCGGGATGGAAAACGAAAATCAAGTCCTTCAGCAGCCGTTCGGGGTGGAAGGGGAAGTCTTCATAAAGGGATACGCGCGCTGTGTTGCACCCATAGAGATGTCGCGTGCGGAAGGCGCGGAAGTTGGCATAGGGAGCGTACTCTTTCTCCAGCTCGCCGTAGGTCTTGTCCACCGGTTGGTTGTACTTGATCAGCCAGAAGTCCGCCTCCTGCCCTTTGTCGAACACGGTTTCAAAGGCCAGGGGCACCGAACCGCTGTGGGCATCGGCGGCAAACACGTAGCGCCCGCCCGCATCGGCATAGAAGGCGGCAGTGGTGCTTTTCCCGCCGGGGATGTACCAGGCGGAACTGCTTTTGAGGTCGCTGATCACCGTCGGTTTGGCTTGAGCGGTGGCGGCAAGTTGGCGCAAAGCGAGGTACTCTTTTTCTACCCGGGCAAAGAGCGAATCTGCTGCGGCACGCTTGCCGAAGAGCAGCCCGTAAAAGCGCATCCACTCTGCCCGCCCCAAGGCGGAGGTTTCCATATAGTCGGCACATTCGATGATGGGCACGTTCAGTTTTTCGATGCGCCCGTAGCCGCCGCTGTTCTCGAAGGGGGAGAGCAAGATGGCGTCGGGGTGCAGATCGATAATCTTTTCAATGTCAGGACTCATGCCGTCGCCCGTATCCACGATGCTACCCGCCCGGCAGCCGTCTTGCACCGCCGGAAGTTTGATGTATTTCAAGTCGCACACTCCACCGATGCTGCCCAAGGCATCCAACTGCTGGAGCAGGCTGCAATGCACGGAAGAGTAAATCACCGCTTTGCAGACGGGCGTGCGCACCACCGTCCCCGCGGGCAACCCTTCGGGCAGTGCCGCTGTCTTATCTACCAAGAGATAGGTGTGCAGCACCCGTGCCGTGTCCCAAGGATTGCGGAGCGTGGCTTGCACATAGCCTGCATGCTCCTCCAGCGTGAGGTGGGCGGCATAGCGCAGCGCAATGGGCGTGCCGGCAGCGGCTGGCGGGAGCGCCTTGCTCTTTCCGCCGCAAGCGGAAAGAACCAGCACCCCCGCCAGTAACAACAGAATCGGTCGGATTACTTTCATAACGCCATGCGGTTATTTCAACAGAAAGCGAACGCCCGTCGTGTAATAGCCGGCTTGGAGCTTCTGCTTGAAGGTTCCTTTTTCGTCGAACACGTACACTTCGTCGTTCGCGTCTTTCACCTGATTGCCGATGTAAACATCACCCGAAGTGGGGTCTACGGCAATGAACGAGGGGTTGGGCACCGCCTCGATAGGCAAGAAAGGCTTCAGGGTTTTCGTCTTCAAATCGTACACCGAGATAGAATGTGTCTTGGGCAAGTAATATTCGGCATACAGAATGTACATCTTGTCGCCCCGGTTGGCTATGTACGTGGCGTTACAAACGTCGGTCACGGCATCGGTAGCGGGGTCGATGCGTTGCATGGACTGATAGACCCAGTCTGCTTCGGGCACCCACGAGCTACCGGCATAGTTGCCGTTGGACACCAGATAGACGTAGCCGTCCGCAGCCGCAAGGCACTCGGTGTTGGGGTTGAGCTTCACCTTCAGGTCTTTGATTTTGGTGAAGGTAGCGAGGTCGATGACCGCTACTTCGCTGCCCTTTCCGTATCCGGAAATGTTGACGTAGAGCTTGCCCCCGGCGTGGGTAATGCCTTCGGGATGGTCGCCCACGGTCAATGTCTTGGTGATGGTCAGCGAGAGTGTGTCCAAGCGGGACACCGTGCCGTCATAAGCGGTAAAGTAAACGTTGCCTCCCGTTGCCGTCAGGTAACGCGCCTCGACGGGCTTCCCGGCACGGGTCAGCGGTAAGGTTTTCAGGGTCTTGAAGTCTTGCTGACGCACAATCTCCAGTTTAGCGGAAGTAGAGCTGGTGATATACACCTTCGAACCGTACACGCAAAGGTCCTGTGCGTCACCGATGCCCCGATTGTTGGCGGTTTGAAACAGGTCGCCGCTCACCGTCCCGGCAGCGTAGTCGTACCATTGGATGCTCGCGTTGTTGGCTTTGTAATGCCCGGTGTTCAGCAGATAAGCGCCCACCGAAGTGGGGGGTTCCGTGGGGTCTACTTGGGGGCCGTTGTCATCGTCGTTGCAAGCGGTGAAAGTCCCCAAAGCCATCGCAAAAAGGGAGGTTTTAAACCAATACAATTTTTTCATTCTTTTTTTGTTTAAAGTTTATAGTTGATAGTTCAGTGTTATTTTATAGTTACGTCCGGGCATGGGATAGAAGCGGACTATCTCGTAGTTCTTGTTGCTCAGGTTGAGTGCGTCGAGCTGCACGTGCAGCCCGTGCCTGCCCCAACGGAAGTGGCGGGAGAGCGTCAGCCCGTGGTCGGTGTAAGGGGCAATGCGGTTGTCCGCCGTGTTCTGCGCCATCCGGTACCGCTCGGAAGCGTAGAGCAGCTGGTAGCTCAGGTTCGCCCACTGCGTTTCGAGGGTACAGCTCCCGCTGCCCGAATGCCGGGGGGTATAGGCTATCTGGTTGCGCCACACCTTAGAGGCGCGGTCGGTCACGTCCTCCGCCTGCATCCAGTTGTACGTGCCGGATAGATACACTTTCAGCAGCGCGCAGGGGCGGAAGGCGGTGGAGAGGTTCACATCAAGCCCCAGAGTTTCTACCTTGCCCACATTCATCATCTTCCAGACGAACAGGGTGGGCATCGCCACTATTTTGTCGGTCACCCGGTTGTAATAGACGTCTGCCGAAGCGTCCAGAAAGTCCAGCCACTTGCAGGGCGAGCCGCTCCACGTGGTGCCGAAGTTGAACTGCCGGGTGTTTTCGGGCTTCAGCCGGCTGTTGCCGATAAGCAGGTAGTACAAATCGTTGAAGGTAGGCACCCGGAAGATGTCTTTGTACGAAGCGCGCAGACGGAGCCCGGCATCGAAGGGCTTCCACGAAACGCTCGCGGAGGGCGAAAGGCGCTTGCGGTCGGGCGCTGCCTCTCCCGTGCGCACGGTCTCGGTGAGGTAGGTGTTCAGCAACGAAGCGGTGACGGACAGGCGGGGGGTCTGTACATGCGCCGCCACCACGGTAAGCGAAGTGAACCGTTCGGGATATTGGCAGTTGCGCAGCGTAGTGGAGAGGTCGTTGTACACGCCGTCTTGTGCCAGCGAGAAGCTCCAGCCTTTCAGCGGTTCCGCCCAAAGTGTGGCGGAGAGGTAGGTCTCCGTCTGACGGAAACGGTCATCGGTCAGCCCGGACGAGCGGTCGTCGGCATCCCGGTTCCAACTGTAGTTGTACTTCGCCACGGCTTGCATCTTCATCCGGGGCGAGAAGCGGTTTTCGTACCTCAACTGGGCAAAGTAATTGCGGTCGGTCAGCCGTTCGGCAGCATAAGGATTGTCATAAACCACGCTGCCGGGCAGCCCGCGCTCGGAGTCGAAAAGGTAAACCTTCGCCTGCAAGTTTTGCCGCGGGGTGAGGGCGGCAAACAGGTTCACCTCTGCCCGGTAGCTTTCGATGTCGCTGTTGGCGCGTTTGGAGGCGATGAGTTGCCCGCCGTTGCGCAGCCGGAAAGGATAAGCGCCGTCTGCCCGCAGGTAATCGCCGGAAGCGGAGAGGCTCCAGCGGTTGCCCAGCTTCCGGGCAACCGTCAAGGAGGGGTTGAACAGTCCGAAGGAGCCCGTTTTGATGCGGGCTCCCAGCTGGGTGGTGTGGGAGGTAAAGTCGGGGCGCACGGTCTCAATGGTGAGCGTACCCGCCGAGGCGAACAGCTTGGCGGGCAAAAAGAGGCCGTCGCTCTGCCCGATGCTCAGCGAGAGCAATGACACATTGTCCAGCGAGAAGCGGGAGATGTCTACCTGACCCGACTGGCAGTCGCTCACCGCCACGCCGTCGTAACAGATGGCGGTGTGCGCCGCACCGAGGCTGCGCACCGAGACGGTCTTCAGTCCGCCGATGCCTCCATAATCTTTCACGCTGACTCCCGAGAAGTGACGCACGGCATCGGACACATCGAGCGCACCCAAACGCATCCACTCTGCCCGTTGCAGCTGCTGCAACGGCGAACCGGCAAGTGCCGGGGGCGGTGTGCGCCGCCCTTTCACGGTCACATCCTGCAAGCGGTGCACCTTGCTGCCGATGGTGTCGGTGGCGGTTTGTGCCGCCCCCGTCAAGGGCAAGAGGAAGCCGGTGCAAAGCGCACAGACCCACAGCTTGCAAGCCAGGTGATGATTCCCCATAACGGTTGTTCCTTTGGTTGATAAATTCATTGCATCCCAAGATGCTCTTTCCTCGAAAGCATCGGGCAGGTCTTCGTCTTGCAGGTCTTCTGACTTACTCCGGAGGTTTACTCGAGCCTTCCCACCCGCGCGTGATGCGGACAGTGGCAGAGAGTGTATGAACGGTAAACCTTCTGCATGGAGCTTACAGCAGCGGGACTGTACGGGAGTTACACCCGATTCCCTTTTCATCCGGTGCCTCGCCAAGGAAGCATCGCGGAACAAAACGTTGCAAAGATAGACCATTTGGACGACACTGGCAAGGCTTTGATGAGGTTATTGCACAAGAAAGGAAGGAGGAAAGGAAGGAAGGAAGGAAAGAGCTTCAGCTCCCTGTATAAATATAAGGTACGGGCGCGCGCGCGTTCCTTATTATAGGGGAAGCCATAATTGCAAATTAGCTGCCTTTTTTTGATAGAGGTAGATGGCGGCTACGGTCA
>JAVVVS010000032.1:0-15354 GCA_036652495.1 Bacteroides sp.
CCTCTTCATTTGTCATGGCACACTTTTTTCCCTTTATGCCAATCTTGGAATGGATGGGACTTGCTTTGACCGTCGTGGTCTTTGGTACTTGGGGAGATTTAACGGAATCTTTGCTGAAACGGAAGTTGCAAATTAAAGACTCCGGCACGATGCTCCCGGGACATGGCGGACTGCTCGACCGCTTTGACAGCGCACTGATGGCAATCCCCGCCGCAGTGATTTACCTGTACGCTTTGACGATGGTTTAGAGAGTGACTTTCTAAACCCTGTGAGAGTCACTCTTTTGGAGCAGACGAATCATTTCACGAGCTGCCAGCCGAGGAGCCCCCGAAGGTCCCAGCCGACGGGCTATTTCTTCATAGCCATCGAGCATTTGCGCCCGATCTGGCTGCTGAAGTATCTTCTTCAATTCCGTTTGCATAGCATCCACTGTCATGGCTTCGAAAATCAGTTCTTTCACCACTTCCTTATCGGCAATCAAATTGACCAGCGAAACGAACCGTACCTTCAGAATGTATTTGCGTAAGAATGTGAACAACCTTCCCAACCCCGTATAATAGCAAACCACCTGTGGCACTCGGAACAGCGCTGCCTCGAGAGTAGCAGTGCCCGAAGTGACCAATGCCGCCTGCGCTTGTTGCAGTAAAGGATAAGTCTGTCCAAAAAGAATCTTCACGTCCGCCTCCCCGATATATTGCCGATAGTATTCCATGGGGATGGACGGTGCACCAGCCAATACCAACTGATGATGCGGAAAAGCTGCCGCTGCTTGCAGCATGCGGGGCAAATTGTCTTTAATCTCTTGCTTGCGACTGCCCGCCAGCAAGGCGATGATAGGTTTATCCGCCAGTGCACGGGTGCGTATGAAGTCGGCAAAGGTTTCGGGATGGGCTGCACGGAAAGCCGTTACCTCATCCACCGTAGGATTGCCCACATAGTGTATGGGATATTGATGTTTGCCTTCAAAAAACGCAACTTCAAAGGGAAGAATAGAAAACAGTTCGTTCACATCCCGCTTGATATTCTTGATGCGGTACTCTTTCCATGCCCATATTTTTGGAGCGATATAATAGTACACAGGTATCTGCGTACGGGCACGAAGGAACTTCGCTATGTCGAGGTTAAAGCCTGGATAATCGACCAAGATCACCACATCGGGTTGCCAAGCCACAATATCTTCTTTACAGCGTTTCATATTGGCAAAGATAGTGCGCAGATGCAGCAACACCGGGACGAAACCCATATAGGCCAAGTCTTTATAATGCTTCACCAACGTACCGCCCACAGCAGCCATCAAATCACCGCCAAAGAAGCGGAAGTCCGCCTCTCCGTCTTCTTCCTTCAAAGCCGCCATCAGGTGGGAAGCATGCAAATCTCCGGAAGCTTCGCCCACAATGAAATAGTATTTCATCACAATCAGCCGTTAATCATCACGTCGAGTTCTTCCATAAAGGCGTAAGCCGTCACATCCACTGTCACCGGAGTGATAGCCGCATATCCGTGAGCCAGCGCCCAATGGTCTGTCTGCTCGTTCTCCGGCTCCTTATCCGTAAAGTCACCGGTCAGCCAATAGTTCACCACTCCCGTTTTGCGCGGACAGGCTTCCCATTCGTTCGTCCAAGCGCCTTTTGCCTGCTCGCAAACTTTAATGCCTTGAATGTCCTTCGTGTCGGGAAAATTCACATTCAAGCAAACCAGCGGAGGCAAGCCTTTCTCTAACACTTTTGTCGCAATTTGACGGACATAAGGTCCCATAGCATCAAAATCCGCTCCCGAATCGTGGTTGCAAAGAGAAAATCCGATAGAAGGAATGCCGTTGAGACAGCCTTCGATGACAACTCCCATCGTTCCCGAATAGTGCACGTTGGTAGCCGAATTATCTCCATGATTAATGCCGCCCACCACCAAAGAGGGCTCGCGGTCGAGCACCGTGTTTCGCGCCAGTTTGATGCAATCGGTCGGCGTACCCGAACACTTGTACACAGTCAGCCCCACATCTTTGCGAAGCAACTGATAGCGTACCGGTTCCGTCACTGTCAGTGCGCATCCGTTGCCCGAACGGGGTGCATCGGGTGCCATTACCACAATTTCGCCCAATGGACGAAGAAACTTAATGAGTTCACTAATACCTTTTGCCATGATTCCATCATCGTTTGAAATCAAGATCAACGGGCGTTGATTCTCCATGTGTCTATCCTTTCTTTTAAATTTGTAGGCACAAAAGTAGCAAAAAGAACGTTGATAGCCAAAGGACTTTATAGATTCAATATAAATGCGTATATTTGCGAGCTGAAAAGAAGAGATATTCGTTAGTGTGTCCCCAGCCGTTATTAACAAAACAGGTGACTTATCAACAGAAACCGTAAAGTTTCTCTTCTTTCGTAGGCGCTCTAAGTTATTATCACTTATTTCGCTGCCAATAAACAAAGAAGATATGGGAAAAATAATTGCTTTAGCCAATCAAAAAGGCGGTGTAGGTAAAACAACCACTACGATTAACCTTGCGGCATCGCTTGCTACGCTCGAAAAAAGAGTCTTAGTGGTTGATGCTGACCCGCAGGCAAACGCTTCGTCGGGGCTAGGTGTAGATATTAAACAATCGGAATGCACTATTTATGAATGTATCATAGACAGAGCCAACGTACAAGATGCCATTCACGACACAGAGATAGACACGCTCAAGGTAATTTCCTCACACATCAACCTCGTAGGTGCAGAAATCGAGATGCTCAACCTTCCCAACCGCGAAAAGATTTTGAAAGAGGTGCTCACTCCGCTCAAAGCTGAATACGACTATATTCTAATAGACTGTTCGCCCTCTTTGGGGCTCATTACCATCAACGCCCTGACAGCTGCCGACTCGGTGATTATTCCCGTGCAAGCCGAATATTTCGCCCTCGAAGGCATCAGCAAGCTACTGAACACTATTAAAATTATCAAATCGAAACTGAACCCGACTCTCGAAATCGAAGGTTTTCTACTAACCATGTACGACTCCCGTCTGCGCCAAGCCAACCAAATATACGACGAAGTGAAACGCCATTTTCAAGAACTGGTGTTCAAGACCGTCATCCAACGCAACGTCAAGTTGAGCGAAGCACCCAGCTACGGGCTGCCAACCATCCTTTACGATGCCGAATCAACGGGGGCCAAAAACCATATAGCCTTGGCACAAGAGTTAATCAACAGAAATAAGAAATAAACGAAGATATGGCCACACAGAAAAGAAATGCATTAGGCCGCGGACTCGACGCGTTGCTTTCAATGGACGACGTAAGAACCGAAGGATCTTCTTCGATCAATGAAATAGAGCTGTCGCAAATCTCCGTCAACCCCAACCAACCCCGACGGGAGTTCGACGAAACAGCACTGCAAGAGCTGGCCGACTCCATTGTTGAAATTGGCATCATTCAACCCATCACACTGCGAAAAATCTCCGACAACGACTATCAAATCATTGCCGGAGAACGTCGCTACCGGGCTTCATTGAAAGCCGGGCTGAGCGCCATCCCTGCCTACATCCGTACTGCTGACGACGAGAACGTGATGGAGATGGCACTGATAGAAAACATACAACGCGAAGACTTGAATTCGGTAGAGATTGCCCTTGCTTATCAACACTTGATTGAACAATATCAGCTTACACAAGAACGCTTGAGTGAGCGAGTGGGCAAAAAACGAACCACCATTGCCAACTACCTCCGCCTGCTAAAGCTGCCGGCACCGATACAAATGGCTTTGCAAAACAAGCAAATTGACATGGGGCATGCCCGTGCACTCATCTCGTTGGCAGACCCCAAACTACAAGTGAGCATTTTTGAAGAAATTCTAGAGCACGGCTACTCCGTACGCAAAGTAGAGGAGATTGTAAAATCGCTCAGCGAAGGAGAAACGGTGAAAATCGGGACACGCAAGATAGTCCCCAAGAGAGGCAAATTGCCCGAAGAGTTCACCATGCTCAAGCAGCAGCTTACCAGCTTCTTCCAGACGAAGGTGCAACTCACTTATTCGGACAAAGGGAAAGGAAAAATAAGCATCCCATTCGGCAACGAAGAAGAATTGGAGCGTATCATGGAAATCTTCGACACCCTAAAGAAGTAAATGACAAAAGCAAGTAGTAACTATAAACCCTATCTCATCGCCTTGCTATGCTGCCTTCTGCAGCTAGCAGGGATGGACACGTTTGCACAAAATCCTCAGGCACGTGCCCGTAGGCATCGCGAGATAAAAAAAGAACAATTGTCCGACTCGCTGCAAACAGACCGCACCGTACAACAGCCAACAGATAGTGCAGCCGGTATCAATACAGCCGTCGTTGACAGTCTGGAAAGAGTAAACAAAACCAACCTGAGGAAGATGGAAGCAACGACGCCTACCCCACCCGCTTCCCTACCTAAAGACAGTATGGCGCCCGATGCTGCAAAGAAGTTGTGGGTGCCGAATTCGGGAAAAGCCACTTGGCTCGCCGTCATCTTCCCCGGAGGCGGACAGATTTACAACCGTAAATTCTGGAAGCTGCCCATTATCTACGGAGGATTTGCCGGGTGCGCCTACGCACTCAGCTGGAACGGGAAAATGTACAAAGATTATTCGCAAGCGTACCAAGACATCATGGACTCCAATCCCAACACTAACAGCTTTGAGGACTTACTGCCCCCCAACTACAGCATAGACAAGAGTCGGTTGACAGATTTATTACGCAGGCGTAAGGACACTTTCCGCCGCTATCGCGACCTCAGTATATTCGCCTTTATCGGCGTTTATCTTATTTCCATCGTCGATGCGTACGTAGATGCCGAACTGTCGAACTTCGACATCACCCCCGACCTCAGCATGCGGGTGGAACCCGCTCTGATGAGCGACCCTATTCGTCACGGAACCAAATCGGTAGGCGTGCAGTGCAGCTTCCGGTTTTGAAAACATATTGAAGAAACAAAAATGAAGAAATCAGCAACCTATTTCCCCCTCCTTATCGGTTTGTTCCTGCTTGCCAGCAGCCCGATAAAAGCACAGAGTGTAGACATTTTAATTAAGCAAAACGGAATAGAACGAGAGGAGAGCATCGACCTCCCCAAAAGTATGACTTACCCGCTCGACAGCCTGCTTAGTGATTGGAAAGCTAAAAACTATATCGACTTGGGCAAGGACTGCAGCACAGCAAACATCAATCCGATGTTCAGCGACTCGGTGTACATTGACCGCCTATCACGCATACCGGCAGTAATGGAAATGCCCTACAACGAAATCGTGCGCAAATTCATTGACATGTACAACGGGCGCCTGCGCAATCAAGTCTCCTTTATGCTGAGCGCCAGCAACTTCTACATGCCCATCTTCGAAGAAGCTCTCGATGCTTACGGGCTGCCGATGGAGTTGAAATACTTGCCCATCATTGAGTCGGCACTGAATCCTTCCGCCGTGTCGCGCGTGGGCGCATCGGGACTGTGGCAATTCATGCTCGGCACCGGGAAAATGTATGGACTAGACACCAACAGCTTGGTAGACGAACGCCGCGACCCCATCAAAGCTACTTGGGCTGCCGCCCGCTATCTAAAAGAGCTATATGCAATCTATCAGGATTGGAATCTCGTGATTGCCGCCTACAACTGCGGACCGGGCACCATCAACAAAGCTGTTCGCCGCGCTGATGGCGAAAAAGATTACTGGAAGATTTACCATTATCTGCCCAAAGAAACCCGCGGATACGTACCCGCCTTCATTGCCGCCAATTATGTAATGACCTATTATTGCAAGCACAATATCTGCCCCATGGAGACAGATATTCCCGCTAATACCGACACCTTGCAAGTAAGCCGCAATTTACACTTCGAACAGGTAGCCGCCGTTTGTGGGGTTAGCGTAGAACAACTCAGAAGCCTCAACCCGCAGTATAAAAAAAACATCATCCCCGGAGATAGCAAACCTTACACCCTGCGCCTGCCGCAAAGCAACGTGAGCCTGTTCATCGACAGTAAAGACAGCGTCTATAATTACCGCGCGGACGAGTTTTTCAAAAATCGACGGACGGTCGAGATAGAAGACAATGCACCCCGCATCAGTTCCAGAAAATCGAAAGGCAGCAGATACCGTTCTAACTCTTCCTCCTCCGAAAGAGGCGATGCCACTTACCATAAAATCAAAAATGGAGAAACGCTACACACCATTGCCAAGCGATACGGCGTGCGAATCAAAGACTTGCAGAAATGGAACGGGATAAGAAACTCCAAGATAGCCGCGGGAAAGCGACTGAAAATATACAAATAACCATTTCTTTGCTTGTTCGGTATCTAAATTTGCTTATTTTTGCAGAACTAAGCAAAGAAAGGACGACACGTATGGAGAATGTAAATCAGAAAGAGATAGCCGAACGAGAGATGATCGAACAAGAGTTTCAGGGATTACTGAACGATTATCTTTCGACGAAGCACCGCAAACGCATTGAAATCATCACTAAAGCCTTTAATTTCGCCAATCAGGCACACAAAGGCATCAAGCGACGCTCGGGAGAACCCTATATCATGCACCCGCTGGCTGTAGCCAAAGTGGTATGCAATGAAATCGGACTGGGTTCTACTTCCATCTGCGCGGCTTTGCTGCACGACGTAGTAGAAGATACGGACTATACGGTAGAAGACATCGAAAACATCTTTGGCACCAAGATAGCTCAGATTGTAGACGGACTGACCAAGATTTCCGGCGGCATCTTCGGCGACCGTGCATCGGCACAGGCGGAGAACTTCAAAAAGTTGCTTCTTACCATGTCCGATGATGTACGTGTTATCCTCATTAAGATAGCCGACCGCCTGCACAATATGCGGACCCTCGGTTCTATGCTCCCCAACAAGCAATACAAAATTGCCGGCGAAACGCTATACATCTACGCTCCACTAGCCAACCGGCTGGGACTCTACAAAATAAAGACGGAGCTAGAGAACCTCAGTTTCAAGTACGAACATCCCGAAGAATACGTAGAAATAGAAGAAAAGTTGAACGCCACCGCTGCTCTGCGCGACAAGGTGTTTCAAGAATTCACTTCGCCCATTATTGCCCAGTTGGACAAGATGGGACTGAAATACCACATCCTCGCCCGCGTCAAATCCATCTATTCCATCTGGAACAAGATGCAAACCAAGCACGTCCCCTTTGAAGAAATCTATGATCTGCTCGCTGTGCGCATCATCTTCGAGCCTCGCAACCCGGACGAAGAGCTGAACGATTGCTTCGACATCTACGTCTCCATCTCTAAAATATACAAACCCCACCCCGATCGCTTGCGCGATTGGGTGAGCCATCCCAAAGCCAACGGCTACCAGGCCTTGCACGTCACATTGATGGGCAACAATGGACAGTGGATTGAAGTGCAGATTCGTAGCGAACGGATGAACGACGTGGCAGAGCAAGGTTTTGCCGCCCACTGGAAATACAAAGACGGCGGTGGCGGAGAAGATGAAGGAGAATTGGAAAAATGGTTACGCACCATCAAAGAGATACTCGATGACCCGCAACCGGATGCCATCGATTTCCTCGACACTATCAAACTCAATCTCTTTGCTTCGGAAATATTTGTGTTTACCCCCAAAGGAGAACTCAAAACCATGCCGCAGAACTCTACGGCATTGGACTTTGCCTTCTCGCTACACACGGACATCGGCAGCCATTGCATCGGAGCGCAAGTCAATCACAAGCTGGTGCCGCTAAGCCATAAATTGCAGAGCGGTGACCAAGTAGAGATATTGACTTCCAAATCACAACGCGTACAGCCTCAATGGGAACTATTTGCCACCACAGCCCGCGCCCGTGCCAAGATAGCCACCATCTTACGCAAAGAGCGAAAGACGAACCAGAAAGAAGGCGAAGACCTCTTCAATGAATTTCTAAAGACGGAAGAAGTACGTCCGGACGCTATAATCATGGAGAAACTGTGCAAGCTGCACAACATGAAAGACGAAGAAGAATTCTTGGTGGCGATTGGCACCAAGGGCATCGTATTGGGCGATGCCGACAAAAATGAGCTAAAAGAAAAACAAGGGACGAACTGGAAGAAGTACCTCACTTTCTCCTTTGGCAGCAACAACAAAGAGAAACTAGAAGAGAAAGAACCGCTGGAGAGGGAGAAAATCAATCCTAAACAAATCTTGAAGTTAACGGAAGAGTGCTTGCAAAAGGGCTACTTGATGGCAGAGTGTTGCAACCCGATACCGGGCGACGATGTGCTGGGCTATGTAGACGAAAATGAGCAAATCATCATCCACAAGCGCCAATGTCCCGTGGCTGCCAAGTTGAAAAGCAGTTATGGCAACCGCATCATCGCTACCGAATGGGACACCCATAAAGCCCTTTCCTTCTTGGTTTATATCTATATCAAAGGCATCGACAGCATGGGCTTGCTCAATGAAGTCACTCAAGTCATTTCGAGACAGCTGGGAGTAAACATCCGCCAGCTAAACCTCGAAACCAACGACGGCATCTTTGAAGGAAAGATTCAACTGTACGTGCACGATGTGGATGATGTGAAAGCCATCTGCAACAACCTGCTCAAGATAACCAACATTAAATCGGTAACACGGGTAGAGGGATAACTCACAAAGCAACCGCCTCAAAAGTTTGATTCTGTTTTAAGCACGGATTACGTGGAATAGACACACGAACGACGCGGACCGAACAGCCGTGCGGGATGCTAATCTTCGGCAGAGGATGTCCCAACTCTCGGCGGACGATTGATCCTCTTCCGTCAAAAGATTCGTCATCCTTCGGCAGAAGATGGCTCATCTCCCGGCAGAGGATTATTTCTTTGGTGCGGTTGGTCCGGACAACTCAAAGTCCTTCTATTCCGTCCAACTCTTTCTTTATCTTCTGCAGTTCTTCTTTAATTCCTTTGAGCCGGGTGATTATCTCGAAGTTGCGCACGGTGGCTTCTTTATTATCTTTCAGTTTCTGGCGGGCACCCGGCAACGTCATCCCTTTCTCTTTCACCAGATGATAAATAAGGCGGACGGTCTCTACATCCTCCTTTCGATACTGGCGGACACCGCGCCTGGTTGTGTTGGGTGCAATCTGCGGGAACTCTTTTTCCCAAAAACGAAGCAATGACGGATTCACACCGAACATTTCTGCTACCTCGCTGATAGAATAAAACAATTTCAACTCCTTCTCCATATCTGTCAATCTCCTTTTTCTATCAATCGGTTAATCGAACACCTTACCGTGATTGGCGGCAAGCTGAATCATCTTGTCATACTCTTCGGCACTTAAATCCATGAAATAATAGTTCACCGGATTGACTATTTTACCTTTCACATGCACCTCATAGTGCAGGTGCGGTCCGGTACTTTTCCCGGTGCTGCCTACCAAGCCAATCACTTCTCCACGCACCACCTTCTTCCCCACGGCAGTACGATAATCCTTTAAGTGGGCGTACCACGTGCGGTAACCAAAGCCATGATCAACAATAATCGTGTTTCCGTAGCTCATTTCCCAACTGGCTTTGACCACGATGCCGTTTCCGGTGGCATACACGTTCGTACCGGAATGAGCAGAAAAGTCCATACCACTGTGAAACTTCATCGTACCATAAATAGGGTCTACGCGTGCACCATAACCGGAGGCAGTCTGACGCAAGCTTTTGTTGGCAATGGGTTGGATGGCAGGCACGCACTTGAGCATCTCCTCTTGATTTTTGCACAGCTCCACCACCTTGTCGAACGATTTCGACTGGATGTAGAGTTGCTTGCTCAGTCCGTCCATCTTTTGCGTGGTATTGACCACCAGATCCGCGTTCGCCAAGTCCATCAACTCTTTGTACCGGTTGGTTCCGCTATAGCTTGCATGGCGGATAGACGGAGAGACAGGGTCGGCTTGCAGCATCACCCGGTAAAGGTTATCGTCGCGTTGCTGCACATCTTGCAACACACCCATCGCATCGTCGATCCGACGGGTGAGCACATTGTATTGTGCCAACAGCCGGCTATTCTCCGTCCGAAGTTCCTTTTCAGAGGGGGAGCCAAAGAGAATCAGCAGCAAAAGAAAGCAGCCCGCCCCCAGTCCCACACCGATGAAAAGGCGGCGCAGAATGCTCAGCGCCCGCTGTCGGAAAGTAGGATAAATCCGGTCATACGTCTGTGATTGGGGATTGTAGATATAGTAAACTTTACGCATCTAATTATTATTTCGAGAGTTGATGCCACAAAAATAATAAAAACAACCTATCTTTGCACTGCTTTTTTTAGATTATTAACCCCAACAATAGATATATAAATAAGTATGTTGACTGCAAAAGAAACCAGAGATTCGTTTAAGAATTTCTTTGAGTCCAAAGGACACCAGATTGTGCCCTCGGCTCCCATGGTTATTAAAGATGACCCTACCCTAATGTTTACCAACGCAGGGATGAACCAGTTTAAAGATATTATTTTGGGCAATCACCCTGCCAAGTACCACCGGGCGGCAGATTCACAGAAGTGCCTCCGCGTGAGCGGCAAGCACAACGACCTTGAAGAAGTAGGACACGACACGTACCACCACACCATGTTCGAGATGCTCGGCAACTGGTCGTTCGGCGATTACTTCAAGCAAGAAGCCATTAACTGGGCCTGGGAATACCTGGTGACCGTATTGAAACTAAACCCCGAGCTGCTCTACGCCACCGTGTTTGAAGGCAGCTCCGAAGAGGGACTGGAACGTGACAACGAAGCCGCCGGATATTGGGAACAATACTTGCCCAAAGACCACATCATCAACGGCAACAAACATGATAACTTCTGGGAAATGGGCGATACGGGTCCCTGCGGACCTTGCTCGGAAATCCACATCGACCTCCGCCCGGCTGCCGAACGCGAAAAGAGTTCGGGACGCGACCTCGTGAACCACGACCATCCGCAAGTGATTGAGATATGGAACCTCGTCTTCATGCAATACAACCGCAAGGCGGACAGCAGCCTCGAGCCGCTTCCCGCCAAAGTGATTGACACGGGTATGGGTTTTGAACGGCTCTGTATGGCACTGCAAGGCAAAACGTCCAACTATGACACCGACGTTTTCCAGCCCCTGCTCCAAGCCATCGCACAAATGGCAGGAACCGAATATGGTAAAGACGAACCCAACGACATCGCTATGCGCGTCATTGCCGACCACCTCCGCACCATCGCTTTCTCCGTCACCGACGGACAGCTGCCCTCCAATGCCAAAGCCGGATACGTCATCCGCCGCATCCTGCGCCGTGCCGTCCGCTACGGTTATACCTTCTTGGGGCAGAAGCAAGCCTTCATGTACAAACTCCTCCCCGTATTGATAGACAGCATGGGCGAAGCTTATCCCGAGCTCATCAGTCAGAAGGGACTAATAGAAAAGGTGATGAAGGAAGAAGAAGAATCTTTTCTGCGCACCCTCGAGAACGGCATCCGGATGCTCGACAAAGTGATGGCGGACACCAAAGCTTCGGGGACAAACGAGATTAGCGGCAAAGATGCCTTTACTCTGTATGACACCTTCGGATTCCCGCTAGACCTCACCGAACTCATCCTCCGCGAGAATGCCATGACAGTGAACATCGACGAGTTCAACACCGAGATGCAACAACAGAAAGCACGCGCCCGCAACGCTGCTGCCATTGAAACCGGCGACTGGATCACGCTGAGAGAGGGAACCACCGAATTTGTGGGCTACGACTATACAGAAAGCGAAACCTCCATCCTCCGCTACCGACAAGTGACGCAGAAGAACCAGACACTCTATCAGATAGTACTAGACCGTACGCCTTTCTATGCCGAAAGCGGCGGTCAGGTAGGCGATACGGGCGTATTGGTGAGCGAGTTCGAAACCATCGACGTGATAGACACCAAAAAGGAAAACAACCTCCCCATCCATCTCACCAAGAAACTGCCCACCCATCTGGATGCCCCGATGATGGCATGCGTGGATACCGACAAACGGGCGGCATCGGCTGCCAACCACTCGGCTACCCACTTGCTGGACGAAGCCCTGCGCGAAGTCCTCGGCAGCCACATCGAACAGAAAGGTTCGCTCGTCACGCCCGATTCGCTACGCTTCGACTTTTCGCACTTCCAGAAGGTGACCGACGAAGAGATCCGCCACGTGGAGCATCTGGCTAATGCCAAAATACGCGCCAACGTGCCCTTGACCGAATACCGCAACATGCCCATCGGCGAAGCCAAAGAACTCGGCGCCATCGCCCTCTTCGGCGAGAAGTACGGCGACGAGGTGCGCGTCATCAAGTTCGGATCCTCCGTAGAATTCTGCGGAGGCACGCATGTAGCTGCCACGGGAAACATCGGTATGGTGAAGATTATCTCCGAAAGTTCCGTGGCTGCCGGCGTACGCCGCATCGAAGCATTCACCGGAGCAAGGGTGGAAGAACTGCTGGACACCGTGCAAGACACGCTGACCGACCTCAAAACCCTCTTCAACAACACACCGGACCTCGGCATTGCTATCCGCAAATACATCGATGAGAACGCCGGCTTGAAAAAGCAGGTGGAGGAATTCCGAAAAGAAAAGGAAACGGCACTGAAAGGCAAACTTCTCAAAAGCATGCAAGAAGTAGGTGGCATCAAAGTGATTCAGTTCACTGCCCCCCTTCCAGCTGAAACGGTGAAAAACATCGCCTTCCAGCTCCGTGGCGAAATAGCCGAAAACCTCTTCTTCGTGGCAGGGACTACCGATGCCGGCAAGCCGACGCTCACCGTAATGCTCAGCGACAACCTCGTGGCAGGCGGACTCAAAGCCGGCAACCTGGTGAGAGAAGCTGCCAAACTGATTCTAGGAGGAGGAGGAGGGCAACCGCACTTCGCCACCGCCGGAGGCAAAGATGCCGACGGGCTGAACGCAGCCGTAGAGAAAGTGCGGCAATTGGCAGGTATCTGAACAACTTACTGATGCCGTGCACGATGTAATGCCATGCAGCAAGCATCAAAAGCGAGAGGGTTGCCCTCTCGCTTTTTTCATACTCCTGCCCCTGCTTTTATTATTATTTCTTTGCCATATCTTCATTATTAATTTTAGATTCTTTACATTTGCCAACAGAACCAATCACTCACTCACAGCTACGACCATGAAACACACCATCCCCTTCGCCTTGGGCTTCCTTGTACTGCTCGCCGCCTGCGCCTCACCCCGACCGGAGGCAGAGACGGATTATGCCTCCCTAGTCAACCCCTTCATCGGAACCGATTTCAAAGGAAACACCTACCCCGGCGCACAACTGCCCTTCGGCATGGTACAGCTCAGCCCCGACAACGGGCTTCCCGGCTGGGATCGCATCGCCGGATACTTCTATCCCGACAGTACGATAGCCGGATTCAGCCATACCCACCTTTCTGGCACCGGAGCGGGCGACCTCTACGACGTCTCGTTCATGCCCGTCACCTTACCCTATAACGAAGCGCCTGCCCCGCTGGGCATCCACTCCCGCTTCTCTCACTCCGAAGAATCGGCTGACGCCGGATACTACCGCGTGCGCCTGAAGGATTACGGCATACTGGTCGAACTCACCGCCACCGAACGCTGCGGTATCCAGCGCTACACCTTCCCCAAAGCCCAATCGGAAATCCGCATCGACCTCAAAAAAGCAATGAACTGGGATTTCACCACCGACTCCTCCATCGAAGTGGTAGACTCCGTCACCCTGCGCGGCTACCGCCATTCCCGTGGATGGGCTCCCTGCCAACGTCTTTACTTCTACACCCGTTTCTCTAAACCTTTTGCCCGAATGCAGCTCGACACTACACCCATCGTCGAAGCCGGAGTTCCCATTGGCACCGCCTGCGTGGCACGCCTCAGCTACCCCACACAAACGGACGAACAACTTGTGGTTTGCACCGCCCTCTCTGCCGTCAGCATGGAGGGAGCCGCCCGTAACCTGAAAGCAGAAGTGCCCGATGACAACTTTGACAAGTACCGCGCCGCCGCCCAAGCCCGATGGAACGCCGAACTGGGCAAGCTCATCGTTGAAAGCAACAACAGCGACGATCGAGTGAACTTCTACACCGCCCTCTACCACTCCATGCTTGCCCCTACCCTCTACGGCGACGTGGACGGCAGCTATCGCGGACCCGACAAAAAGAACCACCAGGCAAATGGCTGGACCAACTACAGTACTTTCTCTTTATGGGACACCTACCGCGCCGCCCACCCCCTCTTCACCCTTACGCAACCCGAACGAGTGAATGATATGGTAAAATCCTTTCTAGCTTTCTTCCAGCAAAGCGGACGACTGCCCGTATGGAACTTCCAAGCAAGCGAAACGGACATGATGATTGGCTACCACGCAGTGCCCGTCATAGCGGACGCTTGCCTAAAAGGTATTGGAAACTTTGATGCCGGCAAGGCGCTCGCTGCCTGCATGACAAGCGCCAACATCGATTCTTATCGCGGAATAGGCGCCTACAAAAGACTGGGCTACGTGCCCTATAACCTGCCCGACCGCTACAATGCCGATGACTGGTCGCTCTCCAAAACCCTCGAATATGCCTTCGACGACTATTGCATCGCCCGCATGGCAGACAAGATGGGAGAGAAGGAGATAGCCGTCACCTTCGACCAACGCTCTAAGAACTATCGCAACGTTTACAATCCTGCTACCGGATTTATGCAACCACGCGATGACCAAGGCAACTTTGTCTCCGGATTCAAAGCCGAAGCTTACACCCCGCACATTTGCGAGAGCAACGGCTGGCAATACCTCTGGTCGGTGCAGCACGACCCCGAAGGGCTGCGCACCCTCCTGGGCGGCAACGAGCGATTGATACAAAAGCTCGACAGCATGTTCACCTACCATCCCGCAGATCAAAGTGCCCTGCCCCTCTTCAGCACCGGCATGATCGGTCAGTACGCCCACGGAAACGAACCCAGCCATCACGTCATCTACCTTTATAATACCGCAGGACAACCTTGGAAAACGCAGAAATACGTAGCCCAAGTGATGCACACCCTCTACCGCAACACCCCCGACGGACTGTGCGGCAACGACGATTGCGGACAATTGTCCGCTTGGTACGTCTTCAACGCCATGGGCTTCTATCCCGCCAATCCCGTGAGCGGACGCTACGAAATCGGCGCCCCTCTCTTCCCCAAACTCCAGTTGAAGCTAGCCAACGGAAAAACTTTCACCGTGCTAGCGCCAAAGGTAAGCCGCGAAAACCTCTACATCCAGTCCGTAAAGCTCAACGGACAGCCTTACGGAAAAAGCTACCTCACGCACCAACAGATCATGAACGGCGCCACCATCACCTTCGAGATGGGTCCGCATCCAAAAAAATAATCCAAACCCTTCACCCAATCCCCTCTTCCTATGAAACTCCTTCTCCTCCTCCTCGCCCTCGCCGCCAACACCCTCAGCGC
>JAVVVS010000032.1:15454-29179 GCA_036652495.1 Bacteroides sp.
TTCCTATGAAACTCCTTCTCCTCCTCCTCGCCCTCGCCGCCAACACCCTCAGCGCCAACACCCTCAGCGCGCAATCCACCGACTGGACGCAATACGTCAACCCACTCATAGGCACACAGTCTTCCTACGAACTTTCCAACGGGAACACCTACCCCGCCATCGCCCGCCCTTGGGGTATGAACTGCTGGACACCCCAAACAGGCAAAATGGGCGACGGCTGGCAATACACCTACACCGCCACCCACATCCGCGGCTTCAAGCAAAATCATCAACCCAGCCCTTGGATAAACGACTACGGACAATTCTCGCTCATGCCCTTCACCTACCAAGCCACCTTCTCCGGCAAGCAACTCACCCCCAACCTCTGTGATGCGCGGACGCAATCAAGACGGCACCTTCGCCACCCCCAACCTCTGTGATGCGCGGACGCAATCAAGACGGCACCTTCGCCACCCCCTTCTCTCCCTTAGCACTCTTTTGTGCAGATGCTCGACTCCGTCTTTCCCGTTCCTCCGCTCTTCGATGAAAGCTATTACGGACAGGTGATCCACGAGATTCGCGAAATGCAACTCATGAACATGGGCAATTACGCTCACGGCAACCAGCCCATACAGCACATGATTTACCTTTACAACTATGCCGGGCAGCCTTGGAAAAGCCAATACTGGTTGCGCGAAGTAATGAATCGCTTGTACACCCCCACTCCCGACGGCTATTGCGGTGACGAAGATAACGGTCAGACCTCTGCTTGGTACGTTTTCTCTGCCCTCGGCTTCTATCCCGTCTGCCCCGGCACGAACAAGTATGTGTTAGGCGCCCCTCTCTTCCCAAAAGCCGTCCTGCACTTCGAACAGGGCAAAAGCCTCGTGCTGGATGCACCCCAAAACAGCGCAGCGAACCGCTACGTTCATTCCGCGACGCTAAACGGGAAGGAGTACACCAAAAACTTCTTGAAGCACGGAGAGCTGCTTAAAGGAGGAATACTCCACTACGGAATGAGTCCGGCACCGAACTACGCACGCGGCACCAAGACAGAAGATTATCCCTACTCTTTTTCATCGTCTCACCCTTAAAGAAAGAGAAGCAGGCAAGAAAGCTTTAAAGTATCTGATTCTTGGGGTAGTTGACGAGGTACAACGTCTTTGTAGCACGGGTAAATGCGGTATAAAGCCAGCGAAAGTAATCGGGGGTTAAAAACTCATCCGTCATATAACCCTGATCGAGAAAAACATTTTGCCACTGTCCGCCCTGCGCCTTATGACAGGTGATAGCGTAGGCATACTTCACTTGCAGAGCGTTATAGTGCGGATCAGCCTTCATCTTCTTTGTTCGGTCACGTTTGAGGGGAATGTCGGCATAATCTTCAAGCACCGCGTAGAACAGACGGTCATTGTCCGCCTTAGGCAAAGCAGGGGCATCCGTGCTAAGGGCATCGAGCAGCAAATCCGCTTCAAGCTCAAAGTCCCCATGGTCGGGGAAGGAGAGCTGCACCGTGGCAAAACGAAATCCATACATCTCGCGCGTGCGGCGTACCCGACGCACCACAGCTACTTCACCGTTGGCGATAAACTCCATGTCCTTATATGGCTCCGTCCAATAGTAGTTATTTTTTGCTACCATCAGCATGTCACCTGTGTTGAGTTCATCTTCCCGATAAAGAATTTGTGCGCGGATGCCTTTATTATAGATGTTCGCCCGCTTGTTGGAACGGCAAACCACGATAGTCTCCTCCATTCCGTCCTTCTCATAACAAGAAGTCAGCAACTCTATCAGCTCGTCACCAGGCACTACGCAAATATCAGCAAAGCCCACTACTTTGAAACGTGGCAAAGCAGAGCAATCACCGGCTGCAATCAGCTTGCGCAGTTCGGTAGCATTCCATAAAATGCCCGAATCTTGCACTTGCCGTACCACCTGCGTCAGGTCCACCTCTTGCACCGCCAATCCGTATCCCTGCAACGCATCCGTAAAAAGTGCGGGACTTTGTTCCTCTCCCACAGGTGGAAGCTGGGCAGTGTCTCCCATGAGCAACAACCGGCATCCCTCTCCGGAATAAACAAACTGCACCAAGTCATCCAACAAACGCCCCGTTCCAAAAATAGAGCCCGAAAGCCCTCCGTTAGAAATCATCGAAGCCTCATCCACGATGAATAACGTATGAGCAGCCAGATTATCACTTACCGAAAAATTACTCACTTCGTTAGAAAAAGATTGCTGTCTGTATATTTTTTTATGAATAGTAAAAGCCGGGTGTCCAGCATAAGCAGAGAACACTTTTGCCGCTCTTCCGGTAGGAGCTAACAAAACAGCCTTTTGCTGCAACTTGTCCATCGTCTTCACCAATGCACCCACAAGTGACGTTTTTCCTGTGCCTGCATAGCCTCTTAATACGAAAATAACCTCCTTTTCGGAAGAAAGAAGAAACGCTGAAAGAGATTTTACAGCTATTTCTTGCTCAAAAGTTGGTTGGTAAGGAAAATTTTCCTTAATTTGCCTTTCTAAATAGTTATTTATCATTTTTGTACGAGAAAAAAGCTCTCGGAACTATTGAACTTAAATTTATTTATTTTATTTTTGCGCTACGAATATAAACTAAAAAAAACATATTTATCATGAAAACAGCATTTAATATCGTATTAGGCCTATGCGCTATTGCTTTAGTCTACATCTGCTACGCCAGTATCATGGGTCCCATCAATTTTGACGACACCAAAAAGCAAAGAGAAAAAGCAGTCATCGCTCGTCTGATTGACATCCGCAAAGCACAATTAGAGTATCGCAACCTTCACAAAGGACAGTACACTGCCAGCTTCGACTCGCTAATTGATTTCGTAAAAACTCAAAAGTTGCCGTTCATTTCTAAAGAAGGAAGTTTAACGGATAAGCAATTGGAAGATGGCATGACCGAAAAGAAAGCAATGGCTCTTATCACGAAAGCTAAAAAGACAGGTAACTGGAAGGAAGTAGAAGCAGCTGGTCTGATGAACTTCAAACGTGATACCGTTTGGATGGCTGTCATGGATACTATTTTCTCCAAAGGTTTCAATGCTGACTCTTTGCGCTATGTTCCTTTCGGCGGCTCAGCACAATTTGAAATGGCTATTAAGAACGACACCACCAAATCCGGTGCTCCTATTTTCTTGTTCGAAGCAAGGACTCCTTATGAAACTTACTTAGGCGGACTGGACAAGCAAGAGATTACTAACTTGAAAGACGTTCAAACAAAACTGGGTAAATACTGCGGTTTGATGGTAGGTTCTATCGAAACTCCCAACAACGGTGCAGGAAACTGGGAATAATCTCAACTAAATAATGACGCCCGAAAGAGCAACGATCGATACGATTGACTTTAGTAAATCGGAACAATACACACTATCCATCCGTCTTAGTACGGATGGATTTTCTTTTTCTATCTATAATCCGATTCACGATGATGACCTCTCTTTCTTCGAGAAAGAGGTGGATGCTTCCTTGTCTCTTACTGCCAACCTCAAGCAAGCTTTCCGCGAACTGGAGTTTTTGAACCATCGCTACAAACGAATCAACATTCTCATCACTGGGAAACGTTTCACCTTTGTGCCCTTAGAGCTTTTTGAAGACGATCAGGCAGAGACGATATTCTACTACAACCATCCCCGGCGCGAAGGTGAAACCATACAATACAACATCCTGAAGAAGCACAACCTGGTGGTTGTCTTCGGCATGGACAAAAGTACTTTCTTGTTCTTAAACGAACGTTATCCCGATGCCTATTTCTATTCACAAGCCAGTCCGTTGACCGAATATTTCTCTATGAGAAGCCGCTTGGGAAACAACAAAAAGCTCTACGCCTCTTTGCGGAAGGATGCCATCGACGTGTATTGCTACGAGCGAGGACACCTTTTATTGGCTAATTCCTTCGAATGCAAACAAACCGCAGACCGCATCTATTATCTACTCTACGTCTGGAAACAACTGGATTTTGACCAAAAGCGGGACGAGTTGCACCTCACCGGTCTGTTGAAAGACAAAGAAACCCTCACCAGAGAATTACGTAAATTCATCCTTCAGGTATTTATCATGAATCCTGAAACTAACATTGACATGCAAGCCCTAACATCATGCGAGTAATCAGCGGAATCTATAAGAGTCGGAGATTCGACGTACCTAAAACATTCAAGGCACGCCCTACTACCGACTTTGCAAAAGAGAATCTCTTTAATGTGTTATCCAACTATATGGACTTTGAGGACGGAGTGACAGCGCTCGACCTCTTTTCCGGTACAGGAAGCATCAGTATCGAACTAGTATCCCGTGGTTGCGACCGGGTGATCAGTGTAGAGAAAGACGGGGCACATCATGCTTTTATCAGTAAAGTGATGAAGGAAGTAGGCACAGAAAAGTGTTTGCCCATCCGGGGAGATGCATTCAAATTCATCAACGGCAAGCGGGAAGCATTCGATTTCATCTTTGCCGATCCTCCTTACGAGTTGAAAGAACTGGACACAATTCCCGATCTGATTTTCAAGAATAATCTATTGAAAGAAGGAGGTCTGTTTGTCTTAGAACACGGCAAACAGAATAATTTCGAAGCCAACCCTCATTTCGTAGAAAGAAGAATCTACGGGAGCGTAAACTTTAGCCTCTTCAGATAATCAGAGAAACCGCCGGACAAACGGACAAACCGGTACGCAGACTACACGGTTCAGGACGGACACGGACACAGATTTTGATGGGCTGCGCTGCTCCATAGAATCCGTTAAATCTGGCGTAACCCCTCGCCTCCGTAAAAGGCACAGTTGAATCCCCTCTCTACAGCAACGGCGCCAGCAAGCGGACCACAGACTCCATTGCCTTCCGATGCCAAGGACGCTTCTCCCAGTTTTTCAAAAAGAGTTGAGCGCATTCGCGCTGATCTTCCAAGAAGATTTCTTTCATCTGCAAGGCGGTTTGGGTGCCATAAAGAAAGGCATTCACCTCGAAATTGTGTTCGAAACTACGAAAATCCACATTGGTGGAACCTACCGTAGAGAGCATATCGTCCGATACAATCAGCTTGGAATGAAGAAAACCTTTTTTATAAAAATAAACCTTTACTCCTGCCCGGAGTACATCGGCGAGATAAGAGTGAGAGCCTAAATGCGTAATTCGATTGTCGGCGCGTTCGGGCAGCATCAGCCGGACGTCCACCCCCGAAAGCGCTGCTATCTGCATGGCACTCAATATTTGTTCGGTGGGCAGAAAATAGGGTGTCTGCATATAAAGATAAGTCCGTGCGTTAGTAATCGCCATTGTCAGCCCTTGCATAATTTCCTTCCAAGGTCCCACGGGTTCGCTCGTCACTATTTGCACCAGCGCGTCGCCACACGATTCTATTTTGGGGAAATAGCGGGAAGCCGTAATCAACGTGCGGTCTACGAAATACCAGTCGAGCAAGAAAGCCGTTTGCAACCCGTGTACCGCTTTTCCTTCGAGCAACAGATGCGTATCCCGCCAGATGCCCCACGAGAAACCGCGCATATAGCGTTCTGCCAAGTTCATTCCTCCGATAAAGCCTACGCAACCGTCAATGACTACCATCTTGCGATGATTCCGGTAGTTTACCTTGCTGGTGAACAGTGGAAAAAGCACTTTCAGAAAGCTGCGCACTTCAATGCCTGCGTTGCGCATCTCTTCAAAAAACTCACGAGGCACATGCCAACACCCCACATCGTCATAAATCACCCGCACTTCCACCCCCTCACGCGCCTTAGCTATCAGCACATCTCGCACCAGTCGTCCGATGGCATCATCTTCAAAAATATAAAATTCCAAGTGGATATGTTGGCGCGCTTTCTGCAACTCGCGCAGCAAGGCTGGAAGCATGGTATATCCGCCTGTAAAGACGTCTACGCGATTGCCTTCGAAAGGAAATGCCTGATTGGTCTGTTGGAAGAGCTGAATCAACCGATGATACTGACCGGGAAGGGTACAAGCTTCCTGCGCCAAGTATTCTGCCATCGGCTTTTTGAGCAGCCGCCCGTAACTTTTCTTACTGATAATACGCTCGCGGCGCTGGCTGCGTCCGAAAAAGAAGTAAAACACCAGCCCCACCACCGGCAGGAACATAAGAATAAGTACCCACGCCATCGTTTTCACCGGATTACGATTGTCGAGCACGACAATCACAATCGTACCGATAATCGCTCCAAAATAGACGATATCAAAAGCCACCGTCGCAATCTGGCTGGCTAGTAAATTCCAATCAATCATAATTATATAGGCTGGCGTTGAAGGGCAAAGATAGAAAAAATAATCTGGAACCCTTCTTCATTAACCAATATTAAAACCGACGTCCGCCACCAAAACCGCCTCTGCCATGTCCGGGACCACGAAAGTCGTGCCGTCCGTTGACAGGGCGGGCATTCTTGCTACCAAAAACATTCAGGCGATAAATCAGGTGAAACATGCAATAGCTGTTTATGCCGTTGTATTCGGATACAGAGCGTACGCTAGCGGTAAGCGAGCGGCTGATATTGCTTTGTTGCTTCAATATGTCGTACATTTCAAAGCTTACGGTAGCGGCGCCTTTAAGAAAGGTTTGCGCCACTTGTGCATTCCAGATGAGTTCATTACGATTCATGCTGGCATCACTGTAACCGCGGCGGCTGTTGTTGGCCATATTTGTAGCCAACGACATCTTCCACGGCAGCCTGATGTTGGTGCTGGCTCCAAAAGAATAGGTATAGGGCTGCTGGTTGGTTTCGGGGCGCAACTCGCTGCGTTCGAACACGTACCCGAGTGACCCGTTGAGCGCAAACTCAAACCAATCATTACGGAACGTACCATTCAGGTTCTCGTTCAAGCTCAACGTCGTACTCGTATTCTTCTGGTTTTCCTTCAGCTTTTGGTCGAAAAGAAAGTCTACATTGTTCTGATAATTGATGCGGGAGAAAGAATTAATGGTGAACTTTTTGTTCTTGAGCGCCGTATTCAAGCCGAACATGCCGAACGCGCTCCAATTACCATTTATATTCTCGGGCTTATTGATGGTACCACCCGTTTTTTCATTGTACTCCGTACTGTTGCTGATGCTGTTTTGCGTAAGTGAAAACATGGCATGTGCCATCATTCCTCGCTGATTATCTGCATTGTACGTATTATAGAACAAGCGCATGTTATGGATGAAAGCCGGCTTCAAGCCCGGATTTCCCATACGGATATTCAGCGGATTAGAGTTATCGGTGATGGGCAACAGGTTTTCCATGCTGGGTTGGTTGCCGCGACCGTTGTACACAAATCGCAGTTGGCTCACCTTCGAGAAGCGGTAACGAAAATCAATGCTAGGGGCAAAATTGAGTACATGACGGAGCGTGTCTATCTGATAATCGCCTTTCTTATAAGAGAGTTTAGACGATTGCGGTTGCAACGACACACCCATACTCAGCTGATACTTCTCGCGGATAAAGCGCAGACTGGTGGTGATGTCATGATTGTAGTACCGGTATTCGGCCGCTTTACCCAAGCTGTCCACCAAATGCGTCTGGTAACCATTGGGAAGGTCAGCGCCGGGCAACCAGTCAGGATAGCCCAGCAAATCGTACGTGCTCTTATCACTTTTGCTGTATTTGTATTGAAAGTTATAGCTGAATTGCAAGAAGGTAGCCTTCCAAAGGGGTTCGCTGTACGTCAATCGAGCGCAATAATTATAATTTTTGGTAGGCGTAGTGATGTATTGATTGCGCAGCAAAATTGAATCTCCGCCCAACGCATTCAGCACCTGATAGTAACGCGTTTCCGATTGCGAGTATTGGTCGTTATCTTTATCACCATACCCGAATGAACCCCGAAAAGTGATGTTCCTGCCTTTATTGTTCAGTTTCCGGTTCAATTGCAAAGAAGCATTGGCAGAAACGGTGTTTCCCTCCGATAGAGAATGGTCATTCTTCGCATTCACACGGACAGTGCGCAACGGATCATCTCCTTCTTCCAGATTGGAAAAGTCCAAGTAATCATTCGGATTGGTCACTAAGCCGAAAGGGTCTTGGTTGAATGTACCCGAAAAGCTGGTCGAGCCATTGTCCGACTTTCCATAAGAGACATTGGGACGGAAGATAATATTGGTCAACGTGTCCGGTTTCCATTCCAAACGAAAATCCGCATTAAAGTCCGTTCCGCTGTTACGGTTCTTTGTATTCGCGTTTGAAAACGAATTTCCATTCTGCAAGAAGCGTTGGGACGAATTGACATTCGACAAATCCGTACCTCTGTAGTTATAACGGGCGCTGCCCCCCGTTTCTAATTTCGGCGTTTCCGAAGCAAAATTCACGCCCAGGGTTTTGGTGGCATTCAAACCATTGTTCTGGCGCCAGCGCGGACCGCCTCCCCCTCCGCCCGAAAAGCCCTGGTCGTTCACATTGTTGGCCGAACCAATCAAAGAGAATTGAGTGGTGTCTACAAAGCGGTTCAGCATCAAGTTGCCCGCATAACGTTTCTCCGTGCCTGCTGCCACATCAGCATTCCCGAACCAGCCTTTGTTCATTCCTTTTTTCACCTTCAGGTCGAGCACCGTTTCTTCTTCCCCATCATCAATGCCTGTGATGCGGGCTAAATCGGACTTCTTATCGTAGGTTTTCAGCTTGTCAATCATGTTCACCGGCAAGTTTTTCAGTCCCGTCTTCACGTCGCCGCCAAAAAACTCTTTACCGTCCACCATAATCTTCTTCACCTCTTTGCCATTGATTTTCACCGCTCCATTTTCATCCACCTCTGCTCCGGGGAGCTTCTTCACCAGTTCCTCCAGCATGGCACCTTCGGGCGTGCGGTAAGAGGTGGAGTTATACACCAGCGTATCTTCTACCACTGTCACCTGCGGTGTTACGCCTGTAATCACCGTTTCGCCCAACATCACTGCATCAGTTTTAAACAGCACCGTGCCTACATTCTTTGCCGGCACAGCAGCAGATAACTGCAACGGAATATTTTTAGTATAGAAACCGATATAAGAAATTCGCAACAGATACTTGCCCGCTTTTACCTTGGGCAGCGTGAACTGCCCCGTTTTAGAAGTAATGGCTCCCGAAGCTTGCGCACTGTCCGGCAACGATAATAACTGTACTGCCGCCAGTTCCACGGGATCTTTCGTGTCCTCCTCCACTACCTTTCCCGAGACAGTGATTACTTTGTTTTGCCCAAAAGCGGATAGCGCGCCCACCAGCATTAGCGCCATCCAAACACCTGATTTCTTCATAAACCTATGCATTTGTAATAATAACAATCGCTTTTATGACAACAATTCTTGCAAAAGGTTTAATGCGCGTCTCTATTTTCTTTTAAATAACTGATCAACCATTGCCTTCTTCATCCCGAACTCCAGACAAAGCACATTCACAATCAAAAAGGTAAGAAACGAAGAAGTGTCTGCCGTCATGATGTCGCCTGTAGACACCCGATAGAGCATCCCTCCAAAAAGGAACAGCACGGTGAGAAAGATGGCGTTCCGCGTAGCTTCGTTGCGTATGCGTTCTGTTTCGCGACTTTCCTGCTTTGACAAAGCGAAGAGTATCATCACCGCACCTACAATCATCAACAATTTGGTGCATTCTTTATAGAATAACAGGTTGCCATCGGTCACCATCCCCTGCATCATCAGCAGAAATGGGATAAACAACGAGACAAGTAAAATCACATATCCTAACGGACGGCAATAAATAGGTAGTAAGGCTTTCATATGAGTTCGTATTTTAGTATAGATGCAAAAGTAAGGAAAAAGATAGATTTCTATGACGGAGATTGCAACAAAAGTTCATTTATCATAGAAAATCCATGAATGATAAGCTTCCGCTATTTTTTCAGGACAACTGCACCAAAGAAATAATCCTTTGCCGGAAGATGATCCATCTTCTGCCGGAGAATCATGAATCTCTTGACGGAAGTTGGCGAATCGTCTGCCGGGAATTGAACCATCGTCTGCCGAAAGTTAGCGTCCCGCACGGTTGTTTGGCTAGGGCGGGGTGCGCGAAGGTAGAGAAGAAAGAAGGAAAAGACTAAGGAAACCCGCCTCCAAACGCAGCAATGCTCCATGTTCATCCGTTTTAGTCTGCGCCGTTCGTATACCTAGCCACACACAGTGCGTGCTTAAATATAGAATCAAACTTTTGATACGGTTGACCTGTCTTGTTTTCAAGAAGAGCGCCTCTTAAAAAAAAGACGTTACGTATCTTTTTGAAAGACGTTACGTATCTTTTTAAAAGGCGTAACGTATCTTTTTGAAAGGCGTAACGTATCTTTTTGAAAGACGTAACATCTTGTTTCACCCTTTATAAACATTTGCGGTCATCTTTTTTTTTAAAGATGACCGCCTTTTGCCTAAAACGTTTCCATCTTTTCTTAAAGCGTTTCCAACTTTTGAAATACACCAAACCGGTTAATCCACAGGAGTACGCGTCTAAAGAAAAACGCGGCACGTCAAAAAAAGAAAGAGGCATCGTTTCTAAACAACTTCCACAAAGGTATTAATACATGTTATAGAACATGCACTTTTTATTGGTTTGTTTGGAGGTTGAATAAAAAGCCGTATCTTTGCACTGTGTTTTTCATAGTATTAGATTTAAGGTTAACAAAGGTTGGAGCAAAGCGTTGCTCCTTTTTTTATTTCAGCCCCTTCCGACTCGCAGAGATGGCGTCTGAATACCGCTTAGCATGCGATACAGTTCCTTCGCTTGATAACAGCCTAATGACAAAGACGTGAAAATTATTCTGGCGAATCATTTTTTTTCATTAACTTTACCGCTTTATTGCAAATAGTTGAGTTATGACACTAGACATTGAGCCAAAAGACATCATCGATGCTTATAGCACGCCAATCATTCAGCAAACCTCTTTCTGGTCAAAAGTAAAACAGCGGCACGGCGTAGACTCCAGCGCTTTCGAATTCAAAGCCCGGAATAGTGACCTTTATCTGAATGTAGGAGGGTACTCCTACACACAAGCAGATTTCATCCTGTTTTTCCAATACCTGAATACGGAAGATTATATCGCCTATTTTCCTTACGGCCCCGAAGTGGAGCCTTCGGAAGAAAACCAAGGGCGCTTTCTGGAAGAACTATCGGAATCTTTGCGATCTTTTCTGCCCAAACATTGCATCACCCTGAGGTACGACTTGAACTGGAAATCGCATTGGTGCAAAGAAGATGATTTTGATGAAAATGGCGTATGGAAGGGCTTGCCGGAAAAAACCTTTCAAGAGTTTCACCTGAACTACAATACCTGCAACTGGAACCTGAAGAAAGCCAATGGCAACGTGCTCCCGGCTAACACCATCTTGATTGATTTGCACCGCGACGAAGAGCAAATTCTAGGCAGCATGAAACCTAAAACACGCTACAACATCAAGCTCTCGCAGCGCAAAGGGGTAACCGTACGCTCTGCCGGCATGGACGGACTGGACGTATGGTACAAACTTTATTGCGAAACCGCCAATCGCAACCTGCTCCACACCAACAGTCTGGACTATTTCAAAACAGTTTTCACTTCTTGGCTGGATGATGATACAAAAGACGACGTACAAGTAAAATTACTGATAGCTTACGCTGATGAAGAACCTTTGGCTGCCATGTTTTTAGTGTTATCCAGTCATCGCGCCACCTATCTGTACGGTGCTTCCTCTTCTCAAAACAGAAACTTCATGCCTACCTATGCGTTGCAATGGAAAGCCATTCAAATAGCCAAAGCCAATGCCTGCACGGAATACGATTTGTTTGGCGTAGCTCCCCGCCCGGAACCTTCGCACCCCATGTACGGACTCTATAAATTCAAGCAAGGCTTTGGCGGGCAGATGTACCATCAGCTAGGCTGCTGGGACTATCCACTAGAAGAAGAGGCATACACAGCCTTTCAAGCTTTTGAAATGAGCCGGCAAGGATATTATAGGTAAAGGCAGCTTTTTTTCTTAATAACCCGCATAAAGTTCTTAATTCATGTTACAGAACATACCTTTTTAATTGGTTTGTTTGGAAGTTAGTTCAAAAGCCGTACCTTTGCACTGTGTTTTTCATAGTATTAGATTTAAGGTTAACAAAGGTTGGAGCAAAGCGTTGCTCCTTTTTTTATTTTAGGGGGTTGCCTTATTCCTTTTTCATGAAAAACGCGCCGCCACCTTGTTTTAATACCAGCGTCGCTTTGTCAGGGTCGAATACCATCACAATGCCAGCCGGGTCAAATCGAAACGTGTTTTCGGAAGAGGCTTCAAGGTCGAATGATGGCTGGCCCGTCCCTTGTCCCACCAACACTTTGTCTCGTTTGGTAATCGTTATTTTGATAGGGAGTTGCTCTGAAGAATAAACGCCTAAATAGTTATCCAGGTCTGCAGAAGTGTACTGAACAACTGCAAAGGTTGGAACTTCGAACGGAATATTATAAGTAGCATTTAACACAGCTATCGAAAGATTATTGACTAGGCAGTTCGTCGCATTAGAGATTAAGGAATATGCTATCTCATCGTCGGGGAAATAAATGGAAATAGAATGGAAGCCATCAATTCCTCCTGAGTGCCCATACCCTATTTTATTACCAAACGGCATCCGAAACAACCCTTTTCCATAGCCCTCTGTCATTGTTTTCATCTGCACCAAGCTGTTTTCGGAGATTAGTTTGCCGCTGAACAAAGCGTGAAAGAAAATAGTTAAATCATTGACCGTCGACACGATTCCGCCTGCCCCCATCGTTACAGAACAATCGGTGTCGGATTCAATTCTCCATTTATCAAAATATTTATAAGAGCTGCATACGGGATTCGATTTTACTGATCCAAAAGAAGTATCGGCAAGTTTAAGGGGAGCAATTATATCCGTCTGTAAAATCGCGGCAAATGGTTTATTGTAAATGATTTCAAGAATGTACGACAGCAGCACATAATTCGAATTACTATATTGCGCTTTGCTATTGGGAGTAAAATCGCTGCCTCCTGCCTCTATTATTTTCAATAATTCGCTGCGAGTCTTTGTTTCGGTAGCCCACGTGGGGAAGTCATTGTCCGTAAAATTGTGTATTCCACTCCGATGACTGAGTAAATAATCAATTGTTATCGTTTCTGCGTTCTTAATGGTCGGAAAGAACTTGTTTAACGGGGTAGATAAAGTTAGCATTCCCTTATCTATCGCTTGAAATATCAGAACAGCTGTAAAGCTTTTTGAGATGGATCCTATCTTGTACACCGTATGCGGATTGGCTTTTGTTTTTGCTTCAATACTGGCATACCCAACTGATTTTGTATATAAATTGTCCCCCGCTCTGCTTACGCAGACTGCTCCCATAAACTTATCATGTTGGTCTAAGGTTTCAAAATAAGTATCTAGTTTTGCCAAGGAAGATTCCTGAGAGAACCCCATTTGTACAAAACAACAAATAAGAAAAGTAAAGACAAGCTGCTTCATAATACTAATTTTTAGTGGTTGAGACGGCAAAGATAAGATAAAAAAAATGAGAATGAGTGCAGAATGGGGATAAGAAGGTTGCGGATAAAGGGTTCGAGCGATTCTGGGCAGTTGGAGGGAAAGCCAAGAAAAGCCAGGAAAAAGTCTGTTGAAGCAAGAGTTTCTGAACAGCTGAAAGGAGAAACGGAAAGGCTTACACATCGGACGAACGGTACGAACCTGAACAGCAACAACTGACTTAGAAAAAGCCTGACAACCGAAGCCCGGCGGGGAGCCTTCCCAAGAAGGTCGTTGATACTTCCCATAAGTATGGCTGATACTTCCCATAAGTATC
>JAVVVS010000033.1:0-28886 GCA_036652495.1 Bacteroides sp.
AGGATACGAAAAAACTTTTTTCTACTACAGAGGACACAGAGGAAGAGAAAAGCCTTTGTGTCCTTTGTGGTGAAAGAACACCTCGCTTGTTTTTATTGACTGGCGGGGCTTTCCTGCATGCTTTTTACAAGGCATCAGGCAGGTACGTTGATAAATAAACCTTGTACCATCAAGGCATAAAGTCATTTTCTTTTTGTGTGTTGCGTGCGCTTAGTGGTTGAATAAAACAAATTCAGCTAATTACAGCTCAAAAGGAGAAAATTACCGATGATTTTCAGGTAATAAGGATAATTAGTTGTATCTTTGTCGCCCGAATTCTGCCTGTCTGCTTAGCTAAATTAGGAAAATAAAGGCGGAAAAGCGGAATGTACGGGCTTTTTTTGTACCTTTGCAACGAATAAAAAAGAGAAGTTTTGGGAAAGTTTGATAAATATAAAATAGACTTGAAAGGAATGCAAGCAGATTCGGCTAAGTACGAGTTTGTGTTGGATAACCTTTATTTCTCTCACATTGATGGACCTGAAGTTCAAAAAGGCAAGGTTAAGGTAGATTTAACCGTGAAGAGAACTTCGCGCTCTTATGAACTGAGTTTTCTAACTGACGGAATCGTATGGGTGCCTTGTGACCGTTGTACCGACGAGATGGAGCAACCTATCAACTCTTCTGACAAGCTATTGGTTAAGTTTGGTGCAGCTTATGCAGAAGAAGGGGACAACATGATTATCATTCCTGAAGAAGAGGGTGAAATTAATGTAGCTTGGTTTATGTATGAGTTTATTGCCTTGGCTATTCCGATGAAGCATGTTCATGCTCCCGGAAAGTGCAATAAGGCGGTAACAAGTAAACTGAGCAAACATTTGCGTACCAATGGAGATGAGGAAGAGAATGATGAATTGATTTACGTGTCAGGTCCGGACACCGTTGTAGAAGAAGAGGCGGAGGAGCAGACTGACCCTCGTTGGAATGAATTAAAAAAAATATTAGATAATAATTAAAGTTTAAAAGAAAATGGCACATCCTAAGAGAAAACAATCGAAATCGAGAACAGCTAAGAGAAGAACTCATGATAAGGCAGTAACTCCTACATTGGCTATTTGCCCTAATTGTGGTGAGTGGCATGTTTATCACACTGTATGTAGTGCTTGTGGCTACTACAGAGGTAAGCTGGCTATCGAAAAAGAAGCAGCTGTATAATTTACGGTCTGAACAGACCATACATGTTAAAACAGCCTGAGGAGCCTTGTTCCTCCGGCTGCTTTAAGCATGAGGCATAAGTATTGCTAATTAAAACAGAATTGATGGAAAAAATTAATGCAGTAATCACAGGAGTCGGGGGGTATGTACCAGATTATATCTTGAATAATGACGAGATATCAAAGATGGTCGATACAAACGACGAGTGGATTATGACTCGTATAGGAGTGAAGGAAAGACGAATCTTAAACGAAGAAGGCTTGGGCTCCTCCTATATGGCACGTAAGGCTGCCAAACAGCTGATGCAGAAAACCGGTTCCAATCCAGACGATATTGATTTGGTTATTGTCGCTACTTCTACTCCCGACTATCATTTCCCCTCTACCGCTTCTATCTTGTGCGAGAAACTCGGACTTAAAAATGCTTTTGCTTTTGACTTGCAAGCCGCTTGTAGCGGATTCTTGTTCTTGTTGGAGACGGGAGCTAATTTTATTCGTTCGGGAAGATACAAGAAAATAATCATTGTGGGTGCGGATAAAATGTCATCGATGGTAGATTATACCGAGCGCGCTACCTGTCCTATTTTTGGTGACGGTGCAGCGGCTTGTATGCTTGAGCCGACCATGGAGGATTATGGTATTATGGATGCGATGCTTCGGACGGACGGCAAGGGATTGCCTTTTTTACACATGAAAGCAGGCGGTTCGGTTTGTACTCCCTCTTATTTTACGGTAGACAATAAAATGCATTACATCTATCAGGAAGGCCGGACGGTATTTAAGTATGCGGTTTCTAATATGTCGGATATCAGTGCAGCTATTGCGGCAAAAAATGGTTTGACTAAGGACACGATAGATTGGGTAGTACCTCATCAGGCAAACATGCGCATCATTGATGCGGTGGCTCATCGATTAGAACTTCCAATGGATAAAGTGCTTGTGAACATAGAGCGGTACGGTAACACGAGCGCTGCTACGTTACCTCTTTGTTTATGGGATTTTGAAGAGAAACTAAAAAAAGGAGATAACATGATCTTTACGGCATTCGGCGCTGGCTTTACATGGGGAGCCGTTTACGTGAAGTGGGGTTATGATGGAAAAAAAAGATAGTAACACAGACGTTGCTGTAATATATCTACATAAAACGCATCTTATTTCGGTTCGATGCGTTTTTTGTCTAAAAAGAATAAATGAAGTCAATGCATAAAGCAGGTTTTGTAAATATAGTTGGGAATCCCAATGTCGGAAAGTCGACATTGATGAATGTGCTGGTAGGTGAACGCGTGTCCATTGCTACCTTTAAGGCGCAAACTACCCGTCATCGGATTATGGGAATCTATAATACGGATGATATGCAGATTGTGTTTTCGGATACACCGGGAGTGTTGAAGCCCAACTATAAGTTGCAGGAGTCGATGCTGAATTTCTCTAATTCAGCACTGGCAGATGCCGACGTGCTTCTTTATGTGACGGACGTGATTGAAACTCCCGACAAGAACAATGAGTTTGTGGAGAAGGTGCGGCAGATGACCGTACCTGTACTCTTGTTGATTAATAAGATCGATTTGACCGATCAGGATAAGCTGGTGAAGCTGGTAGAGGACTGGAAGCTATTGATTCCGCAAGCCGAAATTCTTCCGATTTCTGCCAAGTCAAAGTTTAATGTGGACTATGTGATGAAGCGGATTAAAGAACTCTTACCCGAGTCTCCGCCTTATTTTGGAAAAGACCAATGGACTGATAAGCCGGCACGTTTCTTTGTGAATGAAATTATTCGTGAGAAGATTTTATTGTATTATGATAAAGAGGTACCCTACTCGGTAGAGGTAGTAGTGGAAGAGTTTAAAGAAGAGCCGAAGAAAATACTGATTCATGCCGTGATTTACGTGGAGCGTGAGTCACAAAAAGGGATCATCATCGGCAAACAGGGAAAAGCGCTGAAGAAGGTGGCTACGGAAGCTCGCAGAGACTTGGAGCGTTTCTTCGGGAAAACCGTCTTTCTGGAAACGTATGTGAAGGTGGATAAGGATTGGCGTAGCTCGGACAAGGAGTTGCGTAATTTTGGTTATCAGTTAGATTAAGAAAGTATTCATACGACTGTGATAGTCGTAAACAAACAACGTGTAAATTATGGGTAATTTAGTCGCAATCGTAGGTCGTCCCAATGTGGGGAAGTCTACTTTATTTAACCGCTTGACAAAGACTCGTCAGGCTATTGTAAACGACGAAGCGGGCACCACCCGCGACAGGCAGTACGGCAAGTCTGAATGGCTGGGCCGTGAGTTTTCGGTGGTTGATACCGGAGGTTGGGTAGTCAATTCCGATGATATATTTGAAGAAGAAATTCGTAAACAGGTTATTCTGGCAGTCGACGAAGCGGATGTTATTCTGTTTGTAGTAGATGTTATGACTGGTGTAACCGACTTGGATATGCAGGTAGCTACCATCTTGCGCCGTGCTAAAAGTCCGGTAGTGATGGTAGCAAATAAAACAGATAATCACGAGATGCGCTACAACGCTCCCGAATTTTATAGCCTGGGATTGGGCGAACCTTACTGTGTTTCGGCGATGTCGGGCAGTGGTACAGGTGATTTACTTGATGTCATCGTCGGCAAGTTCAGTAAGGAATCTGATGAGATTTTGGATGAAGAGATTCCGCGTTTTGCGGTGGTAGGACGCCCTAATGCAGGAAAGTCTTCTATTGTGAATGCGTTTATCGGAGAAGAACGTAACATTGTTACGGAAATTGCCGGAACCACTCGCGACTCTATTTACACACGTTACAATAAATTCGGTTTTGACTTTTATTTGGTCGACACGGCGGGTATTCGCAAGAAAGCCAAAGTGAGCGAAGATTTGGAATATTACTCTGTCATTCGTTCTATTCGCGCTATTGAGGGAGCCGATGTTTGTATCCTGATGGTCGATGCTACCCGTGGCATTGAAGCACAGGATTTGAATATTTTCTCTTTGATACAGAAGAATCAAAAAGGTTTGGTAGTGGTGGTGAACAAGTGGGACTTGGTAGAGGATAAGACCGATAAGATGATGAAGTTCTTTGAAGAGTCTATCCGTTCGCGTTTTGCTCCTTTTGTTGATTTTCCTGTGGTGTTCTCTTCGGCTACAACGAAGCAACGCATCCTGAAGGTGCTCGAGGAAGCCCGTACGGTTTATGAAAACCGGACAACAAAAATTCCTACTGCCCGCCTGAACGAAGAGATGCTTCCATTGATTGAGGCTTATCCGCCTCCTTCCACCAAAGGTAAGTATATTAAGATTAAATACATTACTCAACTGCCCAATACGCAGGTGCCTTCATTTGTTTTCTTTGCCAATTTGCCGCAATACGTCAAAGAGCCGTACAAGCGATTTTTGGAAAACAAGTTGCGGAATAAATGGAACTTGACTGGTACGCCGATTAATGTTTTTGTACGGCAGAAATAAGTAATTTAACCCACTAAAAAGAGGATGGCACGCAATGATTTGTGTGCCATCCTCTTTTTAGTTATGGATTCGTCTTATCTTTCTGCTTTGTGTATTTCTACGTCTTTCACCTTGCGCAGCAGGTCTGAGGCAAAGATGAAGTCGTTCAGCCGTTGGTTGGTTGCGGTGAAGATGTCTTCTTTGGTTCCCTCCCATTCTTTTTCGCCTTCGTAGATGTAGATAATCTTTTCGCCGATGCCAAGCACGGAGTTCATATCGTGCGTATTGATGATGGTGGTCATGTTGTATTCGCGGGTGATGTCCTGTATCAGTTCGTCGATGACGAGCGACGTTTTCGGGTCAAGCCCGGAATTTGGTTCGTCACAAAAAAGGTATTGCGGATTTAAGGCGATGGCACGAGCAATGGCGACGCGTTTCTGCATCCCCCCGCTGATTTCACCGGGGAACATGTTTTCTGCTTCGGTCAGGTTCACGCGCTCCAAGCAGAATTTGGCACGGCGCGTGCGTTCGCGTAAGGTGTCGTTGCTGAACATATTGAGAGGAAACATCACGTTTTCCAATACCGACATAGAGTCAAACAAGGCAGCGCTTTGAAAAATCATGCCCATCTCCCGGCGGAGCAGCTTTTTCTCTTTCTTTTCCATGTTCAGAAAGTTGCGGCTGTCGTACAGCAATATGCCTTGTTCGGGGACGAGCAGACCCACGATGCACTTCATCAGCACCGTTTTTCCCGACCCGCTTTGTCCGATAATCAAGTTCGTCTTTCCGTTCTCGAAGGTGGCGTTGATGTCTTTCAGCACCGCTTTTCCGTCGAAGGCTTTATAGAGTTGTTTTACTTCAATCATCCCATTAATAATTTAGTTAATATCAAATCGGCAAATAGAATCAGTACGCTGCTCGATACCACCGAGTCGGTAGAGGCTTTGCCCACCGCTATCGAACCTCCAGTGACCGTGTAACCGAAGAATGCCGAAACGCTGGCGATGATGAAGGCGAAGAAGAGTGATTTTATGATGCCGCACCACACGAACCATTCGACAAAGGTGTATTGCAATCCGTATTCCAAGTTGGTAGCCGTCATAATGCCGCCAAACCAACAGGTGGCAAACGCACCGATGATGCCTGCAAAGATGCTGAACGTCACTAAGATAGGGATGGTTGTCACCATTGCTGCAATTTTAGGCAGTATCAAGTAGTTGGCGGAGTTCACGCCCATGATTTCGAGTGCGTCAATTTGTTGCGTCACCCGCATGGTGCCTAGCTCCGAAGCGATGTTCGAACCTACTTTACCTGCTAGAATGAGGCACATAATGGAGGAGGAGAACTCCAATAACATGATTTCGCGTGTCACATAGCCCACCGTCCAGCGGGGCATCCACGGACTTTCGATGTTCAACTTAATCTGAATAGTAATCACCGCGCCGATGAAAAATGAAATTAACAGGACAATGCCAATGGAGTTTACGCCCAACTGTTCTATTTCGTTGAGGTATTGCCGGAAGAACATCCGCATCCGCTCCGGACGCGAAAAAGTACGTCCCATCAGCAAGATATATCGCCCTACCGTTCTTAATGCTTTTATCATAACCTTGTATTTTATCTGCAAATGTACGTTATTTCGGCTTATTTTTGCTACATTTGCCGCAAAATAACAAAGAGCATGGAAGAAAGCAAGATGGTGCTTCGTACCGAGAACTTAGTAAAGAAGTACGGTAAACGTACCGTAGTGAGTCACGTCTCCATCAATGTCAAACAGGGTGAGATAGTAGGTTTACTGGGTCCGAACGGTGCCGGCAAAACTACTTCGTTCTATATGACCGTTGGCTTGATTACCCCCAACGAGGGTCGTATCTTCCTGGATGATTTGGAAATCACACACTTTCCCGTGTATAAACGTGCACAGACCGGTATCGGCTATTTGGCGCAGGAAGCATCCGTTTTCCGGCAAATGAGTGTAGAAGATAACATCGCTTCCGTGCTTGAAATGACTAAGCAGACCAAAGAGTATCAAAAAGATAAATTAGAAAACCTGATTGCCGAGTTTCACTTGCAAAAGGTGCGCAAGAACAAAGGTAACCAACTCTCGGGCGGTGAGCGCCGCCGTACGGAGATTGCCCGCTGTCTTGCCATCGACCCTAAGTTTATTATGCTCGACGAACCTTTTGCAGGCGTCGATCCCATTGCCGTAGAAGACATCCAGCAGATTGTCTGGAAATTGAAAGATAAAAATATCGGCATTCTCATCACCGACCACAATGTGCAAGAAACGTTGAGCATCACCGATCGCGCTTACCTGCTCTTTGAAGGTAAAATCCTTTTTCAAGGCACGCCCGAAGAACTTGCCGAGAATCAGATTGTACGCGAGAAGTATCTGAGCAACAGCTTTGTGCTGCGCCGCAAAGAATTCCAGCTATAAAAGGACCCTACGTATAAAACAAAAAAATTATCTCTAAAACGATGAAAGCTGAGAGGTAGATGGACTTTTTTGTTTTCCAGGAGTGGTTTTTTTTGCTGTAGCCACTCTTTCCTTTGGGCAACCGCCTCCCCCGAAAAATAATCTTCTGCCGAGAGATGAGTCAACCTCTGCCGAAGGATAACGAATCTTTTGACGGAAAAGGATGAATCTTCTGCCGAGAGTTGGGCAATCTTCTGCCGAAAGCTAATGCCTTGCATTGCTGTTTCGTTAGGGCGGGGCGCGCGTAGAAGAGAAAAAGGAAGAAAATGGCTAAATAAACTGCCTCAAACGGTAGCAAGGTTCTGTATTCATCCGTTTTCTGGGTCAGCACCGTTTGTCCACCGATTCCACGTAATCCGTGCTTAAAATAGAAACAAACATTTGATGCGGTTGCCCTGCCCTTTTCGAGGATTGCTTGGCTGTTCAGCCTTCAATGGGGGCGCCGGTTCTTGACGCTTCTGTAAAAAGGGTCGATTGCGATAATCATTAAAATAATTGTCCCCCGTTTTTTTGATTATTGAAAGAATAACACTAATTTTGCACCCTCTTTCTAAATATAGCATAGTATAAATCAAATAAATAATTGTCAGAATGAACGTTTCGTTACAAAACATTGACAAGGTAAGCGCGCTGCTTACCGTTAAGCTTGAAAAAGCTGATTATCAAGAAAAAGTAGATAAATCGCTGAAGACATTCCGTCAGAAGGCTCAAGTGCCAGGCTTCCGTCCCGGAATGGTTCCGATGAGTTTGGTGAAGAAAATGTATGGCAATTCAGTGATTGCCGAAGAAGTGAATAAAGTGCTTTCCGATCAAGTATTTGGATACATCAAAGATAACAAGTTGAATATTCTGGGTGAACCGTTGCCTAATGAAGACAAACAGCCGATTATCGACTTTGCTACGATGGAAGATTTCGAGTTTTTATTCGACATCGCCCTCGCCCCTGAATTTAAGGTGGAAATGGATGCGAATGACCATATTAACTTTTATGACATAGAGGTGACTGACGAGATGGTGGACAACGAAGTGAAGACGTACACCCAACGCGCTGGAAAATACGAGAAAGTAGCCGTTTACGAAGAGAAAGACATGCTTAAAGGGTTGCTTGCCGAGCTCGACGAGAACGGTAACACCAAAGAGGGCGGCATTCAAGTAGAAGGAGCTACGCTGATGCCTGCCTATATGAAAAATGACGATCAGAAGGCTATCTTTGCCGCTAGCAAAGTAAACGATGTATTGGTGTTCAACCCCAGTTTAGCTTTCGACGGTAATGCTGCCGAACTCATCTCTTTGCTGAAAATAGAGAAAGAAGCTCTGGCAGAAATGAAGTCGAACTTCAGCTTCCAAGTAGCAGAAATAACTCGCTTTATGGAAGGCGACCTGAATCAAGAAATCTTTGACCAAGTGTGCGGTGAAGGCGTTGTCACCAACGAAGAAGAATTCCGTGCGCATGTGAAAGAAACACTTGCCAGACAATTTGTTGCAGACAGCGATTACAAATTCTTGATCGATGCTCGTCAGGCAATAATGGAGAAAGTAGGCAAACTGGAATATCCAGAAGCGCTGCTCAAACGCATTATGCTCTTGAATAATAAGGACAAGGGCGAAGCATTTGTCGAAGAAAACTATGATAAGAGCATCGAAGAACTGACTTGGCACCTCATCAAAGAGCAATTAGTGAACGCCAATGCTATTAAAGCAGACGAAGCGGATATCATTACTATGGCAAAAGAAGCTACGAAGGCTCAGTTCGCACAGTACGGCATGATGAGCATCCCCGAAGAAATGCTTGAAAAGTATGCTCAAGAGATGTTGAAGAAGAAGGATACTGTTGACGGCTTGGTGGCTCGTGTCGTAGAAATGAAGATCGGAACAGTGTTGAAAAACCAGGTGACATTGGAACATAAAAGCATTTCCATGGATGATTTCAACAAGCTGTTTGAATAATTATTCTGCCTGAAAAGAACACAAAGGCACAGAAACACAGAGTTTTTATACAATTATAACTCTGTGTTTTTTTGTGTCTCTGTGTTCTTTTTTGTTCCTTTGCACCTGCATTAATTATTAAATAAAGAAGGAAACCTAACAATGGAAGATTTTAGAAAATATGCAACCATGCATTTGGGAATGAACAGCATGGTGCTTGACGATGTGATTAAGTCGCAAGGCGGATATTTAAACCCTTATATTCTCGAAGAGCGACAACTCAACGTGACGCAACTGGATGTGTTCTCACGCTTGATGATGGACCGCATTATTTTCCTCGGCACACAAATAGACGATTATACCGCCAATACCCTTCAGGCACAGCTGTTGTACCTCGACTCCGTAGACCCGGGAAAGGATATTTCTATCTATATTAACTCTCCAGGCGGTTCGGTATATGCCGGATTGGGTATCTATGACACGATGCAGTTCATCAGCAGTGATGTGGCTACTATCTGTACGGGTATGGCAGCTTCCATGGCATCGGTGTTGCTCGTTGCCGGAACAGAAGGCAAGCGCTCGGCATTGAAACACTCGCGGGTGATGATTCATCAGCCCATGGGAGGCGCACAAGGACAAGCTTCGGACATCGAGATTACCGCACGCGAAATTATGAAGATAAAGAAAGAGCTTTACACCATCATTGCCGATCACTCGCATACCGACTTTGACAAAGTCTGGGCGGACTCCGACCGTGATTATTGGATGACTGCCGAAGAAGCAAAAGCGTATGGCATGGTAGACGAAGTATTGATTAAAAAATAACTATGGCTGGAACAAAGACAACTAAGAATAGATGCAGTTTCTGCGGACGTGCAGAAAACGAAGTGGGATTTCTCATCACCGGGATGAACGGATTCATTTGTGACAGCTGCGCCGCCCAAGCTTTTGAGATTACTCAAGAAGCGATGGGAGCGAAGGCTGGCAAGGGCAGCGCCCTCCAACTCAACATGAAAGAACTGCCTAAACCTATTGATATCAAGAACTTTCTCGATCAGTACATTATCGGGCAGAACGACGCCAAGCGCTTTCTTTCTGTGTCGGTGTACAATCATTATAAAAGACTTTTGCAAAAAGATCATGGAGACGATGTAGAGATTGAAAAATCGAACATCATTATGGTCGGAAGCACAGGAACGGGTAAAACACTTTTGGCGCGTACCATTGCCAAATTGCTGCACGTCCCGTTCACGATTGTAGACGCTACAGTGCTCACCGAAGCCGGCTATGTGGGCGAGGATATTGAAAGCATTCTTACTCGTCTGCTGCAAGTAGCGGATTACAACGTGCCGGAGGCCGAACAAGGCATTGTCTTCATCGATGAAATCGACAAAATTGCCCGTAAAGGAGACAATCCTTCCATCACGCGTGACGTCAGTGGCGAAGGGGTGCAACAAGGTTTGCTTAAGCTACTCGAAGGTTCCGTGGTGAACGTGCCGCCTCAGGGTGGACGCAAGCACCCCGACCAGAAGATGATTCCGGTGAATACGAAGAACATCCTTTTTATTTGCGGAGGAGCTTTTGACGGTATAGAGAAAAAAATTGCCCAGCGGCTCAACACGCATGTGGTGGGCTACGGTGCTTCGCAGAAGACGGCTGCTGTCGATCGGAACAACATGATGCAATACATTGCGCCACAAGATTTGAAGTCGTTCGGCCTGATTCCCGAAATTATTGGTCGTTTGCCTGTGTTGACTTACCTCGAACCGCTCGATCGGACCGCCTTGCGTGCCATCTTGACCGAACCGAAAAATTCCATAGTAAAACAATACATCAAACTGTTCGATATGGACGGAGTGAAGTTGACTTTTGATGATGTCGTTTATGAATACATTGTGGATAAAGCTGTAGAATACAAACTGGGTGCCCGCGGGTTGCGTTCTATTGTAGAAACAATTATGATGGATGTGATGTTCGAAATACCTTCCGAAGACAAGGAAATGTATGAAGTGACGCTGGAATATGCCAAACGTCAGCTGGAAAAGGCTAATCTTGCCAGATTGCAAACTGCTTAAAATCAAAGACTAAAGCAGGAAAAATGGTTGCTGCTTTTTTTTCTTGAAAAATATTAATCGGATTATGCTTGATATTTAAGAAGTTGTTTATAACTTTGTTAGAGCGCTCTAGTGAACTAAGTGCTCTTCTTTATAGTTACAATCCTGAATAAAACAACCAATAATTAAGATGGCGGAAAAGATTAATTTAACAGATCAACTGAAAAAGTATTTCGGATTTGATAAATTCAAGGGAAACCAAGAAGCAATCATTCACAATTTGTTGGATGGACATGATACTTTTGTGTTGATGCCTACCGGTGGAGGAAAGTCTTTGTGCTATCAGTTGCCATCCTTATTAATGGAAGGTACGGCAATTGTTATTTCACCGTTGATTGCCTTGATGAAAAATCAAGTTGATGCCATGCGCAACTTTAGTGAAGCAGACGGCATTGCGCATTTTATCAACTCTTCCTTAAATAAGGGAGCTATTGATCAGGTAAAGACGGACATCCTTTCTGGTAGAACGAAACTTTTGTATGTGGCTCCCGAGTCATTGACCAAAGAGGAAAATGTGGAATTTTTGCAATCGGTGAAGATTTCTTTCTATGCCGTCGATGAAGCTCATTGCATCTCGGAGTGGGGACACGATTTTCGCCCGGAATACCGGCGCATTCGTCCTATCATTAATGAGATAGGAAAAGCGCCGTTGATAGCACTAACCGCAACGGCTACACCGAAAGTACAACACGATATCCAGAAAAATCTGGGAATGGTAGATGCACAAGTGTTTAAATCTTCTTTCAATCGTCCGAATCTGTATTACGAAGTACGCGCAAAAACCAATAACGTGGATCGCGACATCATCCGCTTCCTTAAAAACAATCCGGAAAAATCGGGCATTATCTATTGCCTGAGCCGGAAGAAAGTAGAGGAATTGGCGGAAATACTTCGTGCTAACGGCATCAATGCCCGGCCTTATCATGCAGGTATGGATTCGGCAACGAGAACGCAAACGCAGGATGACTTCTTGATGGAGAAGATTGATATTATTGTGGCCACTATCGCATTTGGAATGGGTATTGACAAGCCCGACGTGCGTACAGTGATTCATTATGACATACCGAAGAGCCTGGAAGGTTATTACCAGGAAACAGGTCGCGCCGGCAGAGACGGAGGCGAAGGTCAATGCATTACCTTTTATACGAATAAAGACTTGCAGAAACTTGAAAAGTTTATGCAAGGTAAGCCTGTAGCAGAACAGGAAATTGGCAAGCAGCTTCTGTTGGAAACCGCTGCTTATGCAGAATCCTCTGTCTGTCGCCGCAAAGCGCTATTGCACTATTTTGGTGAAGAATACGCAGAGGAGAATTGTGGAAATTGTGACAACTGTTTAAATCCTAAAAAGCAAGTGGAGGCTCAAGATTTATTGTGTGCTGTGATTGAGTCAATCATAGCGGTGAAAGAAAACTTTAAAGCAGATTATATTATAGACGTTTTGCAGGGAAGAGAAACCTCGGAAATACAGGCACACTTGCACGAAGACTTAGAAGTTTTCGGCTCAGGTATGGGTGAAGAGGACAAAACGTGGAATGCGGTGATTCGTCAGGCATTGATAGCGGGCTTCTTGGATAAGGATGTGGAAAATTATGGTTTGTTGAAGGTGACTGATGAAGGACGGATGTTTTTAGACAATCCGAAATCATTCAAGATAACCGAAGACAACGAATTTGATGAAGTGGAAGAAGAAGCGCCTAACAGAGGCGGAGGCTCTTGTGCGGTAGATCCCGCGCTTTACTCCATGTTGAAAGACTTGCGTAAGAAGCTCTCCAAAAAACTGGAAGTCCCTCCTTATGTCGTTTTTCAAGATCCGTCGTTGGAAGCAATGGCTACCATCTATCCGGTGACTTTAGACGAGCTGCAGAACATCCCCGGCGTGGGCGCAGGAAAGGCGAAACGCTACGGCGAAGAATTTTGTAAACTTATTAAACGTCATTGTGAAGAGAATGAAATCGAACGCCCCGAAGATTTAAGGGTGCGTACGGTAGCCAATAAGTCGAAAATGAAGGTGGCCATTATTCAATCAATCGATCGTAAAGTGGCGCTCGATGACATAGCTCTTTCTAAAGGAATAGAGTTTAGTGACCTGCTAGATGAAGTAGAAGCCATTGTTTATTCGGGTACGAAACTGAATATCGACTACTTCTTGGACGAAATTATGGATGAAGACCATCTGCTGGATATTTACGATTATTTTAAAGAGTCTACAACCGATAAGATAGACGATGCGCTGGTTGAATTGGGCGACGAATTTGCTGAGGAAGAAGTTCGGTTGGTTCGTATCAAGTTTATCTCTGAAATGGCGAATTAAAAAAGCGAAAAAAAATTGCGTGCAAGTGTACAGTCTTGAATAAAATCTGTATATTTGCACGCAATAAATTTTAAACGCATAGCCCTATGTCATTTATTGCTGATAAGATAGTAATGGATGGATTAACTTACGACGACGTCCTGTTAATCCCCGCTTATTCCGAAGTTTTACCCCGCACAGTCGATCTCTCGACTAAATTTTCAAAGAACATTGAGTTAAAAATTCCGTTCGTAACCGCTGCTATGGATACGGTGACCGAAGCGAAAATGGCGATTGCCATTGCTCGCGAAGGAGGAATGGGTGTAATCCATAAGAATATGCCTATCAAGGAGCAGGCGAAATTGGTGGCGATAGTGAAACGCGCCGAGAATGGCATGATTTATGATCCGGTAACCATTAAGAAAGGCTCTACTGTGCGTGACGCGCTTGCGTTGATGGCAGAATACAAGATTGGCGGCATTCCAGTGGTTGACGATGAACGCTATTTGGTGGGTATTGTTACTAACCGTGACCTTCGTTTCGAACGGAATATGGAAAAGCATATTGATGAAGTGATGACGAAAGAAAACCTGGTTACCACCAATCAATCTACCGACTTAGAGTCGGCTGCACAAATATTGCAGCATTATAAAATTGAAAAGTTGCCGGTGCTGGACAAAGACAATAAACTAATTGGTCTGGTCACCTACAAAGACATCACCAAAGCAAAAGACAAACCAATGGCTTGCAAAGACTCGAAAGGGCGTTTGCGTGTTGCTGCCGGAGTGGGAGTGACCAATGATACGATGGAACGCATGCAAGCTTTGGTAGAAGCCGGTGTAGACGCCATTGTGATTGATACGGCGCACGGACATTCTTTGTTTGTAATAGAAAAATTAAAAGAAGCCAAGAAGCGTTTCCCGAGCATTGATATTGTGGTGGGTAACATCGCTACCGGTGCAGCAGCCAAAGCTTTGGTGGAAGCGGGTGCCGACGGCGTGAAAGTGGGCATTGGTCCGGGGTCTATTTGCACTACCCGTGTGGTGGCAGGAGTTGGTGTCCCTCAGCTTTCGGCTGTTTACGAAGTGGCGAAAGCATTGCAAGGAACGGGCGTACCGCTGATAGCTGATGGCGGGCTCCGTTATTCGGGTGATGTGGTGAAAGCGCTTGCAGCTGGAGGTTATTCGGTGATGATTGGCTCATTGGTAGCCGGTACGGAAGAGAGCCCGGGTGAAACAATTATCTTTAATGGTCGTAAATTCAAATCGTATCGAGGCATGGGTTCGCTTGAAGCCATGGAAAACGGCTCGAAAGACCGTTACTTCCAAAGTGGAGAGTCGGATGTGAAGAAGCTGGTGCCCGAAGGAATTGCTGCCCGCGTTCCTTATAAAGGTACACTGTACGAAGTCATCTATCAACTTACGGGTGGTTTGCGTGCTGGTATGGGTTACTGTGGTGCAGGAAATATTGAAGCGTTGCACGAAGCAAAATTCACGCGCATCACAAATGCCGGTGTGATGGAAAGTCATCCGCATGATGTAACCATAACGAGCGAATCGCCTAATTATAGTCGCCCGGAATAAGAGATTATTCTCGTGTTGTGCTTTCTTGGCACACATATTAAGAAAGTATGGCATGAAAAGAAATCTGTTTGTTATTATTGGCTGTTTGTGCGCGATGGCAGTTGCAGGACAACAAGATCCCGTCTTGATGCGAATCAATGGTAAAGATGTTCTGCGTTCTGAGTTCGAACGCATTTGTCCGAAGAAGCAAGCTCTTAACGGAACTGAACCGAAAACGATCAACGAATACGTTGGGCAGTTTGTTGACTTTCAACTGAAGGTCGATGCCGCTCGGGCAGCCGGGATAGATACTTCTTTTGCCTTTCGCAACAATTTAGCGGGCTATCGTGCCCGCTTGGCTCGGCCTTTTCTGACTGATCAGAAGGAAGAAGAGGTTGATGCTCGTCAACTTTATCACAAGATGAAAGCAAGCACACGCACGGGGCAGGTGCGAGTGATGCACATCTTTAAATACCTTCCGCAAACGGTTTCTTCGGTCCGCATTCGCGAAGCGGAAAGACAGATGGATTCTATTTACAAAACACTGACGAGTTTGCCTCCCGCTGATTTTGCTACGTGCGTAGAAAAGTATTCTGATGATAAGAAGACTTTTTGGATAGGTTGGTTGCAGACTTCTGCTGAATTTGAAAACGTCGCTTTTTCTTTGCCCAAAGGGGATTTTTCTAAACCCTTTTACTCTCCACAAGGATTGCATATCGTGAAGGTTATTGACCGCAAAGATACGACGTCCTTTGACGAAATACGTGAAGAACTAGTACAACGATTGGCGCGTGAGCGGGTACTGAATAAAGGCACGGAAGTCTTGATACGCCAATTGAAAGAAACATACCATTATCTTTCCCATCCATCCGGTGTCGACGAATTGTTGCGTAAAGGCGAAACGGACCAACTCCTTTTTACACTGGACGGACGACCATGGACGGGGACAGACTTTAAACGGTTTGCTGCTGCCCATCCACAAGGGACGAAGGACCAATTTGACGCTTTTGTTGCGAAAACCATTCTTGATTATGAAAACAGTCGTCTTGAAAAGAAGTATCCCGTTTTCTGCTCGATGATGCGGGAATATGAGGCAGACCAGCTGTCGCAAGAAATCAGTAATCGTGAAGTAGAGAAGAAGGCTGCAAGCGATGAAGCGGGGCTTTCGACCTATTTTAAATCACACAAATCCACTTACTTCTGGACTCAGCCCCGCTATCAAGGGGCAGTGCTTCATTGTGTCAATAAGAAAACAGCCAAAAAGGCGAAGAAGTTATTGAGGAAACTGCCGCAAAGTGAATGGAAAGAGCGTGTTCGGTCTATTTTTCAAGCTTCAGGCATCGAGAAAGTAAAGATGGAACAAGGCTTGTTTGCCGAAGGCGATAATAGATATATAGATAAACTAGTCTTCAAGAAAGGAGAGCCCGATCCCCTCGAGTCTTATCCCTTTACTATCGTTGTGGGTCAGAAACAAAAGGGCCCTGAGGATTATCGCGAGGTGCGTGCTTCGCTGGTAACCGACTATCAAAGGTTTCTCGAATCACTTTGGCTCAAACGTTTACACGCCTCTGCTAAGGTTGAAATAAACCAAGAGGTTTTAAAAACAGTTAATAATCACTGAAGCAACCAATTATTACACTATCTTCGTACCTTAAAAACTAAGTATAATTCAGTTAATGCGTATAACAGACTTTTTGCTGATTCCATTTCTCGTCTGTATGTCGTGCGCCGAGAAGCATGACCCTGACGGACAGACTCCTTTGGTAAAGGTCGACGGATACTTTTTATACAAAGCTGATTTGCATGCAGTCCTTCCTGCTGGATTGTCTAAAGAAGATAGCACGCTGTTTGCCGAACATTATATTCGTAACTGGGTGGAAGAAACTTTGCTTTATAAGAAAGCGCAAAGCAATATTCCCGACAATAGCGAGATAGACCGTCTGGTGGAGAATTATCGGAAAGCATTGATTATGCACTCATATCAACAAAAATTGATCAGCCAGAAGCTGAGTGACGAGATTCCCGAAGAAGAACTGACCGCTTTCTACACTCATAACCAAGAGCTTTTTAAACTTGAGCATCCGTTGATTAAAGGATTGTTTATCAAAGTACCCTTAACCTCGCCGCAACTAAGCAGTGTGCGTAAGTGGTATAAGAATGAGTCGCGCGAGGCAGTTGACCATTTAGAAAAGTACAGTTTGCAAAATGCGGTGAAGTACGAATACTTCTATGATAAATGGGTGCCCGTAGCCGATGTACTTGACTTAATACCCCTAAAAGATTCTACTCCTGAAACGTATGTGAACGAGAATCGATACATCGAACTTAAAGATACCGCTTTCTATTATTTTCTCCATGTGTCCGATTTCCGGGCAAAAGGAGAGCAAGAACCGTATGAACTTGCTTTGAAGCAGATAAATGGTATGCTGGTGAATCGGAAGCAAGTGGATTTTATGAAGCAGGTAAAACGCGACCTGTATCAACAAGCGATGGATAAAAAGAAGATTATATATAATTATTAAATACAAAGAATGAAGAAGTTTGTGAACTTTAGATTGATTGTTTTATTTGCCTTAGCAATGATGGCTCATGGCGCAGCCTACGGGCAGGACAATGTGATTGATGAGGTAGTTTGGGTGGTAGGCGACGAAGCTATTCTGAAATCGGATGTAGAAGAGGCACGTTTGGCTGCCGTTCAAGAAGGACGCAGATTTGACGGCGAACCTTATTGTGTGATACCCGAAGAATTGGCGGTACAGAAACTTTTTCTTCATCAAGCAGTGCTTGATAGTGTGGAAGTGTCCGAGAGTGAAATTCTTCAGCGAGTGGACATGACGACCAATCAGTATATTCAGGCTATCGGGTCGAAAGAAAAAATGGAAGAGTATTTTAATAAAACAGCTACGCAGATACGCGAAGCCTTGCGTGAGAATGCGCGGAATGGGCTGACGGTGCAAAAGATGCAACAGAAATTGGTAGGGGACATTAAAGTAACGCCAGCAGAAGTGCGCCGTTATTTTAAAGACCTTCCGCAGGATAGCATCCCGTATGTGCAGACCCAAGTAGAAGTGCAGATTATCACTCGGCAACCGAAGATTCCTTTGTCGGAAATAGAAGATGTAAAACGTCGCTTGCGCGAATACACGGATCGGGTCACCAAAGGAGAAGCTGACTTCTCTACCTTGGCTCGTCTCTATTCTGAAGATCGCGTTTCCGCTCTTAGAGGTGGTGAACTTGGTTTTCAAGGAAGAGGTCAGTGGGTGCCCGAATTTGCTAACGTAGCCTTCAATCTGCAGGACCCTAAAAAGATTTCGAAGATTGTGGAGACGGAGTTCGGCTTCCACATTATTCAATTGATAGAGAAACGTGGTGACCGTATGAATGCGCGCCACATTTTGCTCAAGCCTAGAGTTTCAGAAAAAGAACTGTTAGAGGCGTCTGCTAAACTCGATTCTATCGCCAACGACATACGTGCCGAAAAGTTCTCTTTTGACGATGCAGCCGCTGTCTTGTCGCACGATAAAGATACTCGCAACAATCACGGTTTGATGCCGAATCCCGAAACAGCTACTTCAAAGTTCGAGATGCAACAACTTCCGCAGGAGATAGCCAAGGTAGTGGATGAAATGAATGTCGGCGAAATTTCCAAAGCATTCACTATGATGGGTCAGAAAGATGGAAAAGAAGTTTGTGTGATTGTGAAATTGAAGAACCGTATCAACGGACATAAAGCAACGATCTCCGAGGATTATCAGAACTTGAAGGAAATAGTGGTGAGCCAACGCCGCGACGAAATGCTGCAAAAATGGATTCTGGAAAAGCAGAAACATACCTACGTACGCATCAATGACAATTGGAAGAAATGTGACTTTAAGTATCCGGGTTGGATAAAAGATTGATGGTTATAACGGTTCCCCTCTATTAATATGCTGAAAACAAATAATAAGAAAACTTCCCCGAACAGGCATAGATTACTCCTTGTGGGTTTTCTATGCCTGTTTGGCGTATGTCTTTTCGGCGCAAAAGACAAAAAGCCAGAAAATAAAAAGACGAAGGTCGACTTGTTGCATGCCGATAAAGGGCAAGCCGACAAGTATCTTCGCCCCGATGTGCAGGTACTCACCGGATCGGTCAAGATGCGCCATGATAGCATGTATATGTATTGTGACAGTGCGCTGATTTTCGAGAAAACCAATTCTTTCGAAGCCTTTAATAATGTGCGGATGGAACAGGGAGACACTTTGTTCATCTACGGAGATTACCTCTATTACGACGGCATGACGCAGATTGCGCAGATTCGTGAAAACGTGAAGATGATAAATCGCAAGACGACGCTGCTGACCGATAGTTTGAACTACGACCGCCTCTACGATTTGGGTTACTACTTTGATGGGGGGACGCTGATGGACGAAGAGAATGTTTTGACCTCTGACTGGGGCGAATACAGTCCGACAACAAAAATCTCTGTCTTCAATCACGATGTCAAGTTAGTCAATCAGAAGTTTATTCTGACTTCGGACACGTTGAAATATAATACGGCAACCAAGCTTGCCACTATCTTGGGACCTTCTGATATTGTCAGTGACCAGAATCACATTTATTCCCAGCGGGGCACTTATGACACGAACTCCGGACAGGCCGAGCTGATGGATCGGTCTGTGCTGACTAATGAGGGGAAGCGATTGGTGGGGGACAGTTTGTATTACGACCGCACGGCTGGTTATGGCGAAGCGTTTGACCATGTGCAGATGAACGATACGTTGAACAAGACGATGCTTACCGGTGATTATTGCTATTTCAATGAACTTACCGACAGCGCTTTTGCAACCAAACGCGCTGTAGCCGTGGACTATTCGCAAGGCGACAGCCTTTTTATGCACGCCGATACACTGATGATGGTCTCTTTCAATTTGGATACCGATTCTCTGTACCGCATCATGAGAGCTTTTCATAAGGTGCGTATGTACCGCACCGATGTGCAGGGCGTTTGTGATTCGTTAGTGTATCACTCAAAAGATTCGTGCCTGACGATGTACCACGATCCTGTTCTTTGGAACGAAGGGCAGCAATTGCTTGGCGAAGAAATTAAAGTCTATATGAACGACAGCACCATCGACTGGGCGCACATCATCAATCAAGCACTGACGGTAGAACAGAAGGATTCTATCCATTTTAATCAGGTTTCCGGAAAGGAGATTAAGTCTTATTTTGAGGGAGGGGAGATGCGCAAGGTGGATGTGATAGCCAATGTGCTCGTGATTTTTTATCCCATTGATGAGAAAGACAGTACGATGATTGGCATGAATACTTCCGAAACGAGTTTGCTCAATATGTATCTTAAAGACAGAAAAATGAAAAAGATGGTGATGAGCCCGAAGTCCAACGGCGTGCTCTACCCCATGAATCAGATACCGTTGGATAAGATGAAGCTGCCGTCCTTTGTTTGGCTGGCCTATCTTCGTCCGCTGAATAAAGACGACATCTTTGTGTGGAAGGATAAGAAAGCCGGTGAGGTGTTGCGTAAGTCTAGCCGGAAGCCGGTTACTTCATCAAAACGGGAATTAATCAATAAAGGAAAATAACGTATGGGAATGTTCAATAGCATGAGGAAGCCCCGCGGGTTCAATCATCAATATATCTATGTAGACGAGCGCAAAGAGAAGCTTACCAAGATGGAAGAAGCGGCAAAACGCGATCTGGGCTTGTTGCCCGAAAAGGAGTTCTCTCCCGAAGATATTCGGGGGAAGTTTGTAGAAGGAACCACCCATCTGAAGCGTCGCAAAGAGAGCGGTCGCCGACCGGTGCATTTCGGACTGGTTCTGGTGATTATCGCTTTGCTTCTTTTTATCTGGCACTATCTCCAAACAGGCAGCTGGAACTTTTAATCTGTAAGTAAAACTATGAGCGATATTATTCATTTATTACCCGATTCGGTCGCCAATCAAATAGCGGCGGGAGAAGTGATTCAGCGCCCTGCATCCGTCATCAAAGAGCTGGTGGAGAACGCCATCGATGCCGGAGCCGGAAGTGTGCATGTGCTGGTGACTGATGCCGGGAAAACCAGTATCCAAGTGATTGACGACGGGAAAGGAATGTCCGAGACCGATGCCCGTTTGTCCTTCGAGCGGCATGCCACTTCCAAGATTCGCGAAGCGGCGGATTTGTTTGCTTTGCGGACAATGGGGTTTAGGGGCGAAGCCTTGGCTTCTATTGCTGCGGTGGCACAGGTAGAACTCAAGACGCGTACGGAAGCGGAGGAAGTGGGTACGAAGATTGTGATTGCCGGATCCAAGGTAGAAAGTCAGGAAGTCGTTTCTTGTGCCCGGGGAAGTAACTTCTCTATCAACAATCTATTCTTTAATATTCCTGCTCGTCGGAAATTTTTGAAAGCCAACTCTACGGAGCTGAGCAATATCCTGACTGAGTTCGAACGCATCGCTTTGGTGCACCCCGATGTTGCCTTTTCTCTTTATAGCAACGATACCGAACTGTTCAATCTTCCTGCTACGCATTTGAGGCAGCGCATCCTCACCATTTTCGGAAAGAAGCTCAACCAGCAATTGCTCACCGTGGAGGTGAACACCACGATGGTGCAGATATCCGGCTTTGTAGCCAAGCCCGAAACCGCACGCAAGAAGGGCGCGCACCAGTATTTCTTTGTCAACGGTCGCTATATGCGCCATCCTTACTTTCATAAAGCGGTGACCGACGCTTACGAACAGCTCGTCCCCAGCGGCGAACAAATCTCCTACTTTCTCTATTTTGAGATTGATCCCGCTAGCATCGATGTGAACATCCACCCAACGAAGACGGAGATTAAGTTTGAGAACGAGCAGGCTATCTGGCAGATTTTATCCGCCTCCATCAAGGAGTCGCTCGGCAAGTTTAATGCCGTTCCTTCCATTGATTTCGATACGGAAGATATGCCCGAAATACCGGACTTCGGACAAGAAGAGTTGCCGCAGCCCCCTACGGTGCATTATGATGCCGGTTTCAATCCCTTTCAGACGACTGCCCGGAGCGATAAAAATGGCAGCGGAGGGGGATATGCCCGCTCGCAAGTGGATTGGGAAGACTTGTATGGCGGACTGGAAAAGGCGAGCAAGCTGAATAGGTCGGAAGCGGAACCGCCTGCCGAGCCCGAAGCTGCTCCCGCCTCCCCGCTTTATGCTAGCCAGCAGGTGGTGGAGAAGGGCGGACAGCATCTGCAATTCAAAGGACGCTTTATTCTTACCTCCGTGAAGTCCGGGTTGATGCTTATCGACCAGCAGCGGGCTCATGTGCGCATCCTTTACGACCGTTACCTGATACAAATTCGCCAGAAGCAAGGCATTTCGCAGGGAGCGCTTTTCCCGGAGATACTGCAACTGCCGGCTTCCGAAGCCGCCGTGCTCCAAAGCATAGCCACCGAACTTGCTGCCGTGGGCTTTGAGTTGAGCGATTTGGGCGGGGGGAGTTATGCCATCAATGGCATTCCTTCGGGCTTGGAAGGCTTAAACCCGGTGGAGCTAGTGCGCAACATGCTGCATACCGCTATGGAGAAAGGCAACGATGTGAAGGAAGAAGTACAGCACATTCTTGCTCTTACGTTGGCGCGTGCTGCAGCTATAGTCTACGGTCAAGTATTGAGTAATGAAGAGATGATTCGTTTGGTCGATGACCTTTTTGCCTGTCCCTCCCCCAATTATACACCCGATGGGAAAGTTGTGTTGAGTACCATTAAAGAAGAAGACATAGAAAAGCTGTTTAAGTAAGCGGCGTGGTTATGGAGAAAGATAGAGAAGAAACAATGGGAAAATCACGACAGCTTTGGCTGTACAAACTGGTTCAACGTCAGCTTACGAGCAAGGTGTTTCAGTATGTGGTGCTTTTCTTTATTGTAGGGTCTATCACGGCAATTATTCTGTCTTCTTTTCAATTTGCCAGACCTTTCGCGTTGTGGTTATTTGCTTTCACGCATTTGTCTTCTATTGTTTTTACTATAGAATATGTGTTGCGTATTCTTGTGGCACCGCTTCATAACCCAAAGAAAAAGGCTTATCGCGCTAGGTGGCATTACCTGTTTTCGTTCTACGGGCTGGTCGATTTTGTTGCCATTTTGCCTTTTCTGTTAGTCTATCTGTATTGGGATACGGAAATAGTACATCTTATTATATTGCCTTACGTTTTCATTGTTTTTAAACTGATCCGGTATTCCAAATCGTTCCGTCTCATCGGCAGCGTGCTTCATGAGGTGAAAGACGAGTTGATAACGGCTTATACGGCTTGCGGTATTATGGTTTGCTTCTCTGCTATTTTGATGTATTATATTGAGCGTGGAGCGCAACCGGAAGCGTTTGCCAACATTGGAGACGGTCTCTGGTGGTCGATTGTTGCTTTCACTACTGTGGGATACGGGGATATTTTTCCCATTACGCCTTTAGGGAAGGTGTTGAGCAGTATTATCAGCTTGATTGGTATCGCCATGATTGCTTTGCCCACAGGTATCATCAGCTCCGCTTTTATGAGCACTATGCAGAAAAAAAACAAAAAATAGATGAAATCTTTTACCTGTAACTAACTTATTCAAACGCTTATGCGCTATCTACTTTCAGCTCCTTCACGCACGAAGGCTATCATTTCGCTTCCTGCCTCTAAAAGTATCAGCAACCGTGCTCTCATTCTTCATGCACTGGCAACCGGTGAAGGCGAACTCCGTCATCTGTCCGATTGTGACGATACACGGGTAATGATTCGCGCTTTGGATGGGCGCACGCGAGAAGTGATTGACATTCTTGCCGCAGGCACGGCGATGCGTTTTCTGACGGCATACTTGAGCGTAACGCCAGGTAGCGTTCTTCTGACGGGAACAGCACGCATGCAACAACGTCCCATTCAGCTTTTGGTGGATGCTTTGCGCAACTTGGGCGCTTGCATCGAATATGTGGGGCAAGAAGGTTACCCGCCACTACGTATTCAGGGTACGGAACTGAGCGGGCATTCCATTCTCCTCAAAGGCAATGTCAGTTCTCAATATATATCCGCTTTGCTGATGATAGCGCCGATGCTGAAGAATGGCTTGTTATTGGAGATGAGCGGAGAGATCGTTTCTTTGCCTTACATTAATCTGACATTGCAACTGATGCAGGAGTTCGGTGCTTCGGCTGCTTGGACGACAGAAAACATTATTCGTGTGGCGCCGCAGCCTTATCAGCGTATTCCTTTTACGGTAGAAAGCGATTGGAGCGCTGCTTCTTATTGGTATCAGATCGTGGCATTGGCACCAGAAGCAGAGATTACGCTGACTGGTCTTTTCAAGAAGAGTTTCCAGGGTGATAGTCGCGGGGCAGACCTCTTTGCCCGTTTGGGCGTAGCCACTGAATTTACCGCTCAGGGTGTGTGCCTTCACAAGACTGGTCGTTGTGTGGAACGTCTTGATGAAGATTTTGTAGACATCCCTGACCTTGCACAAACCTTTGTGGTCACTTGTGCCTTGCTGCAGGTTCCATTTCGTTTTACGGGTTTGCAAAGTCTCAAGATAAAGGAAACTGACCGCATTGAAGCTCTTACGAATGAGTTGCGTAAGTTAGGCTATGTGCTTCGTGACGAGGATGACCGTACACTTTTGTGGGAAGGCGAACGTTGTGTGCCCGCCTTTGCTCCCGTTATACAGACTTACGAAGACCACCGCATGGCAATGGCTTTTGCACCTGCTGCCTTCCGCTTCCCGCAACTGAGTATTGCCGACCCGCAGGTGGTGAGCAAGTCTTATCCCGCCTATTGGGACGATTTGCGGCGGGCAGGCTTTGACATCGTGGAGGCGCTCTAGGAACCGATGAGGCGGAGCTTGTGTTCGTCCGCTTTCACCCGTGCCGTCCGCGTATCCATGCTGCGGTTGATGCTTTTCTTTGGATGCGCAGCCGTGAATACAATTAAATCCGTACCTTTGCTCCTCAAATTAACAGCAAAAAGAATATGTGGGTACTCATCGTCAGCCTCCTCTGCCTCGCCATCGTAGCACTGCTAGCCGGATACGTTCGCAACAGGAGATTGCAACAAAAAATTGATCGGGGGGAGCTTTCGGACTTCCCCGAAGTGAACGACGTGGATGGCGAATGCTGCGGACAGCATGAGGTCTGCGAAAGAGACAGTTTGCTGGCAGCTGTCAGCCAGCGAATAGAGTATTACGATGACGAAGAGCTGGACCGCTTTATCGGACGCGCCCCCGACGGCTACACCGATGCAGAGGCTGACCTTTTTCGCGACGTGTTCTACACCATGCGTGATGTCGATGTGGCAGGGTGGGTGCGCAGCCTTCAGCTCCGCGGCATCGGTTTGCCCGATGGCATCAAAGACGAAGTACTCTTGGTGGTCACTGAAAGACGTATTCATCTTTAACCCCTCATCCCGAATATCCTTATGGATTTACTACAATACACTTTTTTTCAGCACGCACTGCTTGGCAGCCTTTTGGCAAGTATCGCCTGCGGCATTATCGGTACGTATATTGTTACCCGTCGGCTTGTCTTTATCAGCGGAGGCATCACGCATGCTTCGTTTGGCGGCATCGGGTTGGGCGTCTTTGCGGGAGTGTCCCCTATTTTGGGCGCTGCCGTCTTTGCCGTTCTTTCCGCCTTTGGCGTGGAGTGGCTTAGTAAGCGAAAAGATATGCGCGAGGATTCTGCCATTGCCGTCTTTTGGACTCTGGGCATGGCGTTGGGCATCATGTTCAGCTTTCTCTCGCCAGGCTTTGCCCCCGACCTTTCGGCTTATCTCTTTGGTAATATATTGACCATCACCCGGGGCGACCTGCTGATGCTGGGCGTGCTTGCCGTTGCGCTTGCCGTCTTCTTTTGCTGTTTTCTCCACCCCATTACCTATGTGGCGTTCGACCGCGAGTTTGCTCGCTCGCAAGGCATACCGGTGGCGCTGTTCGAATACACGCTGATGCTGTTCATTGCTCTTACCATCGTGTCTTGTTTGCGCATGGTGGGCATTGTGCTGGCTATCTCCCTCCTGACCATCCCGCAGATGACGGCGAACCTCTTTACGTACAACTTCAAACGTATCATCTTTCTCTCTATCGGCATCGGCTTTTTGGGATGTCTGGGCGGGCTTTTTATCTCTTATCATTGGAAAGTACCTTCGGGAGCCTCTATTATCTTTTTCTCGATTTTGATTTATGCTGTATGCAAGGTGGTAAAGAGATAGACGGGAAGCAACAACAACAATACTTAACTGAATAACTATATGGAAATAAAGATTCAATCGCTGAATGAGATTCAGCTAGCCGCCCGCCAGTTTGTAGAAGCGATGGGCGACAACACCGTGTTTGCACTTTACGGGAAAATGGGTGCCGGAAAGACCACTTTTGTCAAAGCTATTTGCGAAGAACTGGGAGTGACGGACGTCATTACGTCCCCTACTTTTGCCATTGTGAACGAGTATCGCTCGGATGAGGGAGGTGAACTGATTTATCACTTTGACTTCTACCGCATCAAGAAGTTGAGCGAAGTGTACGATATGGGGTATGAAGATTACTTCTATTCGGGCGCTATCTGCTTCATCGAATGGCCCGAACTGGTAGAAGAATTGTTGCCGGGCGATGTGGTGAAGGTGGTCATTGAGGAGTGTGCCGACGGTAGCCGCTCAGTGACGTTATGACCCCGCACTACGTGGTGCAAGCTCTCTTTGTTCTTGCCGGGCTCGTTGCCCTGCTGGCTGCGTTGTTCAACTGGGAGTGGTTCTTCGGCGCCCGCAATGCCCAGTCGCTGGTGCGCAGTGTGGGCAGAGGGCGCGCCCGCTGGTTCTATGGCACGGTCGGTGTGCTTTGCATCGGGATGGCGGTGTACTTTTTCCTCCATACGCCCGCTTCCGTTACCGGCATTTGAAGGTTCTCCACCGTTCTTCTTTGCCGCCTTGTTGTTGCATCTCCCAGCGAGCCATGACGAAAAAGAGGTCCGAGAGTCGGTTTACGAAGGCGAGCACTTCTTCTTCCACGGGGTCTTGCCGATGGAGGGAGCAGAGGCGCCGTTCCGCTCGGCGGGCAATGGTGCGGGCAAACTGCAGCTGAGCCGCTACGGGTGTGCCGCCCGGCAGCACGAAGCAGTCCTGGTCTGTCAGTTGGGCGGTCATTGCGTCCATCTGTTGTTCGCAGCGGGCGGTCAGGTCGGTGGGGAGCGTGTGCGGGTTCTCCGCCCGGCGGTCGGAAGGGGTAGCCACACGGCTCATCACCCCCATCAAGTCAGTTTGCAGGTTTTGCAGCCAAGCTTGCCATTCGTGTTCCGGGGGCAGCAGGGAGCGCACGATGCCGAGCACGGCGTTCAGCTCGTCGAGGGTGCCGTTGGCTTCGATGCGGAGGTCGTCTTTTGCTACGCGGCTTCCCCCGCGGATGCCGGTGGTGCCGGAGTCGCCCCGGCGGGTATAGATTCTTTTCATCATTCAAAGAGTTTCATAAGATTCATTTCGCCCCAGTACAGGTGTGTGTAGCTTGCTATCACGTTTTTGTAGCGGAACACGGGCGTGCCTACGTCACGCCCTTTGGCGTCGTGCACTTGGGCGGCAGAGGAAAGGGCGGTATGCGCCTCTAGCTGTGTGTAGTGGAACTCGTGTCCCCGCAACGCCTGTCCGCCCAGCGTGAATTGCCGGTATCCCAACGACAGGCGGCGTTGGCTTTTCTCGGTGGCGATGGCGAAGGGCAGCACGCCCGCCATCTCGTGGAACGTACCGGCAGCCTGCCACCCCTGCGAGAGGTACATCATTCCGCCGCATTCCGCCAGCACCCGTCCGCCCGCTTCCACGTAGGCGCGGATGGCAGCCTTCACTTGCAGGGCGTTCGCCAGGGCTTCCGCATGATTCTCGGGATAGCCGCCCGGCAGGTAGAGCAGGTCGATGTCTGGGGCAAAGGGCGTTTCGTTGTGTTCGGGGTCGAAGAAGGTCACTGTGCCCAAGCGATGGAGCAGCGCCAAATGCTCTTCGTACACAAAGGAGAAGGCGTCGCTGTTGCGACCCACGGCAATGCGCAGAGGTTTGCCGGAAGCAGCGGCGGGCATTGTTTCCGTCAGAACTGGGCGGGGGTGGAGGGTACGGGCGAGCAGCAAGTCTACATCCACGTGCTGCTCCAGCAGGTCCGTGAGTGCGTCGAGCCGGGCAAGGTCGGCAGCTTGTCGGAAGTCTAAACCCAAGTAGCGCGAACCTTGCTTGAATGCCTCCTGATAGGGAAGGTAGCCGAAGCAAGGGAGAGCGAGGTCGGTGCAGACTTCTTGCAATCGCTCATAGTGTTGCGGGGAGCCCACGCGGTTGAAGAGGACGCCTGCTATCTTTGTCTGCGGGCGGAAGTGAAGGAAGCCGTAGAGCAGCGGTGCCAAGGAGTAAGCTGCCGACTTGGCATCTACCACCAACACCACGGGTAAGCCCAGCAGTCCGGCAATCTCCGCCGAAGATCCGCGGTCGCGGTCGTAACCATCAAAGAGTCCCATCATGCCTTCTACGATACAAACATCGGCTTGACTGGCATAGCGGGCATAGAGCGTTTGCACGTGGGGTGCCGAAGCGAGGAAGCCGTCGAGATTGATGGAAGGGCGCTGGCAGACGGCGGCGTGAAACTTTGTATCGATATAGTCGGGACCGCATTTGTAGGGCTGCACACACAGCCCTTTGCGGGTGAGGACAGCCATCAGTCCGCTGCTGATTAGAGTCTTTCCGCTGCCCGAAGATGGGGCGGCAAGGAGGAATTGGGGAATTATCTTTTCTTTCATTCGGGTTGGGGAATAGGGTGCAAAGATACATTGTTCTGCTGTATCCGCCGCATTCGTGATAGAAGAATCAGGGCAACCGCACCAAAGAAATAATCCTCTGCCGGGAGATGAGCCATCCTCTGCCGAAGGATGACGAATCTTTTGACGGAAGAGGATGAATCGTCTG
>JAVVVS010000034.1:0-28360 GCA_036652495.1 Bacteroides sp.
TTGCTATTTATGTAAGAGGGATAGCCATCGAATCCACCTTGATGCAGTGCTGCCGACATGGTCATCGAAATATTCGGATCACGCCAAGCTTGATTCTTATTCATATATACTCTTCGATTGTCATAAATAGAGTTTCGCCTTGCAAGGTGTTATCCAATGTGGACTGCTCCAGTTCGGCATTTGCTTCGTGTGGCGAGGATACAGAGGGTTGCCGTATCTCGGCACAAGTGCTTTCCTTGACTGAAAATGATGTTTCCCTTGTTTGAAACTTTTGTTTCTAAGCTTTGAGAATAATGTTTCTACGGCTTGAGAAAAAAGTTTCTACGCCTTGAAATAAAATAGGGTGTGACTGATATTGAAAATTCATTTCCATACGAGCATTATTCGTATGGAGTGATCAACCTTAAAATCCGGTTTGCAGTACGGAGCAGGGAGGGGGAATATAGCCGTTCTACCTTTTTATTCTTACATCTCTTCCTTCGAACCGACAGATGGCTTGCACCCACTCTTCCGAAAGAGGTTTCGATTCGTGCTTATTGAGGTCGAAGGCAACCATGACGGAGGTGCCGACGCACTTCACTTCGCCTGTATCGGTGTCAATCATGCGTTGGATGAGGTGGAAACTTTTAGTGCCTATTTCTGAAACGGCGGTTTGAACCGCCACGTGGTCGGTAGAAAACATTTGCGAGAGGAAGTCGGCTTCGATGTGCACCACAACGATGCCGTCTTTTTCCCAATCGACGCTTGGGCAGACGGAGGCAAAGTATTCGGTTTTCCCTAAATCGTAAAAAGAGAAGTACACTGTATTATTGACATGCCCGAACTTATCGACGTCGTTAAAACGCAATTGAATGGGCAAGCTGTGATGAAACTCAATTTCTTCCATTTGTTTTTGCATATTCTTTTTTATTTGCCCGCAAATTTACTAATTTTGCGGGCATACTCAATAGATATGACTCAAGAAATGATACAAGAGGTGAAAAAAGCCTGTCAGGTGATGAAAGAGGGTGGGGTAATACTCTATCCCACTGATACGGTATGGGGGATTGGTTGCGACGCTACCAATGCGGAAGCGGTGCAGCGAGTGTATGAAATAAAACAACGTGCTGACAGCAAAGCAATGCTGGTGCTGGTGGACTCTACTGCCAAGCTGAACGCTTACGTAGACGAGGTGCCCGAGGTGGCGTGGGACTTGATTGAACTGTCGGACAAACCGCTGACCATCATTTATTCCGGTGCGCGCAATCTGGCGCCTAACTTGCTTGCAGAGGATGGCAGCGTGGGTATCCGTGTGACGACCGAAGAATTTTCCAATCGGCTATGCCAGCAATTCCGCAAAGCCATTGTTTCTACTTCCGCTAACATTAGCGGGCAGCCCGGAGCAGCCAATTTCAGCGAAATATCAGAAGAGATTATTTATGCAGTAGATTATGTGGTGGATTATCGTCAGGACGACCTGAGCCGCCCCCGTCCTTCGAGTATTATCAAATTGGGAAAGGGCGGAGAGATTAAGATTATCCGCGAATAAATGGAAAAGACTAAAATAAGTTATTTGCAACGCTTCATTATCTGGCGTGAGGAGAAGATTAAGGAGAAACACTTTATTCTGATTCTTAGTTTTTTGGTGGGCATCTTCACCGCTATAGCGGCGTTGGTGCTGAAGTTCTTTATTCATACGATTCAGGATTTCCTGACGGATAATTTTAACGCAACGGAAGCTAACTACCTTTATCTGGTGTATCCTGTGGTGGGTATTTTTCTTTCCGGATGGTTCGTTCGCAACATTGTGAAAGATGATATCAGCCACGGTGTGACGAAGATTCTTTATGCTATTTCCCGCAGACAGGGGCGCATCAAGCGACATAATGTTTGGTCGTCCACCATTGCCAGTGCCATCACTATCGGCTTTGGCGGTTCGGTAGGAGCGGAGGCGCCCATTGTGCTGACGGGGTCTGCCATCGGTTCTAATCTAGGAAGCATCTTCAAGATGGAACATCGCACGCTGATGCTGCTGGTAGGTTGCGGAGCTGCCGGTGCGGTAGCCGGCATCTTTAAAGCACCGATAGCGGGACTGGTGTTTACGCTGGAGGTGCTGCTTATCGACTTAACCATGTCGTCGCTGCTGCCTTTGCTCATTTCGTCGGTGACGGCAGCTACTGTGTCGTACATTGTCACGGGACAGGAAGCGATGTTTAAGTTTCACCTCGATCAACCGTTCGAACTGGAACGTATCCCTTACGTCATTTTGCTGGGTATCTTTTGCGGACTGGTTTCGCTCTACTTCACCCGTGCCATGAACTCGGTGGAGGGCTTGTTCGGCAAGCTTTCCAATCCTTATAAGAAGCTCGCTTTGGGTGGTATCATGTTGAGTGTGCTCATCTTCCTCTTCCCGCCGCTCTATGGCGAAGGGTACGACACCATCGAGATGCTGCTCAACGGAACCAGTAATTTGGAGTGGGACACGGTGCTGAACAATTCGATGTTCTACGGCTATGGCAACCTGCTGCTAGTCTACCTGCTGCTGATTATCATCTTTAAAGTTTTTGCTTCGAGTGCCACGAACGGCGGTGGAGGTTGCGGTGGCATCTTTGCCCCTTCGCTCTATCTGGGCTGCATAGCTGGCTTTGTGTTTTCGCACTTCAGCAATGACTTAGGTTTCTCCTCTTTTTTGCCCGAAAAGAATTTTGCTTTGATGGGGATGGCGGGGGTGATGAGCGGCGTGATGCACGCCCCGCTCACCGGTGTGTTTCTGATAGCTGAACTGACGGGCGGATATGACCTGTTTCTGCCGCTGATGATTGTCTCTGTCAGTGCTTACCTCACCATCATCGTTTTCGAGCCGCACAGTATTTACTCCATGCGTCTAGCTAAGAAAGGGCAGCTGCTCACACATCATAAAGACCGTGCTGTGCTGACGCTGATGAAGATGGAAAATGTGGTGGAGAAAGACTTTGTCTGTGTGCATCCCGAAATGGATTTGGGCGAGCTGGTCAAGGCCATCGCTACTTCCCACCGCAACATCTTTCCCGTGATTGACACGGACGGCGCTTTTCTTGGAGTCGTTCAGCTGGATGACATCCGCAACATTATGTTCCGACAAGAACTTTACCATCGCTTCACCGTGAATAAATTAATGACCTTCACTCCCGCCAAACTGTTCGATACGGATGGGATGGAGCAGGTGATGCAAACGTTCGACGATACAAAGGCTTGGAATCTGCCTGTGGTGGACAGTGAAGGCAAGTACCTCGGTTTCGTGTCGAAGTCGAAGATTTTTAATTCGTACCGGCAAGTGTTGGTGCATTTCTCAGAAGATTAGTATATGAAGAAAGAAGATTTACGAATAGTCTATATGGGCACTCCCGACTTTGCCGTAGAGGCGCTCCGGTGTCTGGTACAAGGCGGTTATAACGTGGTGGGTGTTATCACAATGCCCGACAAGGCGGCGGGTCGCGGCCATCAAATTCAGTGTTCTGCCGTAAAGCAATACGCCTTGGAACAAAACCTGCCCTTGTTGCAACCCGAAAAGTTGAAAGACGAAACCTTTGTGCAAGCATTGCGCGAGTGGAAAGCCGATCTTCAGATTGTCGTGGCGTTCCGTATGTTGCCCGAAATCGTATGGAACATGCCCCGTCTGGGTACGTTCAACCTGCATGCTTCTCTTCTTCCGCAGTACCGTGGCGCTGCTCCTATCAATTGGGCGGTTATAAATGGCGACACAGAAACCGGCATCACGACCTTCTTTTTGCAGCACGAGATTGATACCGGACAGGTCATTCAGCAGGTACGCATTCCCATTGCTGATACGGACAATGTGGAGGTAGTGCACGATAAGTTGATGTTGCTAGGTGGCAAGTTGGTCATAGAGACGGTGGATGCTATCCTAGCGGGAACGGTGAAACCGATTGCCCAAGAAGAGATGGCAGTGACAGGGACGCTCCGTCCCGCTCCCAAGATTTTTAAAGACACATGCCGTATTTGCTGGAACCAGCCGGTGAAACAAATCTACGATTTCATACGTGGGCTTTCTCCCTATCCTGCCGCTTGGTGCGAACTGGTTGACCCTGACGGGCAATCAATCGTGGTAAAAGTGTTTGAGACGGAAAAATGCATTGAAACACATGCGCTCAAGCCCGGCACCCTGCGCACGGATGGGAAAACGACTTTGCAAGTGGCGGCGACCGATGGATTTCTCTCCATCCTCTCGCTCCAGTTTCCAGGGAAGAAACGTTTGAAGACAGATGAGCTTTTGCGTGGTTTCCGGCTGAGTGAACGCTATCGGATGCAGAGCTCGCCCTTGCCGCAATAACACCTGCAATGAACAATAACCTCAATCTGACTGACGAAGTGTTGATTGCGCTTTATCTCAATGGAGAGAACGAGGCATTCGATGTGTTGCTGAATCGGCACAGAGATTGGTTGTATTCTTATATATTATACACCGTGCGCAATGTGATGTTGTCCGAAGATTTGTTTCAAGAAACATGTATGAAGGTGATTATCATGCTCCGCGAAGGACGGTATAATGAAGAAGGAAAGTTTTCTGCGTGGCTGCGCCGGATAGCGCATAACCTGATTATGGACTTTTATCGGATAGAGCAGCAAGAAAAGCTTGTTCTGTGTGACGAGCCCGCCTTGAGCTTTTCGAATGCCAATCAGCTGGCAGATGGCGTTGCCGAGAGCATGCCCGCCAGTCAGCAAGTGCTCGAGGAAGTTCTTTGTATGATGGAGACTTTGCCCGAAAAACAGCGCGAGGTGATTCGTCTAAGATTCTATCAAGACTTGAGCTTTAAAGAAATAGCCGCACAAACCGGAGTCAGTATCAATACTTCTTTGGGACGAATGCGGTATGCGATTCTCAATCTTCGCCGGATGTCGGAGCGGATTGAGCAAAACTAAATTGAATACAAATATAAATACAATAGCGAAGCTAGGATGAGTTCTGCTATCAACATGAAAAAACGAAAAATATGAAAACAATGATTTCTCCCTCTATCCTTTCTGCAGACTTCGGTCATTTAGCTAAAGACCTTGAAATGCTCAACCGTAGCGAGGCGGACTGGGTGCACATTGATATTATGGACGGAGTCTTTGTCCCTAATATTTCTTTTGGTTTCCCTGTATTAAAGTATGTGGCGAAGCTGAGTAAAAAACCGTTGGACGTGCATTTGATGATTGTTCAGCCGGAGAAGTTTATTCCCGAAGTGAAAGCTTTGGGAGCTTTGGTGATGAATGTGCACTATGAAGCTTGCCCGCATCTTCATCGTGTGATTCAGCAAATAAAAGAAGCGGGCATGCAGCCTGCGGTGACGATTAATCCTGCTACGCCCGTAGCGCTGTTGCAGGATATTATCAACGACGTGTATCTGGTGCTGATTATGAGTGTGAATCCCGGCTTCGGCGGTCAGAAGTTTATCGAACACTCTGTAGAAAAGGTGCGCGAGCTTCGTGCTTTGATAGAGCGTACCGGCTCTAAAGCCCTTATAGAAGTGGATGGCGGGGTGAACGTAGAAACGGGTGCTCGTTTGATAGCTGCCGGAGCGGATGTGCTGGTGGCTGGAAACGCTATCTTTGCAGCGGAGAATCCTGAAGCGATGATTCAGCGATTGGCAAAAGGCTAGTCGGGCTACTTTGTCATGTCGTCTTTCGCCTTTCTTCACCGCTATCCTTTTTGGCGACTGGTGTTGCCTTTGGCCATCGGCATTTACCTAGGGGATCATCTGTATTTCAGCGGAAGGGAAGTGCCTGCGAACTACTTCTTTTTCGCTCTTTTGCTCCTTTTGGTTTTTCTTATAGCCTCTTCTTTTTTGAAGCGCTATGCGTGGCGCTGGGTATTTGGCACGCTGCTTTTTCTGTTCTGTTGCCTGGGAGGGCTGGGCTCCATGAATTTGTTGTTGCAACAAACAGCGGTTTCTTTTCCCAGTGCGGAGGCCGTTTATCATGTCCGCATCACCGGGAAGCCCGAAGAGAAAGAACGAAGCATACTTTGCCCGGTGGTGTGGGACGGGAAGAATGTCTTGTTGCATTTGACGAAAGATTCTTTGAGCCGGCAGTTGCAAAGTGGCGAGGAGCTGCTGGTCTCTACCCGCCTGCGTCCTCCAACGAACGATGGCAATCCCGACGAATTTGATTATCGTCGTTACCTGATGCGCAAGCAAGTGAGTGGAACAGGGTTCTGCTATAGCGGTCGTTGGATGCGGTTGGCTCATAAAGAGCCTCTTTCGTTGCGCCAGCAAGCACTTGTCTGGCGCGAGCGCATACTGGCACGCTATCGGCAATTGGGTTTCAGCGGAGATGAATTTGCCGTGCTGTCTGCACTCACAGTGGGCTATAAAGAGGAACTCAGCGAGGAGATACGAGAGACCTATTCTATCTCCGGGGCGAGTCATGTGCTGGCTTTGTCGGGCTTGCACATCGGTTTTTTATATGCTTTGCTGTTGTTCTGTTTCAATAGACTGCCCGGAAAGGGGCAGGCTATACGCTGGTTGCGGACGTTGGTCATGGTTGGTTTATTGTGGGCTTTTGCCTTTTTTACCGGACTTTCTCCATCGGTGGTGCGTTCGGTGATAATGTGCACTTTCTTTGCTTTGTCCGGAGTCTTCGGACGGCAATCTTTTTCGATGAACACGCTTTCCGCCGCTGCTTTCTTTATGTTGTTGTGGCAGCCTAGTTTATTATTCGATGTGGGTTTTCAACTTTCATTCTGTGCCGTGACTTTCATCTTGTTGTTGCAACCGTTTCTATATCGAATAGTGCCAACAAAGAATGGGGTGATTCGGTATTTATGGGGCTTGATGAGTGTTTCAATCGCGGCACAGTTAGGAACGGCACCGCTGGTCATTCTGTATTTTTATCGTTTCTCCACTCATTTCTTGTTAACCAACCTAATGGTGATTCCTTTGGTGTCGGTTATTATGTATGCTGCTGTGGCGTTGTTGGCGTTGAGTCCCTTCGCTCAGCTTCAATGGGTGATGGCGATTGTAGTCAAGGAACTGGTGCAGGGGCTTAATGCTGTAGTCCGATGGGTAGAACAGCTCCCTTGGGCATCGATAGAGGGCATTTGGTTGTATCCGGTAGAGGTTTTCGTCTTTTATCTGGTGCTTCTTTTAGGAATACGGCACTGCTTCTCGCACACTGCTAAAAGTCTGATTGCCAGTCTTTCTTGTCTGCTCTTTTTGTGCAGCTTTCATGAAGTGATGAAATGGATAGACCGTCCGCAGCAAAGCCTGTTGTTTTACGCTGTTCGTGGCTGTCCCGCCGTTCATTGTGTGGCTGCCGACGGACGTTCATGGCTGGTTTATGCGGATAGTTTGCCGGATAAAAAACGAATCTACCGGGTTGCTTCCCGTCATTGGCAGCGTTTGCGTTTGCGCGAACCCAAGGAAGTCACTTCCAATGAGCAAGATGGCTTTTTCTATTTCGACAAGCCCGTTCTCTCGTTCTCGGGCAAGCGAGTCTGTCTGGTCAATGACCGTTGTTGGCGTTATCTTTCGGCTTCCTATCGGTTGTCGGTGGATTATCTCTATCTGTGCAAAGGGTATGGCGGACGGTTGGAGAAGCTGACTCATCTCTTTTTGTTCTCTACCGTGATTCTCGATGCTTCGCTGTCCGACTATTGGCGGGAGGCTTACAAGAAAGAATGCCGTCGGCTGGGATTCCGCTTTATATCCCTCTCAGAGAAAGGTTCTGTTCAGTTTTTGCTATAAGTACGAAGATTTATTGTAGCTTTGCGGGCTAAAAGAATGTAATATGCTGAGCAAAGTAATCGACCAGAGCAAGATAGACCATTTCTCTAAATGGATTGAACGTGCCGATAAAATAGTAATTGTTTCTCACGTGTCACCGGACGGAGATGCCATTGGCGCTTCGTTGGGATTGTACCATTTCCTCACTTCGCAAGACAAGAACGTGAACGTGATTGTTCCCAACGCTTTTCCTGATTTTTTGAAGTGGATGCCGGGAAGTAAAGAAGTACTGCTTTACGACCGTTACAAAGAGTTTGCCGATAAGCTAATAGCCGAAGCCGATGTCATTTGCTGCCTCGACTTCAATGCCTTGAATAGAATAGAAGACATGGGCGCTGCCGTAGCCGCTTCTCCTGCCCACAAAGTGATGATTGATCATCACTTGCACCCCGAGGATTTCTGTTCGGTAATTCTTTCTTATCCCGCACTCTCTTCTACTTCCGAACTTATCTTCCGGCTGATTTGCCGCATGGGCGATTTTAGCGAAATCTCTCGAGAAGGTGCAGCGTGCATTTATACAGGCATGATGACCGATACGGGCGGATTCACTTATAATTCCAATAGTCGCGAGATTTATTTTATCATCAGCGAGCTGCTCTCTAAAGGAATCGACAAAGATGACATCTACCGGAAAGTGTATAACACTTATTCCGAAAGTCGTTTGCGGTTGATGGGCTATGTGCTTGCCAATATGCGGGTGTACGCCGACCACAATGCAGCTTTGATTTCACTGACTTGCAAAGAACAAAGACAGTTCGACTATATCAAGGGGGATAGCGAGGGTTTTGTGAATATTCCGCTCACTATTAAAAATGTTTGTTTTTCTTGTTTCTTGCGCGAGGATAGAGAGAGACCACTGATTAAAATCTCCTTGCGCTCGGTCGGAACCTTTCCATGCAACAAGCTGGCTGCCGAATTTTTTCATGGCGGCGGACACTTGAATGCCTCTGGCGGTGAATACTATGGCACTATGGAAGAGGCGGTAAAAGTCTTTGAACAGGCGCTGGAAAAGTATAAACCGCTGTTCAAAGAAGGATGAGCCTTCGCTTGCTCGTTAAAAGAAGAAGGTCAAAGGTTAAATAAGTAGAACTTTCAACTTTCATCTTTCGACTTTTGGCTTATTTGAAATACATTTGTGCAAATTAATAATACCCCTAAGATACAGATAATGAAGAAACTTATATTTATACTTTTTGCTTTGTTGGCCGTAGGCTCTCTTTTTCAATCTTGTTCCGACACTAAAACTTATGCAGAAATGCTGGATGAGGAAAAAGGTGCTGTGAATGCCTTTATTAAGAAGAACGGCATTCAAGTCATTTCGCCCGAAGCTTTCGAGAAGGACACGGTGACCGATACGGGCAAAAATCAATATGTTTCCTTCTCCAACGGTGTTTATATGCAGATAGTAAACAGAGGGCTTGCCGGTGAAAAAAACAAGTTTAAGAATAACAATGTAGTGCTGGTTCGTACCGTTGAAGTAGATTTGATGAAAGGCGACACGACGATTGCTTCCACCGTTTGCAATCCGGCTGGATTCAACGCCGAACTGTACCCGGACGGGTTCAGGTACACCGATAATGGAAGTACCGTTTATGGTCAGTTCTTGGCAGATACCGGACTGGCTGCTACGGTGGGTTGGGGAATGAACGGACAGTACGCTCAATATGGAACGATGGTTCCGGCAGGTTGGCTATTAGCGTTGAAATATATTCGGAGCGGGGCACATGTCAAGCTCATCGTTCCTTCTAAGATGGGGCATCAACAAGCTCAAAAACAAGTCTTTCCTTATTTTTATGACGTTCGTGAGTTCTCCATCTACTAAAAACTACTTACTAAGCAACATCATTACTCAAAAATAAAGCCTTATGACTCTAATTAAATCTATCTCTGGAATCCGCGGTACGATTGGCGGAAGAGCGGGCGACGGATTAAATCCGCTGGACATTGTGAAGTTTACGTCAGCTTATGCAACGCTGATTCGCAAGACCTGTCAATCAAAAAGTAACAAAATTGTAGTGGGGCGAGATGCCCGTATCTCCGGTGAAATGGTCAACAACGTGGTCGTGGGTACCCTTATGGGTATGGGCTGGAACGTAGTGGACATAGACTTGGCTTCAACTCCTACCACTGAACTGGCTGTGACGATGGAAGGCGCATGCGGAGGTATTATTTTGACCGCATCGCATAACCCCAAACAGTGGAATGCCCTCAAACTGCTCAACGAGCACGGCGAGTTCCTTAATGCTGCCGAAGGGCAGGAAGTGCTGCGCATTGCCGAAGCCGAAGAATTCAGCTTTGCCGAAGTAGACCAATTGGGCTCTTATCGCAAGGATTTGACTTACAACAAAAAACACATTGACAGTGTATTGGCGCTGAAACTGGTGGACGTGGAGGCTATTCAGAAAGCGGACTTTCGTGTAGCCATTGATTGCGTGAACTCTGTGGGCGGACTCATCCTGCCCGAGTTGCTCGAACGTTTGGGTGTGAAGCACGTAGAGAAGCTCTATTGCGAACCTACCGGAAACTTTGCCCACAACCCCGAACCTCTGGAAAAGAACTTGAGCGACATCATGAACCTGATGAAAGGCGGAAAAGCCGACGTTGCTTTCGTGGTAGACCCGGATGTAGACCGTCTGGCAATGATTTGCGAGAATGGCGTGATGTACGGTGAAGAATACACCTTGGTTTCTGTAGCCGATTATGTGCTGAAGCACACACCCGGCAATACGGTTTCTAACCTTAGCTCTACCCGTGCTCTGCGCGATGTTACGCGTAAATACGGCAAAGAATACAATGCTTCTGCTGTAGGCGAAGTGAACGTGGTCACTAAAATGAAAGCCACTCACGCTGTTATCGGTGGTGAAGGTAATGGCGGAGTTATTTATCCCGAAAGCCATTACGGACGGGATGCTTTGGTAGGTATTGCTCTTTTCCTTAGCCATCTGGCTCACGAAGGCACGAAGGTAAGCGAGTTGCGTGCCACCTATCCTCCCTATTTCATTGCCAAGAACCGCGTAGACCTGACTCCTGAAATTGATGTAGATGCCATCCTTGCCAAAGTGAAGGAAATCTATAAAGACGAGGAGATAAATGACATCGATGGCGTGAAGATTGACTTTGCCGACAAGTGGGTGCACTTGCGCAAGAGCAACACCGAAGCCATCATCCGCATCTATAGTGAGGCAGCAACGATGGAGGCTGCCGAGGAAATTGGACAGAAGATTATGAATGTGATTACCGAGTTGGCGAAGTAAACACTCACCGTTTATACTATAGAGGGCACAGAGGAACTAAAAATTTCACTGTGCCCTTTTTGCTTTTGGTGGTGTGAGCAGATGAAAGGAGCTATCGATTGGAGAACCACTCTTTGAACTCCGCTACGCGCGCCTTGCTCACCAAAATCTTTTCCGGTAGAGTGGCGTAATGCAGGTTGATGGAGAGGCGGCTGTTGAACCATAAGTCGATGTCTTTGATAGCTTCGCGCGAAACGAGGTATTGTCGGTTGACGCGGAAAAATAGCGTTGGGTCGAGGCAGTCTGCCAGTTCGTCGAGAGTTTGATTGAAGGAGTGTTCGCTGCCGTCGATCAGCACTGCCTTCACCTGACAGTCCCGGATATAGAACAAACGAATCATCACTACCGAGAGGGGCAACAGCTTGTCGCCTTTGGCAGGGACGAGGAAGTGCGATTTATAACTTTCCTTTTTGTGGAGCGAGCGCATAAGTGGTAACAGTTCGTCTGCACGAAAAACAGGTTGCTCTGTTTCGCTGCCGTGCAACAGAGCGAGCTTGTCGAACGCATGCTCGATGTCCGTTCGCCCGATAGGTTTGAGCAGATAGTCGATGCTGTTCACCTTGAAGGCACGCAGGGCATATTCATCGTAGGCAGTGGTGAAGATGATGGGGCATGACAGGGTGATGTGCTCGAATATTTCGAACGCTGAACCATCCGCCAAGTGTATATCCATCAGCAACAAATCGGGTTGCGGATGGGTGGCAAACCAGTCCAAGGTGTCGGCAATGTTGTCCAGCACCGTCACTACCTCCGCTTCGGGTTTCACTTCTGCTAAGAGCGATAGGAGGTTGCGTACCGCTGCTTTTTCGTCTTCGATGATAATGATTTTCATATTCGTTCCCGGTTAAGAGGGAGGCGGACGATGAAGTCTTTTCCCTCGGTGATTTGAATATCGCGATGAAATAGCAAGCGGTAACGTTTTGCCAGATTGGCGAGACCGATGCCCGTGCCCGAGGTCGCTGTCAGCTTGGGTTGCAAGGGGTTGCTCACGGAAATTGCATCTCTATCGTCTGTGGCAATGCGGAGGAGGAGCGGGCGGCGGTTGCTGATTTCATTGTGCTTCACCGCATTTTCGATGAGCACCTGTATGGACATAGGCGGCAAGAAGTACCCCTCGAGTGTACGGTCCACGTCGATTTCTACCCGCAAGTTGTCTTCGAAGCGCATCTTGAGCAAGAAGAGGTAAGCGGAAGTGAAATCCATTTCTTCCCGGAGGGTGACGCTTTGCGATTCATTGCCTTGTAACGTATAGCGCAGCACGCGGGAGAGCTCTTGGATGTATTCTTGCGCCCGGTCTTGATTTTCGCGTATCAAGGAGCGGAGTGTGTTGAGCGAGTTGAACAACATGTGCGGGTTGAGCTGGTTCTTTAGCACTTCGTACTGATTCAAAATATTCTCCGCTTGCAGCTGTTCGTTCGCCACCAAATACTGCTGTTGGCGGCGGATGAGGTAGATGATGTAGCAGCTGCCTGTCACCAGACACGACATGATGAAGTCCCGTAGCGGATGCAAGTAATGGTGCACCATGGCATCAATGGCGGGGATGTGAAACGTCTGATGCAGGAAGACGAAAGTCTGCCCCAACAGATTGCTCAGCGGCCACATCAGCAGAAAGGAGAGCACTACCTTCGACCAATTGTTTTTCACCGACGGTTGGTTGAAGTGGAAGATGCGCGTGTTGATCCAAAACATAATGAGCAAAGAGAGATAGGTGAAGAACACCTCGTTTGCTACATCGATAAAGTGCATGCCGGGGAAGAGAGTGTCCCCTTCGATACGGTCGAAGAGGGACACTGATTCCGGAAAGTGGATAAGCAGCGCCACCGCCAAGGAGATGACGAGGATGGAGAGCACATACCGGTCGATTAGAATTTTAGGCGCTTTGAGTTTCATGTCATTTTACTTCTTTATCCGTGCAGTGACGTACATGCCCGGGCGGAACTGGGTATTCTGCTCGTTGACCTTTGCATAGACCTCCAGCGAACGGCTTACTTCGTCTACGCGTTGTCCGATGGAGATAATCGTAGCACTGAACGTCTGTGTGCCCATGCCGTTAACGCGGAACTCTACAGCTGTACCAGCTTTCATGTCCGCCAAGTCTTTTTCGTAGGTGGTGAGTTTCAATAAAGGACTTGATTTGTCGATGATTTCGCAGAGCGCTTCACCGGAATTGATGTATTTGCCCACGTTCATGGCGACGTTGCCAATGTAACCGCTGATAGGGGCTTTTACCTTCAGCAAGGGTTGGATACCGCTCTTCAGCAACGATTCGCCCGATACGTTCAGTAGCGAGAGTTGGGCGGCAGCTGCTTCCAACCGGCTCTTCATCGATAAATAGTCTGCCTTGCTCTGTTGGAACTTCTTCTGGGAGGCGGCCTGTTCGGCGGACAGATTCTTTTGCCGTTCGTATTCGGCTTTCAGATACTCCACTTGGGCATGGCTGTCAAGATAGGTTTGTTGCAGGCTGATGAATTCCGGATTCTGTAAAGTGGCTACGACAGCGCCTTTTTGTACATGCTGACCGGGCAAGAGCGAGGTGCTCTTTACTACGCCGCCTAACGTCAGTGCTACGGTGGCGAGGCGTTGAGGCGGTAGCACGAGAACACCGTTGAACGATACTTGATTAGCTTTGGAAGTGGCGGATGTCCTGGCATCTACTTGTGCACTGTCGGCACCCGGCTTTTGGGGGCTGGCGACGATGGCACTGTCGGTAACGTTGATGGAGGGAACAGTGGCTTCTTGCTTCTTGTTGCAGGCTGCGAGACTGAGCATGCAGAGGATGGGAATGATTATTCGTTTCATGGGAATGGCTTTTTAAGTCTAGTTGTATAATTCGTATTCCAGGGCAGCGACATTGTATTGGTACAGGGTTTCGATGTATCCTTTTTGGATGTCGCGGGCGCTACTTACGGACTGGATAAATTCGGTGATGTTGGTTTCGCTCTGCTCCAGTTGCAGGCGCGCCACCTTCATTAGCTCGTTGGCTTCGAGCAGCGAACTTTCGGTGTACATCCGCAGGCTCTCGCTGCAACGGCGGAGGGAGGCGGTAAGTTCCGTCACCTTGTTGTTGAGTTGGCGGATGTTGTCTTTGGCTTCGATGCCGGCACTCAAAGCGGCCATCTTAGCCTGTTTGATTTTGCTTTTCTGCGGTACGAAATAGAGAGGGAAGGAGACGCCCACCGTCCAAGCATTGAGGTTCTTTAATGGAAGGATGTTCTGCTGGCTATACCCTACGGACAGTTCGGGAAAAAAACGGCTGCGCTCCACGTTGACCATTGCCTTCGCTACAGATGCTTGACTATTGAAATACAGGCTGTGCGCTTCGGATGCTACGCCCGACCCAAGCAAGGGTGCAAAGCGTGTCTGCACGGAGTCTGCCGGAGTGATGGGACCCTCGGCATAGCAGCTCCACGCAAAGCGGGAGCGTGCTATCTTCTCTTCCTCTTGGGCTTGATAGAGGCGGTTGTGCAGGTCGGCAGCAAGGGTGGTCATCATGTTCTTTTCGAGCAAAGTGATTTCCCCCTGTTCGTAGCGGAGGGTGGCAGTGCGCTGTATTTGGGCAGCGAAACGGTCTTGGTCCGCATAGAGGGCGCGCAGGCTGTAGGCGTACTGGTAGTAGCTCCAAGCGCGTTTTACTTCTGCTGTCACTTCCTTCTCCACCAGTTGGCGGTAGTAGGTGCTGCTTGCCACTTGCCGATTGACTAGCGTGTTTTTGTAGAACGGCGTGAGCAGCGAGCCGAGGCTTTGTTCTAGGGCAAACTCTTTGTCTTTCTTGTTTTCACCGTTGAGCTGCCCCCACGAATAGTTGAAGCTGGTTGGTGCGGCTTGCACGATTTCGCCCCGTGAAGCGTGTGCCTGACGGATAGCAGCTTCCGCCATCTTCAGTCGTGGATGATTGCGCAAGGCAATGTCGATGGCTTGATCCAGCGTGACGCTTTGCACCGGCTGTTGAGCGGAAGCGCTGACGCTAAGCAACAGCAACATCACCGTCACCGTCAGTCCGCCCTTCATTTTCTTTGGACGGAAGCGTGCTGCCCAAGAGTTCACAATGCGATAAAATACAGGGATGATGAGCAGTGTCAGAACGGTAGAAATAATTAGTCCCCCAATCACCACCGTTGCTAGCGGGCGTTGCACTTCTGAACCAGCCGAAGTGGCGATAGCCATCGGCACGAAGCCGAGCGAAGCTACCAATCCGGTGAGGAAGACTGGGCGCAGCAGATGTGGGGTGCCTTGCGCCAAAATGCGTCGAGTAGTCATTGCATAGTTGTTTTTTTTACGTAAATCGTTGAAGTGGTTCACCATCAGGATGCCGTTGAGCACTGCTACACCGAAGAGGGCGATAAAGCCCACTCCTGCCGAGATGCTGAAGGGCAAGCCGCGCAACCAGAGCGCCACGATGCCGCCGATGAGCGAGAGCGGAACGGTGGAGAAGACCATTAGCGTGTAGGTCAGGTTTTTGAAGGCGAAGAAGAGGAGGAGCAGAATCAGCAGCAGTGCTACGGGTACAACGATGAGCAGGGTGTTTATGGCGTTCTGCAGGTTTTGGAACTGTCCGCCGTATTCAAAGTAATAGCCGGGGCGGAGCTTTAAGTGTTGGTCGAGGGTTTGTTGTATTTCGGAGACCACTTGCTGGATGTCTGCGTTGCGCACGTTCACTCCGATGACGATGCGGCGCTTGGTGGCGTCGCGGTTGATTTGTAACGGGCCACTCACCAGCTCGATGGTTGCGACTTCGCTTACCGGAATCTGCACGCCTTCGGAGGTGCGCACAAAGAGCTTGTCCAAGTTCAAGTCAGCCACCTTCTCTTGGTCCAGCCGAACGACTAGCTCGAAGCGTCGCTCATTCTCGAACACGGTGCCGCTCGCCTCTCCGGCATAAGCGGTGCGTACCATGGTATTCAATTCTTGGATGTTGATGCCGTAGCGGGCTATCTTGTCCCGGTTATATTTTACCACTAGTTGCGGTAGTCCCATGGTCTGTTCCACTATCACGTCCGAAGCGCCGGGTATTTTTTCTACTAGCTTGGCAGCTTCCACGGCTTTGTCGTGCAGCTCTTGCGTATCTTCGCCATAGAGTTTCACTGCAATGTCCGCCTTGGCGCCCGTCATCAGTTCATTGAAGCGGAGTTGGATGGGCTGTGAGAAGTTAAATTCGGCTCGTGCTGAGAGAGGCTCGAGAGTGGCTTTCATCTTTTCTACCATTTCGGCGCGGGAGGAAGCGGAGGTCCATTCTTTCATCGGCTTCATGATGATCATTACGTCGGCATCTTCTACTGCCATAGGGTCGGTGGGGACTTCAGCGGTGCCAATCTTGGCTACCACATGCTTTATTTCCGGAAATTTATCCATCAACGTTTTCTCTGCTTCGTTGGAGAGCTGGATGCTTCCTGAGAGTGAGCTGCCCGAGGGAAGGGTCATTTGCATGGCAAAATCGCCTTCGTCCAAGGTTGGGATGAATTCCGCTCCCAGCCGGGTGAAAAGGAAAAGTGAACAGGCGAGTGCCGCAAAGGCGATGCCAACCGTGCGTGCTTTGTGGCGCAAGCAGGCGGCGAGCGCCCGTTGGTACACGCGGTTGAGTGCCGCAAAGAAGCGGTCTGCCATGGTTTCCTTCACCTCGATGTGATGCTTGAGGAAGAGTGATGCCATCATGGGCACGTAGGTCAGCGAGAGGAAGAGAGCGCCGATGATGCAGAACACGAGGGTCTTTGCCATCGGGGTGAAGTATTTGCCTTCGATGCCCGTCAGCGTCAAGATGGGGAAGAAGACGATGAGGATGATGAACACGGCAAACGTGGCGGAGCGGACCACACCGGAGGCACCGCGCTCCACTTCGGTGTCCATCTCGGTGGAGGTGAGCGTGCGCCCGCGGAAATTCTTGCTATAGAGATGGGCGAGGATACCTTCTACTATCACGATGGATCCGTCCACTACAATACCAAAGTCGATGGCGCCGAGGCTCATCAGGTTGGCTGTGACACCGAACAATCGCATGAGAATGAAGGCGAAGAGCATTGCCAATGGGATGACGGAAGCGACGATGATGCCTGCCCGCACGTTGCCCAAGAAAAGGATGAGCACCAAAAAAACGATGACAGCGCCCTCTATCAAGTTATGTACCACCGTGGAGATGTTGCGGTTCACCAGCTCCGAACGGTTCAAGTATGGTTCGATGCTCAGTCCTTCGGGCAGGAGTTTTTGGGCTTTCTCTACGCGCTTCTCCAGTTCTTGAGTCACCACGTTGGCGTTGGCACCCTTCAGCATCATGGCGATGCCTCCCACGCATTCGCCTTTGCCGTCTTTGGTCATGGCGCCGAAGCGTTTAGGCGCTCCGAAGCGCACGTTGCCCACGTCGCTGATGTGTACGGGGATGCCGTTGCGGTTTGCCACTACAATCTTCTCTATATCTTCCGTCTTTGTGATCATTCCTTCGGAACGGATGTAGTAAGCACTTTTTTGCTTTTCGATGTAGCTGCCGCCGGTGTTCTGGTTGTTTTTGCTCAGTGCTTCAAACACCTCGCCGATGGTGATGTTGAGGGCGAAGAGGGCATCAGGGTCTACTGCTACCTCGTATTGTTTGAGATATCCGCCGAAGCTGTTGATTTCTACAATGCCGGGAATGCCGGAGAGCTGCCGCTTCACTATCCAGTCTTGGATAGTACGCAGTTCCATGGCGTTGTACTTCTGCTCGTAACCGGGCGCCACGCGCAGGATGTACTGGTAGATTTCGCCCAATCCAGTGGTGATAGGCATCATTTCGGGCGATCCCAGTTCAGGGGGAATTTCGGCGGAAACCTTCATGATCTGCTCGTTGATGAGCTGGCGGGCATCGAGTGTGGGCACACCCTCCTTGAAGACCACGGTGACGAGTGAGAGCCCGAAGCGCGAGACGGAGCGGATTTCGACCACGTTCATGATGTTGCTCATGGCGATTTCGATGGGGAAGGTGATTAACTGCTCCACCTCTTGCGGGGCGAGCGTAGGCGAGGTGGTGACGATTTGTACCTGATTATTGGTGATATCGGGCACGGCGTCGATGGGAAGCGTCATCATGGCATAAAAGCCGCCGATGAGCAAGAAAAGTGTGGTGAGCCCCACAAACAGTTTCTTCTGGATAGAGAAGCGGACGATGGCTTTAAACATAGTTTTTAGGTGTGTTTAGTTCTTGTTGGGGGACGAAGATACACAGATTCCGGCTACGTTGTTCTCGTTTGGCGGGTGAAGTGACTAAATTAACGAGTGAAATGGCTATGCAACCTTTTCATTGTTTCATTTGTTCTCTTAGCATACGATAACTGTATTTTTCAAACAAAGATTAAAAATGAAATTACTTATGACATTACTTGTGGCGTTAGGGCTGGCAGTTCCTGTGGCTGCCCAGCAGAAATCGTTTTACGACTTTACGGTGAAAACCATTGATGGCAAAAGTTTTCCGTTCTCCACATTGAAAGGCAAGAAGGTGCTGGTAGTGAATGTAGCCTCTAAGTGTGGGCTGACACCTCAATACAAAGAGTTGCAGCAACTATATGATACCTATAAGGACAAGAATTTTGTCATCATCGGCTTCCCGGCAAATAATTTCTTGTGGCAGGAGCCAGGCACGAATGGCGAAATCGCGCAGTTCTGTTCGCTCAATTATGGGGTCACTTTTCCGATGATGGAAAAGATTTCGGTAAAGGGGAAGGAGATGGCACCGCTCTATCAATGGTTGACCAAGAAAAGTCAGAACGGAAAACAAGATGCTTCCGTATCGTGGAACTTTCAGAAGTTTATGATTGATGAAGAAGGAAATTGGGTGGATGTGGTGTCTCCCAAGAGCAGTCCCCTCTCAGATACAATCATCCATTGGATAGAGAAATAAGATTTACTTTTACGATTTCTCCTTCAAAGTTAGGGGTGAAGATTCCTTTTCCTATGTTTTCTGCAATCTCTTTCATTGTCCAGAAACGTCCGCCGTCCAGTTCGTCACTGGGGCGGATGTCTCCGTCATAGACTGTCTTATGCACAAATACGAGCTCCTTTTCGCGAGCCGATTCAAAGATGTACTGCGTCAGCATTTCGGGTGTGAAGTCAATAATGCCGAGCTCTTCGCGTACTTCGCGCTTCAGTGCCATTTCCACGCTTTCGCCTAAGTCTACATGTCCGCCTACAGCAGTGTCCCATTTGCCTGGCTGTATATCTTTCCAAAGAGGGCGCTTTTGTAGGTATAGTTCGCCTTGCGTATTGAATACGTGCAGATGTACTACCGGATGAAGCGGTTTGCTCCCGCCGTGACACTCGCCACGCGTGGCAGCTCCGATGATAGTGCCCTCTTCATCTACAAGAGGGAGCATCTCTTCTTTATTATCTATTGGCATTTTTTTCGATTATTAGTTTACGGGATGAGCAGCGATGAGTCGCCGTAGCTCAGGAAGCGGAAGTCGTGGCTCAGTGCAAAGTCGTAAATCGTTTTCCAGTCTCCTTTTACAAAAGCGGAGACGAGCAGCAGCAACGTGCTTTGGGGCTGGTGGAAATTAGTGACCATGGCTTTTACTATTTTGTAGTCGTATCCCGGTGCGATAATGATTTGCGTGCTGGTATGCAACGTCTCCATCCCGTGACGGTCGAGGTAGCCCACTATTTTTTGCAGTGCTACGGTGGGAGGGATTTCGTCGTGCGGTTCGTAGGGCTGCCATTGGCGCACGTGTAGCTCCGCATCTGTGGCATCGGGATTGGCGGCAAGGGTGACTCCGATGTGGTAGAGGCTTTCGAGAGTGCGCACCGAGGTGGTGCCCACGGCGATGGCGCAGCCGTCGTGATCGATGAGTTTCTTCAGCGTAGCACGGGCTACGGAGATGTACTCCGTGTGCATTTCGTGTCCTGCTATCTCTTCGCTTTTTACCGGGCGGAAGGTGCCGGCGCCCACGTGCAAGGTGAGTTCTTCCAGATCAATGCCTTTCTCCTCGAGTGCTTGCAATACTTGCGGGGTGAAGTGCAGCCCTGCCGTGGGTGCGGCTACTGATCCTTTGATTTTGGAGTAGACGGTTTGATACGTCACTTTGTCGCTCTCTTCCGTTTTTCGATTCAAGTAGGGCGGAATGGGCAGTTCGCCAAACACTTCGAGGATGTCGGCAAAGGTGACTTCCGGATTGTTCCAACAGAAGTCTACCCAGTGGCTAGTGCCGTGGCACGCTCCAAGGGTGGCGGTGAGGGTCAACTCCTGACCTTTCACGTTCAGTTCGCGCTGCAGACTGTCGCCCTTCCACTTCTTGAGGTTGCCTATCATGCAAAGCCAGGCAGCGTGCTCGGTTTGCTGGAAGTTCAGTACATAATCATTGGGCGCAATGGGTTCCAAACAGAACACTTCGATGAGGGCACCCGTCTCTTTGCGGAAGTGCAAGCGGGCTTGGATGACCTTGGTGTTATTGAATATCATCAAACTTCCTGCGGGCAGGTAGGAGGGGAGGGAGGTGAAGCGGTCTTCGAAGACTTCGCCGTGACGGTAGACGAGGAGTTTAGACTGGTCGCGTACGGGCAACGGAAATTTGGCAATGCGTTCGTCAGGAAGTGAGTAGTTGTATTCGCTAATACGGATATGTTTCGGGTTCTCTTTCATTTATTCTTTGTTCTTCTTTGCTATTTCTTTAGTGCATCTTCTTTTTCTACGGCAAAAATAGCGATATTTGCTGAATTAATGAACAAATAGTTAAGATTAAGATGAAAATAGGAGATAAAGTACGCTTCCTTAGTGAAGTTGGCGGTGGAATTGTAAAAGCAATTCAAGGCAAAGGTTTTGTATTGATAGAAGATGAAGATGGCTTTGACATCCCTATGCCCGCTCGTGAGTGTGTGGTGATTGATACGGATGATTATAACATGAAGCATAAGACATCTGCTGCTGCCCCAAAGACAGAAGAGCCCCGGAAACCGGTAAAACCGGAAATCACTGCCATGCGTCCATCGGAGATGCGTGGAGGCGATGTGCTCAATGTTTGTCTCGCCTTTGTGCCCGAAGACATTAAGAGCATTAGCAATACCTCGTTTGAGGCTTACCTGGTGAATGATAGCAATTATTACCTTTATTACACTTACCTCAGCGCCGAGGGAAAAGCGTGGAAGAATCGTTCGCACGGGCTGATAGAGCCGAATACAAAGTTGATGCTGGAAACTTTCGATAAGGAGGTGCTGAACGAATTGGAACATGTGGCGGTGCATCTCATTGCTTTCAAGGAGGAGAAATCATTTATGATCAAACCCGCAGTCAGCGTGGAACTGCGCATTGATACGGTGAAGTTCTATAAACTGCACACTTTTTGTGCATCTGATTTTTTTGAGGAGCCAGCCTTGATTTATGACGTTGTAACAAACGATATTTCTACCAAGCAGGTATTTGTAGCGGCAGAAGATATTCAGATGGTGCTCTTGCAGAAAAAGGATTTGGATAAACCGAAATCACAATCTTTGGTGAAGCGCGGTGGCGGCAATGACATTCTGGAGATTGATTTGCATATCGGCGAGTTGCTCGACGATACGCACGGGATGAGCAACGCCGAGATACTCCGCTACCAGCTCGACAAGTTCGGTGAGGTGATGGAGAAATACAAAACCAAGCGCGAACAGAAGATTGTCTTCATCCACGGAAAGGGCGACGGTGTGCTGCGAAAGGCCATCCTCACGGAGCTACACAAAAAATACCCTGCCTGCAAGTCGCAGGACGCGTCGTTTCAAGAATACGGATTCGGAGCAACGATGGTGACGATTAAATAAGCGAGAATAGATTTCATTGCAGTTGTACACTGCATACATAAAGGTAAAATCCATGTAATCCGCATCATTTATGCCAGAAAGATCATTAGGCATTTGATTGTGCGCATTACATGGATTTATTTTTAGAGAGCTGTTTGTGTTACTCTGTGTCCTCTGTGGTGAGCTCCTCGTATAGCAACAACAGATGTACCGAGCTCCAGCTGAAGTGCGGGGCTTTGAGTCTTTCGCCTGTGTGCGTGCCGTAGTTCTCATGGATGGGCGCACCCTCTTTTAAGCCCTGCAGACGGTCGAAGACTTGCTTCGTGCATTTGTCCGCCAAGCTGTGGTGTCCGTAGTTGCGCAGCCCTTTGATGGCGAAGTAGGTTTGGTCGAGCCAGATGGGTCCGCGCCAGTATCCCTTGGGCATGAACTTCGGATGGTCTGCCGCCACAGTAGGGAAGGGGATGTAGGTGGCAAACTTCGCTGTGTCGGTAAAGAGTTTGAGGGACTTATCCATTTGTTGAGCGGTAGCAATGCCTGTCCAGAAGGGGATATAGGCTTCGCAACCTTCGTCCCGTACAAAACTGCTGTCGCTAAGGCGGCGGTCGAAAAAGAAACCCATCTCTTTGTCGAAGAAATAACGGGCAACGTCTGTCGTATAATCTTTCTCCGCGAACGGTTGTCCGATGACGGCTGCCAACTTCTTCAGCAACTTATACTCTTGTGCCAGATAGGCGTTCAGGTCCACGCTTTCTTGATCGAAACTCCAAGCATTATTGCTGTCGTTCTTTAGCATTTTAGCATTGTCAAAGCGGATGGCATTGTCCATGCCGCTCTCCCAGGCAGCGGCTTCGAGGGTGCCGTCGGTGGATCCGAACTCGCAGATGCCGTTGTGGTTGTGGTCGCGTTTGGCATACCACCAGCGGTGGTAAGCGAGCAGTTGGGGGTACATCTCCCGTACGAAGGCGGTGTCTTGTGTATGCGTAAATATCTCATCTACTGCCCAGACGGCAAGAGGCGGTTTACTGTCGCGGGCATTGTTCTCTTCGGGGTTGGTGTAGATGCAGTCGATAATCATGCCGTCGGGCTGCTGGTAGTCGAACATTGCCCGAAGGTTGTTCTTGGCAAGTTCGGGGGCAAAGCGAGCCAGTGCTACGGAGAAACGCCACGAGTCCCACGCCCAGAATCCCACGAAATACCCAACGGCATGGCTGGGCACCACGCCTTCATGCAGCAGTCCGCCACGGTTGGTGCGCCAATTGGAAAGAAGGGTTACCACCGCTTTCACGGCGATGCGGTCGTATGCCGCAGGCAAGTCTTTGCGCAGCACCTTGTTCAGATAGCCTTCCCACCGCTCGTTGTGGGCAACGATGAAGGAGTCGGGCTGCGCAAGAATAGCCGCAGCTTTTTGCCTGCCGGAGACTTTCTCTTTCTCGTTATAGAGAAAAGAAAGCGTGACCCAGACTTCTTTTTCTCCACTACACACCGCTTGATAATTGTTCGCCGTGCAACTCACTTTTGCATCGGGAGCAAAGCCGATGGAGATTATTTCTCCGGAAGGATGAGTGGCTGTCACCGTGTTTTGGTCGATTGCAAAGGTGGTTCCCTTCGCCCAATCGTCTCCGCAGAAGAGGAGCTCTTTGGGTGTGCCGGACTTGACGCGTAGCAGCGCCGTAGTAGCATTGGTGAAGAGCAGCTTTTGCGTAATCCGCCCACTGGCAGAGTGCGCGCTGAGAGAGAGCTCTCCGGGAAAGTAATTGGTGGAGTCGGATGCAAAAACTTCGGCAGGCATGGCGTTGAAGCAGACTTTTGTAGCTGAACGTGCCATCCAGTTGCGGTGGTCGATGCTGAAGGGGCCGCAGAAGCCGTTTACCCAGTTGTTCGTCTCGGGCAGGGTGAAGCCCATCCATGAACCTTGGTCGGTGAACCAGCCGGTGCAGCGTTTTGCTGTGTCCGGTGTATAGGCGATATCGAGAATATGACCGAAGCGGTATCGGACAGCCTCCTGTGATTTCTTTGCGCCGCTGCAAGCCAAGAGGCTTGCCAGCAGAGCGAAAGAGAGTAATGTATGTATGTGTCTCATGAGGAAAGAGTTTTAAAAAGGTTTCATCGTGAAAGTATAGGAACAGGCTTCGGGGGTGAGGGTGTACTCGGGATGCACTTGCGCTCCCCAAGTATTATCTCCACCAACTCCCATTTGACGATGGTCAATGTTTAGCCACACCAACTTTTTCTTCTCGATGCTTCCGCCATGGCGGCGCTCTACGTTGAAGGGCCGGTAGGCGAGGTCGTCCATCGGAAAGTTCCAAGCGCTCACGCTCAGGGGCTGTGCGCCGATGATGCGCATGCCATGACCGGTTTCGTCGCAAAGAGTGAGCCAGCGTACGTCGCACTTGTTGCCCGTTTCTTGCGCACGAACGTAAGGATGGTACTGTTCCCACACCGTTGCTTGATACCGTCCGATGGCAGCAGAGGTTTTGCGGTCGGCGTAGTTCTCGTGGGGACCGCGTCCGTACCAAGTCATCTGGTCGTAGGGTGCAGGCAGTATCATCCGCATCCCGAAGCGGGGGATTTCGGGCAATGCTTTGCTGCCCGGTGTGAAGCTCATGGTCACCTGTATGGTGGCATCGGCGGCAATGCGGTAGGTGGTTTGCAACCGAGCTTCTTGCTTAGGCATGGTGTAGTTTGCGGTCAAGGTGACGGTTTGCTGGTCGGCACTTTTTTGGAGGTCGAGTTTGCTTAATGTCATTTCTTTACTTGCTTCTCGCCAAGTGCCGCAACGCTCGGAGGTGTTGTTTGCCACGTCGTTGTCGGTCAGCCCGCGCCAGAAGTTGGGTTGGGGTCCGGCTAAGATGCGTTCGCTGCCCTGGTAGCGTAGGCTGGCGATGGCTCCGCTGCTAGCGTCAAAAGCGAGGCGGAAATCGGTGCCTGTCACTATGAGGCTGTCCGGGGTGCGGGCGGTGGTCAGCGTGCCGTCGATGGTGTGGTTGGGGCATACTGTATGCTTGGCGTTTGGAAGTTGCCATTGTTCCATCGCGGTACTGTGCCCGTGGGGGATGAGCGGTGTGTCGGCTTTGGTGATGGCTTCGAGCTTGAGGAAGTATTCGCGTCCGTCAGCAAGCAGAGGCTTCATGGGCAGGGTGACCAATCCCGTGCTATGGGCGGGGGTCGTAGGAAAGTTCATCGTTCCGCCGTCAAAGGGAAGTCCGTCTGCCTCTACTGTCCAGCGCAGGGCAAGTCCGTCCAGCCCGATGAAGTCGTGGCGGTTGGTCACCTGGATTTGGTTGGTGGTAAAAGGAGCAGGAGCAAAGTGCAGGTATTGGTAGACGCGTTTCACCTCCCAGATGTGGGGGTGCAGGGAGCGGTCGGCGGCAATGAGTCCGTTGGCGCAGAAGTTGGAGTCGTTGGGCACACCGGCGTAGCCCATGTCTCCTCCGTAGGCAGCAATCTTGTAGCCTTTGGCGTCTTTCTTCTCGAAAGTCTGGTCCACCCAGTCCCAGATGAAGCCGCCTTGTAGCTGGTCATACTGGTAGATGAGGTCCCAATAATCTTGCAGATTGCCCACGCTGTTGCCCATGGCATGAGCATATTCGCAGAGGATGAGGGGACGGGGCTGGCGTTGGTTGACGTGCTCGCGGAGCCACCAGATGCGGCCGTACATGGGGCAATAGATGTCCGATACGCCTTTTTTGCGGGAACCTTCGTATTGCACCGGACGGGTGGGGTCGAGCTTCTTGGCAAAATGATAAAGCGTTTCAAAGTTTTTGCCATAGCCCGATTCGTTACCCATGGACCAGGTGACGATGGAGGTGAAGTTGCGGTCGCGCAGCATCATCCGACTCATGCGTTGCACGAAAGGAAGTTCCCAGTCGGGATAGTTGGCGAGGGTTTCGTCTTTGTGATGTTCCATGCCATGGCTTTCGAGGTTCGCTTCATCCACGAGATAGAGTCCGAAGCGGTCGCACAAGGCATACCATTCGGGACGGTCGGGGTAGTGACAGCAGCGCACCGCGTTCAGATTGAATTGCTTCATCAGTTGAATGTCTTTGACCATGCTCTCCACGGTGATGGTGCGTCCGTGGAAGCGGTCGTGCTCGTGGCGGTTGACGCCTTTGAACTTCAGAGGGACGTTGTTGATGAGTTGCATCCCGTTGCGCATTTCCACCGTGCGGAAGCCGAAGGGATGGACGAAGGATTCGAGGAGATTACCCTCTTTGGTATACGTGTTTACTACCATATTATAAAGGTGCGGTGTCTCCGTGTTCCACGATTTTACCTTTGCCACGAGGTGCTTCAGGGAGAAGAGCGTGTCACCCGCTTGCTTGATGGCTTCTTGGTGGGAATAGAGAGAACGGTTACCGTCCATCAGCTTCATCTCTACCACATAGTCCTTGACAGGAGCGGTGACGTTGAACTGCACTTCGAAGGCGCCGTCTTTGTAGTCGTTGGTCAGTCCAGCGGTGAGTTTGAAGTCCTTCACGCGGTGCTGGGGGCGGGCATAGAGATAGACGTCCCGCTCAATGCCGCTGTACTTCCAATAGTCCTGGTCTTCAAGATAGGACCCGTCGCTGTAGCGGAATACTTTCAGCGCGAGCCGGTTTTTGCCCTTCTTGACGAGCTTGGTGATGTTGAAGTGAGCGGGCAGGCGGCTGTCTTCGCTGTATCCGGCGAGTTCGCCGTTCACCCAGCAATAGTAAGCGGACTCCACCCCTTCGAAGTCGAGGAAGAGGTCCAGCCCGTCCCAGTCGGCAGGCACAGTAAACTCGCGTACGTAGGCTCCTACCGGATTGTAATCGGCAGGTACGAAGGGCGGATTGGGTGGAAAGGGGTAGCTGACATCGGTATAGATGGGCGCATCAAAGCCTTGAAGTTCCCAGCTTCCGGGCACTTGGATGTTTTTCCAGCCGCGAGTGTTTGCGTCCGGTTTCCAAAAGCCTTCGGGGCAGGCGGCGGGGTTCTTGGCGTAGTGGAACTTCCAGCTGCCGTCCAGCGAGCGCCGCCGTTCGCTGCTCGTATTCAAGGCAAAGCATTCGGGGGCAGGCAGTGCGGATTGCAGCAACGCCCCCTTCTCGGAGGTGAAGGGGATAAAATGGGCACCCATCGGTTCCCGGTTGATGGCGTTCACCTGCGGGTTTTGCCAGGGAACGTTCTTTGTGTTATCAGCTCGCAGTGCCGTAGTGATAAGTAATGAGCCGAAGAGTAACGTATATTGTAACAGGTTTTTCATATAGAGCAGAATAAAGTGACTAAAAAGGGTACGCTAAAATCTACCACGAATCCGTGGAAGATGGAAACAATAACAAAATCTTTTCCCGAACAGCGGGTGATGATGGGCAACGTGGTGTCCATCGTGGTAGCGCCGCCTACGGAGATGGGTGCCAGCTTGCCGAAGTACTTCACCAGTAGTGGTGCGCAGAGCAGGGCGATAATTTCGCGCATGATGTTAGACAATAGCGCGATGGTGCCCAATTCCGCCCCCTTGTATTCGGTGATGAAGATGCTGGAGAGCGAATAATAGCCGAAGCCCGCTCCTACTGCCATGCAGTCGGTTGGCGAGCGGTGACTGAGAAAAAAACTGACTACTGCGCAGCCTGCCAATGTGCCCACGATGGTCATGATGGGCAGAAGCAACAGTCGCGGATTGAGCGATCGGAAGCTTTTCAGCGTCTTCGGGTCATTGCCGATACTGATGCCGACGCTGAACATCAGCCCGCAAAGGGCGTAATAGCTCAGTTTGCTGTCTGTGAAATCATAGGGAATCAGGTGAAACACTCCGCAAAGCGTGCCTACGATAAAGAATGAAATGATAATCAAACTTCCTTTCATAACCGTTCTTCCTCCTTCTTCTTCTTTCTGTTAGTAGGGCGGGTATAAATGAGGTACCAAAGTGCCCACGAAGCCAATACACTTCCGGCTACAGCGGCGATTGTGATCAGGGCAGCCTCTAGTCCCAAGGTGTGTAACCCTTGGATGATGGTTTGGTTGCCGCCTACATCAATGCCGAGCAAAAAGAGTAGCAGCCAGATGAGTACAGTGATGATTCGGTGTATCCAAGATAGTTTTTTGCTTCGCAACAGGTAGCCGATGAGCATCCCCGTGAGCATGATTCCAATAATGATGAACATATCAGTGTCTTTTTTTTGTATGCAAAGATAGTTGTTTCTACGAGAAAGCGGGGCAGGCTTTCTCCCGAATGTCCGCCCCGCTCGTCATTGTCAATAGAGATTTAGATTAGTTGCTTCCTATCTTGTCGTTCGCATTGAGTTCAATTAAGGGTGTGGGGTAGAAACTGTGCTTCTCGGCATCAAAGCGTCTGCCGGCTGCTGTCAAGGCTTCTTGTGCTTTGCCCCAGCGACGGAGGTCGTAGAAACGGTAATTTTCTAACGGGAACTCTAGGATACGCTCGTGTTCAATCTGTGCTTTCACGTCGGCTGGGGTGCTGCCCTTCATGGCAGGCATCGCGCCGTGCACGGATCTGACTTCGTTGATGAGGGGGATGGCTTGTGCCGTCTGCCCGAGTTCGTTGAGTGCTTCGGCTTTCATGAGCAATACGTTGGCGTAACGCATGAGCGGGATGTTGTAACCTACGCGTGACTG
>JAVVVS010000035.1:0-11565 GCA_036652495.1 Bacteroides sp.
CTGCTGAAACAGAAAACGCACACGGTGCAAGAGGTGGTAGAAATGGTGGGGTACAATGATATCCCCACCTTCAGGAAGCACTTTGTGGATGCTTTTGGAACCAATCCTTCTACTTATGCTGATATGCACGCTGAGAAAAAGGATTAAAATGACTACCTTTGCACCCCGAAACCAAAAGAAAAGAGACAGCGTGCAACGATACTTTATTTATTTAGCTTACGACGGAACCGACTATCACGGGTGGCAAATACAACCTAACGGCATCAGCGTGCAGGCTTGCGTGATGAAGGCTTTATCTACTTTCTTGCGTCGGGAGGTGCACGTCACCGGAGCCGGACGAACGGATGCCGGCGTGCATGCCTCGCTGATGGTGGCGCATTTCGACTTTCCGGAGGAACTGGATACGGACAATGTGAAGGAGAAGTTGAACCGCTTGTTGCCGCTCGATATCTCTGTTTATCAGGTGCGCCGGGTGCTGCCCGATGCGAATGCACGCTTTGCTGCGGTTGCTCGTACCTATAAGTATTATGTGACCTCAACAAAGCAGGCCTTCAACCGGCAATATCGCTGGCGGATGTATGGTGAACTCGACTACGAACAAATGAACGAGGCGGCCCAAACACTTTTCGATTACACCGATTTCACTAGCTTCAGCAAACTGCATACCGATGCCAAAACCAATATATGTCACCTCACGCATGCTGCTTGGACAAAGGTGGATGAAGACACGTGGGTGTTTACTATCCGTGCCGATCGTTTTTTGCGGAACATGGTGCGCGCCATTGTAGGCACGCTGATTGAGGTGGGGCGGGGCAAGCTCAGTCTCGAGGGTTTCCGTCAGGTGATTGAACAGCACGATCGTGGTAAAGCGGGTACGTCTGCACCTGCCAATGGCTTGTTCTTGGTGAATGTGGAATATCCCGAAGAAATCTTTCTCACCGACGCATCTTCTATTTTTTAATCAGTGTATCTTTTATGTGGTTACTTCTTGCTTTTTTATCGGCTGCCCTGCTGGGCTTTTATGACGTATTCAAAAAGAAATCCCTGAAAGAGAATGCCGTGCTTCCGGTGCTGTTTCTCAATACGCTTTTCTCCAGCTTCCTCTTTCTGCCGTTTATCCTTTTGTCCGCATATACTCCGGAGGTGCTGGGCGGCACTTTGTTCGATGTGCCCGTGGTGGGCTGGGAGGTGCACCAGTTCATTCTTCTCAAGTCGTTCATTGTGCTTACGTCGTGGATATTCGGCTATTTCGGTATGAAGCATTTGCCGCTCACAATTGTGGGACCCATCAATGCTACTCGCCCGCTGCTGGTGCTGGTGGGGGCGATGCTGCTGTTTGGCGAACGACTGAATCTGTATCAATGGGCAGGGGTGCTGCTGGGCGTTCTCTCGTTCTTTCTGCTGAGTCGCTCGGGCAAAAAAGAGGGCATCGACTTCCAGCACAACAAGTGGATTTTCTTTATCATCTTAGCGGCGCTCACGGGTGCTTTGAGCGGACTGTATGACAAATTCTTGATGAAGCAGCTTCCACCGATGGTGGTGCAGTCGTGGTACAATATTTATCAGCTTTTCTTGATGGGTGCTATCGTTCTGTTGTTGTGGTGGCCGAAGCGGAAGACGACGACACCCTTCCGTTGGGACGCATCCATCCTTTTGATTTCTCTTTTTCTCTCAGCGGCGGATTTTGTTTATTTCTATGCTTTGAGTGATGAGCATTCGATGATTTCGATTGTCTCCATGGTGCGCCGCAGCAGCGTGGTGGTGTCGTTCCTCTTTGGCGCGTTGCTGTTCCGAGAAAAGAATCTGAAGAGCAAGGCTATCGATCTTCTCCTCGTGCTCCTTGGAATGTATTTCTTGTATTTGGGTACAAAGTAGGTAGGTGCATGCAGGGCCGGGCGCGGCACAACGCGGATGGGTGGGATAAACACCGGCTTTTTTCATTGCCTCGTTGTGAAATAATGAATGAATCGTTCTTTCGTGTTTGCGTTATTGCTATATTTGCAAGATAATTAAGTGCAAGTTCTCCTGCCTATACTCCCTGTTTTTGATGGGAAACAAAATTAAACGCATGAATAAATCAGTCTTTATCCACTTTCTGTTAGCCTTAGGCTTTTTCTCCTTTTCTTCTGTGCAAGCCCAATTGGCAAAAACGGTCTTTGTGCAAATGCCCGATTCGTTACTTCCGCTGCTCACGGCGGTGAACAGGGCGGACTGCATCGATTTTCTAGAAAGCCAGATGAAAGCACAAGTAGACAATCGTTTCGGACAGAAATCGGAGATGACCGCGCTCGGCAAAGATTACCTCTGCCTCCAGCTTTCTCCGCAAACAACGTGGCAGATGAAGTTGCTGCCTGCCAGCGATTCGACGAAAGTAATATGCGTGGTTTCTAGTGCTTGCGCTCCGGTATGTGACAGCCGGATTCAATTTTATACCACCGATTGGAAAGAACTTCCTGCTTCGGACTTCCTGAAGCTGCCGGTGATGAACGATTTCATTATCGCTCCCGATGCTGCGGATGCGGATGCGTTCGGTCATGCGCTTCAGAAGGCAGACATGTTGCTGCTGAAAGCGGATTTGTGTAAAACGGATGAGGGGCTTACCTTTACCCTCACTACTCCAGAATATATGGAAAAGGAAACGGCGGAAAAACTAAAGCCGTTTCTCCGCCGTTCTTTGCATTATCGGTGGCAGGCGAATCAGTTTTCGCCTGTCCCGTAACTACTCCTATCTTTTTACTTTAAACATTCGTTGATGAACGCCACCATAGCTGGGGTATGTGCTTCTACGCTTTGCAGCAATTTGAACTGCGCTTTGGTGCGCACCAAATTGTGTTCGGGATACTTAATCTTGTAATAGGTATCGCCGTTGATGTAGTCGGCAAGGAAGCGTACGCACTGCATATAAGGAAAGAGAGCGGCTGCATAAGGCAGGTTCTCTATCTCTACAGGGGTGAGGAACGAACGGGCACCTTCGAGGTATCCTTTGGTGAATGCCTTGAAAATCTCCATATTAAATGCTACGGTATCCAAGTCTTTGGCATCTTCATCACCAGTGTTGGCACCGGTGCGCAAGAAGTCGCCATAGTCGGAAAAGATGAAACTGGGCATCACGGTGTCGAGGTCGATTACGCAAAGCACTTGTCCGTCTTCATCGAACATCATGTTGTTCACCTTCGTGTCGCAGTGGCATACCCGCTTGGGCAGTTTGCCTTCGCGCCCCATACGCTCTGCTTTGCACATTTCTTCCGAACGTTTTTCTATCTCGTCCAGAAAATACTGCACTTCGGTCACTCGTCCGGCAGCGTTGGCAGCTACGGCATCGCGCAGCTGCTGGAGGCGGAACTCCATGTTATGAAAGTCGGGGATGGTTTCGCCCAGCACTTCGGGGATGTCTGCCAGTTTGGCTTGGAAATCGCCGAAAGCTACACCGGCAAAGTAAGAATATTCGGGGTTCACCGTTTCGTAAGTCTTGGCACGAGGGATGAAGGTCATAATGCGCCAGTAGCTTTCACCGTCGAACCAATACGTCTTCCCGCCATCGGCGGGAAGAAAGTGCAGCACCTTGCGGTCGATGTCGCTGGCCCCCTGCTCCGTTAGTTTCTTGCGGATGTGGCGAGTGACGGCTTCGATGTTATCTTGCAGCATCTCCACGTTTTGGAAGATGGCATGGTTGATGCGTTGCAGTACGTAGTCCGGAGCTGCGGCTTCGGCGGTTGTCACTTTGTAGGTGTCGTTAATCAGCCCCGTGCCCAGCGGCTTTATTTCGTTGATGCTTCCTTCTATGCGGAAGTGTGAGACAATGTCATGCAGATTCTTCATGATGTTTTCTTTATTTAAAGTTAGTGTTTTCTTATTGGGGAATGAAGGTGAATCCCCAGTTGTACTCGCGGTTGGCCGGGATAGAGTAAGCCGGTTCGGGACGTGAACCCCAACTGTCGTATCCGGCAAGTCCTTGCTGTTTCATATCCACGCATACTTCCACGAAATCGCGCGGGGTGATGTCGTTGATGTGGTGCATGCGGCGAAGTACGTTCTTAGCCGCCTCTTCATTGTGGTTAGCTACTTGTGCGGGGGTGAAGTTGCTCCATTGGCGCGGATGCGGCAGCGCTTCTTCAGAGTCGAAATCTTCGATGGCGTTGCGCAGGGCGTTGAATCCGATGGTGCTGTCTGCCACGATGGTCAGTCCTTTGCCGTTTTTATTGTTGAGGCTCAGCCAGCGGGTATCGGTGTGATGTCCATTCTCTTGCGGACGAACATAGGGGAAGTACTGCTGGTTGGCGGTCGACTGATAGAGCCCGATGAGGGTTCCAGCGTTGCGGTCGAGGTAATTCTCTTCCGGTCCGCGACCGAAGTACTGCATTTGGTTCATCTCTGCCGGCAGGCGAAAGCGTACACCGATGCGGGGCACTTCGAGCTTCGTGGCTGCTTTGCGTGCCGCGTCGCTGCCCGGGGTGAAGGTGGCCATGCGGGTGGCTTCGGACATTTCGGTGGTACCAGCTTGCATATCCGTAGAGGTGAAGCGGGCAGCTACGTTGACGGCTCCCGAAGGATGGATGCGGTAGGTTACGATGTAAAGGTTACCGGCAGCCAGCAAGTAGTTGACGGTGAGTAAAGCATCTTTGCCCTCCATCACAAGGGTGGCATCGGTGACGTTGAAGTTTTTGCTCGATTGCTTCCATATTTGCAAGCGTTTGGGCGCTCCATTGCCATAGTCATTGTCTGTCGGTGCGCGCCAGAAGTTGGGCTGTATGCCAAATCCGTCTTTGAAATATTCGGTTCCGTTCACGCTGTAGGAGGTGACCAATCCGTTTTTTTTATCGAAGGCAAAGTTGACTTTCGAGGACGAAGCGGTCAGCTTTCCGTTGGCAGTCTCTATTTTCAGCGTCGGACCGCTCACGTTGTAGGTCTTTTGCATCGGTTCGATGGGCAGGCGGAACTGTTCGTAAGCAATGTCGTATCCGACGGGTATCAACGGTTCGGGAGTGAGAGTGGTCACTGCAAAGTTGACGAAGTATTCGGTTCCTGGTTTCGCTTTCAGTCCGCTCACCGGAACGGTGAACTCTTTTGAAGCCTGTGGCGCTACATCGAGTGATAGTTTTCCCGTCTTAACGGCTTTTCCGCTTGCCAGAATCGTATAGGAGATGGTGTACTTCTTCAGGTTAGTGAAGTAGAAGCGGTTCTGTACTAAGAATTTTCCTTCTTTGAGGTTGACCGCTTGGAAGCCTACATTTTGATGCGCATATTTCACTTCTGCCATGGCAGGATGAGGTGTGCGGTCGGGGTTCACCAATCCGTTGCAGAGGAAGTTACCGTCGCTGGGAGCGTTGACGCCATAGTCGCCTCCGTAAGCCCAGTAAGGTCGTCCATTTTTGTCTGTTTCAAGGATGCCCTGGTCTACCCAGTCCCAAATGTATCCGCCTTGCAGGTTGGGATATTTATAAATTTCTTTCCACTGATCCCAAAGGTTACCGCTCGAGTTACCCATGGCGTGTGAATATTCCGAAGGAGCTACGGGGCGGTCACTTCCTTTTAAACCGATTTCTCCCAACCATTCGGCACTGGGGTATTGTGGAACGTACATATCCGAGTTCCATTCCCATTGTGCACGCTCGTAGTTCACGGGGCGTCCCATCAGGTCTTTATCGGCGTTCTTCATCCAGAGGTATGTCTGATAGAAGTTGTATCCGTTTCCTGCTTCGTTGCCCAACGACCAGATGGTGACGGACGGGTAGTTCTTGTTACGCTCGAACATGTTGATGGTGCGGTCCATGTGTGGTGTCAGCCATTCGGGGTTGTTGCCCAGCGTACCGCCTTTGCTCAGGTTGTAGTACATGCCGTGGCTCTCGATGTTGGCTTCATCGTACACATAGATGCCGTATTCGTCGCAGAGCTCGTAGAAACGGCGGCTTTGTGGATAATGGCAGAGACGTACGCTGTTGAGGTTGTGTTGTTTCATCAGCTCAAAGTCGCGGCGCATCAGTTCTTCGGTCACGTAGTGTCCGGTTTGCGGGTTGTGTTCGTGGATGTTCACGCCTTTCAACTTCAGCGGCTGTCCGTTGATGAAGAGCAGTGTGTACGGCTTTCCGTTTTCAGCCAGTTGCGTGGTGGGTTTTATTTCTATCCGTCGGAAGCCGACGTTGAAGGGAACGACTTCTTGAATCTTGCCTCCTTCTTTCACGGTCATCAGCACTTTGTAGAGGTTGGGTTGTTCTGAAGTCCAAGTCTGTACGGTGGGCAAGGTTTTGTCGAACGACAAAGTGCTTACTTTCCCGGCAGGAATCAGTGCTGTTTTTTCTTCGGTAGCAACTACTTTGCCTTTGGCGTCGAGCAGTTCATAGACTAGCGAGAGGTTGGCATCGGTAGAGCGATGATTGCGCAAGTCGGCAGTCAGACCGAAGATGCCCTCTTTGTAGCTATCGCTCAAGGTAGACTTGATGCGGAAGTCTTTGATGGCTGCTTTGGGTTGGGCATAGAGGAACACATCACGTTCGATGCCGCTGATGCGCCAGAAGTCCTGACATTCTAAGTAAGAACCTGTGCTCCAGCGGAAAATCTTGAGTGTGAGCACGTTCTTTCCCGGGTGTACGTATGAGTTGAGCAGGAATTCGGCGGGGTTTTTGGAGTCTTCGCTATAACCAACTTCCTTTCCGTTGACGTAGACGTACAATCCCGACTTAGCTCCTGATACATTCAAGAAGATGTCGCGTCCGTCCCAATCGGCAGGAATGTCGATGTCGCGGCGATAAACGCCTACGGGGTTTGCTTCGGGCAATTGCGGGGGTTGGGGGTTACGGGGTTTGAATTCGTATCCGTGGTTGGTGTAGATGGCTACGCCGTATCCTTGCACTTCCCAGTTGCCGGGCACCTTGATGTCTTTCCAAGTGGCAGTGCTGGTAGCCGGGTCGGTAATGTTTTCCGGCAATTCTTTGTAAGAATCGACGAAGTAGAACTTCCATGTTCCATTGAGCAGGCGATAGTACCGGCTGTTTTCAAACTTGCCGGTTAGTGCCGTCGTCCGGTTGTCATACGACATAAAGGCGGTTCTTGGATACTCTTTGTTGACGGCTACTACTTGTACGTCTTGCCAATAAGGCTTTTTCGAATCATTGACCGCGGTGGCGGTGGCTGTGCTCGAAAGGAGGAGGGCAATCATGCCCATCAGCAGAAAAGTTCGTTTCTTTTTCATGTTTTTCTTAATATGTGGGTTCACTTCACTTTGATATGATCAAATCCTTCACCATACACACCAATCACAGCGCTTTGCGAAACAAAAGCGTTGGGGTCGATGTCCTTAATCAATCGGAAAATGATGGTCGACTCCCTTCTTTTGGCGAGTACGAAGATCATGTTCTGTTCTTTTCCGGTATAAAAGCCGGTGGCATTGATGACGGTGACGCCGCGGTGGGGATACTCGTTGATGCGCCGTCCTATCTCTTCATATTTACTCGATATGATAAAGAATTGAACGGACTGGCGGGCACTGTTCACCACTTGGTCTAGTACAAAGCTACAAATATATAAAGTTACAAATCCATACACTACTTTTTCCCAGTCTTTTAAGACAAAATAACTGGAAGTGATGATAATAATGTCGCAAATCAGCATAACCCGCCCCAAAGTGATGTCTTTGTACTTGTTGATGACCGCAGCGATGATGTCGGTCCCACCGGTACTTCCATTGGAAGTAAAGGCAATGCCGATGCCGGTTCCGCAGAAGGAAGCTCCCAGCACGCACGCCATAAATGGTTGGTTGTGGATGAGCACCACTCCTTTGGCGAGTTCTTGAATGACGGAGAGGAAGAAGGTGAGTGTGAATACGGCAAAGATTGTTTTAATGCTGAATTTGAATCCGAGTATTTTTAGCGAGAGGAGCAGTAAGATTGCATTGATAGCGAAGTACGTGTATTGCACCGGAAATCCGGTGGCGAAATAGATGATGGAGGCGATACCCGGCACTCCACCGGTGGTGATGTCGTTGGGAAGTAAAAAGAGTGTCCATCCTATGCCGTAGAGCACCATGCCCAAGGCAATCATCAGGTAGTCTTTTGTCTCTCGGAGCATTCCTTGTTTAGAAAGCTTTTGTTTCATTGTAGTCATTCGATAAAAAAGGCACACGGGCGATACAGATTGTATCGTCCGTGTCGCCCGTGTGTCATCCTTTAGAAAGAGTGTTAGTTAGTTAGCGAAAGCATGTTTGTATCCTTTCGTCTTGTTCCATCCGCCACGTGTGAAGTCTGGAACGGCTACAGAGGCAGAGTTGTTTTCAATAGAAAGCCGTGTCAAATCGGCCATCGAGCACCATTCTGCCAAGTCGTAAACGTCCATATCCAAAGGAAGACCGTTGCGCAGACAGTACACCAGACGATAATCCATGATGTAGTCCATACCGCCGTGTCCGCCTACTTTTTTAGCCGTCTCTTCCAACTCTCTGTGGATGGGGTGTTTGTACTTGTCCATCAGGGCTTTCTTTACCTCTTCGGGCACAGAACCGTGCGCATTCAGCTTCTCGTGGTCGGGAGCTACGTCGGCACTTACTTGTGCCGGGCGGAGGCAGTATTCTTCGATAGGATATTTGCTGGCAAATCCGTCTGTTCCTGTCAGCTGGTACATGCGGCTGTAAGGGCGGGGAGTCATCACATTGTGCTGAATGAGCATCGTTTTGCCATTCTCCGTACGGATCAGGGTGGAAGTCTGGTCGCCGTTTTGGAAGTCTTTGACTTCTTTACCGGTTTTGTTTTTGACGTAAGCCGGACCGTTGACTGCTTTGGTGTCCATCGATACCAAAGTTTTCATGCGGTCGCCGCGATGGATGCCCAATAATTGGCAAGCCGGTCCCATGCCGTGTGTGGCATAAACGTCACCGCGGTTGTGCTGGTTGAAGTCCATACGCCAGTTATTCCAATATTCCGACCAGAACTCTTCGAGGTTGTGTATATATGAACCTTCTACGTGAAGCACTTCGCCGAACAGTCCTTGTTGAGCCATGTTCAGCGTGGTCAGTTCAAAGAAGTCGTACACGCAGTTTTCAAGTTGCATGCAGTGTTTGCGTGTTTTTTCAGAAGTGTTGATCAACTTCCAAATCTCGTCCAGCGTCATGGCAGCAGGTACTTCGATAGCTACGTGTTTGCCGTGCTCCATAGCATAGACGCCCATTTCTGCGTGATGTTTCCAGTCGGTAGCAATGTACACCAAGTCGATGTCGTTGCGTTCGCAAAGTTTTTTCCAAGCATCTTCCGTTCCGCTATAGGCAGCAGCTTCGGGAAGTCCGGCTTTGGTCAGAATTTTTTGTGAACGCTCTACCATTTCGGGGCGGATGTCGCACAAAGCTACAATCTGCGTTCCGGGAATCTTTGTGAAGCGCGCCACAGCGCCCGGCCCGCGCATTCCTAAACCGATAAAGCCTACCCGGACTGTTTCCAATTTCGGCGTTACCAAGTCGATAACGTCTTGTTGTCCGGCAGGGCGTGCTGGCGTTTTTACGGTGATAGGTGCTACTTTTGCAACAGCAGCGCCTTTCTTTTGTGCGTAGCCGGCCTGGCAGATGATTAAAGAGAGGCCAATTACTAAGGTACTAAATAGTTTTCGCATGATAAAAAATTAATTAAGTGTTATTCTTTCTATATACTAAATACACATGAAAGAGCAGCTACCCCCACAATGATAGCTAATTCCGTCCTTCTTTTTTGTTTCTTTAAGGTTTTGCGCACTTCTAAGGTTGGTGAAAACTATTCTTTTACACCGACCTTTTCTTTGCATTGCCCTTGGGTTCTATACTTGATAAAGAATGCCGTAGAATGCTGTCCTTAGGAACTCGTTAATATCATCGGTGTCTCCTTTATACCAAGCATCATCAAAGACGATAAGAATATGGATTCCTTCTTTCAGAGAAAATTCAACTCCGGGGAATAAGCCAATCCCTTTTTCTTTTGCATTTTTTTTTAAGGCAACAAATTCTCCTTTGTCAAATTTATTGTGATTGGTTATTACTCCAACTCTTATGTCCTGCTCTACAAGTTTACCAATATATGTACTTGTAAAATCATTCTCATTTTCACTATATGCAAACTTTTGGTCGGCTTTAGTATGCAAATGAAAATCAGCCCGTAACCAAGTAGCGCCATTTTGGAATAATATATTTGTATCCATAATCTTACTTTTTAAATTGTTGTTTTGGGAAATGTTAGTAACATATTTCGGTAATACTCGTATTGCTTTTTGCGAGCTGTAAGGCTCTGTAAAGGTATCTAATATACGAACTATCCTTGGTTTAACTCCGCAAACTCCCCTAAAGGCTTCCACTCAACCTCGACACCATCTAATAGTTTATCTATATAGCTCATGCCTCAATCTCCTTTAAAATAGCATCAGAATCGGCAAACAATCCTTTTATATCTTTTTCGGTCGGATAACCGTTTGCCGAACTTTCAATAGCGTCGTAAATGGCTTTTAAGTCTGTATTAAGATTCGGATAGATGAAATACCCTTTTGTTTTAATAGCATCATCTTTTATTTCTGGTGTTATTACATTATCCGCTAAGTTAGCATAGTCAATGCTATCATCACCTTCTTCAATGTAATTCGTGAAATTTGCGCTTATAAAACGATAGAAAAGAGCTCCCAGCACAAACTGCTTAAAAGCCCAGCCATCAACAACGTCAAGTACTTCGTTGGCTGTTTTCCATCTCTTATTTTGCAATTCGGCTCTTTGCATTGTACTTGTCATTATTTATCTTTTATTAAGTCCTTTGGTTTTACTTCTAAAATTTCCGCAATCTCGAATAGCTGATCCAAGCTTGGCTGGCGACGATTACAGGCAAACGAGTTTATTGCATTAAAACTTTTGCCCATCTTTTCTGCTAACCACGTTTGCCGAATTCCTTTTTCATCAAGAACTTCTCTAATTCTATTTTTTGCTTCACTCATATCTTATAAAACATATTTAGGCATAAAGATATAACATTTTTTGATACGTCTATATAAAACGGATGGAGAAATATTTTGTATTTCTTCATCCGTCATTAGTTACCCCCGATTTGACTACTTTTTATTTTTGATTTTATCAGCCTCGTGGTTCAATTTCTCTACTTCTTGTTGGCGAACTCGGGTTTGTTCATTGAGAGCAATTGTCTCTTTGACGGCTCTTCGTAATCTTCTACGTCTTTGCTTATTTGCTTGATTTTGGCGTTATCTCGATTGATGTTGAAGAAATTTTCGAGTTCATAGAAATATTCAGGAGTGGCTTCGCCTTTCATCTTGATGTAGCAGTATTTCAGGTCGTTGTCAATGCAGTCGTAGTTTGGGCGTGTGGCGAAATAGACTCATGCACTTAGTATCTACTTTTGAGCCGTTGAACGTAGGGCTATTTGCCGTAAGGCGTACATCTTCTATCTGAGATGTTGCCCTCTTTGTTTTATAGCCTACTTTGATGCCAGCAGTTCGCAATCGTCTTTCAAGCTTTGCCCACTACTTGTACTTACACATCATATTCTTTTTATAAAAGACGCCACTTGTTTTTTTAAAAGCCGTTACTTCTTTTTTAAAAACACGTAACGGCTTTTAAAAAAA
>JAVVVS010000035.1:11665-28099 GCA_036652495.1 Bacteroides sp.
GTAACGGCTTTTAAAAAAACATGTAACGACTTTTTTTAAAGAGCAGAAGGCGGACTATATAATACTTCTTCTATCTCAACAAAAAAGAGGAATAGGGTTACTAACCAAGATTTTCTAATTATTTACGATCTAAAGTTTTTTAGGCGTTAGACTCAGGCTCACGGGTATCAGGTATCATTCTATGTCTTACCCTTGCAACGTGGCTTTTTTTAATTTTCATAACTATCACATTTATAATGTATTAATAAATAAGAGAAAAACACAAGATAAAGCAAAGACTACGGATAGACGGTTTTACTAAACGATTTATTTATGATTATATCCTTACTAATATATATTTACAAAAGTCATATTGTTATACAACGGGTTCTAGGAGGTACTTCAGGGGGGCTCATTAAATAATACCTGATACCCGTGAGCCTGAGCCTAAAACAGGAAATCGTATTTTCCTGATTATAAGTGCTCTAAAGAAATAGGAATGCTTCAGCAAAAACAGATGAGCGCTAATCGTGTTTTTTTCAACGAAGCAGAAAACACAACAAACAAAAATAGGCTGAAATAAATAAACTTATTATACCACTTTGAAAGAAGCTGCTAAGAATACCGAGACGAAGATCCAAATAAAGAGTAGAAGAAATGGCAGACGGATGCCTAACTTCTAGGGATAAAGCAAAAGTTGACTTGTTCGAAATTTTGTCGGGTGCTCTGGGCTTGCTCTGTCACTGCAAACCATTTGTTCATAAGCCATTCAGTGCCATTTCTTTCTTTTTTCTTCGTTTATTTCGGCGATTTTATGTAAGTTTGTCCCCATTATAACTGAGTATTAATTTTATTCTATCTAAACATGAAACACATGCGAGCACTTGTTTGCTTATGTCTTTTGCTGAGCCTTCCGGTTGCAGCCGGTACGGTTATCTCTATTGCTGACTTTGGTTTGAAGCCCGACAGCAGGGTGAATGCAACTCCTTTTGTGCAGAAAGCCATTGAGGCTTGCCGTCAACAACCGGGCAGTACGCTGGTCTTTCCCAAAGGGCGATATGACTTCTGGGCGCAACACGCCATTGAAAAAGAGTATTTTGAAACGAATACTTACGATAACAATCCGAAAACGCTGGCAGTATTGCTTGAAAAAATCAACGGGCTGACCATTGATGGACAGGGTTCCGAATTTATCATGCACGGACGGATGCAACCTTTCACGCTGGACCATTGCAAGAATATCTCGCTGAAGAACTTGATGGTGGACTGGGATATCCCACTCACATCCCAAGGAGAAGTGGTGGCATTGACACCCGAATACATGGAATTGAAAATTGACCCCATTCAATATCCTTATATTATAGATAAAAATCTGCTCACTTTTGTAGGCGAGGGATGGAAAAGCAGCGTGTGGGGCGTGATGCAGTTTGACCCCAAGACGCACTTTGTGCTGCCTAACACGGGCGATAATTTGGGATGGCGTAGCTTTAAGGCAGCAGAAGTAGAACCGGGTGTGGTCCGTTTGTCCGACCCTAAGGGCACCAAGAACTTGGCTTTTCCGCCCGTAGGCACGCTATTGGTGTTGCGTCATAGCACGCGCGACCATGCAGGTATCTTTCTTTTTCACAGTGAAGACACGAAGATGGAAAATATCAAACTGCACCATACGTGCGGGCTGGGCATCTTGTCGCAATATAGCAAGAACATCTCGTTCGACGGAGTACATATCATCCCCAATGCAGCGAAGGGACGTGTGTTGAGCGGACACGATGACGGCTTCCACTTTATGGGATGCAGCGGCTTGCTGAAAATAGAAAATTGCAGTTGGGCGGGATTGATGGATGACCCTATCAACATTCACGGCACCTGCTCGCGTATTATGGAAGTGCTTTCTCCCACGCGCTTGAAGTGCAAGTTCATGCAAAACATGAGCGAAGGCATGGTGTGGGGAAGTGCGGGCGATAAGATTGGCTTCATTGAACATCAAACGATGCGTACGGCAGCCACAGGAAGCATGAAAGGCTTTACGCCCCTCAATAAATCGGAGTTTGTCATCGAATTGGCCGAACCGTTGCCTGCAGGTATCGAAGCCGGTCACGTTCTTGAGAACTTGACCTGTACGCCCGATGCCGAGATCCGAAACTGCCACTTTGGAAGCTGTCGCGCTCGTGGATTACTGGTTTCTACTCCCGGAAAAGTGGTGATAGAAGACAATGTGTTTGAAAGTAGTGGCTCTGCTATTCTCATAGCCGGAGATGCCAATGCGTGGTATGAATCGGGAGCTGTGAAAGATGTACTGATTCGCCGTAACGACTTCCGCTATCCGTGCAACTCATCCATTTATCAATTCTGTGAGGCAGTAATCAGTATCGACCCGGAAATTCCTGCTCCCGATACGCGTTACCCGTATCATCGGAACATCCGTATTGTGGACAATACGTTTCATTTGTTCGATTATCCCATCCTGTACGCCCGCTCGGTAGAGGGACTGACCTTCTCTAACAACACGTTGATTCGTGACACTACCTACCAGCCTTATCATTACCGCAAAGACGGTATTACGCTCGAAGCGTGCAAAAAGGTGACTATCACGGGCAACAAGGTGGAAGGTGATGTCTTGGGGCGCACCATTCGCGTGGACAAGATGAAGCCATCGGAAGTGAAGTTGGGCAAGGGATCTTTCTTCCAGCTAAAGAAAAAGTAGCTTGCGTCTGTGGCATTATTAATGGGGTAGAACTACCCATTGATAATGCCTTTCTTCTTTTTGTTGGATTGCTGGATCGCCTGCTTTTAGCGGTTTTGGGTCTGTACGCCACAGAAAGAGTCCGCGTTCGTTCGCTTTAGTCCGTGTATCCTTTTTTGTTTGATGCAGTTGGTCTAAGAGAGGCGGCGAGGATGGTGCTAACGTGGCAGCAAGTAACTAAAAAAAAGGGAGAACCTAATTACTTAGATTCTCCCCTTTCGAGTAGAGAGCGAAAGACGGGGCTCAAACCCGCGACCCTCAGCTTGGAAGGCTAATGCTCTATCAACTGAGCTACTTTCGCAATGTTTGTGGGCAAAGAAGGATTCGAACCTCCGAAGTCGAAAGACAACTGAGTTACAGTCAGTCCCATTTGGCCACTCTGGAATTTGCCCCCAGATGCGATGAAAAGGTCTATTTCTCTATCGCGGTGCAAAGATACGATTATTTGTTTAAACTCCAAGCAAAGTCGACCATTTTTATTGCAGTAATTGCACATTCGTCTCCTTTGTTACCGAGTTTGCCCCCGGCTCTGTCTTCTGCTTGCTCCATGGTCAGGGTGGTGATTAAGCCATAAATCACTGGAACATCGCCAGTTGTATTTAATTGTGCTACGCCTTGCGTAACCCCCATGCAAACATAGTCAAAATGAGGGGTATCTCCTTTTATTACGCAACCAAGGACGATGATGGCATCCACTTCGCTATATTCCATCATTTGATTAGCGCCAAAAGTCAGTTCAAAACTTCCTGGTACGGTTTTTACCAGAATATTTTCGTCTTTAGCTCCGTGCTTCTTGAGGGTGCTGATAGCACCGCTCAACAAAGCGCCGGTGATCTTGTCGTTCCATTCGGAAACAACAATACCAAATTTCATTTCTTCCGCTAGCGGAACAGAACTAAAATCGTAGTCGGATAAGTTATGATAGGCTGTAGACATTATCGATGCTTATTTCTTTAGCAATTTGGCTTGTTCGATGTATTTGTCGATGTCCATCGCTTGGTACGACTGGAAGTACTTGTCTTTGATAGTGGTATAGGCTTTGATAGCGTCATCGCATTTACCTTGTTTTACCAGAATTTCACCGGCTTGCAGCAAGAAGATAGGGCTTAAAGTGTTATTGTCTGCTTTTTCGGCTGCTTTGAGCAGGGTAGAAGAAGCTTTGTCCAGCTGGCCGAGCTGTGCGTAGCAGTTGCCCGTGGCGCCTAGGATAGCGGGAGCTACCATCTGGTCGTCACCGTCGAAATCGCTTAAGAATTTAACGGCATCGTCATATTTACCTAAGTTTTGGTAGCAGATACCGGCATAAGCTTTTGCCAAGTTGGCAGCTTTGGTACCACTGAACTGGTCGGCTACTTTGATGAAGCCGATATAGCCGAGGCTGTCGCCGTTCAACGCTTGTGCAAAGGCGTCTTGCTCAAAGAGTTCTTGTCCTTTGAAAAGTGCGGCTTGCGCTTTCTCTTCACGAGGTTCGGCATAGAGGTGTTTGTACATTACTGCTCCTGCTACAATGATTATTACAGCCAGGATGCCAGCGATGATTGTTTTTTTGTACTTGATAAGAAATGCTTCCGACTGTGTCAGTGCATCTTCCACATTTAATTGATCGTGGTGCTTTTGTTCTGCCATTTTACTATATTCTTTTTTTTGTTATTATTTTCACTTCGGTATTTCGAATCGCAAAAGTACTTTTTTTATATCTACAAACGAAATTTAGAGGCATCTTTTTTCATTATACCTCTTAAAACCCCGAAAATCTTTCTACTTTTGCATCCAAACTCAATCTGCACACATGATACTGAAGCGCATATCTATACTGAATTATAAGAACCTGCAAGAAGTGGAGCTGAATTTCTCGGAGAAGTTGAACTGCTTTTTCGGACAAAACGGGATGGGAAAGACTAACCTGCTCGATGCGGTTTACTTCCTTTCGTTTTGCAAGAGTGCGGGCAATCCGCTCGACTCGCAGAACATTCGTCACGAGCAGGAGTTCTTTGTCATTCAAGGATTTTACGAGGCAACGGACGGAACACCCGAAGAGATTTATTGCGGGATGAAACGCCGTGCCAAAAAGCAATTCAAGCGAAATAAGAAAGAATACGGGCGTTTGTCCGACCATATCGGTTTTCTGCCTTTGGTGATGGTGTCGCCTGCCGATTCGGAATTAATAGCCGGAGGCAGTGAGGAACGGCGGCGGTTGATGGACGTCGTTATTTCGCAGTACGATAAAGAGTATTTGGATGCGCTGATCCGCTACAACAAGGCGCTTGCTCAACGCAATGTATTGCTGAAAAGTGACCTGCCCGTAGAAGAGGAACTGTTTGTGGTTTGGGAAGAAATGATGGCGCAAGCGGGAGAGGTTGTTTTTAGCAAGCGGGAGGCCTTTATTCGGGAGTTTATTCCTATTTTTCAATCGTTTTATTCGTTTATCTCGCAGGATAAAGAGCAGGTGGGATTGTCGTATGTATCGCATGCCCGTGATGCTTCGTTGTTGGAGGTGCTGAAGGAGAGCCGGGTGCGCGATAAAATCATGGGATTCTCCTTGCGGGGAGTACATAAAGATGAATTGAACATGTTGTTAGGCGATTTCCCTATCAAGCGGGAAGGTTCGCAAGGGCAGAACAAGACGTATTTGGTGGCGCTCAAACTAGCACAGTTTGATTTCTTGAAGCGAACGGGGACAACGATTCCGCTATTGTTGCTCGACGACATTTTTGACAAGCTGGATGCTTCGCGCGTGGAACAGATTGTGAAACTGGTGGCAGGCGACCGCTTTGGACAGATTTTTATTACCGATACCAACCGGCAACACTTGGACAGGATTCTGCAAACCGTAGACAGTAATTATAAGATGTTTCAGGTGGAACAAGGAAGAATTAGCGAGATGGAGGGAACCACTTTATGAAAAGGAATCATGCCGAACCGATCGGGTTGCTCATCCGGCAGTTTCTCCGGCAAGAGAGTCTGGAATCTCCGCTGAATGAACAGCGGTTGATTGATGCGTGGGCGGTGGTGTTAGGGCCTGCCATTGCTTCTTATACCAGCGGATTGTTTATTCGCAACCAAGTGCTGTATGTGCACCTCACTTCTGCAGCCCTCCGCCAAGAACTGATGATGGGGCGGGAGCTGCTCGTGCGCAATTTAAATCAGAAAGTGGGAGCAACAGTGATTACGAATATTATTTTCCGATAGACTCTGCTGTCAGCACAACACCGCATTCATCTTTATATCAAAGTTTTCGGCTGGCACCTCTGCTATCAATTGAAACGGGAAGCAAATGCCTATCTTGGGCGCAGAGATGTGAGGCAGTAGTTTGTCATAATAGCCTTTGCCTCGTCCCAGTCGATGCCCTTCCGCATCGAACGCTACTCCTGGAATCACGGCCAAGTCGATGGATTGATAATCCGTAAACGGTTTGCCGATAGGTTCGGCTATGCCGTAGGCACCGATGGCCAAATCATGAGGTCCGGTGTAGAGGCGCAACTCTAGAACAGCGCCTGCCACTACCGGAAGCACGATTCTTTTCTGCCCGCTCCACTTCTCGATGAAGGAGTGCGTATGCACTTCGTCCTTCAACGAGTGGTAAAGCAAGATGGTGTGTGCCTCTTCAAAAACCGAATATTTCTCCAATCGGGTCAGCACGTCAGCAGAAAGCGCTTTTAGCGTACAGTCGCAGTATTGGGTTTTCAACTGGGCTACTTGCTTGCGCAGTTCTTTTTTTCTTTCTTTCATCTTTGTTTTCCGCTTTATTTTTTCCTGTTGTTTTTACTGGAGCCTTCGGGAAGGCTTCTCCTTTTTCGAGCAACTCGATGGCTTTCTTCACCGTTTGGTCGGACTGGTTGGCATACCGAATGTATGCTTCTTTGCCCAATATATTATAGATGATGTTGCCATAAAGATTCCTTTCCAGCAATTGGTGTGACTTCTGAATCAGGATGTTTCTCCGTTGTACTCCTTTCTTTTCGGCATACTGAATGAATTTATCCACTATACCTTGGCGGTGCAGGTAGTTGAGCAGTGCTTGTTCATTATCGTATTGACCAAGTCTCTCACGGTTATTGTCGGTGTATTGGAAAGAAAATTGAATGGTCAGTCTTTTGTTCAATACGTTAGTCAAGTAGGACGTGAATCCGATGGTGTCTTGTGGAACAAAGACATCGGGCATGATTCCTCCGCCTCCGTAGACCAAGCGTCCCAGCCCGGTGTAATAACGGGTGCTCTCGTCTTGCTTGATGCTGTCTTCAGAGAAGAACTCGCCGTGTTCGTATCGGTTGTACAAGTCGAGCTCGTAATTGCGATCGTTTCCGCTTTCATAAGGGCGTTGGATGCAGCGTCCCGAAGGAGTGTAATAGCGGGCAATGGTCAGGCGTACGGCCGACCCGTCACTGAAGTCGATGGGCTGTTGCACCAATCCCTTGCCAAAGGAGCGGCGGCCTACAATCATGCCGCGGTCATTGTCTTGAATAGCCCCCGAGAATATTTCACTGGCAGAAGCAGAACCCTCGTCCACCAGTACAATCAATGGCAAATTCTGGCAGCTGCCTGTCCCGTTGGCTTTGTCTTCCGTGCGTTGGTATTTTCGTCCTTGGGCATAAACGATGAGTTTTCCTTCGGGAAGAAATTCGTTGGCCATCCGTACCGCTGCTTCCATGTATCCGCCTGTGTTGCCGCGAAGGTCGATAATCAGTCCCTTGCAGCTCTGATGGTTGAGCTGCGCCAACGCGTTGAGCAGCTCTACGTGAGAGGTGCGCCCGAATTTACTTATTTGTACGTATCCGTAACCATTGTCGAGCATATAAGCCGCATCGATGGTGTTTTGCGGGATGTCGCCGCGCACAATCGTGAAGTTCAGCAGTCCTTTTTCTGTGAGGCGTTTCACGCCCAGTTTTACTTGACTTCCTTTAGGTCCTTTCAGCTTGCGCATGGCGAACTCGTTCGTTACTTTGGTGCCTACAAACGAACTGTCGTTCACTGCCACTATGCGGTCGCCGGCTATCAATCCCACTTTCTCCGATGGACCGCCTTGTATCACGGCGTTGACATGGATGGTATCGTTCTGAATGGTGAATTGAATGCCGATGCCACTAAAGCTGCCTTCGAGTTCCGAGTTTACTTCTTCCAGATTCTGTGCCGGAATGTACGTAGAGTGTGGGTCTAGTTCGGCTAGTATCTGTGGCATGGCTTTTTCTACCAAGTCCGCCATGTTTACCGTGTCTACATACTGGTCGTCAACAATGCGCAGCAGGGCATTGAGCTTGTTGGACGAACCGTTGATGATGCCTAAACGGTTGCCTGCAAAGTGTTTGGCATAAAACGTGCCGATAAGGATTCCGATGATGATGCTGATAGCAATAATCACGGGGGTAAAACGGAAAGAGTTTTTTGTACTCATATTCTTCTATTTGCTTTAATCTATTTTCTTTTGAGCGTCAAATGCGGTAGGGTCAATGTACAGAACTTCGATACCTGCTCGCTTCAGTAAGGCTACTCCGTCTTCCAAACGGTAGTGCTCGGAGTAAACCACGCGTTTAATGCCGGCTTGGATAATGAGTTTGGCGCATTCGATGCAAGGAGATGCCGTGACGTAGAGGGTGGCCTGGTCGCTGCTGTTGTTCGAACGTGCTATTTTGGTGATGGCATTGGCTTCGGCGTGGAGCACGTAAGGTTTGGTGACGTTGTGGTCATCTTCACAAACGTTCTCAAAGCCGGAGGGAGTGCCGTTGTATCCGTCGGAGATAATCATTTGATCTTTTACAATCAACGCTCCCACTTGGCGGCGCTGACAATAGGAGTTCTCTGACCAAATGCACGCCATGCGTATATAACGCTTGTCCAGTTCCGCTTGTTTCGTTCTTGCATCCATACCGGTTACTGACTTATCTGTTTATATGAAAAACCATATATTTGCTTTGCTGTCCCTCGGTGAAGTAGAGATAGAGGTTATGTTCGTTGCCGCTGTAAGAGGTTGCTTTAGCCAATCCTTTCAAGAATGCGGTTGCCAGCACGTCTTTGTCCGCCGTGTTTTTAATGCCGATGGCAAATTCATTGCTCTTGGCATTGGCTCTCCAAGAGGCATCGTTGATGTTGACTGCAATGGCTTTCACGCTGGCTTTCCCGCTAATCTCGTCGTCTATCGTGGCGCCCGTGAAGGTCAGGGTGAAGTTGCCCGCTTCCATCAGCCATTTGTTGCTGATTTCAAAAGCGGACTGGTTGAATTTCCCTTGTCCGTCTACCCAGTAGTCTTTGCACTCCTTGTCGCTGCCGGCATACTTGATGACGGATAGCTTCCACGTTTTTCCGGTGAATATTTTTTGTACGTCATCGGTATTGTTGCAAGCAGTGAGGAGGCAGAGCAATGCAAGCAATAGGTACACTCCTTTATTTTTCATGTTCATTATTTTATTTTTCATATTGAATATTGTTTCTAAGCAACAAAGCGTCGATGGTCGGTTCTTGTCCGCGGAATCGTTTGTACAGCACCATCGGATGTTCGGTTCCGCCCTTCGACAAAATGTTTTCGCGGAAGGAGTCCGCCACTTTGCGATCGAAGATTCCTTTTTGTTTGAATAGAGAGAAAGCGTCGGCATCCAGCACTTCCGCCCATTTGTAGCTATAATACCCGGCAGCATACCCGCCGGCAAAGATGTGCGAGAATTGAGTGCTCATGCAAGTCTCTTCGAGCACGGGCAGTAGTTGCGCTTTGCTCCAGGCTTGTCGTTCATAGGCTTTTACGTCTCCGTCGAAAGGCGTGCGGCGGGTGTGCCACGCCATATCCAACAAGCCGAAGCTGACTTGGCGAAGGCAGGCGTAGGCTGCGTTGAAGTTGGAGGCATCAACCAGGCGTTGGATGAGCTCTTCGGGAAGGAGTTCGTTCGTTTCATAATGTCGGGCAAAGGTGTGAAGGAACTCTTTTTCAATAGCGAAGTTCTCCATGATTTGTGAAGGCAATTCCACGAAATCCCGGTAGACGTTTGTCCCGCTTAGGCTTTCGTAGGTGGAGTTGGCAAATATTCCATGCAGGCTATGTCCGAACTCATGCAGCAAGGTCTTTACTTCGTTGAAGCTTAGCAAGGCGGGTTTGTTGGCGGTAGGCTTGGTGAAGTTCATGACGATAGAGATGTGTGGGCGGCTGTTTTCGCCCGTCTTTTCATCTATCCACTGACCTTTGTAATCTGTCATCCAAGCGCCCGATTCTTTTCCTGCCCGCGGGTGGAAGTCGGTATAGAGCACAGCCAAGTATGTCCCGTCTTTATCGAACACCTCGTAAGCATCAACGTCGGGATGATAAACAGGAATGCCGGTGTTCTTTTTGAATGTAATTCCATAGAGCCGGGTGGCGAGTTCAAAGACGCCTGCTTTGACTCTTTCTACTTCAAAGTAAGGGCGGAACATCTCTTCGTTGATGCTGAATTTCTTGTCTCTCAATTTGTTGGCGTAGTAACTCCAGTCCCACGGCAGAACTGTGAACTTTTTTCCCTGTTCCTGTTGGGCCAGCGCTTGCACCTCTTGAATTTCTTTTTTAGCGGTAGGGGTATAGGCATCAAGCAGTTGGTTGAGCAGCTGGTAGACGGCTTCACTGTTTTCTGCCATGCGTTTTTTCAACGAATAAGCGGCATAATTGTCATAGCCTAAGAGCTGGGCGATGGCCAAGCGGGTGTTTACCATCTTTTTTACGATTTCGGTGGTGTTGCATTCGTTGTGGTGCAAGCATTTTGTATGGTAAGCCAGGTAAATCTCCCGACGCAGTTCGCGGTTATCGGCATACATCATGAACGGACCGTAGCTAGGTGCTTGCAAAGTGAAGACCCATCCTTTCTCGCCTTTCTCTTTGGCTGTTTCTGCTGCCGCTTCGATGGCATTCTCCGGAAGTCCGCTAAGCTGTGCCGGGTCTGTGAGTGCCAGCTGGTAGTTGTTTTCTTCTTTCAGGTTGCATTCACTGTAGCTCAAGGTCAGGCTGCTGAGCTCTTTGGTGAGTTGGCGGTAGTTGTCTTTTGCCTCTCCTTGCAGATTAGCGCCCCGGCGGATGAAGCTGTCGTAGCAGTCGTTCAGTAGTTTTGTTTGTTCCGGGGTGAGAGTAAGAGTGTTCTGTTGGTCATAAACGGCTTTTATGCGGGCAAACAGTGATTCGTTCAAGCCGATGTTGTTGCTGTGTTCGCTCAGCAGCGGCATCATCTTTTGAGCCAAGGCTTGTAAGTCATCATTCGTCTCGGCGCTGCGTAGGTTTGCAAAGATTGTTGTTACGCGGTTCAGCAGCTTGTCCGATTGCTCGTAGGCAGCGATGGTATTGGCAAAGGTCGGGGCTTCGGGGTTATTGATAAGGGCAGCTACCGCGGCCACCTGTTGACGAATGCCTTCGCGGATAGCCGGTTCGTAATGTGCTGTTTCTATTTTATCGAAGGGAGCAGTTTCATGCGGGGTGTTGATTGCTTCAAAAAAAGGATTCTGGGCATTTGTCATACTAATCATGCAAAGTAATATCAGTGTTACGTTTAATACTCTCATATAAGCCGGCTGGGTGAACGATTCGGGTCTATATATAATTGAGCACAAAGCTACTAAAATAACAGATAGGTTTGGCAGGTTTGATTCTCTTTTTAACAAAGTATATTACCTCCGTGTGATACAACGAAAAAAAGGCTGCTTCGGTTTTCCGAAGCAGCCTTTTAGTTAGCTATGGATATAAATTACTTGTTCACCGTTGCCATGTGAGCCACGAGGTCAAGAACTTTGTTAGAGTAACCTATTTCATTGTCGTACCAAGATACAATCTTTACGAAAGTATCTGTCAAAGCGATACCTGCTTTGGCGTCGAAGATAGAAGTACGGGTGTCGCCCAAGAAGTCAGCAGAAACCACTGCATCTTCTGTGTAACCCAAGATACCTTTCAATTCGCCTTCTGAAGCCTCTTTCATAGCGGCACAGATTTCTGCGTAGGTAGCCGGTTTAGCCAAGTTTACTGTCAAGTCAACTACCGAAACGTCCAAGGTAGGAACGCGCATAGACATACCCGTCAGTTTACCGTTCAAAGCAGGGATTACTTTACCTACAGCCTTAGCAGCACCTGTTGATGAAGGGATAATGTTGCCGGCAGCAGCACGTCCGCCTCTCCAGTCTTTCATAGAAGGACCGTCTACGGTTTTTTGAGTAGCCGTAGTAGAGTGAACAGTGGTCATCAAACCGTCTTTGATACCCCATTTGTCGTTCAATACTTTAGCGATAGGAGCCAAGCAGTTGGTAGTACAAGAAGCATTAGAAACGAATTGTTGTCCGGCATACGTCTTTTCGTTGACACCGCATACAAACATGGGGGTGTCGTCTTTTGATGGAGCAGACATTACTACGTATTTTGCACCAGCCTCGATGTGAGCCTGAGCTTTGTCTTTGCTTAAGAACAAGCCGGTAGATTCCACTACGTATTCTGCACCTACAGCATCCCATTTCAAGTCAGCGGGGTTTCTTTCTGCAGTGATGCGGATAGCTTTACCGTTAACGATCAATTGGCTGTTTGCCACATCAGCTTCTACAGTTCCTTCGAAAATGCCATGCATCGTGTCGTATTTCAACATATAAGCCAAGTAATCTACCGGGCAAAGGTCATTAATACCAACGATTTGAATGTCATTTCTTTTTTGAGCTGCGCGGAATACGAAACGTCCGATGCGTCCGAATCCATTAATACCTACTTTAATCATCTTGTTTAAACTTTTAAGGGTTTTTATAATATTCGTTCAAATATATTTCCGTACTTGCATTCGTTTCTTAAATGCGCTGCAAAAGTACGAAATTGTTTTTATATTCGCACATAAAATTAATATTAAATATAAATAAAGATGGGAAAGAACGCTTTTTTACAGGACTTTAAAGCATTTGCGATGAAGGGAAATGTCATCGATATGGCTGTTGGTGTGGTTATTGGTGGCGCTTTTGGCAAGATTGTTTCTGCCATGGTGGCGGATGTCATTATGCCGCCTGTTGGTTTGCTTGTAGGCGGAGTGAATTTTACAGACTTGAAGTGGGTGATGAAAGCCGCGGAGCTAGGAGCAGATGGTAAGGAGACGGTGGCGGCGGTGACGTTGAACTACGGAAACTTCTTGCAAGCTACTTTTGACTTTGTCATTATCGCCTTCTCTATCTTCTTATTTATAAAATTGATAACGCGGCTCACGGCAAAGAAGGAAGTCGTGGTTCCTCCTTCCGCTCCGCCGGCACCCACCAAGGAAGAACTCTTATTGGCTGAAATCCGTGATTTGCTGAAGAAACAAGGTTAATTGTCGGCCAAACGTTGAGTTTTCACCTTATTATTCTAATGGATTGCATAGTTTTTTATACTTTTGCCCATTATTTATTCAACATCTACAGTTAATTATATGCAGGAAAAAATTATCATTCTTGATTTTGGTTCGCAAACTACGCAGCTGATTGGTCGCCGGGTGCGGGAGCTGGATACTTATTGCGAGATAGTACCTTATAATAAATTCCCTAAAGGAGATGAGGCGATTAAGGGGGTTATCCTTTCGGGGAGTCCTTTTTCGGTGTACGACGAGCATGCGTTTAAAACAGATTTGAGCCAGATCAGAGGGAAATATCCCATCTTGGGCATCTGCTACGGCGCGCAATTCCTTTCTTATACGAATGGTGGAAAAGTGGAGCAGGCTGGTACGCGCGAGTATGGCAGGGCGCATCTGGATTCTTTTTGCAAAGACAATGCTTTGCTCAAGGGGCTGAAAGAACATTCGCAAGTCTGGATGAGCCACGGCGATACGATTACTGCAATTCCTTCTGATTTCAACATTATTGCTTCTACCGACAAGGTGGCTATTGCCGCTTATCAGATAGAAGGCGAACCCGTGTGGGGGGTACAGTTTCATCCCGAAGTGTTCCATACCGAAGACGGGACGCAGATACTCCGCAACTTTGTGGTCGATATTTGCGGTTGCAAGCAGGATTGGAGTCCCGCTTCATTCATCGAAAGCACGGTGGCTGAGCTGAAAACGCAATTAGGTGACGACAAAGTGGTGCTTGGATTGAGCGGAGGAGTTGACTCGTCGGTAGCCGCGGTATTGCTCAATCGCGCCATTGGCAAAAATTTGACGTGCATATTTGTAGACCATGGCATGCTGCGCAAGAATGAGTTCGCCAATGTGATGAGCGACTATGAATGCTTGGGGCTGAACGTGATTGGCGTGGATGCCAGTGCGAAATTCTTTCGTGAACTGGCAGGCGTGTCGGAGCCGGAAGCCAAACGTAAAATCATTGGCAGCGGTTTCATTGATGTGTTCGATGTGGAAGCGCGCAAACTCAAAGAGGTGAAGTGGCTGGCGCAGGGAACCATTTACCCCGACTGCATAGAGTCATTGTCCATCACGGGCACCGTAATCAAGAGTCATCACAACGTGGGCGGCTTGCCCGAAAAGATGCACCTCAAACTCTGTGAACCCCTTCGCTTATTGTTCAAGGACGAAGTGCGCCGGGTAGGGCGTCAATTGGGGATGCCCGAACACTTGATTACCCGCCATCCCTTCCCGGGACCGGGACTTGCCGTACGTATCTTGGGCGATATCACGCCCCAAAAGGTGGCCATCTTGCAAAATGCCGACGATATCTTTATTCAAGGGCTGCGGGATTGGAAACTCTACGACCAAGTATGGCAGGCAGGCGTGATTCTGCTTCCGGTTCAGTCGGTGGGGGTGATGGGCGACGAGCGTACTTACGAACAGGCGGTTGCCTTGCGTGCCGTGACTTCGACCGATGCCATGACAGCCGATTGGGCACATCTCCCTTACGAGTTTTTGGGCAAGGTTTCCAATGACATTATTAATAAGGTGAAAGGAGTCAATCGCGTCACTTACGATATCAGTTCGAAGCCGCCGGCAACGATTGAGTGGGAATAAAGCCTAACGAGGAGCATTCATCCTAGGCTGATTCCGTGATTTTGATGACGGAGCACACAAAAACGCACAGAGGAGCACGGATTATCTTTCCGCTCTCCTCTGTGCGTTTTTGTGGTGAATCTCTGTGATTGAGTTAGAATGTCTGTGTTATCTCTTCCACTACCCGTTCTTGATTCCAAGAAACCAATTTCTCGGCAGCTGGAATCACTATTTCCTTGCGGTGCAACACCAATACCTTCTGCTCTTGCAGCCCGTTCAGTGTCTTCGACACGTTCAGCCGGGTGTCGTCCAGGTAGCGCGCCAAGTCATCCATCTTCATCTTGAGTATCTTTTCGCCCTGTTGCTTCTCCGTGTGGATGAGGATGAAACGGATGATTTTATCGGTCGTGTCCCGCGGAGCCTCTGCCCACAACCGGGCGTATAAGTTTTGTGCCCGGTTGCTCAGCAAGTTCATATAGTTGAGCCGGAAAATGTCATACTTCAGCAGGGCATTGAGCACAAAAGATTTGCTGATGCTGATGATGTTCGCTTCCGTGTGGGCCACGTACGAAGAAACATAGCGAAGGTTCATCCCCAGCAGTGCATGGGGTTCTATCAGATAGGGGGCTTCCATGTGCTCGATGATGGTGAAGCTTTTGTCCGGCGAAGTGGTGACCGAAGAGATTTCGCCATTTAAGAGGAAAAACAGCTGGTCGCAAGGGGAATCGTTTTTTAATAGCAGCTCTCCTGCTTTATGTTTGGTGAAGTGCAATTTTACTTTGTCGAGTATGTTGCTGAAGTCTTCGTGACAAAGACCTTGGAACAACGGTAATTGCAATAGGGTGTCGTACATTGTATCCATGGCGCGGTGGTATTCAAGTTTTGAAGACAAATGTAGGCATAATAAAGATTTACTGTAGCGTTGAGTCCATTCTTTTTGTTTTTTTATTATTTCTTAAATAAGCGAGCAATTCTCAAAAGGACGCTTGCAGGTTGTATATAAATAGACTATATTTGCAGAAAAAAAAGGAGGAAACTATGTTTGCAGACTTCAATCTTCAACAAATGGTTAGTGCATTTATTGTACTGTTTGCCGTAATCGACATTATCGGCTCTATTCCCATCATCATCAATTTGCGGGAAAGAGGTCAGGGAGTGAACGCTTTGAAAGCGACCCTTATTTCGTTTGCTTTGATGATTGGTTTCTTCTATGCCGGCGATGTGATGCTGAAACTCTTTCACGTCGACATCGAATCTTTTGCCGTTGCCGGAGCGTTGATTATCTTTTTGATGTCGTTGGAGATGTTGCTCGATGTGGAGATTTTCAAGAACCAAGGCCCCATTAAAGAAGCGACCCTCGTCCCCTTGGTGTTCCCTTTGCTTGCCGGAGCCGGTGCTTTTACCACTTTGCTTTCTCTTCGTGCCGAATATGCCAGCATCAACATTGTGATAGCTTTGGTGCTGAACATGCTTTGGGTCTTTTTTGTGCTCAGTATGACCGGGCGCGTGGAGCGCTTCTTAGGAAAAGGCGGCATTTACCTTATTCGCAAATTCTTCGGTATCATCCTGCTTGCTATTTCCGTGAAACTCTTTATGAGCAACATCACGTTGCTTATAGAAGCGGTGCAGACTCATTAAAAAAGTGATCATTCATAATCCCCCGTATTTCCTGTTTTATGACGGACGCCTTTGAAAAAGAGACGTTAGGTGTTTCCTTTAAGGGGCAAGAACAGAGGAACTTTTGTTTGTGTTAGAAAATAGATGCTTATTTATGATGAAAGTTATTCTCGGAACCTTTTGCAGAAGTAAACCGTTTCGTTACCTTTGTGTTTGAACAACGTAAAA
>JAVVVS010000036.1:0-27463 GCA_036652495.1 Bacteroides sp.
ACGACCCCCTGCTCCCAAAGCAGGTGCGCTAACCGGACTGCGCTACACCCCGAAGTGACGAGGGTATGTTTCCTTTTAAAGCGGTGCAAAGATAGAGAGTATTTTTTAATTAACAAGACAATAAGAATCTTTTTTCCTATTTAATTCTCATCTTACTGAGTTCCAATTATTTAGAGATTCATATTGGAAACGTCAGCGTGAAGCAACTCCCTACACCGACTTCCGAACGAACGGAGATGGAGCCACCGTGCAGATTCATAATCTGCTTGCATAGGCTGAGCCCGATGCCCGAACCGCTGCTTTTGGTGGTGAAGAAGGGTACGAAAATCTTATCCACCACTTCGGGAAGGATGCCTTCGCCGTTGTCCGATATGGTAAGGAGGAGAGTTTTGGAGAGGGTTTGCTTGAGCTTTACCACGATCGCTGCTTCAGACTTCCGGCTGCAAGCTTCTTGCGCATTCTTCAGCAGGTTGATGAGCACTTGCTCTATCTGCGAGCGGTCAATGCAGAGGATGATTTCCTTTTCCGGCAGTTCGTAACGGATGTCCGGGGAGGAGAAGAGCTTCTTCAAATCGCCCAGTAAATCGCTGCCCGCAACTTTACTACACACCGGTTCGGGGATGCGCGTCAGGCGGCGGTAGTTCTCCACAAAGTCCAGCAGCCCTTTGCTCCGCCGATGGATGGTCTGCATGGCTTGCAACATCACAGCGTACTCTTTCTCGCCCAGTTGGGCAGGGATGCCGCGGTCGGTCAATGTTTCCGAGAGGGAGATGATGGGGGTGATGGAGTTCATGATTTCGTGGGTCAGCACCCGTATCAGCTTCTGCCAAGCCTCCATCTCGTTGCGTTCGAGCACAGAGTGGATGTTCTTCAAGCTGATGAGCAACCGTTGGCTGCCTCGTGCCACGAAGAGGGTAGCGGAAACGGCCAGTTCTTGTGTGGTGCCGTTGCGGGTGAAGCGGACCACTTGTGTCTCCCTATTCATCAGCGCTTTCTGAAAAACATCGGGCAGCTGCAATACCTGTCCCAGCTGGATGAGGGCAGCGTGGTTCATCCATTCCACCCGTCCCGACTGGTCTGCTACCAGCACGGCGGTGTCCACCTTGTTCAGCAGATTCTCGTAGTATTGATGCTTCACCTCCTCTTCGAGCAGCTTGGCACGGAAACTCTTCAGCGTGAGCGAAAGTTCTTCTGCCAGCTCGGTCATCAGATGGTTTTTGAAAGGGGGATGAAAGGTTTGCGTCATGTCGTTGAAGCGAATGCTCTCCGTGAGGCGGCGCATCAGGACGATTTGCTTCATCTGCATGAAGTAGAGGTGCACGCCCGTGCCCAGCAGCAGTAGCGCGGTGAGGAGCAAGCTGAACCACAGTTGCTGGCAGAACAGCAGATAGCAGCCGATGGAGAGGGCGGCTATCAGAAGAATGTGCAAGAGCACACTGGTAGCATAGCGTTTCATAAGCCTAACTTTTCGAGTTTGCGATAGAGGGCAAAACGGGTGATGCCCAAATATTCGGCGGCACGGGTCATGTTGCCCTGGCTGAGCCGGAGCGCTTTCTCCACCGCCTGACGCTCCAACTGCTCCAGATTGAGCACCTCGTCTTCCTCCTTGGCGCTGCGCGGAGCGGCATGGAACTGGAAGTTCTCGGGCTTCAGCAGCGAACCGTCGCCCAGTATCACCGCCCGCTCCAAGGTGTGTTGCAGCTCGCGCACGTTGCCGGGCCAAGCGTACTTCAGCAGCTTGGCTTTCGCTTCGCGGGTCAATCCACGCATCTCTTTCTTGTATTTGCGGGCATAACGGTTCAAGAAGTGTTCCGCCAGCAGCAAGATGTCGTTGCCCCGTTCGCGGAGGGGAGGGATGTGTATTTCGATGGTGTTGATGCGGTAAAGCAGATCTTGCCGGAAGTTGCCCTCTTCCACCATCCGCCGGATATTGGAGTTGGTGGCACAAATAAGGCGCACGTCGATGGGGATGCTCTGCGTGGATCCGAGGCGGCTGATGTGCCGTTTTTCTATCGCCGTAAGCAGTTTTGCCTGCATGGGCAGCGAGAGATTGCCTATCTCGTCGAGGAAGAGCGTACCGCCCGTCGCCCCCTCCATCCGTCCCGTCTTGGCTTTGCGGGCATCGGTAAAAGCGCCCTTCTCGTAGCCGAAGAGTTCGCTTTCAAATAGCTGTTCGGGGATGCTGCCCAAATCGATGGTGACGAAAGGATGCCCGTAGCGCGACGAGTTGCGGTAGAGCAGGCGGGCGATGACATCCTTTCCCGTTCCGTTTTCGCCCAAGAGGAGAATGTTGGCATCCGTCTCGCTGAGCTTGCCTACGGTGGCAAACACCTCTTGCATGACGGGGGAGTCGCCGATGATTTCGTTGTCGCCCTGTCCGCTGAGCAGTTCTACCTGCTCCTTGAGCAGATTTACCTGGCGGCTGGACTGGCGCAGGCGCATACCGGAAGCGAGCGTGGCAAGCAGCTTCTCCTTTTCCCACGGTTTGGAGATGAAGTCTGTCGCACCGGCTTTGATGGCATGCACCGCCTTCTCCGTATCCGAATAGGCGGTCATAAAGATGACAATGGCTTGCGGGTCAATCTTCAGTATCTGTTCTAGACCGGCGAAACCCTCTTGTCCGCTGATGGCATCGCGGCTGAAGTTCATGTCGAGCAGCACGAGGTCCGGAACGAAGGTGGTCATAAAATGTTCGATGCGGTCGGGCGACGTGGCGACCTTGATCTTCTCCGCCAGCGGTTCCAGCAGGAGGTTTAGGGCGAAGAGCACATCTTCGTTATCGTCTATGATTAAAAGTTTTCCAAGGGAGTTTTCCATGAGCTATCTTGTTTTAAGGGGATGCGGAGGCAAAGATAAGGATAATCCGCTTGTGCTGTGCGTGCAGTTCCGCACTATTTTTGTGTGCATCCGCACAGTGAAGACGGGGGCGGAGAGGGGCACATCCGCTCTCGTTCAGCACGTTGTGACAGTGGCACGCCTTTTGAAGGAACTGTTAGCAAATGCAGTATACATGAACTTGAAAAGATTACTCACCGCCTTTGCCACCGCACTCGCCTCCGCAATGCTCTCCGCTCAGACTCCCGCCACGGAGCTTTCGCTGAGGCAGACCATCGCCCTTGCCCGCCAGCAGTCGCCCGACGCACAGACAGCGCGGCACAGCTTCCGGGCACAGTACTGGAACTACCAGTACCACAAGGCGAACTACCTGCCTGCGCTGAGCCTCACCTCCAACCCCTACCTGAACCGGGCGATTAATAAGGTGACGATGGGCGACGGCAGCGTGCAGTTTGTAGAGCAGAATCTGCTCAGCACCGACCTCACGTTGAGTTTGACGCAGAATGTACCGTGGACGGGCGGCACCTTCTTCGTTGAAACCGCTGCGCAGCGGATGGATCTCTTCAGCACTCACACCGCTTCGTGGCAGACCTCCCCCGTGAACATCGGCTACCGGCAGGCACTCTTCGGATACAACGCCTTGAAGTGGAACCGCCGCATCGAACCCGTACGCTATCTGGAAGCGAAGAAAACGTACGCCGAAACCCTCGAACTTGTTGCCGCCCGCGCCACCGCCCGCTTCTTCGACCTTGCCACCGCCCAGAGCAACTACGAAACTGCCCGGTTGAACTACGCAAATGCCGACACCCTCTACCGTTATGCCCGGGGGCGCTATAACATAGGCACCATCACCGAAAACGAAATGTTGCAACTCGAACTCAACCAGCTCACCGAAGAGACCAACTGCATGAACGCCCGCATCGAAGTGGACAATTGCACCCAAGCCCTGCGATCGTACCTCGGCATACAAGACGATGCCGAAATCAACGTGACGGTGAGCGACCACGTGCCCGACTTTCAAGTAGCCCTGCCCGAAGCTCTGCTGCTTGCCCGCGAAAACAGCCCCGAAATAGAGGGTCTGAAGCGCCGCAAGCTCGAAAGCGAAAGCTCCGTCTCCCAAGCCCGTGCCCATGCGGGGCTTAAAGCCGATGTCTACCTCCGCTTCGGACTGACACAGACGGGCGAGAAACTCAAAGAGGCGTACCGCCACCCCCTCGACCAGCAATACGTCAGCCTCGGCATCACCCTGCCCCTCTTGGACTGGGGGCGCGGCAAAGGGCAGGTGCGCGTGGCACGCTCCAACCGCGACCTCGTCTTCACCCAAGTGGAGCAGGAGCGCACGGATTTCGAACTCAACATCCGCAAGCTGGTGAAGCAGTTCAACCTGCAAGCCCAGCGCGTACGCATCGCCGCACGCACCGACCACACCGCCCTGCGCCGCAACGACGTGGCGCGGCGGCTCTACCTGCTGGGCAAGAGCACCATCCTCGACCTCAACGCCTCCATCACCGAGAAAGATGCCGCCCGCCGTACCTACCTAGATACCTTATACAACTACTGGAGCCTCTATTACACCCTGCGCAGCCTCACGCTCTTCGACTTTGAAGCCAACGTGCCGCTCACCGAAGATTACCAATTGCTACTAAACTAACCACCCGCCATGGATATAAAGATTGAAAAGAAACCCTGGTACCTCCGCTACAAGTATTACTTGGCAGGTGCCGCTCTGTTTGCCGCCTTCGTCATCTACCTCATCGTCCTTTCCGCCGGACCGCGCAAGCTACGGGTGGAGGCGGAGAACCTCCAACTGACGGAGGTGAAGAACGGCAAGTTCCTGGAGTACGTCGATGTGGAGGGGATCGTCCAGCCCATCCTCACCATCAAAGTCAACACCCGCGAAGCGGGCAGCGTGGAGCGCATCGTGGGGGAGGAAGGAAGCTTGCTGCAACAGGGCGACACCCTCCTCGTGCTTGCCAACCCCGACCTCAACCGTAGCATCGACGACCAGCACGACGACTGGCAGAAGCAGCTCATCACCTACCGCGAAAAGGAGATTGAAATGGAACAGAAGAGCCTCAACCTGCAGCAACAGACCCTGCAAACCAACTACGAGCTCGCCCGCCTCAAGAAGAGCTTCGACTTGGACCGGGAAGAGTACCGCATGGGCATCAAGAGCCAAGCGCAGCTTGATGTCTCTGCTGACGAATACGCCTACAAACAGCAGAATGCCGTGCTACAACGCGAAAGCCTCAGACACGACTCTGCCGTGAGCGTCATCCGCCGTGACCTTCTGCGCAACGACCGCGACCGCGAGCAAAAGAAATACCTCCGTGCCCGGGAGCGCCTTGCCAACCTTGTGGTGCGCGCCCCCATCGGCGGACAGCTCAGCTTTGTCAAGGTCACCCCGGGGCAGCAGGTGGCAGCGGGTGAGAGCATCGGCGAAATCAAGGTGCTCCGCCAGTACAAAATTCATACCTCCCTGAGTGAATATTACATCGACCGCATCACAACCGGACTGCCTGCCACCATCCTTTATCAGGGGAAGAAGTACCCGCTGCGCATCACCAAAGTGGTGCCCGAGGTGAAAGACCGGATGTTCGACGTCGACCTCGTCTTCACCGGTGCCAAGCCCCATAATGTGCGCGTGGGCAAGAGCTTTCGCGTGCAGATAGAGCTGGGGCAACCCGAGCAGGCGCTCGTCATCTCCCGCGGCAACTTCTACCAGAGCACGGGCGGGCAATGGATTTACCGGCTCAACGCTTCGAAGAGCCGGGCGCGGCGCGTCCCCCTCGTTATCGGACGGCAAAACCCGCAACAGTACGAAATCAGCAGTGGTTTGCAGCCCGGAGATTGGGTGATTACCACCGGATATGATACCTTTGGCGACGCGGAAGAGTTGCTGTTAAAATAGGGAACTGCCCGCTGCATCAATGAATAATAATTAAACCAGAACATTATGATCAAGACTGTAAACTTACAAAAGATTTTCAAGACCGAAGAGGTAGAAACCTGGGCGCTGAACAACGCCAGCGTGGAAATAAAAGCAGGCGAGTTTGTCGCCATCATGGGACCCTCCGGCTGTGGCAAGTCCACCTTGCTCAACATCCTAGGGCTGCTGGACAACCCCAGCGGCGGGGAATATTTCCTTCACGGAAAAGAGGTGTCCAAGTACACCGAGTCGCAGCGCACCGCCCTGCGAAAGGGCGTCATTGGCTTCGTCTTCCAGAGCTTCAACCTGATAGACGAACTCAACGTATACGAGAACATCGAGCTGCCGCTGCTCTATATGGGCATTGCCGCCGCCGAGCGCCGCCGCCGCGTGGAGACGGCGATGCAACGCATGACCATCACCCACCGCGCCAAGCACTTCCCCCAGCAGCTTTCCGGCGGCCAGCAGCAGCGCGTAGCCATCGCCCGTGCCGTAGTGGCGGGTCCCCAACTGATTTTAGCCGATGAGCCGACGGGCAATCTCGACTCGAAGAACGGCAAGGAGGTGATGGAGCTGCTAGGCGAACTGAACCGGGAGGGAACCACCATCGTGATGGTGACCCACTCGCAGCACGATGCGGGTTATGCTGACCGAGTGATCAACCTCTTCGACGGACAAGTAGTCACCGAAGTCAGCCTCTGACCGCATGAACACACTCAAATTTGCTTGGAGAGCAACGTTACCTCGAAGGGTTTGCCCATGCCACGCCTTTGTCGTGGTGGCTGCTTGCCGTGGCGGCTGCCCTCACCTCCGGACTTTCTTTGGCTACGCTGACTTGGCAGATTGGCAAGGCGGTGCTCAAAGGCGAGTAAACACGAGAAACAACTTACTAAACGAAACAAGATGATCAAACACTATTTCATCGTTGCCCTGCGCAATTTGCTCAAGTATAAAACGCAAACCATCATCTCCATCATTGGTTTGGCAGTGGGGCTATTCAGCTTCAGCCTCTGCTTCTATTGCAGCCGTTTTGTGGAGAGCCTGAACACGGACTTCACCCATTGTGAGCGCTTGGCGGAGATACATCTCTGCCAAGACGGCCATCGGAAGGCAAGCGTGCAAGCCAATCTGCCGGAAGAGCTGCGCAAGCTCGCCCTGCCGGAAGTGGAGGCAATCGCTTGCATCACCTATCCCGCGGAAAGAGATTACAACGTAGAGGTGGGCGACGATAAGGTATTGCCCTACACCTTCACCGTGCTGGAGACGGACTCGCTTTACGACCGCCTCTTCACGCCTCGCGTGCTCTCCGGCAGCTGGAAGGTGGCAGCACGCACGCCCAATTCCATCATCCTGAGCGAATCCACCGCCCGGAAAGTGTTTGGCACCGCCCCGGCAATAGGCAAAAGAATGACGCTGAACCGCCGGCTCTACACCTCGCCGGAAAGCACGCCCAAAGAGGGCGGCATTGCCTACACGGTGCAGGCGGTGGTGAGTGACCTGCCCGTGAACACGAGCATGAACTTCATGATGACGATCGACCTGCTGACTCTGAACGATAGCGAGGGACTACTCCACTGCAATTGGAGGGATACGATGACCGGTGCCTATGCTTATGCACTCTTGCGACCGGATAAATCGTGCGCGGACCTGCAGCAGACCTTGAAGGAACGGTTGTTCACCTTCAGCAACAGAGAAAAGGAAATCAGCGAAGTGGTGGTGGCACCTATCGGACAATTCTTTAAACGGGAATCCATGGCACACTACCTCTCGCTCATCACGGGCATCATCGGTGTGCTCATCCTCTTGTCGGGCTTGCTCAACTTCTTTCACTTCGAGATAGGCACGTTTTTCAACCGCACGAGGGAGTGCAGCGTGCGCCGGGTGACGGGTGGAGGCGTGGAGCAACTGTTTGCCCTGCTGCTGACGCAACTAGTGTTGGTGCTCATCGTCGCCCTGTTGCTTATGCTATGGGCAGTGGAGCTGCTGAGCCCCTATTTGCATTTGTCGCTTTTCCAATTGAATTTGGTCATCGAGCCGCAGCTATTGTTGCAGCACTTGGCAGAGTACTTCGGATTCCTGCTGCTGCTCTGCGCCCTTCTCTGCTGGATGACAGCGGTGCGCCTTCATCGGATCAAGGTGCAGACGGGCTTGCGCGGCGGCGAAAGGAAGCGGGGCAAGCACCGGATGCGCAATGTGATGCTGGGCACACAGTTCTTCATCTGCTGGATCTTCGTCTCGTTCACCGTAGCGCTGTTCCTGCAAGCGGAGACAACCACGAATGCGCTCTTCGGCACGCTCACGCAGCGCGAGAAGGCGGCTATCTTCAGCATCCCGTTGGATTATACGTTCTGGAAGCACGAGCAGAAGCTCCAGATGGTGAACCGCATCCGCACGCATGCAGGGGTGAAGGAGGTGCTGCTATCGGACGTAAATTATATGCAAGGCGTTTCGGGCACAGGCATTCTGACGGAAAAGGACAACCGGGACTCGTATCTGGAGGTGAACGTGATGGCAGTGCCTGCCAACTTCTTCACCTTTATGCACCTCCCCGTGGTGAAAGGCAAACCGATGGCGAACCAGAACGAAATGCTGGTGGACGAGGTCTTCGCCCGCAAGCAGAAAGAGGCGGTGATGGGGCGCATGCTCTATAATTTTTCGGAGGGCTACACTGTTTGCGGCGTAGCCGAAACGTTCATAGCCGATGTGTACAATGAAAGTCCGGGCTTCGTCTTTTTGCCTACCCACTCGGAGGATTACGTGGGGCACTGCTACGTGAAAGCTGTGGCAGGACAAGAACACGAGGTGAAGGCGTGGATAGAAAAGGTACAGCGCCAGTGTCTGCCCGAAAGTGTAACGCCCCGGGTGAGCACCTTGCTCAACGACATCCACGAGGAGCAGGCGGTGGAGTATAAGATGAAAAGCATCATCCTCTTCTTCTCCATCGTGAGCGTCATCATCACGCTGCTGGGGGTCTATTCCGCTATCACTTTAGATACGGAACGGCGGCAGAAAGAGGTAGCCATCCGCAAGGTGAACGGTGCGGGCGTGTGGCGGATTATCGTCCTCTTCGCCCGTCTCTACGGCTGGCTGCTGATAGTGACGGCAGCACTGTCCTTCCCGCTGGTGGGTGTGGTGCTGCGCCTCTGGAAACAGGGATATACGGTTTTTTTCCAGACGGGAATAGGCTTTTATGCAGGTATCTTTGCAGCGGTAACACTGGTCACAGCGTTCACCATCTTCTTGCGCATTGTGCGCACAGCACGGATGAATCCGGCAGAAAGCATTAAAAACGAATAACTAATCACCCTTCATTCCTTATGACACACCTTCTTCTTTTCAAACTCATTTTCCGCAGTTGGCGGCGCAACAAGCTCTTCGCTGCCATCTCCTTGCTCAGCCTCACCGTCGGGCTGGCGTGCACCACGCTGCTGGCAGCGTTCGTCGTTCACGAATACCGCATCGAATGCGGCAACCCGCAGGCGGAGCAGATCCTCCGCCTCACCCAAGAAGTGCCGGGCATGACGGCGGGCAAACGGGGCAACTTTGTTTACGGGGCGGATGTGGAACGCATCGTCTCGCCCTTCCCCGAAATAGCGCAGACGCTACGGATGGGCGAAACGCGCACTATCGGCATCCGGGCAGCACAACAGGACTTTCCCGGAGAACGGATGGTGACGGCGGACAGCACCCTCTTCGCCTTCTTCCCTATAAAGACGATCAGCGGAGACCTTGCCCGCACATTCGCCACGCCGGATGCCATCGCCCTGAGTGAAGAGGCGGCGATGACCTACTTCGGCACCACGCAGATAGGTTCCCGTCCGCTGGAATTGGTGATGGCGGACACGGTGCGCACGATGAACGTCACGGCAGTGTACCGCCTGCCCGCCCAGTCGATGTTCCGCCCCGCTCTGTTGGCAGGGCTTGCCAATCCGGTGCAGGAAGCCTCCTCGTGCATGGTGCGGCTGCATCCCTCTACCGACCTTGAAGCCTTTCGCAAGCGCTTTGCTGACACCGAACTGCCCACATTGCTGGGTCCCGGTCACTACGGCACACAGACGCTCCGGGAGTCGTACTTCGACCTCGCTACCGAAGACTCGCTGCAATCGGTGGAGCACCGCCAGCAGGTCTTCCTTGCTATCGGTCTGCTCTCGGCGTTGCTGGTGCTTGCCATCGCCTGCTTCAACTACGTCAATCTGAGCTTCTCCCGCCTGCTGGCACAGGTGAAGATGATCCGCACGGAGACACTGATGGGTGCGCCCGCCGCCAGCATCCGCCACCAGCTGTTTCTCGATACCTTCTTGCTGGTGCTCATCGCCTTCGCCATGGCGGTGCTGCTGCTGAGTGATGTGCTGCCCGTCTTCAACGCTTGGGTAGGGGCGCATCTGACGATGGGGTTCATCTTTTCCTCGCAAGTCTTTCCGCTCGTGGCGCTGGTGGTGTGCCTCCTCTCGGTGGTTCCAGCGCTCTACATGAGCCGGAAGCTCCCGGGGCTGACGGAGAGCCGTTACCACCGCTTCTTCACGGGGCGGAAGAAGCGGTGGCTCGTCTCGCTGCTGGTGGGCGTGCAGCTGTTTATTTCGTTGGTATTGCTGATGGCTTTTTTCCTCGTCCGCACGCAATTGGATACGGTGGAAGAGGGCGGGAGAGCCTATCAGGGCGTGCTGGAATTGGGCGATGACCGTCCGCTGCCCATCCTTCCCTTCTACAACGAGGCGAAAACGCTGCCGGGCATTGCCGAGATGCTGCCCGTCAACAGCGGGCTTTACGGCTATTGGAGCGTAGGCGTGCCTGTAAAGTCAGCCAGTGGGAAAGAATCTTCTGTGGTGATGGTGAACCAATATCAAGAGACTGCCGCCTTCTTGAAGTTGTACGGATGGCGTCTGCTGGAGCCAGCCCGCACCGCGGCGCTGCTTGCCCGCACCGCCTTCCCCGTATTGGTCAACGAAAGCTTTGTCCGCACGTTCGTTCCCGCAGGCGAGAATCCCGTGGGGCAGGCGATGAAACGGTACAATCCGGATGAATCGATGGCAAAAGGCGGTTTCATTGTCGGGGTGGTTGCCGACACGAAGAAGCGCTCGCTTGCCGCACCGGTAGAGCCGATGTTCCTCCTCGTGCAGGCGTTGCCCGCTGCCGACTGCTGCTACTTGAGCCTGAAGATAAAGCCGGGCAAAGAGAAGGAGACACGGACAGCGTTGCAAACGCTCTGGGCAAAGCACTATCCCGACCGTCCCTTTGCCGTCACCGACCTCTATGCCAAGTACCTCTCGTTCAACAAAGACATCACGCGCTTCTCCGAGCTTCTGTTTGTCTATTCGCTCATCACTCTCTTCTTGACGGGTTTCGGCCTCTTCGGCATCGCCCGTTACGCCACCGATCAGCGGAAACGGGAGATTGGCATCCGCAAGGTGAACGGTGCCTCTACCAAACAAATTCTCCTGTTGCTCAACCGTCCCTTTGTGGGTTACATCATCGTTGCCTATCTGCTGGCAGCCCCCCTCACTTGGTGGTTGATGCAGCGCTGGTTGCAGTCTTTCGCTTACCGGGCGGAGATGGATGCCGCTGCCTTCGTCCTTCCGCTGCTCATCACTGCCGGGATGACGCTGCTCACCGTGACGCTGCACAGCTGGCGCGCAGCAACTGCCAATCCGATAGAAGCGCTCGAGGCTTGAAAGGAAGGGGAGAATTGTTTCAATTATTATTCAATAGTTGTTGCATACGTGAAAGATTGTTCGTAGTTTTGCGAACAAAAAAATCAAGTATGGATAAAGACAGGAATTACACCACCCATAACGAGCAGCTTGCCCGTTTTGCCAAAGCTTTGGGGCATCCGGCACGGATCACCATCATGGAGTTTCTGGTAAAACAGGAAAGCTGTTTCTTTGGAGACATTCATGATGAATTGCCCATTGCCAAAGCAACCGTCTCTCAACATCTCAAAGAGTTGAAAGATGCCGGACTTATCCAAGGAGAGATTGAACCGCCCAAAGTGCGTTACTGTGTGAACAAAGAGAATTGGATATTGGCAAAGAAGCTGCTTGCTGACTTTTTTGAAAACTGTATGGAGACAAGATAGCCGCATCGGCTGAACGGGGCGCTAACTCTCGGCAGAAGACGGGTCAACTCTCGGCAGAAGATTCACCCACTTCCGTCAGAAGATTCGTCATCCTTCGGCAGAAGATGGTTCCTCTCCCGGCAGAGGATTTTTCTTTGATGCGGTTGCCCTAGTATGGAGAAGGAAACTGGCTGTGAATAAAACAACTTGTTTTTTTTGACTTTATTGTTCGTAGTTTTACAATTGACTAACATTAATAAGATAAGAAAGAATGAAAATTAAAGTATTAGGAACCGGCTGTTCTGGGTGCAAAGCACTCTATGAGACCACCCAACAGGCAATAACGGAATTAAATTTAGATGCCACCGTAATAAAAGAGGAAGATTTGATAAAAATCATGGGCTACAACGTGATGCAACTGCCCGCATTGGTCATCGATGAAGTAGTGGTATCAAAGGGCAAGAAATTATCTCTGTGCCAGGTAAAAGAGTTACTAATTAAATAACGTCTTTCCTGATGAGAGTATTAATCTTAGGTACAGGCAATAGCTGCCGCAGCCAAATGCACTTCGATTTTGATGACCCATCAGAAAGGGCAGGTAGTTCTGAGTTTATCAAACCAAACTCTTTTTGCCGGTGTGAATAAATAGATTGCCATGATACAGACTTTTGCCGACTGGCTTGTCTATCAACTCTTCGGACTGAGCGCCGAAAGTCACTTGGGCATTGCCGTGAATTTTTTCTTTTACGATACGCTCAAAATACTGCTGCTGCTGTTTCTTATCAGTGCGCTGATGGGAGTGGTGAATGCTTATTTCCCAATAGACCGCTTACGGAACTTTCTTACTACTCGCAAGCTATACGGATTCCAGTATCTCTTTGCTGCCCTGTTTGGAGCAATAACTCCTTTTTGCAGCTGCTCGTCCATTCCGTTATTCATCGGATTCGTGAAAGGAGGTATCCCGCTGGGCGTCACCTTCTCCTTTCTGATCACTTCGCCCTTGGTCAACGAAGTGGCAGTAGCTATGTTCTTGGGAGTATTTGGCTTGAAGGCAACTTTGGTTTATACTCTTTCTGGCATTTTGCTTGGAATGACAGGGGGCTTTGTGCTCCAGAAGTTCAAGCTCGAACGATACTTGAGCGATTGGGTTCGTCAAATTCAAGCACAATCGGAAGTAGAAACAACCCGATGGGAAACAGAAAACATCTCGTTTATCAAGCGACTGCCCACGATATTGAAAGATGCTTGGGGCATTGTGCGGGGAGTGTTGCTGTATGTGATTATAGGCATTGGCATTGGTGCTGCCATGCACGGTTTTGTTCCTGAAGGTTTCTTTGAGACGTACCTTTCTAAAGATCGATGGTATGCCGTGCCGTTAGCTGTCCTCGTCGGTATCCCCATGTATGCCAATGCTGCAGGGGTAGTTCCCATCATACAAGTATTTGTAGCCAAAGGTGTTCCTCTGGGCACGGCAATTGCCTTTATGATGGCGGTTGTCGGACTCTCGCTCCCCGAAGCCACCCTCTTAAAAAAGGTGATGACGTGGCGTTTGATAGGCATCTTCTTTGGAGTGGTAGCCTTCTTCATTATCCTGTCGGGTTATCTGTTCAACCTGATAGTATAAAGTATGGCGTTTATCCGGTCCTCCAGCCTGCAAAAAAGAAACGGGACATTGTCTTTTGAAAAGACCGAAGGGCCGACAGAGGGTGTCCGCCTTATCGCCGTCAATCTTAAAAAAGGCAAGGCGTAAAAATGAAAATCATAGCAGCCAGTACCAGATTGTCAGTAGCAAAAAGAGAAACTTTGCCTTGACTATTTCACGATGGATTCTCGGCTGAAAACAATATAATGCGTATCTTTGCTCCCCGAAATCAGAAGAAGACGTGAAAAAGAAGCTCATCACTATCTTGAAATACCTGCTAATAGCCCTCTTTACGAGCTATTATTGCCAGAGTACGCTCTTTCTTCATACGCATACATTCAACGGCGAAACCATCACCCACTCGCATCCCTATCTGCCCAATGGCGGACACTCGCACACGGGAGCGCAGTATCAGACGGTCGCCTTCCTCACTCACTTCTTATTTACAGTCGCCCTCACTGCCGCCTTCGTAGTGGCAGTGAAGGTGCTCATTCTGCTCGTTGACCACTGCTTGCACTTCGTGGCGCGGCATCTGATGCAGACTTGTTCCCTCCGCGCACCGCCATCCATCATTTGCTAATTTTTCTACGGACGTAGTTGCTGTATTCAAGGATACGCAGACGACGCGGCTTCCTCTACAGTCAACTGCCGTAGAAGCTATTTTTATTTCCTCCTTATCAACCCTTATAAAATAGAAGCAAATGAACTATTTTACCCTCCCCATAGCGGGATTATTATTGCTGTGCAGTTGCAGCAACAAGCCAACTGACAATGCAGATGCCGAGATGACCGTGACAAACAACGTTGTCACCCTCAAAGCCACCTCGCCCATCGCACGAAAGCTAAAGATACAAATGGTAACCCAAGGCAGTTACCAGCCGCAATTTTCCACTTCGGGCGTAGTGAAAGCCATCCCCACCGCTTATGCCGAAATCACTACTCCGTTTGCCGGACGAATCGTCCGCTCCTTCGTCCGTTTAGGCGAAAACGTACAGAAGGGAAGCCCGCTTTTCGCCATCAGTTCCCCCGGATTTTTTGAGACGGGAAAAACCTATTTCAGCGCTAAACAAGAAATGGAACAGGCGCTGAAGAATCTCAAAAGAGAGAAAGACCTGCTTGCCAACCGGGTGGGCATACAGAAAGAGGTGGAAGAAGCGGAAGTGAACTACCACCTCAAACATCAGGAATATGAGAACGCACGCTCGGCGCTGAAAGTGTTTCAAGCATCACCCGAAGAAGTGAAACTGGGCGAACCGCTCATCGTACGCGCCCCCATCGCAGGAAAAGTGGTGCAGAACAACATCGTGCTGGGGCAGTACCTCAAGGATGATGCCGACCCCTTGGCGGTAGTGGCAGACCTGAGCAAAGTTTGGGTGGTGGCACACGTGAAAGAAAAGGATATCCGACTCATCGAACGCTTGCAAACGGTGGATATCCGGCTGTCCGCCTCACCCGAAGAGGTGATCAAGGGCACCGTGTACCACATCAGCGAGATGCTGGACGAGGCGACGCGTGCTGCCGAAGTCATTGTAGAATGCGACAACAGCTTGGGGCGGATGAAGCCTTACATGTACGGCACCGTACAGCTCACTGACAAACCCTCGAAAGCAATCCTCGTGCCTACCACCGCGCTTTTGCAAGAGGAAGAAGGCAGCTACGTGTTCACTGTAGCAGCGAAAAACAACTTTCAGAAGAAGGCAGTCACCGTCTCTGCCACCGTAGGGACGCAGTCCGTCATTGCCTCTGGGCTGAAGGCGGGAGACGAGGTGGTGACCGAAGGAGCCTTCTACTTACTCGACGCTAAATAACCCCTTATGAAGAGATTGATATACGAAGCGATACACAGACGAGGTCTGATGTTCGCACTCTTCGCGCTGTTGGGCGTGATGGGCTATTACTCGTGGACAAAGCTCGCCATCGATGCGTATCCCGACATTGCCGACGTAACCGTACAGGTGGTGACCCAAGTGCCCGGTCTGGCGGCAGAAGAGATTGAGCAGCAAATCAGCATCCCCATCGAGCGAGCCATGAACGGCATGCCGTCGCTCAAAGTGATGCGAAGCAAAAATACGTTCGGACTTTCCACTGTCATCCTTGTGTTTGAAGACGGAGTGGACGATTACTGGGCGAGGCAGCGGGTGCAGGAACGGCTTATCGACGTGGAGCTGCCCTACAGTGCCGCGCCGGGGCTGAATCCGTTGACCTCGCCCACAGGCGAGATTTTCCGCTACGTGGTGGAAAGCAAGAACCACGACCTAAGGGAAGTGACTGACTTGCACAAATGGGTTATCATCCCCCGCCTCAAGCAGGTGACGGGCGTGGCGGATGTGAGCAATTACGGCGGCATCACCACGCAATATCAAATAGAACTGGATCCGGCAAAGATGGAGCAGTACCGAGTGGCGCTGGCAGACATCACCGAAAAGATTGAGAAGAACAATCTCTCTGCCGGCGGAAGCGTGCTCTCGCACGGCGATTTGAGTTACGTCATCCGAGGCATCGGACTGGTAAAAGGATTGGAAGATTTGGGCAACATCGTGGTGAAAACCGAGAACGGAATGCCTGTCTACCTCAACGACATCGGCACCCTGAAGCACGGTATGCTGGAGCGCAAAGGAGTGCTGGGGTTCACTGACGAGCAGAGGGATTATTCGGACGGGGTGGAAGGCATCGTGCAGATGTTGCGCCATCAGAATCCGTCGGAAGTGCTCGAAGGAGTGAAGGAAGCGGTGGACGAACTCAACCAAGAGATACTGCCCAAAGGGGTGTCAATTCATCCTTTTATGGACCGCACGGAGTTGGTGGACACTACGTTGAACACCGTTTCGCACACGCTGATAGAAGGCATTGCGTTGGTGTTTTTTGTTCTTATCCTCTTTTTGGGCAGCTGGCGGGGGGCGGTGCTGGTGGTGGTCACTATCCCATTCTCGCTGCTCATTGCGTTCCTCTTGATGAAGTTGACGGACATCCCAGCCAACTTGCTTTCGCTGGGTGCCATTGACTTCGGCATCATTGTGGATGGGGCGATTGTAATGATGGAAACCATCCTCAAGAAGCGGGAGAGCACTCCTGAAGAGGAGTTGAGCAAGGAGGGAGTGATCCGCCGGGCTACGGAAGTGGCGCGACCTATTTTCTTCTCTACCCTCATTATCATCACCGCCTATCTGCCACTCTTCGCCTTCGAGCACATCGAGCGGAAGATGTTTACTCCCATGGCATACACGGTGGGCTATGCGCTCATCGGAGCCTTGGCGGTAGCACTGCTCCTCATCCCGGGATTGGCGTTCCTTGCCTACCGGATGCCCCGTAAAAGTTATAAGAACCACTGGTTGGAAAAGCTCACGGCAGTGTATCACAGACAAATGGTACACATCGTAGAGCATCCCCGGCGCATCATCGCTCCGCTGGCGGGCATACTGATAGGCGCTGCAGTGCTGTCGGTGACGGTGGGCAAAGATTTTCTTCCTCCGCTGGACGAGGGGTCTATCTGGATTCAGGTACAATTGCCTCCGGGCATTTCTATCGAGAAGTCAAAAGAAATGGGGGCGGAACTGCGCAAGGTGCTGAAGAAATTCGACGAAGTGTCTTACGTCATGACTCAGGTGGGGCGCGATGATGAGGGGGCGGAAGCATTCTCGCTCTCGCACATCGAGTGCGGCGTGGGACTAAAACCATACCAACAATGGGAGAGCGGACGCACCAAGGCGGAACTTATCGAGGCAATGGATAGCGAACTGAAGAAGATTCCCGGGCTAGCCATCGGTTTCTCGCAACCCATCATCGACATGGTGATGGACCAGATAGCGGGGTCGCACAGTGATTTGGCCGTGAAGATTTATGGAGACGACCTGACGGAAACGCGCCACCTTGCCGAACAAGTGGCGCAGACGCTCAAGGGAGTGCCCGGAGCGGTAGATGTGGCAGTGGACCAGGAGCCGCCGCTACCCCAGTTACAGATTATCGCCGATCGGGAACGTATTGCGCAGTACGGGCTCAATGTGTCCGACGTAACGGAACTTATCGAGTTGGCGATTGGCGGAAAGTCCATCTCGCAAATCTTTGTAGGAAGCAAGTCGTATGACGTCATCTGCCGCTACAACGAGCTCGACCGCAACACACCCGAGAAGATTGGTGCGCTGATGCTGAGCACGGAGAACGGGGTAGAGATACCCCTCTCGCAAGTGGCACAAATCAAGATGACAACAGGAGCAAGCACCATCACCCGCGAAATGAACCAGCGCCACCTGACGGTGAAGGTGAACTTGCGGGGGGTGGACTTAACATCGTTCTTGAACGCTGCCAACCGCGAGATTGCCCGTCAGGTGAAGTACGACCCCGAAACCGTGCATCTGAAGTGGGCGGGGCAGTTCGAAAATCAAAGCCGTGCCTATGCGCGACTTGCCATCGTGGTGCCTCTGGCGCTCGCCATCATGCTCCTGCTGCTTATCATCGCCACGGGCAAACTGCGGCAAGCGCTCACGCTGATGTGTGTGGTGCCGCTCGCCTTGTTCGGCGGCATGCTGGCGCTCAACGTGCGGGGCATGACGCTCAACGTATCGTCCGCCGTAGGATTCATCGCCCTCTTTGGCGTGGCGATTCAGAACGGCGTGATTTTGATTTCGCACATCAACAACCTGCGTAAGCGGGAGGGGATGGACTTGAAACAAGCAGTGACCGACGGGGCGCGCCACCGCTTGCGACCCATCCTCATGACGGCTTCTGTAGCGGTGCTGGGACTGCTGCCGGCTTCGCTCTCCACCGGCATCGGTTCGGACGTACAGCGTCCGCTCGCCACGGTCATCGTGTACGGACTGCTCTTTGCCACCGTCATCACGCTCTATATCCTTCCAGCGCTTTACTATTTGGTAGAGGCGCGTCATTTGAAACATAAACGAACAGAACCCATCGCATGAAAACAATCTATATTCTTTTACTATGCACCTGGCTGCCACTGGCAGGCTGGGCGCAAGTGAAGCAAACCGTCAGTCTGACCGATTATCTGAAAGAGGTGAGCGCAAAAAACCTTGCCTTCGCAGCCGAGAAGCTGAACTTATCTATCGCCGAAGCTAATGTGCGGGCGGCAAAAGTATTCAACGATCCGACCTTATCGGTAGAATATGCTAACAATGACGACCACCGGATACAGATGGGGCAGGGCTACTCAGTGGGACTGAGCCGCACCTTCGCCCCCGGCAAACGTGGAGCGGGCATCCGGCTGGCGCGTAGCGAAAAAGAACTCACGGCGGCTTTGCTCGACGACTACTTCCGCACGCTGCGGGCAGAAGCTGTTACCGCTTATATGGAAGCCATCAAGCAGCGCAAACTCTACGAAGTGAAATTAAGCTCCTACCAGAGCATCCTCGAGCTGGCAAAAGCAGACAGCATAAAATTCGCCCTCGGAAAAATCACCGAAGTGGATGCGCTGCAAAGCCGAGTAGAAGCAGGCGTAAGTCATAACGAACTGATGCAGGCCGAAAGTGAACTTGCACGCTCGTATGCTGCATTGTACATCCCCTTGGGAACCTTCAACGCCGATACGCTTTTTGTACCGGCGGGTGGACTGGATCTGACTCCTCGCACCCGACCGCTTACCGAATGGTTGGAACAGGCGCTCGACAATCGCGCCGACTTGGTGGCGGCGCTTAAGAATGTAGACGTAGCGCAGCGGGCACTCCAGCTTGCACGCCGCGAACGCCTTCCGGAGTTCGACCTCGCCTTGGGCTATAATTACAATACGGAAGTGCGCAATGAGCTGGCTCCTGCCCCGTCCTTCAGTGGCGTCACCATGGGAATTTCCTTTCCGCTGAAGTTCTCCGCACTCAACCGCGGAGCTGTCCGTTCGGCACGCTACAAACAGGAACAAGCAGAACAATTGGCACAGCAAGCCGCCCTCGAAGTGCAAACGGAGGTGGTGCAGAACCATCAGACTTACCTCTCGCTCTGCGCCCAAGTGGCACGCTTCAAAGCAGGGCTGCTGGACAAGGCGGAAGCGGTGCTCACGGGAAAAATATACAGTTATAACCGGGGAGAAACCTCGTTGCTCGAGGTGCTCAATGCCCAACGCACGTACAACGAGGTGCAGACGCTCTATATCGAGACGCAATTTGACCACACTGCGTCGCTCGTGGCGCTGGAAAAAAGTGCTGGACTTTGGGATGTGGAACAGAAGGAGTAGGAGAGGGGGAAACCCTTTCAAGTAGCAACGTTCTTGCGCTGCTACTTGAAAGGGTTTCAGCCAAAGCATTGCCGGATGCCGGCATCCAGACCAATAGGCTCATAGCCTAGCTCGCGTTGCGCTTTTGCCACGCTCAGCCCGCTGAACCGGGGGCGGGGCGTGGCTTCTTGCATTTCTGCCGTACTGACGGGGTGGATAAGGCGGCGGTCAAGTTGCAACACGTCTGCCACACGATAAGCGATGTCAGCAATGGTCAAACATTCGCCTCCGCAAAGATGGTAGATGCCGTTGACAGGATGGTCAGCCAGCCGCATCACGCCCTTCGCTACGTCACCTACGAAAGTCGGCGTACGCCACTGGTCGTTCACCACGCGGATAGGTTCGCCTGCCCGCAACTTGTTCGCCACCAGTTGCACGATGTTGCCGTGCTGCCCTTCCACTGCTTCGCCGTACACCACCACCACGCGTACGATGGCATAATCATTGCACAGTTCCGCCACCTGCCGCTCCGCCTCCAGCTTGGTAATGCCGTAAAAGTTGACAGGGTTGGGCTCGTCCGTCTCCCGGTAAAGCCCCTCCGTGCAGCCGTCGAACACGAAGTCCGTAGAAAAATGAATGAACCGGCTGCCGTATTGCTGGCACGCCCGGGCGAGATGCTCCACGGCACAGACGTTGGTCAGCCGAGCCTCTTCATGATGCCTCTCACAATAGTCGGGCACCGAAAGTGCCGCTGTGTTAATCACTACCTGCGGTCGTTCCCGTTCAAAAAGCGCCGTCACCGCAGCCGCGTCGCGGATGTCCGCTCTTACAAAACGATAGCCATCAGCCGGCAGGATGTCTGCCCGCAAGGAACAGCCGGTGACGGCATACGTTGGGTTCGCCGTCACCTCACTTAACAAACGACGCCCGGTAAAACCGTTGGCACCAACAATCAAAATAGTTTTCATACGTGTAGATTGAATAAGAGTTAATATGAACGGTTCCCACGTTGCTTCACCTCGATGCGCAAACCGAAGGTGCCATTGGCGGACTTGAGTTCGAACGCGCCTTCATAGCGGTTCTTCTCCCAAGGCAGAGCGCCGGGGGTGGGCACGCGACGCCAATCTGGCGTCATCGTGCCGTACGTGCGGATGCGCCAGCCGTTTTTGCTCGTCATTATCCCTGGAGGGTCGAAGCGGAACAATTGACTGTAATCTTTGGCAAACAGGTCTTTGGTAAGGTCATAGTGTGGTAACTTGGGAGCTTGCACAACAGGCATCAGTCTCATATCGAGCAAAAATCCCCCGAAGTCTTTTACGTTCGGGTCGGGCAAGCGGGCAATACTATCCGTCGGCAACTCCGTTTGAGCTCGCAACGAACCTGCCATCAGCCCCAATAAAGCAAGGAATAAGCCTATTCTTTTCATTTTCGTGTATTTATTGTATCAAGATATCAAACTGATAACACCAATTATGCAAAGGATACGATTTGCCATGAATAGTCACAGAGAATTTATTACCTTGAGAATCTCTTATATTTCCACGTGGACCATGCCTATATCCGCTTTTCTCTTTTTGTCCATTTACAGCATATCGCACCCTACATCCAATAGGTGATTTTTTGCAGCACAGTTTTATTTGATTGTCTTTAAGAAAAATCTGTTGTAGTATGTTTGTATTAGAAGAGTCAATGACGCTAAAGCCATAATGAGCTGCTTTGAACACCTCGAGGGTATCGATAGTCAAAGGAGGATAGGGAATATTAAAATCAATTAAAACGGTGTTCTTCAATCGTTGCAAATGCGCAGGAGTCAAACCTTTACTTGGCTTTGACTGAAGCAACCGAATGACAGACAAACCAGCTAAATAACCTAATCGTTTTTGTGAAAGACCATCAATATGCACTCGTTCTCTGGCAAAAGAGTAAGGATAAGTAGGGCCACTTGCCAAAAACAATGTATCCCCTCTGACTAACTCCATCAATGCTTGTGGAGTCTGCACTTCACGACAATTGAATGCATTTGCATCGAATTGCTTAGATAAAGTGAGGCAGTTCGTTTGATAACAGATGAATGCAACCTCTTGACGTTGCTTGGTTAATGCTTTAACGTCTTGGCTCAAATCAAGTTGAAACTGTTTCAAATCCCTTTTATAATGATGCGTTCTATCCCACACAATGTCGTCTTCTCCTTGCATCCAGCACACCGCAGGAACAATAAAATCCCAGTCTCGACTCTTCGCCTTCTGATAGGCTCCTTCAATCTCATTTATGAATTTCTGATATGCCTTGCTTCCTTTACTCATGCCGAGGATACCAGTAGCTCCTTGTCCGCCGGGAAAAGTACAAATCATCAAGCTGTCTGCGGTTCCTTCTTTCTGCCAGTACTGAGTCACGGCTTCTGCCATTCCATAAATGGAGAGCTCGAAAGATCGCTTCTTGTAGCGTACAATTCTTTTTGTCCATTGTTTGAATGCGTTTTCCGAGAAATAGCCAAACTTTTCATCCATGTTTTCTGTCACTACCCGATGGCCGCATTTTTCACTTAGTGAATCAAAATCAGTGATGCGTATAGCCTCTTCGCCCAAGGCCAGACTTTGACCATAAACGGGAATAGCTAGAACGATTCTTTTCTCCGTTGTCTTACTGCAATTGATAAAAACGAGCATAATCAGCATACTCATAATAAGCATTCCTCTCCTTTTCATTTTTTTATGAGATATTTTTTTAATTCAGTGGCTATGATAGAAGAATATTTTTCAGCACCACGTTCATTTAAATGTCCAAAATCAGCATAGTACTCAGTATGTCCTGTGATACCCTCCAAGCGATAATGATTGATAAACAATATGTTTTCTTGTTGAGCAAGACTATCGGGAATATGAAAAAGATTGGTTTTCTCATGGGTAGCATACATAGGCGAATACAGAAAAATCAAGTCTATCTTCTCGCTCTTGCATTTATTGATGAATGCATGCAAATAATGAATTTTTCTTTCATCTGGCGGAAAGAAAAAGCTTTCCGGTTCTATCTGCTGGTGCAGGGTATCCAGTTGAGTAACCAGCGGCTTAAATCCTTTGTCTTTTTCTTGAGAGCGCTTGCTCAAATTGCCCATAAGAACGTTCGCCCATTCGCTGTTATATCGATAAAGGCATGAAAGCTTGCATTTATAATAAAGGTTCGCTTCTTTGAGTACTTCATCACATCCTGAACTATAATTAATAAAGGGAGCCAAACTACTTACCCTTTCAATTCCAGAATAAGGCGTTTGCAGATAGTCGATGGGGTGAATCTCCAATAAGATAATTCGAGGATGATACCGTTCGAGGGTGTTACAAAGCAACCCGTATTGAAAATAGATATTGCGCATACCCCATAAACCAGCATTGTAAACATCACATTGCAGTGAGTCTCCTATAATGGAAGGTATGTAATGGTGGTGACATCTGGAACTGCCCATAAACAAAATCGGGGCATGAGTGTTCAGTATTGTTGCAGTGATCTTATTCTCATCCGTAGTAGTGGTGATACGATAAAAGTACTGAAAGGCGTAACCCGCTCCTCGGTCAACAATTACCGTAATAAGAATGATAAATAACAGGCCTTTTATAAACTTTTTCATTGCAACTTAAAATTGAAAATAAATAAATTGATTTCCATCTAATACACCGAAAATCAAAATCAGAAGAATATAAATAGCGATAAACAGTTCCTTGCGGTGCTTATGCACCCAACGTTTAGAAACAAACTGATTGCTGGGGTAAAACTCGTCTTTAAAATCATGATAAAACAAGATAAATACACAAAAGAAAGCATTCACTAACGTATTATAATCAATAAACAAACTTCCCCAATAGCTGCACATCCGATGCACCAAAGTTCCTGCGTCTGCAAGAGTTGCTGACCGGAACAATATTAACCCTAAGGCAACAAGTAAATAAGTGCTTGCCATTTTCAATACGACACTGACTGTAGGCAACCCATTTTTGTATTTTTTGATTTTTTTCTTTTTAAAGAAAGCTCCCGAAAGGATTAAAGGTATATAGAGAAGCCCGTGATAGAGTCCAAACAAGACAAAGGTCCAACTGGAGCCATGCCATAGGCCAATCAGAACAAATGTGACAATTATAGCTAATATAGACCCTCCTTTGCCTTTATTTCTAAAGCTAACATTTAGAGGCATAAACACATAATCTGTAAGCCAACCCGTAAGGGTTATATGCCATTTTCTCCAGTATTCAGCTATGTTTTGCGAGAAAAAAGGACGTTTAAAGTTTTCTGCAACCTTCAGACCTAATAGACATCCTACACCTATAGCCATTTCTGAATATCCGCAAAAGTCAGCATACATTTGCAAGGGATAGAGCAGTGAAGCAAATGCGATAGATGTTCCATTGTGTTGATTTGCATTATTAAACACGGCATCTACATAAATAGATAAGCGGTCAGCTACACACATCTTGATAAACATACCCCAGAAAATGCGTTTCAAACCTGTCAATGCAAAGTCTGAATCAAATATACGCCCTTTCCATAACTGTGCCATAAAAGCTTTCGGACGGTCAATCGGTCCCGAAAGAATGGTGGGAAAGAAAGAAATATAGGTAGCAAATTCCACGAAGTCCGTACAGGGTTGTAGGTGCTTACGATGCACCTCTATCACATAGCTGATGAGCTTGAAAGTAAAGAAACTAATGCCTAAAGGCATCAGAATCGTAAAAGTACCCCAATTGATCTGTAGACCTATCGCATTAAAAAAGCTGCTAAAGGATTCAATAAAGAAATTCAGATATTTGAAATACAACAGAAAGCCTATACCAAGCAACGTACCCGCGGTAGTTAGCAGGGACGCTTTCTTTTCATTACTCTGATTGTATTTTCCGATGGCTAACCCAATGCCATAGAATACGACGGTTGCCACCAGCAACAGCGGTATCATCTTCCATTCGGCTACTCCATAAAAGAAATAACTTACCAGCAGTAACCACGCATTTTGAGCTTTCACCTTACCGGAAAAAGGGAAGTAGTACACGATGAATACTACGACAAAGAACAGAAGAAAATTAAATGAATTGACGACCATTATTTAAAAATCTATTTATTCAGCAATTCAATAAACCCTATTTCTTTCTTATATAGATAACAAATAAGTCGATTATCCATTGCTGTAGCTTCCACCGGACGAAAAAGAGGAATAAAACCATCCTCTATCAAGTTTTCAAACGCATTATGTATATTTTCTACTTCATAACATACATGATAAGGAGAGACACCGTTCTTCTTTAAAATTTTATTTACCGAAGATTTTTCATCTAAGGGTTCCACTAATTCTATACAAGGATCACCGTTTTTGCTTACAAAACAAATACGTACCTTTTGAATAGGATCAACCACTATTTCAGAGGCTAAATAGCCCATTTTGGAATAGCAAGATAAAGTATTGACTATATTATCTGTTACATAGCCAATATGATGAAATTTAAGAGGTTCAGTCATTTCTCATTTGCTTGTAATACTTTCCATCATTTCCCCTACGTTCTCCCACGAAAGGATCTCTTTCGAGTTGAACCTTATCTTGAAAGCTTTCTCGATAGCTACAATCAGTTGAATGTGCGATAACGAATCCCATTCTTCTATATCATCGGCTGAGCTTTGAGGAGTTAATACGATGCCGTCATTGTCTAAGATGTCTCGAAAGATTGCTTGCACTTTGGCTAAAATTTCAGATTGTTCCATAAGTATTGTTTTATTGTTTAATGGTAATATAACATTCTTTTTCTTCGTAAGCAGCTACCTTCAACTCGAATTGCAGAGTGCTAGTGCCTTCCTTCTTGCAGAACCCCAGTCCGGGATAATGTTCCGCTACCATCTGATTCTTGGCAGTAGGCAGGTATTCTCCTATCAAACGTCTGAAGCCGTTTTCTCGAGCGTACGCCACCAAGGTGTTCAGCGTAAAGTTTTCCATGCCTCGTTTCAACACACGGCAACTCATGAACCACGTATCGATAAAAAGCGTTTCAGGCTCTCTTTTCTCCAAAATGACCACACAGATCAAACCGTTATCTCCAAACTTATCCGAAAGGGTGAACGAAAAACCGACGGTGCTTTCTTTTTTCTCTATCGCTTCAATCTCTGCTTCCGTATAACGGATGGTACGCAAATTGAACTGATTGCTGCGCTGCGACAGCTGTGCCACGCGGGGCGCATTGAAGGTGTCAAAGCCTTTCACTTCAGAAACCATAGCCAGCGATTGCAAGAAGTCCGCTTCGTTGGTAAAACACTGCTGAAGGGTAGCCCGCTTGGCCTCTACTTGATATTGCAGGGTACGGTCTGCATCAGCATGGGAGTAAGAGACGGTCTCGAAGAGATTCAGCGAATATAGGTATTCCAAGTATTCCGCTGGGTCTTCGGGCAGTTCGGGTACAGTGATGCCGGGAACATGCTCCCTCACCATATTTCGTTCGAACGGATTGTCATCCAGGAAGACTATCGAATCCATACCAATGTTCAGGATGTGCTGGATGACGCGGATGTTATCGGCTTTGTTGTTCCAGTTCGCCACAAAGACAGCTATGTCGTCCAACTTCAGCACCATTTCGGAATTCTTCTGAAAAGGCTCTTTCGCCTTGTCTTCGTCGTTCTTGCTGCAAACGGCGAGGATGATGCCCCGGTTTTTGAGTTTCTTTATCCATTGTTGGAACTCGGAAAAAGCTTTGCCAATCCCCAAGCCATGACCTATCTCAAGGTTTTCCCAGCCGTCATCCCCCACCACTCCGCCCCAAAGGGTGTTGTCGAGGTCGAGAATCAGACATTTCTTTATTTTTCCTTCTGCTGCGCCGATGATGTCCATCGTACGCGATGCCACATACGGCAGAAGTTCGAGACTCAGCACCATTTCTGTGCTCATATATACACTGCTCTTGAAAAGGAGGTCTCGTCCGAATTTGTTTTGTAAGGCGGCAATATCACAGACAAACAAATTAGAAAAATGTTGTGACAGGTTCATCAGCTCGAAGTTCAGCTTGCGGAGTTGGTAAGTAAACGAGGATGGTACTCTATTGGCATAACTGCCAAAAACCGTATCATCTATCTCGGGATAATTATAATAGACTATCCGTCCGGATACAGAAGAACACAGGGTACGAATAAAATCCAACCGTTTTTCTGCTAATAGACTCTGTTCCGCAGTTGGCAGCAAACTATACTTTTCCAGTAGCTTGTGTGTAGACTGAAATACGACTGTATAATCGGCAGAGAAACCATGCAAATCGGACGTAGGGTCCATCACTTGGCGTTCCACCTGATTGTATTCAGCCTCCAATAAATCAATGCGATACCCTCTGCTATAACCCAGTCCACAAATGGCAGTAGTCAAAAATTGAGTAGCCGTATCACCCAACAAAGCTACTTTGAGGGGCTGAAGCGTAGAAGCATCCTTCTTCAGATTTCGGTTGAGTTCTTTAAAAGTTTCCATTTTTGATTTTATTGAGTGTGTTTTACCTCACAAAGATATTTTATTTTATCGAATTTAGGCTCCTTTAAGAGTATTATCTACATAAAATTCAAAAAGGACTATAGCACCAGCTGGTGTAGATCCCTTTATGAAGAAAGGATGAAATTTATTGATTGGCAAAAAAAGGAAATAAATTGGCATATGCGCCAAGAGTGGTTTCAAGCTGGCAAAGGTGCCCGACAATGATTTGTGCGCAGCATGCCGGGTAATCAGGAAAATGAAAAAAGCGAAAGAAGACCTGAAGGTGCAACGCGTCATAGTCAAAAAGTGAGCAAAAGAGAATCTGATCAGGGCAACCGCATCAAAATTGATATTCAAAAAAAAGCTAACTTTGCAGGATG
>JAVVVS010000037.1:0-3526 GCA_036652495.1 Bacteroides sp.
ATGGAAATGAATTATGTAGCTCCCGCAGTGGAGATGGTAGAAGTAGAGGTAGAAAAAGGCTTCGGATTTAGCACAGAGGGCGACGGAGTATAAGTATTTAATTATTTAATATTAAAGTATTAACAATGAAAACAAAGAAAATTTTATTATCTGCTTTCGCGTTTTCTGCAATATTTGCAGGATGCTCGAATGAGGACTTAATTACTGTAGACAATAGACCGGCAGCACAAGACCTGTCTATGCGTCCAGAAGTAGGTCAAGTAAACTTCGATTTTGGAGCAGCAAAAACACGTATAGCTATCAAAGATGGAAGTACTTTCAATTGGGATTTTCAGGACGGAGATCAAGTTGGCGCTTGCATTATAGACCAAGCAAACTACACTACAAAGAAAGAGTATGCAGACTGGACAATAGATGGTAGTCACCCTTGGTTAGGGAAGAGTATAGATAATCCCGAACCATTTTACTCTCTTGTAAATTATGTGTCAAGCAATTATCCTTATACCTATTCAGTTAAGGATAAAAAATGGACAACGTGTGCAAAATTGGTGGAAGGAAACTATATGTTCTATGCTCCTTTCAACGAAAAAATGTTGACTCGTGAGCCAGTTGTAACCAAGCTTTCTGTTATTCAAGACTGTTCTACTCCATCAAAAGCAGTTGAAGATTTGTTAGCCTCAAAAACCCCGGTTGCTGTAGGTTATCAAGCCTTGAAAGCCGAGGGTCAAGAATTGGTAGCTCAAGCTACAATGTTAGACATTTATTCTTATCCTGAATTTACTATTAAGAATAACTTTAATGGTTACGTATTTGATGCGCAGACAAGTACCGGTGGTGCTAAAGAGTATGAAATGATTATTGATAGTATTCAGATTTTCTCTGTCAAAGAAAATCATGTATATCCTGCAGAAGCAGCTATTAACCATGAGAAATTAGTGACGAATTTAAAACCAGGCGCTAATGGTGGACTCTGTGAGTGGCAGAAATTAGCTCGTGAAAAAGCAGCTACTGCTGACATTTTAGCAGTGTCTCCTAATGCCGATTTTAAGAAAGCAACAGATTTTCAATCGGCAAAAGGTGTGGGATCTATATTAGGTAACATCATAAAGAGAACAGAAAAAGTCACCTTGAAAATTGGTAAGACTCTTGCACCAAAAGGAGAGTACAGATTTAATGCAGTGCTTCCGGCAGAAGCTTATGAAAAAGATAATATGAAAGCTAATGTTTTCGTAACGATTGCAGGCAAACAGTATGTGATTGCACAAACACAAAATAGTGATACAAAAGTATTTAGTATTGCTAGTGGGAAAGCTACTGCAATTACTGCAAACCTTAATCAATTCTCTTGGACTTTTGACGATACAAAGCATGCTAACAAAGATGGTGTAACTTTACTGCGTAAGCAAAGATATCCGGCATCAGAAATTGAATCTAGTTTAGATGGTCCTAAGAAGGAATTTGCAGGCACTTTATTAACAATTAACTTGACTGGTGGTAAAACTGAAGGCGCTTTCTTGCTTGACCAAGCTGAAAAAAACTATGGTATCAAGACTAATGAAGAATTAGTAGGCATAGTTAATAGTTATGCACGCTATGTTGACGTAGTTGAAGATGCTGCACTAAGCAACACACCTCAAACCGACTGGGGGAATTTGAAATTCGCTATTGCATCTGATAATACGATTGAAATTAACTCTGCTCTGATTGATAGATTATATGACATTAACTATAATGAAGCTGCTGGAATCGTACAAGGTAGTTTAGAAATTAATGCGACTACTGTGAAGATTAGCGGAGACGTTAAAGCTAGTATTGGAACTAAAGAAGGTGAAGTATACCCTGTAACATTCACCTCTACTACTGGCAAAAACAAAACATATACCATCAAATTAAAAATGGGTGATATTACAGCTACCCAAATTGATAAAGCTGGTTATTATTATCTTGCAACAGGACAAACAATCGACACTGCAACAATAGCTGAACAGATTGCCGGTTACGTTCACATCTTTAATAACGGAACATTATCATTAGATGAAAGTGCTAAAAACGCATCTTCTATCATTAATAATGGAACGTTGACCTTAACAGGCGGTGTTCTTAATTCTGCATTGACTATTTATAACAACAACAGTGCAACAATAACTACTTCGGGTATTATTACGGCAACCATTAGCAATGCTAAGGGAGCAAACCTAACAGTAGATGCTGGTAGCAACTTGCGTTCTGCAAACAATGTGAACAATGGTACTATAACAATGCAGAATGCTTCTAGTGTAGCAACAATTGGTTTAGGTAGTGGTATCATTAATAATGATGAATTAGGCAAAGTTGCAGCTAATGAAGGACAAACTGTATTTGCAACAGTTTCGAAATTAACAGAACAAAATGCTAAGATTAACTCTACTGAAATTACAGCAGCTATGGGCTTAAACCTATTGAAAGTAACTGGAACTCAAACAACTGCTCTCGTTACAGGTTTGTCTCTCATCAACGCTCCGTATACTACAGCAGGAGTTAAGATCAAGACCTTAGAATTAAGCAATGCTACAATTACTACTACTACTGGTGGTGCTTTGACAATGCCAATCATTATGTCTGGTATGAATACATGGGCAGGAGCTGATACAGGTGCTACGACTAACGTAACTGGTGCTCAGTTCACCTTTAATGATGCGGCGACATTGGCATTAAAACTAATTGATTTAGCCGGTACAAAGACTCAAGTAACAGCAGGAGAGAAATCTATAACTGCTCCTGCTAGTCTAGCTACTTGGAACGGGAAATCTGGTAACTTCTAACTTAGCGTAAAATCTAATAAAGTTTGATTTAATCGAACCTGAATTAGACTTATAAAAAGAGTGTGTGAAAGGATACTGCAAAATCAGTATCATTCACACACTCTTTTTATTATTTTTCTTTTTTTCTAGGAGCTTCTTCTTTAGTCATTCATAAAGTTTGTTTCTCCATGTTGATTCCCCCTGGAAAGAGAGCATCAGCTCGCTCTATATATAAGGTACGCGCGCGCCCGTACCTTATATATAGAGCGAGCTTTTTATTTCTCCCCTCCCTTTCTTGCGCCATAACCTTATCAAAGCCTTGCCAGTGTCGTCCAAACGGACTATCTTCGCAACGTTTTGTTCCGCGATGCTTCCTTGGTTTACCGTTCATACACTCTCTGCCGCTGTCTGCCGTAACCGCGCTGCGGGTGGGAAGGCTCGAGCAAACCTCCGGAGTAAGTCAGAAGACCTGCAAGACGAAGACCTGCCCGATGCTTTCGAGGAAAGAGCGAATAAAGAGTGCCTTCTTTGAAGCGCAGCCAATAAAGCACTAAAATAGGCTAGGAAGAAAATCCTATCAAGAAAGAGCTGTCTACAAACTTTCATTTACTTCCTTTTCGTTTCTTGCTTAAAACCCTTACATTTGCAAAAGCACTTATAAAAAGAAGTATATGATGAGTCCGATAGAAAGAATGAAGCTGATACCTTATGGCATGACGGATTTTGCCTCCATTATCCGCAATAAC
>JAVVVS010000037.1:3626-27011 GCA_036652495.1 Bacteroides sp.
AGTCATCAAGATAGCCTTAGTGTTCCGTGGCTGGGATTTGGAGAAGTTTGTCAGAGTATAAAAAGATACAGATAAAAGTAGATGTTGAATGTGACAAAGAATAGAGTAAGCTATATTCTCAAGAAGAGAAGGGATTACTTATATTTAATTAATGAAAGAAGTATATGATGAGTCCGATAGAAAAAATGAAGCTGATACCTTATGGCATGACGGATTTTGCCTCCATTATCCGCAATAACTATTGTTATATAGACAAGACCCGCTACATCGCCGAGATAGAGCGGACGGTCCGTTTCTTCTTCATCGTTCGCCCCCGTCGTTTCGGGAAGAGCCTTTTCCTTAACATGCTGGAGTATTATTACGACTGCTTGGCAAAGGATGAGTTCGATGAGCTCTTCGGGGGATTGTACGTCGGCACCCATCCTACCAGTATCCGCAACAGCTACCTGGTGCTCAAAATGAGCTTCTCTGGGATAACGGCTAATCCGGAGAAGATGGAAAGTTCATTCAACTGCTATTGCGGAATGATGTTAAAGGACTTTGCTTTGAAGTATGCCTCTTTCCTGTCCGAAGACACTTTGTCAGCCATTCAGCAGGCAGATACGGCAGCCAACAAACTGGCGGCTTTGTGTCTCGCGCTGAAGCAGAAAGGTCTGAAGATGTACCTCATTCTTGACGAATACGACAACTTTGCCAACAACGTGCTGTCCAGCTACGGCGATTCGCGCTACCACGCGCTGACCCATGGCGACGGTTTCCTGCGCGACTTCCTCAAGGTGGTGAAAGACCATACGGACAAAGTGATAGAGCGCATGTATATCACCGGTGTCAGTCCCGTCACCATGGACGACCTCACCAGCGGTTTCAACATCGCCAGCAACCAAAGCACGAACCCCGTCTTCAACGGGATGATCGGCTTCACCGAGATGGAAGTTCGGAGCATTCTGGATTATTACATCGGGCAAGGAAGAATCACGCATTCGGCCGACCAACTCATAGAGCTTATGAAGCCATGGTATGACAACTATTGCTTTTCCAAAGCCTGCTTGGAAGAAGCGCCGATGTACAATTCGGACATGGTGCTCTATTTCGTCAACTCGTATCTGAGCCGTAAGATGCCGCCCGAACAAATGCTCGACTCCAATGTCCGCACCGACTATAACAAGCTCCGCCACCTCATCCGGATGGACAAGAGTTTTGGCAAGAACGCCAGCGTCATCCAAGAGATTATAACGCAAGGTGGAACTTTCGGAACCATCAAAGATTCCTTTCCCGCTGTAGAGATAGCCAAAACGGACAACTTCAAGAGTTTGCTGTTCTATTATGGCATGCTGAGCATAAACCATGTAGAGATGGGCGATTTGTTTCTTGCCATTCCGAATCTAGTTGTCAAAGAGCAGTTATATGGTTACTTGGCTGATGTTTATAAAGATGTTGCATCGCTGGAATTGGATGTCAGCGATTTGAACCAACTGATGAAACGCATGGCCTATTTCCTTGAATGGGAGAACTACTTCCAATACATTGCCAACCAACTCAAAGCTCAAAGCTCCATCCGCGAATTCATGGAAGGCGAAGCTCATGTAAAAGGTTTCTTGCTGAGCTACATGGGCATGAACAATTACTACATGACCTTTCCCGAATACGAAATGAACAAAGGCTTCAGCGACTTCTACCTGCAGCCCAATCTGGCTCAACTGCCCGACTTGCCCTACAGCTATGCCATCGAAGTGAAGTACGCCCATCGGGATGCCAATGACGCCGAACTGGAGAAATTGCTGGAAGATGCCAGGGTACAGCTGACTCGCTATGCCGAATGTCCGAAGGTACAGGCGGGGAAAGGCACCACACAAGTCATCAAGATAGCCTTAGTGTTCCGTGGCTGGGATTTGGAGAAGTTTGTCAGAATCTAAGTAAAACATACTTCATCAGTTCCCGCTACTTGTCTTTATCCCGCACTTTTATTCTTTATCTATATGTCACCTCGAATTACTAACCAATTTCTCTGTTTGTTGCTGCTGCTGCTCAGCAGCTGCCAATTTTTTCGCAAACCCATCGACTTCCCCGCCTATAATTTCACCGTCGACACGCTGTACTTCGCCACACCCGTCAAGCATCAAGGCAAATCGAGCAATTGCTGGGCGTATGCCGCCGCTTCGCTCCTCGAAACAGAATATTGGACAGCAAACGATGGAACAGATACACTCAACCTCTCACCCGAATACATCGTCCGCAGCAGCTATCAGGCGAAGTTCGACCACTATTGCCACGCGGGCGGAAAAGAAGAAATCTGCACGGGAGGACTGGGACATACCTTCATTCAAACTTTCCGCAAAGCGGGAATCGTACCGTGGCAAGCGTATGATAGTTGCTACCGCCACCGCCCGGCGTACAGTAAGCTTTTGAAAAACATCCGCCACTTGGCTCGCGAAGCTGTTTCACAACCAGAACAAGAAGCTTCATGCAAACTCGACTTATCCGCACTTCTCGATCAACAGATGGGCAGCCTTCCCGACTCATTCCTTTATGATGGCAAGCGGTTCACCCCGCAGACTTTTGCACAATTGTTGCCCGCCGTCCGTCGCGAATACATCGAGCTGACCAGTTTTGCCAACCAGCCCTATCATGCCTACTGCTCGCTGGACTTGCGCGACAATTGGGAACACGCCGCCTTCTACAATCTTCCGCTGAATCAGTTAATGAATGTAATGACCAGCGCTTTGCAGCACGGCACCACCTTTGTCTGGGATGGCGACGTCAGCGAACGTAGCTTCTCCATAAACAAGGGATTCGCGTTCTGTCCCTCGGAAATGCGGGTCAGCGAGCAGACACGCCTGTTCGCTTTCCTCTCCGGCGAAACGCGCGACGACCACATGATGCACATCATCGGATTGGCACACAACCAATTCGGCGAGCGCTTCTTCATCGCCAAAAATTCTGTAGGGAACGCCGGTCCATATCACGGCTATCTCTATCTTTCTGAAGAATACGTTCGTTTAAAAACAATTTCTATTCTGATAGACAAGCATGCCATTACGAAACTTTTAAAACAAAACTAATAGAGAAACAAGACGTTAGCACTAGACAGGCAACAACGTGGGCTAATCCTACCACAGAACTTTGCAAATGCGAGATAAAAAAAGTCATTATCTGATTAAATAGTCTGCCTTATCTGTTGTTCTACTAAAAAATATATTTTATTTTTGTCCTCTATTAATTCTTTAATTTTAATTTATGAAAACAAAACTTTCTTTTAGCTGTGGGTTGTTCACAATAGCCCTTGCTACAATTTTCACTACCGCATGCGTTAATGGTATTACAGAAAAAGAAGAGACGGCAATACCTGGAGACATTCCTATTCGAATTGCCGCACAGATTGGGGATTTACGTACACGCATCACGGACAATAAATTTGATGCAAAAGATGTCATCGGACTTTATGTGCTGCCCGAATCAAAAGTACTAACAGACGAACGCTATATAGACAACATGCGTTTCTCCTGCAAAAACGGGAAATTTGTTCCCGACGACGAAATCTTTTATCCACAAACCGGGAAATGCGATTTCATCAGTTACTATCCTTACCAAGCTAACGCTATTTCCAAGACAAGCAACACCCTCCCGATTTCGGTCAAAACCAATCAAGACGATCCTACCGCATACGATGCCTCAAATTTCATGACAGCAAAATCCACTGACCTTTCTCCTAGCAAGACAGCAGTCAAACTCATTCACGAACACAAGCTATGCCAAGTAAACTTCACTCTCAAATCATCTTCTGACGATGTTTCCGATAACATAGCGGAAAACATCACACTCACCATCAACAACGTCTGTACTCAAGCAACCTACAATTTCTCTTCCGGTGAAATCTCATCACCTAGCCATCCACAAGACATTACTCCCAATGGGAAGTGGATAATCAACGGACCCACCAACCAACTAAGTGGAAAAAAAGCGCTATTAATCCCACAAGAAGTAAAAGAATGCACCTTTACTCTACAGATTAAGGACAAACAATTCACCGGTTCCTTTCCGACAAATCTGCAATTGAATAGTGGAGAAAGTGTCAATCTAGGATTAACATACAAATCACAAACCGGCATCAGCGAAGTCGGTTTTGGCATTGGCGAATGGCAGTCAGGCAATGATAGTGAAACGACCTTAGAAGAAAAGAAAAATAGCGAATATATTACCCTTGCCAATCTGGACTTTACGAAAACAAGCGTTTACAACATCGTTTCTGCAGACAAAACGGTTCTAGCAGAAGTGTGTCAGGAATACTTAAATGGCGATATCAATGCACAAGCCATTGTACTCTATCCTGCCAACAGCAAAACGACAGGAACCTTGCTGCAAGTTATGAGCAAAAGCGAAAATATATGTGGAGGAACAATCACCTGGGATGCTGAGACAAATTCCTTTACTCAGAAAGCAGGTACGCACGCGCCTATCACACGTTTTTATGTAACTGATGAAGGAGCATTCGTCTTTGAAAAGCCCGCCACCTCTCAGCTCATTTCAGCCAAAGGTTCTACATTAGCAGACACGCGGGGAAATGAAAGTCACCGTTATCCCATTGTAAAGATTGGCACTCAATATTGGATGCGGGAAAACCTAAAAGCGACTACATACACTGACGGCAATGAACTCGCTCATTTCATTCATGAAAAAGAGGTATTCTATCCTAATTCAGTTGTTAGCAGCAACATCACCGCTCCGACTGGATGGGAAATTCCGAACGAGACGGAATGGAAAAAGCTCATTAACTATGTAAATAACGACGCATCTAAATTAAAAGCAGGAACATGGAAAACTTCTTCTGATATTACTGCTGCTAGCAACTTAAGCGGATTTGACGGACAACCCGTAGGTGTCTTTTCTGTTCCAAAAGGTAAAACTGAAAGTGTTTATGGTTTTGCACAAGAATTTGCGATTTATTGCTGCAAAAAAGATGATTCTAGTTTCCCTCCTTCTGTGTATTATTTATCGCATACAAGCAACAAAATAGCTTTAGAAAGACACGGTAATGGTTCCGAATATTCCATCCGCTGCATTAAGAAATAAACATATCGGGTCATTACCTTTTCTGGTAATGACCCGATAAATAAAGACTCCTGACTCTTGGTTATCTACACCTATCACGCGTTCGAAAGTCACTGCACAGCCTAATATCAAAAGCCCTTCGTCCTGATTTTCGGGCTACAGCCTCTTCTTAATCTGTATTTGCAACGAATCGAGCGCCAGCCTCACAGGATACCAACGCGCTTCAGTCGGCGCATACGCTCCGAACTGACGGCAGCGGGTGGTAATTTTGCGGTACGTATGCCACTTCCCGCTCCAATACCCTTTGGGGCGGGGCTTCGTCTGCGCATCGTACTGCCCGAAATTACCCATCTGCAGAATATCAACCAGTAGCTGTTCGCCCCTATCCAAGTCATCCGGCTCGAGTTCAAAAGGAAGCTCGCTGGCAGGCAAGCCCAGACAGGTGACGGCAATGGCACCAAAAGCTTTCGCCATACGGTACATTCCCGTCTGTTGAAGGAAAGTAATGACCCTCCTCTGGTCGAGATTAGACTGCTGGGCATGCAGCAGGCAAGTCCAGTCACACACTTGACGCAGTCCGATGCCCGTACCTAAGAAGTGGATGGCGGCATGAATAAGCAGAAAGACGGCGTCGAACTCTACGGGAGGCACCAAGACGCGGTAGCCGTCCACCTCCACTTCCTTCCCGTTGGGAAACCAGAAAGCGGTGCGATGTTGAAACGCCTCATCGGCACGCGGTGCGTTAAGGTTGGCTATCATGCAATGGTTTTCCACCTCCACGCCGTGCCAGGTAAAGCTAGAATGCTTTTTGTGTTCTTCATGCTCGTTAGTGGCATGTTCTTGTCGCAGCAGCTGATTGGCGCGTTCATAGTCTTTCTTGCCGATATAAACATCGATATCACCGCTTTGGCGATGCAGCGGATTGCGGTAGTTTTGCGCCACCCCTTGCCCTTTAAGGAGTATCGGAGTGAGCCCGCCTTCGCGGTATAGCGTAAAAAGGTTCCTAATTTCACCGTTGAGCTGATGATTCTCCTCTTCTATCTGTGACACAAGGTTGCACCATTGCAGATAAATGGGGCGTGCAGGACGTAATTCCTCGGGCAGCGCTTGCATGCCGTCGAAGGCAATGCCCAACAAGGCTTGTTTCTTACCGCGTTTAAGCAGCGACATCCAATCCGTTTGTGCAGGCGCAAAGAGCGCCACAGACGGCTTTCCTCCCCATAGTCCGGCTTGTAAAAGAGAAAAAAATTGCTTCTGTTCGTTTATTGTATTCATAATCGTCTCAATGTTAGTAGAAGGTGCAAAAGTAGCCTTTTTTTAGGTGATATGAAAAATGTTTCGTATTTTTGCCAACAAATTGAGTTAATACATAACGAAATGAACCTATTAGAACTAAGTGAACAAGAAATCATCCGACGGAATAGTCTGAATGAACTGCGTGCCATGGGCATCGATCCCTATCCAGCAGCAGAGTATGTAACCAATGCTTTCTCCACCGATATAAAACAGGAATTTAAAGACGACGAAGCGCCGCGCACGGTTTCCGTAGCAGGTAGAATCATGAGCCGCCGCGTGATGGGCAAAGCCTCTTTCATTGAATTGCAAGATTCAAAAGGACGCATCCAAGTGTATATCACCCGCGATGACCTCTGCCCAGGCGAAAACAAAGAACTATACACCGCTGTCTTCAAACGATTGCTCGATTTGGGAGACTTCATCGGCATCGAGGGTTTCGTGTTCCGCACCCAGATGGGCGAAATCAGTATCCATGCCCAACGGCTCACCGTACTCGCCAAGTCCATCAAACCGTTGCCCATCGTGAAATACAAGGACGGCGTGGCTTACGACTCCTTCGAAGACCCGGAAATGCGTTACCGCCAGCGTTATGTGGACCTTGCCGTAAATGAAGGAATCAAAGACATCTTCCTTAAACGAAATAAAGTCTATTCTTCTATGCGCGCCTACTTTAACGCGCAAGACTATATGGAAGTGGAGACCCCCATTTTACAAGCTATCCCCGGGGGAGCTTCTGCCCGCCCCTTCATCACGCACCACAATGCGCTCGACATGCCGCTCTACCTCCGCATTGCCGACGAACTTTATCTCAAACGCCTCATCGTAGGCGGCTTCGAGGGTGTGTACGAGTTCTCGAAGAACTTCCGCAACGAAGGCATGGATCGCACGCACAACCCCGAGTTTACTTGCATGGAGATTTACGTTTCTTACAAAGATTACAATTGGATGATGGAGTTCACCGAAAAGATGATTGAGAAGATTTGTCTGGACGTGAACGGCACCACCGAAGTGAAAGTGGGCGACCGTGAAATCAGCTTTAAAGCCCCTTACAAGCGTGTCACCATGCTGGGTGCTATCAAGGACTTCACCGGACACGACCTAACGGGCAAGAGCGAAGAAGAAATCCGCGAAGTGTGCCAAGCGTTGAAAATGGACATCAACGACACCATGGGCAAAGGCAAACTGATTGACGAAATCTTCGGCGAGTTCTGCGAAGGCAATTACATACAGCCCACGTTCGTCACCGACTATCCCAAAGAAATGTCTCCGCTGACCAAAAAGCACCGCGAGAATGCTGAACTGACCGAACGTTTCGAACTGATGGTGAACGGAAAGGAGCTTTGCAACGCTTACTCGGAGTTAAACGATCCCATCGATCAGTTGGAACGCTTTCAAGAGCAGCTCAAACTAAGTGAAAAAGGAGACGACGAAGCCATGTTCATTGATATGGACTTTGTCCGCGCGCTCGAATACGGTATGCCTCCTACCTCCGGTATGGGCATCGGCATGGACCGGCTAGTGATGCTGATGACGGGGCAAACAGCCATTCAGGAAGTCCTGTTCTTCCCGCAGATGCGTCCCGAAAAAACGACTAAGAAAGATGCCGCCTCCCTCTATGTGGAGCTGGGTATTCCGGAAGAATGGGTACCAGCCATCCAAAAAGCAGGCTACAACTTGGTATCAGACCTCAAAGAAGTGAACCCGCAAAAGTTTCATCAAGAAATTTGCGGCATCAACAAAAAGTATAAACTGGAGTTAACTGCCCCATCAGTATCTGATGTGACTGAGTGGATAAAGTGACTTCCTTATTCATCATATTATGAAACTACCCGGTAAGATAGCGATAATGGGCGGCGGAAGCTGGGCTACAGCCATTGCCAAAATGTTCTTGGCTCAAGAAGAGTCCATCAATTGGTATATGCGCCGCGACGACCGTATAGCCGATTTCAAGCGACTAGGACACAATCCCGCCTACCTGACAGGGGTGAAGTTCGATCTGAAACGTATCAATTTCAGTTCGAACATCAACGACATCGTGAAGAGTAGCGATACGCTGGTCTTTGTCACCCCGTCTCCGTACTTGAAAGCCCACCTGAAAAAGCTGAAGCTGAAGATTAAGGATAAGTTCATTATTACCGCTATCAAAGGCATTGTGCCCGATGACAACATGATTGTCTCCGAATATTTCCGGAAAGAATACGGCGTGCCGCTCGAGAATATTGCCGTGCTCGCCGGTCCCTGCCATGCCGAAGAAGTTGCACTCGAACGGCTATCGTACCTCACCCTAGCTTGTCCGGACAAAGATAAAGCTCGCGTTTTTTCCCATTTGTTGGCAAGTAGCTTCATCAAGACATCGGTGAGTGACGACGTGATTGGGATAGAATACAGTTCGGTATTGAAAAACGTCTACGCCATCGCTGCAGGCATCTGCAGCGGACTAAAGTACGGCGACAACTTCCAGTCGGTGCTCATCTCGAATGCCATTCAAGAGATGAGCCGCTTTCTTGATACGGTGCATCCATTGAACAGAAACATCAGTGAATCTGTTTATCTAGGAGACCTCTTGGTGACGGGTTACTCTAACTTCAGCCGCAACCGCACGTTCGGCACGATGATTGGGAAAGGATACTCAGTAAAAAGCGCACAGATAGAGATGGAAATGATAGCCGAAGGGTACTATGGCACTAAGTGCATCAAGGAAATCAACAAGCATTACCACGTCAACATGCCGATACTCGACGCCGTTTACAACATCTTGTACGAACGCATATCGCCGATGATAGAGATAAAATTGCTCACCGATTCGTTTAGATAATTACTTAAACTTAAAAGAATATGATTCGTTTAAACATTGAAAAGACTTTTGGATGTATTTCCAAAGAAGCAGTTTCCAGCTGCGAGGCCCGGGTAAAAGCCGCACAAGAGACGTTGGAGAACGGCACGGGAAAAGGAAATGATTATCTGGGATGGCTGCATCTGCCGTCTTCGATTTCGGCTGCACACTTAGCTAGCCTGAAGGCTGCCGCAGAAGTGTTGAGAGCGAATTGCGAAGTAGTGATTGTAGCAGGCATCGGCGGAAGCTACTTGGGCACCCGTGCCGTAGTGGAAGCACTCTCCAACAGCTTCGCTTGGTTGCAAAAAGAGAAAACAGCCCCCGTCATCATCTACGCCGGACACAACATTGGCGAAGATTACCTGTACGAGCTGACTACCTTCTTGAAAGACAAAAAATTCGGGGTCATCAACATCTCCAAATCGGGTACAACCACCGAAACCGCCCTCGCCTTCCGGCTACTGAAGAAGCAATGCGAAGATCAGCGCGGCAAAGAAATGGCACGCAAAGTCATTGTTGCCGTGACCGACGCCCAGAAAGGCGCTGCCCGCATCACTGCTGACAAAGAGGGATACCAATCATTCATCATTCCCGATAATGTGGGCGGACGTTTCTCTGTCCTCACTCCCGTAGGATTGCTGCCTATCGCTGTGGCAGGATTCGACATCGAAAAGCTGGTAGCCGGCGCTGCCGACATGGAGAAGGTTTGTGGAAAAGACGTTCCCTTCGACCAAAACCCTGCCGCCATCTATGCCGCAACGCGCAACGAACTCTACAAAAGCGGAAAGAAGATTGAAATTCTGGTGAATTTCAACCCCAAACTGCACTACGTGGGCGAATGGTGGAAACAACTCTACGGAGAATCGGAAGGGAAAGAACATAAAGGAATCTTCCCCGCAGCAGTAGACTTCTCTACCGATTTGCACTCCATGGGACAATGGATTCAAGAGGGTGAACGCACCATCTTTGAAACGGTCATCTCTGTGGAGAAGGTACAACATACGTTGGAAGTGCCAATGGACGAAGCAAACCTTGACGGACTGAACTTTTTAGCAGGCAAGCGAGTGGACGAAGTGAACAAGATGGCAGAACTAGGGACACAGCTGGCTCACGTGGACGGCGGAGTGCCTAATATGCGCATCGTACTTCCCGAACTGAACGAATACAACATCGGGCAACTGCTCTATTTCTTTGAAATAGCTTGTGGCATCAGCGGCTATCTGCTCGAGGTGAACCCGTTCAACCAACCGGGGGTAGAGGCATACAAGAAGAATATGTTTGCGCTGCTCAACAAACCGGGATACGAAGAAGAGTCGAAAGCAATCAGAGCTAAACTATAAGATAGATTTCATCCCAAAGGGAGACGGAAGTATAAAAACGAATCCGCGTAATCCAGCCTGAAAAATCAGCAGGCACGGATTACGCGGATTTATTTTTCACTTTATGTTACTCTTTTTGCTGCCTACACTCCTTTCTGAAAGAAGAATCGTGTGTAGGCTTTTTATTATTCTTTTGTCCGCAGTACCAATTCGCATTGCGCAGCATCACATTCAGCTTTGGAAGAGAGATAGAAGAGAAGCTTCATATCTTCCTGCATCTCCGCGGTCACCACCACCTTTATGATCAGTGTGGTGTTCTTCACTCCATCCACAAAACGAAGATGCCCCTTCTTCACATTGGTGAAATCGCCCTCGGTAGAGACCTCCTTTTTCTGGTAAATAAGTTCCCGTAAACTGATGACTTCATCCAGATTGACTTGAAAAGATTTTAAATCCGTACCATTACCGCGCAAGTTCAAAGCTACCTCTACCCTATCTCCGATTTGCAGCTCAGGCATCGCCTCCATCATTTTTACGAAATTCGTTTCCTTATTCTCATTCACATATACATCCGTCACTTGAATGACTGGACTCAAATCGTTCTTAGAGCAAGCAGCCAAAAACAAAGAGAACAGTAAGAGGGAGAGTAGCTTTTTCATGCTTTCGTCAGTTTATCCTCTGCAAAAATACATATTATATTCTAATCCGCAAAAAAAGCGTAACTTTGTCCTCCAAATCAATATATAATAGAATGATTCTGAAGAATACCTCACTGAAAGCCGTCCTTTTCGACATGGATGGTGTACTTTTCGACTCCATGCCCTATCATGCCAATGCCTGGCACAAAGTAATGCAATCGCTTGGACTAAGCCTCAGCTGCGAAGAGGCCTATCTGCACGAGGGACGCACCGGAGAGGGCACCATCAACTTCGTTTACCAACGTCAACGGGGAAGAGAAGCAACGCCGGAAGAGATTGAAAACATTTATCGGATGAAAAGCATCGAGTTCAACAGCTACCCTGAAGCCCTTCGCATGCCCGGTGCTTGGGAGCTGCTGCAAAAGATGAAAGCGGAAAGCCTACAGCTGATGGTAGTGACCGGTTCGGGGCAAACTTCGCTGATCGACCGTCTGGAACACAACTTCCCCGGCATGTTCTGCCGCGAACTGATGGTGACAGCTTTCGACGTAAAATTGGGCAAGCCTCATCCCGAACCATACCTGATGGCGCTACAGAAAGGCGGACTTAAAGCAGAGGAAGCCATTGTGATAGAGAATGCCCCTTTGGGTGTACAAGCAGCTGTAGCTGCCGGTATTTATACCATCGCTGTCAACACCGGTCCTCTTGACAACCGCGTACTCCTTGATGCCGGGGCTAACGCTTTGTTTCCATCGATGCAAGCACTCTGCAACGAATGGTAAAAAGAGACTCTTTAATTCTTTCGCTATCTATCCTCTGGGCAACCGCACCCAAGAGATAATCCTCTGCGGGAGAGAAACAATCTTCTGCCGAAGGATGACGATACAGAACAGTATAGCAATATAAAAGCCGCACTTCATGAAAAGTGCGGCTTACTTGTAGCCCCGAAGGGAATCAAACCCTTATCTTAGGTACCGGAAACCTACATTCTATTCGTTGAACTACAGAGCCGGGCTAATTGTGAGCACAAAAGTAGAGAAAAACTTCTTATCTTCCTAATGTTTCCTCGTTTTTTGTCGGGATTCACTTCAGGAACAGAGTCAGCGAACTGTTATTATGGAATACAGAACCGCAAAAGGTTTATCTATTTGACATTCTTTCAGGGCAAACGCATGACAGATATAGATATTATTCCTATCTTTGCCAACAATTAACATATAAAACGACCTTATGAGTTATCTGATAAAACCACTGAATTATACTCCCTTGCTGGATCTGAAACAAACAGAACTTGGCATCAAACAAATAAAAGAGTTCTTCCAACAGAATCTTTCGTCGGAACTGCGACTGAGAAGAGTCACCGCCCCCCTCTTTGTACTCAAAGGCATGGGCATCAACGATGACCTCAACGGAGTGGAACGCGCCGTCTCCTTTCCCATTAAAGACTTGGGCGATGCACAAGCCGAAGTGGTGCACTCGCTTGCTAAATGGAAAAGGCTGACATTGGCAGATTATCTGATAGAACCGGGATATGGCATCTACACCGACATGAATGCGATCCGGTCGGACGAGGAGTTGGGCAACCTGCACTCGCTCTATGTTGATCAATGGGACTGGGAACGCGTGATTACCGACGCCGACCGCACGGTGGAATTCTTGAAAGAAATCGTAAACCGCATCTATGCCGCTATGATTCGCACGGAATACATGGTGTACGAAATGTTCCCCCAAATAAGACCTTGCCTGCCGCAAAAGCTCTGCTTCATCCATGCCGAGGAGTTACGCCAGCTCTACCCACACCTGGAACCGAAAGACCGCGAACATGCCATCTGCAAGAAGCACGCTGCCGTGTTTATCATCGGCATAGGTTGCAAGCTGGGAGACGGTAAAAAACATGATGGACGGGCACCGGACTATGACGACTATACCAGCGCTGGGTTGAATGATTTACCCGGACTGAACGGAGACTTACTGCTCTGGGACGACGTGTTGCAACGCTCGGTAGAACTTTCGTCGATGGGCATCCGCGTGAACAAGGAAGCACTGCTCCGCCAAATCAAAGAATCGAAAGAAGAACGGAGACTCGAACTTTATTTTCACAAACGCCTGCTATCCGACTCGCTTCCGCTGTCTATCGGAGGCGGAATCGGACAGTCACGCCTTTGCATGTTCTACCTGCGTAAAGCCCATATCGGCGAAATACAAGCCAGCATTTGGCCGGAAGACATGCGCGAAGAGTGCGAAAAGATGAATATACACCTCATTTAAAAAGAGCTTAACGATGAACGTACAAATAGAAGAGAGTTGGCGGACACACCTGCTACCGGAATTCGAGAAAGGATACTTCCGCACGCTGACGGAGTTCGTCAAGAACGAATACGCACAAACAACAATCTATCCTCCCGGAAAATTGATATTCAATGCCTTCAACCTTTGTCCGTTCGATAAAGTAAAAGTCGTCATCATCGGTCAAGACCCCTATCACGGTCCAGGGCAAGCCCACGGGCTTTGCTTCTCGGTGAACGACGGCATCTCCTTTCCGCCTTCGCTCCTCAACATCTTCAAGGAGATTAAGGCGGACTTAGGCAAGGAGGCACCCGCCACAGGCAGTCTGATTCGCTGGGCGGAACAAGGAGTATTGCTACTCAACGCCACCTTGACGGTACGCGCCCACCAAGCCGCTTCACATCAGCGTCACGGCTGGGAGGAGTTCACCGACGCCGCCATCCGCACCTTGGCAGAAGAGAGAGAACAACTCGTGTTTCTCCTCTGGGGAGCTTATGCACAAAAGAAAGGGGCATTCATCGACCGTTCCAAACATCTCGTACTCACCTCCGCCCACCCCTCTCCCCTATCCGCCTACAACGGTTTCTTCGGGAACAAACATTTCAGCAAAACCAATGAATACTTAAAGGTGCACGGAAAAACAGAAATAGAATGGTAAAGCAGGGATGAATCAAGTTACTCCAGTTGGCAGCGAAAACTATCGTTCACCGCTCCCTTCTTATCAGTAGAGATGACACGAATTTCATTTTCTCCCGGTTGCAACTCCACCTTTTTCCATTCTATAACAGACAGCGAATCCGCCATTGCCTTCCCTTGGCTCTTCCCGTTGACAAATAGCTCCGCTTGCGGACGATTGCTGAATGCCTGAATGGTTTGCAAACGGTTCGTCCGCTCCGTATTCCGCTTTCCGGCAAGGTGAATCATCGGTTCTGTTCGGTTCCAATTGGCTTTATAAAAATAGAAAGCATCCTTACGCACTTTGCGGTCAAAAGTCACGAGACCTTTGTCATTGATGCCGGGACGATCACCTTCGGTACGGTGGGCGGCTCCGAAATCGAACATATTCCATACAAAGCTCCCCCAGACAAACGGTCGGGCAGAGATTGTCCGCCAATTTTCAATGTGATAATACGTTTGCCAGTTCTCCGGATGCCAAGTACTCGTGGGTGAAGTCACAATCAAAGAATCTTGCTGATGATAAATGCTCGCTCCGGCTCCATACTCACTAATGCCGATACGCAGTTCGGGATGCTCGCGGTGCATCGCATCGAGCCAACGCCCCAAGTTGGCAGGCGTTCCGCCATACCAGCCGTCATAGCGGTTCCAAGCGATAAGGTCGGTAATAAAGTTTATCACACCGGACTGATTGCTGGCTGCAGTGGTGGGACGGGTGGAATCTTCGGCATGTGCCAAGGCTTGAAGTTCGTTGATATAGGCTACGGGATTGTCGCCCTCTGCTTTTAGTTCATTGAACAACCCCCAAAAGCAGATGGAAGGATGGTTAGCGCATTGCCGTATCAGCTCTTTCAGTTGTTCTTTCCCGTTGGCACGAAAAGAAGGCTGGTCCACAAATCCTTTGTCTTCATAACCGCCAGGACCAACAAAAGGTATTTCCGCCCAAACAATCAGTCCGTAGCGATCCATCCAATCATAGAACTTCGAATCTTGTGGATAGTGCGCCAAACGTACGGCATTCACTCCCATATCTACCATCAAAGCAGCATCTTCTTCATGATGTTGAGGACGGAGAGCATTGCCCACTTCGCTACGGTCTTGATGGCGGCAAACGCCATGCAGCGAAAGATGTTCGCCATTAAGGAAGAATCCCTTTTCGGAATCAATACGATAAAAGCGCAAGCCCAATGGCTGTGTCACGCAGTCGATGAGTTGTCCATCGACACTGAGCGTCACTTCTGCCTGATAAAGAAAGGGGTCTTTCCGTCCGTTCCACAAGTGCGGTTGCCGGAGCTCTGCCAAAAGCTCTTCTTGCCCATCGGCAGAAGCAGGCAAGACCAGCGTGCGACGGCTCTCGGTCACCACATTTGTTCCATTCTTGATGCGCAGCTTCAGTTCCACCGTTTGAGCAATGGTACGGCTGTTCGACCAGTCCACCCGAGCACGCACTCGCGCATATTCATGACTCACGCTGTCTTGGATAAGCCGCACGCCCGGAGAGGCTGCATTCAGAGGCGAAAGGCAGACATCATCGGTGACGAGCAAGTGAACGTCACGATAGAGCCCGCCGTAAAAATTAAAATCGCCCACCAACGGCATGACGTCGAGTTGTTCGCCATTGTTCACCCGCACCAGCAGGGAGTTGGACTGACCGTATGTCACCCGATGCGTAATCTCGAAGATGAAAGCACCGTATCCTCCCCGATGCTCGCCCACGTGGCATCCGTTCACAAACAGGTTCGCCACCGAGTTGGCTCCTTTAAAACGGAGAAAGAGTCGTTTCCCCTTCCATTGAGGACGAATGTAGAGTTGTTTTTCGTAATTCCCAATTCCCCGCTTATAGTCCGGCTTGCCCGAAAGGGCATCTTGGGCATTCCAAGTGTGAGGCAAGTCTACCCGCTCCGCCGTGTTCTTTTGCACTTGGTGCGAAAAGCGGAACATCCAATGGTCGTTGAGCAAAATCTCTGTGCGCTCGGCACGAGCAGTGAGAGTGAAAAGCAGCAAGAGGATTAAAGAATAAAGTGTTTTCATTGTTGGTCGTTTTTTATCTTTAGCTCCCTAAGGAAGGAGGAAAAGTGGTGATTAACTTTTTGATAGGCTTTCTCGTTCGCCCGGTTGTTGTTTTCCCCGGCGTCTTTCCGATGATCGAAGAGCATGCGGTTTGCTGTTCCGTCTTTCTGATTCCATTCGGCATAACTGTAACGAGAATCTACGGCATTATCGCCTCCGTCCCACTGAATGTAAACTTTTTCTTTGACCGTTGTGCGGAGGTTGGCAAAGATAGGCACAAAACTCGTTCCGTCCAACTGATTTTCGGGTTTAGGCAGGTTACACAGCTCGCAAAGCGTGGGATAAAGATCAACAAACTCCACCATCGAGCGCGTTTTCCCCCGCTTCTTGCCGGGCACACGAATGATGAGAGGGACATGTGTGGCGCGGTCCATCAGATTGTGTTTGCCCCAAAAAGTGTGTTCACCCAAGTGCCAGCCATGATCGCCCAGTAACACCACAATGGTATTCTCCGCCAATCCCAGATCATCGAGCGCCTGCAATATCTGCCCTATTTGCGCATCCACGTAGCTGATGCTGGCATAATAGCCGTGCTTGGCTTCGCGCTGAAAGTCATCTTCATTGGTATCGGATACACGGGCATAACTCACGATTTCTTGCGAAGCACGCACTTGCGGCGGAAGCCCGTGGGGCAAATAGCGATTGGAAGCAAGCGGAATGTCGGAACGCCGATAAAGGTCCCAATACTTTTTCGGCGCATTAAACGGCAGGTGAGGGCGCCAAAACCCGCAAGCAAGAAAGAAAGGCTTGCCACAAGCTTTCAACCGGCGGAGATCATTGATGGTGCGAAGAGTGGCTTTTCCGTCATCATAAGCAGAGTCGGGCACATCCGCCGATTCACAAAAAGGGCCACGCATACTTCGCGGATGAATGGTGCGCCCGGACGCATCGTTCATCCATAACTCCCATTTGTTGTACACCGCCCAGTCCGCACCATAACCGTCTGGATGAACGCGCCAAGGCGGCTCGCTCCAACTGTCGGCATGGTCGGTCAGATTGTGAAACACCTTTCCGTTGGAAAGCGTGTGGTATCCATGAGTGGTGAACCAACGAGAAACAGGAACTGCTTGCGGAGCATCTTTGCTAGCCCAAGCATCAAACGCCACAAACCGACGAGGATGACGGGGATACATACCGGTGAGCAAACTGGCACGGGAAGCGCCACTCACGGGCACGTTGCAATAAGCGTTCTGAAAAAGAACGCCGCTGCTTGCCAGCCTATCGATATTGGGAGTGCAGACTTCCTTCACGCCATAGCAGCCCAGTTCGGGGCGCAGATCGTCTGCCATCAGAAAGAGTACGTTCATTGACTTTTTATCTTTCGCCATCCGTTGAGGCTCTGCGGCACAGAGCGCTTGCTGTGCCAGCAGTGCGGCGGGCACGAAAGCGATAAGCATCGGCATGCGGGATTTGCTACCGGAGGGTACTATCTTCTTCATTCTATTCTGTTTTTCTACTAAATACTCGAAGGAAAGCAATCCCCCTCCAGAAACATTTCTAGAGAGGGAGCTGCTACTTATCCGTTCACTTCCATCCGGATTGCTGCTTCAAATTATTATTCAGTGCCAATTGATTAAGAGGCAAGGGATACAAATAATACTTATCGAGCCAACCGAGTGGCTTCTCAAAAAAATAAACATATCCCTCGTTAGCAGATGGGCCGTCCGTAACCTTCACTTTAAAAGCAGAAGCATTAGTCAAATACACGCCACGAGGTTGCTGGTTGACATATTCGCCCTTTTTCCAGCGACGCAAATCGTCGAAACGGAAGCCTTCGCCCATAAGCTCCACACGGCGTTCACGACGAATTTCCCACAACAGCGCGGGCACCGTTTGGTCACGCGCTGGGTCAAACTCGTCGGTAATCTCAGCTACTTTCATGGCAGCAATATTTGCACGCATCCGAAGTTTGTTGAGAGTGGCATCAGCTGCTGCCTGATCAAAACGTTCCAATTCATACAGTGCTTCGGCATAATTAAGCATCACTTCTCCTACGCGAAACAAGGGTGCATCGGTGGTACAAACTCCGATAGCCGAACTAGCATTCGTATGCGTATTATAATACTTCCACACCCAGAACCCCATCTGGCTGGCATTCCATCCCTGTCCCCAGTTCTTGTTCTTAAAGTGAGGTTGACCTTTGGCAACCTGCCCCTTGAAATTAGAGGTAGGAAGGTTATGATAAATAGAGGCTGAAATAGCATTCATCAAATCGATGTACTCCCTATCAGCTGGCTTATCGGTATATTTCCAAGTCGTTTTAGTAGGATTGACCACCATATAGGGCGGACAAACAGTGTGATAAAGCCGATAGTCGCGATCACGGAACTGCGCAAAAACATCTTTGTCGCCTCCATACCGGCTGGTAGTGTTACCCACCGGTTTGCCGTCTCTACAGAGGTAACTATCCACAGCATCCTTGGTAGCCTCAATGTTCGATTCACCGGTACGCACCATGCGTGTCAGTCCATGACAAAGCTGACTGGTGGCATACGCTTTGAAAAGAATAATGCCTGCCATTCCATCCAAATTTTCAGAATTGAACACTTCTTCATACTTTCCATGCACATCGGGATAGACTTTTAGCACCTTGGCAGAAGCACGTGCACACTCTTCTAGGTACTTATCGGCGTCTTTCAATCCATGATATTTCCTCCAAGTGCCTTCAAACAAGGCGAAGCGAGAAATTAAGGCTTGCACCACAGCCGTATTAATGGTATTACTACCATCACCGGAAGCATTAATATTTTCTTCGGCAAACTTCAGATTTGCCAGAATATTATCTGCTACCAAATCACGGCTATCTCGTGGAGCATACAGTTCGGGGCTGTTATCTTTCAGCACATGCTCCACCCACGGAATATCGCCATAAAGCGAAAGCATGTCAAAGTACTTATACGAACGGAAAAAGTAGCCCACACTACGCCAATGCTTCTTTTCCTTGTCGCTCATCGTCGATTGATCTATGTTATCGAGCATTATATTCACCCGGCGGATATAATCATAATCCCAGCTGGAAGCCGATGCAGGTATCTTTGCTTTTTGATAGGCCCACTGGCTTTCGTTGCCATTGACATGCTTAATCATGTTGTCTGCCTCAAAATCTCCGCGAAAGATTTCATCTGTTTGCCCCGTTTGATAAGCATAACCAAAAAAGATGTTATACAGTCCCCAAGAATAGGCTTTAAAGTTGTCATACGACTTAAAGGTCGTTGCTTCCGTTTGCTGGTCTTTTGGATAAACTTCCAGAAAATCATTGTTCAGGCAAGAAGCCATAAGCATGCAAATCATTGCGCTTGCTATCTGTTTTTTCATATTACACAGTCTTTTTTTTTTGAGTAAAACAATTAGAATGAAAGATTCATACCGAACGAGTACTGCCGCATATAAGGATAAGTAAATCCCCGCTGCCCCAAATCATTCGTCACACTGCGTTCCGGATCAAGTCCCTTGGGTAAATGATCGAATGTAAAAAGATTCTCACCGCTAAAAAATATCGAGAGTCCACTTGCCCCCACTTTATTCATCCATTTGGAAGGGAAGTTATACGACAAGGTAATATTGCGTATGCTCAGATAAGAGCCATCTTGCAGAAAACGAGTTTGCGTTCGTTGGTTAGCACCGGTGTTTCCTTCCGATTTTTCATACAAGCGAGGAAAGTAGCTGTCCGTACGATCGGGCGTCCAGTAATTAAGTTGCGAATCGTAAACCGTTGTCCACGCATCGTAATGCGGATAAAACAGTTCGTTCATCACCCAGAGATCACGCTTGCCCACTCCCTGAAGTAAAAAAGAAAAAGCTACACCCTTCCAGCTAGCACCTCCACGAATACCGTACTGATACCGACGGGTATTGTTTCCAATAACGCGTGTATCACCCGAATCGCCCAGCGTATTTTTTCCGTTATTAATGATGCCGTTATTGTCGAAATCCAGATAAAGAATATCTCCCGGTTTCGGATTATATCCTTCCACCTTAGCTATTCCTTCTTTTAGTTTGCCAGCAGCGTCAAAATCATCGGTCGTATAAAGACGATCGGTGGTATAGCCCCATATTTCACCCAACATCATGTCTTTACGATAAATCAGCTTGTTGTTTTTATCTCTTCCCAACAGCCCTACTTCGTTGTCATACTTCGTAATCTTAGCCTGCGAGTCGTATAAGTTGAAACCAACATTATATTTCACCTGTCCAATGCGATCAGTCCAGTCCACAGACACTTCCCATCCTCTAGAGCGCAAGTCGGCGGTATTCTGCAAGGGAGCTTTTGCACCCAGCACAGCCGGCAGCTCCATGCCAGGAGCCAACATGCCCTTGGTGTTTCGTTGGTACCAATCGAATATCAGACTTAACCGATTGCTGAACAGCCCCAAGTCAAGACCAAAATCGAGTGTGCTCACTTTCTCCCACGTAAAGCTATTGCTAACCAAATCAGCAGGTCTCAACGTCGTCACCTTCAAGCCGTCTACCAACCAAAAAGCTTGTGTAGCGTCCATGCCAGGGATATAAGCATAGGGCGTAATGCTCTGATTGCCGATGTTTCCCCATGAACCACGTAATTTCAAATTAGAGAGAAAATCAAATTGCTTCATAAACGTTTCTTCACTTAACCGCCATCCAGCAGAAACTGAAGGAAAGAAACCGAAGCGACTGTTTTTTGGAAATTTCGAAGAGCCGTCATAACGTCCGTTTGTTTCAATCAGGTATTTACCGGCATACGAATAATTCAGCCGATAGAACAGACCACGAACAGTAAATTCCCGAAACTCGTCTTTCGCAAAATAATCGCCTGTGGCTTGTGAAATAGAAGGCAAATCTTCATTAATCATATCGGTACGCGACATTTCAGCATAGCGATAATCATTGCTTTCCTGATTGAAACCACCCATCACACTGGCATCATGTTTTCCCCAAGTATTCGTATAATTGCCATATAAGTTCAACGCCTTGTAATTGGTAGTTCCTTCGGTGTATTGATACTTGGAATTAGATACCGATTGCTCTTTACGGAAATTGGCTCCATGCGCATAATTGAATTTCTTCTCAAAACTGGTTGTGCCATTCGTCTTCCTGTTGAAAGTATATTCTCCTATCAATTTCACGTGCTTCATAGGCGTAATCGTTACTTTACCAAAAACGCGGATATCGTTTCGCTCTGAAACGGTAGGATAAGAAAGGTTAATCAAATTACGCGGTGTGTTGATGGGCAACTCTTCACCGTCAAGTTCCATTGTGCCTAATGGGAAATAAGATGGAAAAGCGACTGCTGCTCCCCAAATGCCATAGCCACCGCTAGTAGAAGGCATAGACGAGTTTGAATTTGCATACTTCACATCTAATTCTGGCGTAATCCACGAATAAACATCCGAACGGATATAGGAAGATACATTATAGCGCTTGTAAGAGTCTTTGCCCGATGTTAAAACACCATCTTGATTCACCGAACCAAAAGACATACGATAAGAAATAGCCTTTGTTCCTCCGCCCACCGAAAGATTGTGCGTCTGCTGAAAGCCTGTTTCCATCATGTCGGCAAAGAGATCAGTTTCCGCCAAATTATAACGAAGTCCTTTAGACGTTGCATATCCTTCTGGATAAGCAGATGAATTAGTTTCATATTCTTTCAGAAAGCCCAACCAAGTGTCTACATCTTGTCCGGTGTGATAGGCAATGATACCCATATCTTTGTATGCCTGAACAGTTTGTAGCGGTGTTGCCTTTTTAGGCATATTACCAGGCTTGCTAAAAGAAAAGTTGTTTGAATAATTAATAGTCAGTTTCGTAGCATCTCCTCCCTTTTTAGTCGTCACCAGGATGACACCAAAAGCAGCTCGTGCACCGTAGATGGCGGCCGAAGAGGCGTCTTTCAATACCGACACGGATTCAATGTCGTTAGGGTCGAGCATATTAATATCCATCTCCACATTATCCACTAGCACCAGAGGCTTGCCTCCATTAAGGCTGTTCTCGCCACGGATATTAAAGTTCATTTCGCCACCGGGACGTCCTGATGATCCTGTCACTTGCAGACCAGGCATTGCTCCTTGCAAAGCATTACTCACTGATACCACGGGACGATTGCCCAACAGTTCATCCATTTTTACGCTGCTCACTGCACCTGTCAAATTTGCTTTTTTCTGCACACCGTAGCCCACTACCACCACTTCATCTATAAGTTCTGAATCTTCTTTCAGCACGATAGTAAGTAGCTGTTGGTCCTTTACCACCAGCTCTTGGGTGGCATAACCGATAAAGGAAACCGAAATCCGACTATTAACGGGTAGTGAAAGCGAAAAGTCACCGTCCAAATTGGTGATGCAACCTCCTTGCGCACCAACTACTGCTACATTTGCACCAATAACCGATTCTCCAGTGGAATCAATCACTTTTCCTTTTACTGTCAGCAAAGAGCCGGACGCAGTTTTAGGTGTGGTTGCACGGAAAACAACTATCCGCTTTCCGGTTACCTCGTAATGGATGCCTGCATCACCAAACAGTTGTTCAAGCACACGTTCTATATTGCTATTCGTTACTTCAACAGAGACACGTCTGTTTAAGTCAATGTCATTATTGCGAATTAAGAAGGAGTAATTGCATTGCTTTTTAATTATTTCAAAAGCTTCTTTGAGCGTCTTACTCTCTATTTTTACAGTCACTGACTTTGGTTGCGTCTGAGCCATTACCGGCAAAGGCAAAAAAACGCCCACTAGCAGTAAAAGTATTACCAAGTGTTTTACTATTTTTATCATCATTTTATTATTAAGGTTAACTAATTCTGAATTACCGCTGTGAATCGCCCATATATCTATGGGCAGATTTCAGTTCATTTTGTTTTGTACTTTCTGTTTTCGTTTTTCCCTTTCATTTATTATCAATGAAGATACTATCTCCTTTTATAGTTCTCGTATAGCGACCCTCCACATCTATTTCATTGAGGATGTCTTTAATGTGACGTCTACCATCAAAGCTGCCCGAAAAGATTTCGCTTTTTAGCCGTTCACTTCTTATTTTTATTTTTACTCCAAATTCTCGTTCTAATTGCTTGGCAATGTCAACAAAAGATTGATTATCAAAAGCCAATATTTTCTTTGTCCACTCAGTTGCTTTACTATCTAAACGAGTTTTGCTCGCACTTCGGGTAGAACGATCGTATATCACTTCTTCATTAGGAGCAAGCGCTATGCAAGTACCGTTTCCATCTAGGGTCAAATTCACCTTGCCT
>JAVVVS010000038.1:0-11060 GCA_036652495.1 Bacteroides sp.
TACTTTTTATGCTATCTATTTTCTCTTGATATTCATTGAGAAGAGTACGAAGTTTAGTATTTATGATTGAAGCATCTGGACGATTTACTACTTGACCGTTTTTGAACTGGGAAAGATTATCGATTTTGAATCTTGTTACAATATAACGAGTAACGCTTTGATGACCTAATGCAACTCTAATTTTATGAGTTCCATCTTTTGCCACCTTATCCGGTGTTATTGCTAATTTTAGTGTTGGCATATAGATTAAAAAATGAAGGGTTCGTTTTTGGTTCGCTAAATCTCTCAAAAGTGAGAGATTTTTCCTTTTTTTTTAATCCGTGTACATGAAGTAAATAAAGTAAGAGAGACTAAAACAACTTAATTATCAGTCTATTAGCCTCTCTTTTTCTATGTGATTCCGATGCGATTCGAACGCATGACCCACGCCTTAGAAGGGCGTTGCTCTATCCAGCTGAGCTACGGAACCATCCTTTTATGTTGCAAAACGTAGTATTATCCTTGTAATGCGGTGCAAAGGTAGTGCTTTTTATGAAAAATCAAAAGATTTCAATTGTTTTTTTGCTGACTGTTTTCACGCAGAAACTTATAATCCTACTGGTAAGCTGCTTAGATACCAACAAATAAGCAACAAAGTCCAGGCGATTAAAATGCAGGCAGAATAGCGCCAAGTGTACTTTAAGAGTGAACCGTAGGTGGATTGCTTGTCGTACTGCTGCATATAAGTCAGCACCAAGGGCATGTAAAACATAAAAGGCGCGATAGGATTGGTCACGCTGTCACCGATGCGGAAAGCGCATTGCGTCATATCCGGCGAGATGCCCATACGGAGAAACATCGGGACAAAGATAAAAGACATAAAAGCCCATTTAGCGGTAGCAGAAACCATCATCAAATTGACCAAGGCACTGAACAGAATAAAAAGCACCAGCATAGGCAAGCCTCCCAAAGAAACGGAAGAGAGCCGATTGGCACCCAGAATGGCAAGACATTTGTCCAAATGCGAATACTCAAAACAAGCAAACATCTGTGCAGCAAAGAAGGCGATGACAAAATAAACGCCCAGCTGTTTCATCGGTTGCGTCAGTCCGTCCACCACATCGGCATCCGTGCGATAACGTCCGGAGCTGAAACCATAAGCCATGCCCACCAGCCCGAGTCCCAAAGAAAGGAGAAACAAAATTCCGGCTATGAAAGGCGAGTGCATCAGCCCGCCGCTCACTCCGCGAAGAATGCCAAACGAAGAGAAAGTAAGCACCGCCACCACCAGCATATAGCACACGCCCACCAGCACGGCAATAGTCAAGGCACGACGTTCTTTCCGCGAAAGCTGCTTGTAGCCGCCGGTGGCAGGAGCAGCATCCGCATAAGGACCTAGCGCAGGAAGCAAGTAGCGGCGCGTCACCCCGTAAACGATGCCAGCTATCATAAAAGTAGAAACAAACAAAAAATAGTAGTTGCACAGCGGACCGATGCTGCCTTCGCACACGCCTCCCATGAGCGCCGCCTCTTGAGTGGTGCGCGCCAAGAGCGGATCCAAGGTGCTCATCAGCACGTTCGCACTGTATCCGCACGACACCGAAGCATAAGCCGTGATGATGCCGCCCATCGGATGTAGCCCCACCGAGTGGAACAGCGTAGCAGCAACAGGAAGCAAAAGGATATAGCCGGCATCACCCACCACGTTGGAGAGCAAGCCCAAGAAAATCACCCAGAGAATAATCTTACGTTTCTCCTGCCGGTTTTTCAACCCGCGCCGGATGCAAGCATCAATAAACCCCGAATGATGGGCTACTCCCACACCGAACAACGCAATAATCACCATCCCCAGCGGAGCAAATCCGGTGAAGTTGGTGATAGCGTTGCGCAACAACCAACGGATACCTTCGGGGCTGAGCAAACTTTGCGCCCGAATTTCTTCCCCCGTTTGCGGCAGTTTCACCCTCATCCCGTAGATGTCGCATATCCACGAAAAGAAGATGACGGTCAGCGTGAGCAGGAAGAACATCGTTGCTGGATGAGGCATACGCCATTTACTCCTCATCGGCTTCCAGATTGTCTAGGTCGATAATGCGAAGTTCGAGCGCACGCACCACCAGCCGGGTGGCGTTCACCCCTACCCTTTCGCCGTGCGGAAAGAGGCGCCCCACGAGATCGTTCTGCCTCTTCTCGAGCGACTTCACGCCGAAAGGCATGCTTTTAAGATTGGCTATCATCTCCTTGGTATAACCCAACGCCAGATGACGGAGGAAACGTTCGTCGTATTCGTCGATGTCGTATCCGATAACAGCCTCCTGACGTTTGGCATCGTTGGAGATGGATTTTTTGAAACGCTCTACGATCTTCTCCAGGATAGGATAGTTGAACACGAGCTTCTTGCCGTCCATCACCGCCTGCACATCGGTTTTGGTCAGCAGCTCCCCGGTTTTGAGGATGATGCCGTCCGCACCGGCATCGAGCACATCTACCCAAAGTTTCTCGTTCAAGATTTCTCCCGTGAAGATGAGCACACGCACGCCCGGATAGCGTTTGAAGATGTTACGGCAAATGTCTACACCGATAGTGGTGGAACCTCCCAAACCAAGGTCAAGCAGCACCAAGTCGGGCACACCGGCTTCCATCAGCAGCCAAAACTCCTTCTCGGTCATAGCCGTGCCGATGACTTCGGCGTTAGGTATCTCGTGCCGGAAGATTTCTTCCGTCCCTTTCAATTCGAGTTTTACATCTTCTACGATGATTACTTTAAACTGTTTCTCATTCATTGTCATTATTATCTATAGGATTATCGTTTCTATTCATTCGGCGGGGTATCGTGCAATAAACGGTGAAGCCTCCTCCCCTTGCCGCCGGTTCGGCATTGATGCGGCACCCGCGGCATCCGGCAAACTCGTCATGGTCGCGGATGATTTGCTTGCACACCAAGTATTCCGTGCCGCGGAGTTCGCCTTTCTCCCCACTAGTCATGCGGGCAAGGTTGGGATAAAACAACTGGTTGAGTGCTTCCACACTCTTCTCCCGGCGGCTGTCCGTGAAGAGGAAGCGGATATAGCAGCCATCCGCCACCGCAGCGAGCTTGAGCCCGCCAGGCTCGGGAACTGCCAGCGCTTCGTCAATCAAATTCTCGAAGAGGAAGCGCAGCTGGTTCACGTCGCCGGTGACGCTGAAGTTCGCTGCGCAAGCTATCTCCAAGTACACGCCCGGATGCGCCTTGCCTTTGCTTGCCTTATTGAAATACTTTCGAGCGGCATCCAGCAGTTCGGGCACCGGAATCGTGGTCCGCCGGAAAGTCACTTCCTCCAGCTGACGGGAGGCGCACGAGCTGAGGATAGTAAAGATACCTTTATAATAAGCTATCAGCTCGCTGATAGCTTCCACATTCTCCCGCTCGGCGGCTTCCGCGAGGTGCTGCGCGTTCAGCCGGTGTACAAGCTGTTTAATCTTGTTGGGGTAATAAATCGTTTCGTGCTTGATGGTCGACAAGCAGTTGTCCAGCACCATATTCTGCACGTGCAGCAGGCTGTCTTCCCAAGAGGCGCGACGCGTTTCTTCGTGTGCCGACTCGATGTCGCGGTATTTCACGGCAAGCTTCACCACGGCATTGAACACTACAATCGCCACGTAGCGCGCCACCAGCTCTACCAGCAGACGGTCACTTTCCTGTCCGGTGCCTTCGCGTCTTTCCAGATAAAGCACCCCTACACAGAGATGCCCCCCCGCCGCATCGACCATAAGCGGCAGTGCTTGCGAATGCGCATCCCATAAATATTCCTGCTGGTCGAAGCAGTGCTGCACCCGTTGGGGCATCTCGTCGCTACGGGGATTGGCGGCATATTCCAGCCGGCGAGTGGTCTCGCTGTAGACAGCAATGCCTAAGGTGTTGATAGCAAGCAATTCGTTGATGGCATCAAAAGCCTCGTTGATGATGCGCTGGGGGATTTCCTTCAGTGTATCTTCTTCGCGCTGCAACGCTTCGATGGACTCTTGCGTGCGCACCAGCGACGAAGCGAATATCTTTTTATTAATCTCGAGCACCTGTTCCAGATTCATCCGGTTGAGAAGCCGCTTGCGGATGTAGAGAACGTAATAGCCCAACACCAGCGCCACCAGCAGCACGATGCAGAGAATGAGCCCCACCGTCTTGTTCGTAGTAGAGCGTTCCAGCTGCCGGCAATAGCCTTCGATGGACTGGTCTTCGCTAGAGAGTTTGTACAGATCGGTGTAGGCATCGTTGTTGTAACTGTAGGCGTCGAGCTGCTTCAGCGCCAAGAAGGCGACAGCCGCTTCGTTACGGATGTCGAGGATGACGTGGAAGTCCGAGTCGAACAGTTCGTTCCACCACGTCAGTTCCGCCGGAGCCTCCTCCGAGTTCAGCTTCATGTATCGGCGGGGCGTACGGGCATACGCGGCATAATGCTCGTTGAGCAGCAGCATAGCCGAGTCGATGTATTGCAAGGCGAGCGGATAATCCTCGTCCACATTGGCAAAGTAAGCTGCATTGGCAAAGTCGGACGCCCGGTTCAGCAAACGTTCGTAGTCCGAATCATTGGTCTGCGTAGCAGCCGCATTCTTCGACAAACGTTCGGGATAAGTCGTTGGATGCTGTTGGCAAGAGCCCATCGCCCCGAAGAGCAACAAGCAGCAGAGCCACACGCCCAACCCTTTGCGCACCCCCAAGGGCAAGCGGAAATAAAAACGGCTCCCCTTGCCCAGCTCGCTCTCCACGCAGAAGGTGCACACGCGGAAGAGCTCGTTGGTCTTGCGGTATTTCTCGATGATGCCCTTGCAATTCATCAGCCCGAAGCCGCTGCCTTTGTTCTTCTTCAGTTGTTCGGGGTCGGAAGCGTCTTTCAAGCCGATAGTCTGCGGGTTGTACACCTTCTCGCTCCGGATCAGCTCCGCGTCTTCGGGCGAGAACCCTCGCCCGTTGTCCTCCACAGAAATTTCCACAGCGTCGGCTGCCAGGCGGGCATAAATCTTCACCGTACCTCCTTCAGGCGTATATTTGCGGGCGTTCTCTGCCAAGGTATTGATCATGAACAGCGTCAACGCCTTGTCCGCCTTGAGCAGCACGTCCGTCGGCGTTATTTCGAGCTGCTGGTGCTTCGTCTCGAACGAACGGCGCCCCTTGGCAAGCAGCTCGAACAGCTCGTTGAGCGCAAAGGTTTCAATGTTCAGGCTCAGCGAGCCTTGTTTCATCTTGATCCAGAGCGCCAGAATGTCATTGTACTCATTGATGGTCGTCACCAGCTCATCGATGTACTGATATTTCTCGCGTTTGATGCGGGGGTCGTCGATGAATCCCTTAGCCGTAAGTTTGTGCACCTCGTTCGCGATGCGGTCGATAAAGGGATTGATGCCGTTGACAATGGCGAGGCAGGACTTCTTAATCAGATTCTCGCGTTTGTTCTTGGCAATGTGCTGCTCGTACACGTAGCGCTGCTTCTCCAGCTGGCTGCGTTCGTCGCTCAGCGAAGCCAACGTCTGTTCGTTGTCCAGCGCCCACTCCACATAAGGCATCAGCACGCGTATCAGCGCCTGCTCGTCCCGGCTCAGCCGGTGGCAAGGGATGAACTCGGCTTTCTCCTCCTCCGTGAGGCGGAGAGCCACCCGTCCGCCTCCCAACAGGCGGTCGATGCCTTGCTGCACCAAGGGGACGTTCATCGGGATAGAGGCAGTGATGTCACGGCAGAGCATCAACGTTTGTTGGAGCCGCTCCATATAAAGACGGTTGCGCACCTTGGATCGTTCATTGAAGAGCCAGAACAGCACCACCACCAGCAGCAGCCCGGCAATGACCGCCAGCAGCACCCCGTTGAGCTGCTTAGACTCGGCGGCAAGCGATTGGTAACGGCTTTCCAGCTCCTTGTTCTGCCGGGTGTTGTTCAAGATATCGAGGTAGATGTTGCGGTTGTTGTTCGACGGAATCTTCTCTCCCAACCCGGCATACGACACGCTCAGCTGTTCGCGGATGCGCGAGATCCATTCGGGCACGGTCTTCACCTTCTCCTTGCCTATCCAAGTAAGCTCGGTGTAGATGGTGTCGCGGTCAAGGTAGGTTTGCAACTTGTCGAGCGTGTCCTTCGCTTCGTGATAATACGTCAGATGATGATTGTTCACACAGTCCAACGCCTTTGCCAACGTATCCAGCGCCTCGGCATAGCGGCCGTGCGCATTGAGGTACTTGCCGATGGAGACGTAGGAGCCGGCTATCTGGTACAGATCTTTGTACTGCCCGAAGGTGCGCAGCGCGCTTTGTCCCAGCCGCAGGGGCAGCAGCGAGTCCACCGGCACGCCCAGCAGTGAAAGGGCATGCATCCGTCGGCGGTGGAAGAAAGCGAACGCGTCGGGGGACGCCATCAGGTTGGCCAACCCTTGCGCACTGTTGCCTTCGAAGTAGCGATATCCCTGCTGCGAGGCGGTCTTCCACGTGGTGAATAGTTCGTCAAAGTCCGCCAAGCGCCGTTGGTCGGGCGAAGTGCCGGCACAGAGCGAAGCAGAGCCTTTCACATAATGAAAGTATAGCCACTGATTGGTATCCGCCGCCAAAGTATCGTCCTGCGGAATCTTCTCCAACGAAGCCATCGCTTCGGGGCGCTGGCGGAGGTAATAGTAGTAGACGGCGGAGACGATGTAGAACTCGCTCAAAGCATAGCTCAAGCGGAGTTCTTCGCGCTTGTCGGCAAAGAGCACGCCCTCTTCGCGGATGCGCTTCATCCGGCGGAAGGCACTGTTGCGAAAGTCGTAATACTCCTTGTTCATCACCGTGCGCTGATAAATCTTCATCAGCCCCACGTCGGCAATGAGCAGCTCCAGCTCGTTCTTGCTCAGGTGGTACACCGCACGGTGCAGCCGCTCCGCCTCGTCAAAATCCATTTGCATAAAGGCGCAAAACGCCAGATTGTTGCTCGCTTCCGCCCGCCCTTCGGCATAAAAGGCGCTCCCATTCTCGTACGCCTGGCGGGCGGCAAGGTACGAGGAGTCCAAGTCTTTGTAGCGGTAGGCATACGCACGGTGGTTCAGCGAATCAATGAGGCGCACCTCCCGGGTGGGCGCCGTGCCTACACACGAAAAGCAAGCCGCTGCTGCCAGCAACAGACAGAGAGCGAAGGGAGCCAGAGGAGCAAAGGGTAACGTACGGTTCATCAGGATAGTCACTTTATGGAAGGCAAATCTACTACTATTTCTCGTAAGTTCCGCCAAAATGGATTTTTTCTACACGAAGTCTTTTCTTATGTTCACAGATTTCATACCTTTGCCGGAAATTAACAAATAGGTAACAACGATTACACAATGAGCGAAAAAGCACCCTTTAGGGTATTCTCGGGAACCAATTCGAGATACCTCGCAGAGAAAATCTGCACCCATCTTGATTGTCCGTTGGGAAAAATGAACATCACCCACTTTGCCGACGGAGAATTTGCCGTTTCTTACGAAGAATCCATTCGTGGAGCACATGTCTTTCTGGTTCAGTCCACCTTCCCCAATTCCGACAACTTAATGGAACTCCTGCTAATGGTGGACGCTGCCAAACGCGCCTCTGCCAAAAGCATCGTTGCCGTCATTCCGTATTTCGGCTGGGCACGGCAGGACAGAAAAGATAAACCCCGCGTCTCCATCGGCGCCAAGTTGGTGGCCGACCTGCTCTCGGTGGCAGGCATCGACCGCTTGATTACGATGGATTTGCATGCCGACCAGATACAAGGCTTCTTCAACATACCCGTAGACCACCTGTATGCTTCCGCCGTTTTTCTTCCTTATATCCAGTCGTTGAACCTCGACAACCTCGCCATCGCCACGCCGGACGTGGGCGGTTCCAAAAGAGCCAGCACCTACTCCAAGTATCTGGACGCACCCTTGGTGCTCTGCAACAAGTCCCGCGAGAAAGCCAACGTCATCGCCTCCATGCAAATCATCGGCGACGTAGAAGGCAAAGACATGGTGCTCATTGATGACATTGTGGACACCGCCGGCACCATCACCAAAGCAGCCGACCTCATGCTCAGAGCCGGAGCGCACTCCGTACGCGCTATCGCCAGCCACTGCGTGATGTCCGACCCCGCATCCTTCCGCATCGAAGAATCGGGACTCACGGAAATGGTCTTCACCGACAGCATCCCCTACTCCAAGAAATGCGCTAAGGTGAAACAACTCAGTATCGCCGCCATGTTTGCCGAAACCATCAAACGCGTGATGAACAACGAGTCCATCAGCTCGCAATACATCATCTAAGCGTAGCTCACCACAAAGAGCACAGAGTTTTAAAAGCTCACCACAGAGGGCACAGAGTAGCACAGAGAGAAAAAAAGAAAACTCCGTGTTATTCTGTGCTACTCGGTGGTGAACCTGAATAAAAATTCATTCACCACAGAGAGCACAAAGGAATTAATAAAAGCCTCTGTGTTCTCTGCGTATGCTAGGTGAAATCGGTGGTGTACTCCTAATACAGTTCCAGTCCAAACGCTTCTTTGAGCAGCAGCAGCGCGGGGTTCTTCTGCGCCATCAGCTGAAACTTCTCTACCCGTCCGAAGACACGTACAGGATCCGTCCCCTCGCTCACGCGCACCTTCATCTGCACCCGGCTATTCTTGAGCCGTGCGCGGAGAGCGGCTTGCAAGTGGGGAATCAAGGCAATAAAATCTTTGGCGGTAATCTCGTTGTCTACACAAATCTCGAAAGTCGTAGCGTCCAACAAGGTGGGATGAACGTTCTGCATACGCATCGCGATGGACGTCTGGTCAACGGGCAAACTGGCGGCATACGCTTGCCAGTGGAAGTTCAAGTCCTGCTCTCCAAAGGGGCAGTCTTCTTCGTGCCTTGCAGCGGGCGGAGCCGTGGAAGCTGTCTGGCTGGCAGCGGGTTGGGGCGCTTCGATACCAGCATTGGCGTGCCGAATGGAGAGCCCGATAGTGGTGCGGTTCATCAACGGCACTTTCTTTTCTTCTGGCTTCACCTGCGCCATCAAGGAGGCAGCGGCAGGCGTCATCATGGATACAGGTTGCGCTGCCGGAGCAGGAATCGGAGCAGGAGGCGCAACGGGGGCATCCTGCGTTTGCTGGGCAGCAGCAGTTTGCACAGTCAGGGGTTTGATAGCATATTTAGGGCTGCGCCCATGGCTCGCGTCATCCTCCCCGGTGGTAAGCTGCGCCAGCTGTATCAAGGTCAGCTCCACCAGCAAGCGCTTGTTCTTGCTGGCGCGGTAATTCATATCGCAATCGTTACAAAGCTTCATCGCTCGGTAGAGGAAGGGCAACGGGCACTTCTGCGCCTGCTCCTGATAGCGTTTGCGAATGCTGGCACCCACTTCGAGCAGCACCAGCGTAGCCGCATCTTTGCTCACCAGCAAGTCGCGGAAGTGCGAGGCGAGTCCGGTAATGAAGTGACTTCCGTCGAAGCCTTTATTCAGCACATCGTTGAGCAAGAGCAAAGCATCGCTGACTTTGTTTCCGAGGAAGCAGTCGGTGAGGCGGAAGTAATACTCATAATCGAGCACATTGAGATTCTCTATCACGCTCTTGTAAGTGATATTCCCTCCGGTGAAGCTTACCACTTGGTCGAAGATAGAGAGTGCGTCGCGCATCCCCCCATCGGATTTAAGGGCGATGACGTTGAGCGCTTCTGGTTCCACCGTGATGCCTTCTTTCGAAGCCACGTAAGTGAGATGCTGCACGGTGTCTTCTACATTGATGCGGTTGAAGTCGTAAATCTGGCAACGGGAAAGGATGGTGGGCAGAATCTTGTGCTTCTCCGTCGTTGCCAAGATAAAGATGGCATGATGGGGCGGCTCCTCGAGCGTTTTCAAGAAAGCGTTGAACGCAGAGGTCGAAAGCATGTGCACCTCATCAATGATGTACACTTTGTACTTGCCAATCTGCGGCGGGATGCGTACCTGCTCAACAAGCTGCCGGATGTCGTCCACCGAGTTGTTAGAAGCGGCATCCAGTTCATGGATATTGTACGATCGCTGTTCGTTGAACGCCACGCACGATTCGCAGGTGTTACAAGCTTCGCCGTCGGCGGTAGGCGTCATACAGTTGATCGTCTTGGCAAAGATACGGGCGCAGGTAGTCTTTCCCACTCCACGGGGTCCGCAAAAGAGATAGGCATGCGCTAGTTTCTGGGTGCCGATGGCATTCTTTAGCGTAGTGGTCAGCGCCCGTTGCCCCACCACAGACTCAAAGGTCGAGGGGCGGTATTTACGGGCGGATACTATATAGTTTTCCATATTCGGGGATTATATCTTTTTGAGTTTGTGCAAATGTACGCAAAAAAGTAATATCTTTGCAAGCTCAAAGGAAAAAGAAATCATGGTCAAACTCATCACTATTTGGGATTTTATCGGCAGGCATAAGTATTGGATTACCGTATTCGTATTTGTTGCCATCATTGGCTTTATCGATGAAAACAGCCTGATTCGCCGCATTGGATATGCCCACGAAATCAGCGAAATGCAGACGGAGATAAATCAATACCGTGCCAACTATAAGGAGAACACCCAGCGTCTCAAAGAGTTGACCACCAATCCGGATGTCATCGAACAGATTGCCCGCGAGAGGTACTTGATGAAGAAATCGAACGAAGATATTTACGTGTTTAAAGAAAAAGAATGAAGTCTATCATACCCGCACTTTTCATTGCAGGCGCCGTCATGGTGCTTGTTGGCTCCGCTACTTACATCACAGGATGGAGCTATTCACCGTATATTTTTACCGTCGGGGCAGCGTTTGTTGTCTTGGCACAGTTAAACTCCCCGCTCAAAACCAGCAACAAAATCTTGAAACGCCTGCGCATCCAGCAACTTTTTGGAGGAATAGCGTTATTGCTTGCAGGCGCATTCATGTTCACCACCCGTGGCAATGAATGGATAGCTTGCCTTGCCATCGCTGCCGTGCTAGAGCTTTACACCGCTTTCCGCATTCCGCAAGAAGAGGCAAAAGAGGAATGAATGCTGATCGCTTTTAGAAGCAACGCCAGCTAGTTTTTCGTTCAATGAAAAATCATCTCTTTCAAAAGGCGGAAACAGTTAAAAAAAAGAGGGAAACATTTTAAAAAAAAGAGGGCAG
>JAVVVS010000038.1:11160-26924 GCA_036652495.1 Bacteroides sp.
AAAAGGCGGAAACAGTTAAAAAAAAGAGGGAAACATTTTAAAAAAAAGAGGGCAGACTTATGCCCGAAAGAGGGTGAACTTTTTTTAAAAGTTCACCCTCTTTTTTTAAAAAGTTTACGGGCTTTTTCAGTGTCGTCCACGTACCAATTTCACTGATACAGTTGTCCCCTGTCCACCTCCATACTAATGTATACTTTATTTATCTTTTAAAGAATGAATTTCCGAGAAGAAAACAGCCGTTTGGGTCCACAGGGTCCATGGACCCTCCTAACCCGTATTTTTTGATGAAAAACGACATTAATAAACTGACTATCAATTAAATAGCACGTTTTCGGTCATGTAAAACATTTCGACAAGACTTATTGTCCTCTTGTCTATGCACTATTATCCCATTTGAATGAATGTCAAGTATTATTTATAAATTCACCCGGATTGATTCAAGCATGCTTGGTAGTCTACAACGCAAATAAATACCAACAACCATATAATCCTATTTATTGCAATATTCATTCTGGATAGCTTCGTTGCTCTATTTTGCCAACGAACGGCAGGCTTATCTATCTTATCTATCTTATTAATACACAATAAAATAAGCTCAAATAATCGTTCTTTTACGAAGAAAAAAAGGGGCTAGGGTGGGTCCATGGACCCTTGGACCCAACCGCCTATTTCATTTTTGAAAAATACAGTCATTTTTAAGAGTCTGCATCTTTGGGCACCCCTATCGGCTTAGCCACTAAAAAAAATGCGTACTCTCTTTTTTTCAAAGAGAGTACGCCATAATGAGAGGGATAAGGGTTTCTGCACCAAAAGTTTACTTCTTAATCGAAGAATAGCGTGCATTCAAGCCCTCTACAATTTCTTTGGTAATGTTGAGCGTGCTGTCGGCATACAACAAATTGTCAAAACCGGTATTGCTGATAATCAAGCCATAGCCTTTTGTCTTATTATACACCTTCAAAAAGTTATTAATCGAATCCCGCAACTGCAAGCTGTTCTTCTGATTCTCTACAGCCAGCTCCGAAGAAAGTTTTTGTTGCAAAGCCTGCAAATCTTGCTCCATCTTAGCCAAGCGAGTGTATTCCTGTTGTGCCCGATCTGGAGAGATGAATGCGTTGTTCTCGTACTTCTTTTGGAAATCTTGCTTCAGTTTGCCTAGTTCGTTAGCTCTTTGATTCAGTATCAAGCGGACATTCTCTTCTTTCTTCACCATCGCTTCGTTGAGGTCGATGCAGAAATTATATTTAGAAAGCAAGGTGTCTACTTCTACATAAGCAATCTTAAGTTCGGACGATATAGCCCCTTTCACTTCACTTCCAGCATTCGCGGTATCTTTGTCTGTTTTACCAGCACACTGTGAAAATAAAACGATAAGTGCCAACGCTGCAAAACCGTTGATGAGGTAGTTTATTCTCTTCATAACTTATAAAATATAGTTTTTAATTAATTAGTTCATACTATCAGTTAAGGTCTTCTTCTCTAACTCGTCGATAGAAAAGGCTGGTTTGCGCCGTGCTTCACGGTCTTGGGATTGCACACAACCAATCCCCCTGGCGCGCATCGCCTTATTACCACTGACGTGCCCGCTGGGAAACTTCCCCCCCTTGAGTAAAAGCATCCGAATGCCTAATAAAGCCACGCAAATAGCAACTATTAACAGAGTTATCAGTAATGTATTGAGCATTTCCATTAATTTTGTGGGTGCAAATATAGACTTTTGTAGGGACTATGCCTCTTTTTTTGATTGAAAAAACGGAATAGCTCACTGATTAGCCAACAAATTAAAGATATTTAGCAATGAAAGGATTATATTTGTCGCTTCACTTAAAACCCAAAAAGGAAAACAGCATGGAAAAACAGCTCTTAAATCCCACGGCTCTCTTTCAGTATTTCGAAGAAATCTGTCAAGTGCCCCGTCCTTCGAAGAAGGAAGAAAAGATTATCGCTTATTTAAAAGCCTTCGGAGAAAAGCATCACTTGGAAACTAAGGTGGATGAAACAGGCAACGTACTCATAAAGAAACCTGCCAGCAAAGGTAAAGAGAACCTACAGACCGTAGCGCTGCAATCGCATGTGGACATGGTGTGCGAGAAAAACAGCAACGTGCAGCATAATTTCCTCACCGACCCCATAGAGACCGAGATAGACGGTGAATGGCTGAAAGCCAAAGGCACCACTTTGGGAGCGGATAACGGCATCGGAGTGGCCACAGAACTAGCTATCTTGGCGGATGACAGCCTGGAACACGGTCCGCTCGAATGCCTCTTCACTGTAGACGAAGAGACTGGACTGACCGGAGCATTCGCCTTAAAAGAAGGCTTTTTGAATGCAGACATCCTGCTAAACCTCGACTCCGAAGATGAAGGCGAGCTGTTCATCGGTTGTGCCGGCGGCATTGACTCGGTAGCCCAATTCGTCTATAAAGAAGTGGATGTACCTGCCGACTTTTTCGCCGGTAGAGTAGAAGTGAGCGGATTGAAAGGCGGACACTCCGGCGGAGACATCCATCTGGGGCGGGGCAATGCCAATAAGATACTCAACCGTTTCATCCACCTGATGAAAGCCACCTATCCACAAGACTTTTACCTATGCGAGTTCAACGGGGGAAACCTGCGCAATGCCATCCCCCGCGAAGCGTATGCCATCTTTGCTGTTCCCGAAAAATTCAAGCATGAGGTACGTGTCAGCCTGAACGTCTTCACGGCCGAGATAGAGAACGAACTGAGCGTGGTGGAGCCGGATTTAAAGATTGTGCTCGAATCGGAAGCCCCTCGCGCCAAAGCCATCGACCCAGACACAACGGAACGTCTGTGTGCCGCTCTTACCGCCTGTCCGCACGGTGTCTATGCTATGAGCCAGGATATCCCCGGACTGGTGGAAACTTCCACCAACTTGGCATCGGTGAAGATGAAGCCCGCGTGCGTGATTCGTATCGAGACCAGCCAACGTAGTTCTATCCTCTCTGCACGGGACGATATGGCTAATACGGTGCGTGCCGTATTCGAACTTGCCGGAGCCGCTATCAGCTCGGGCGATGGCTATCCGGGATGGAAGCCGAACCCGCATTCGGCGATTCTCGAAGTGGCGGTGCAGTCGTACAAACGTCTCTTCGGCGTAGAAGCGCAAGTGAAAGCTATTCATGCCGGATTGGAGTGCGGACTCTTCCTTTCCAAATATCCGGGCTTGGATATGATTTCTTTTGGCCCTACCATGATAGGCGTTCACTCGCCGGACGAGCGGCTGAACATCCCTACCGTTCAGAAGTTCTGGGTGCATCTACTGGATGTACTGGCAAACATCCCGGAAAAGAAACAATAAACCGAACGTTTTTACTATGCGCATTGCAAACCTGCCCCTCAGGTTTGCAATGCTTGTTTCATCCCCCCCCGTCCATGAATCATCCGATTGCATTCTTCCTTCTCCTCTATTGCTTGCCCGTCTGTGCGCTGCAAGCCCAAGAGACCTCTCTTTTCCGGGTGATGAGCTGGAACGTGGAGAACTTGTTCGACACCCGTCACGATTCGCTGAAAAACGACGGGGAATTCCTGCCCAACGCTATCCGTCATTGGAGCTACGGACGCTACCGGAAGAAACTGGACAACCTTGCGCGCGTTATTACTGCTGTGGGCGGATGGGCGCCGCCGGCATTGGTGGCGCTTTGCGAAGTAGAGAATGACAGCGTGCTGCGCGACCTTACCCGCTACTCCGCTTTGAAAGAACACCGTTACCGCTATGTGATGACCGACTCCCCCGACCAGCGCGGCATCGACGTGGCTTTGCTCTACCAGCGTCATTGCTTCAAACTCCTCTCCCACCGGTCGGTCCGCATCCCCGCTTCCAAGGCATTCAACCATCCCACACGCGACCTCTTGCATGTTTGCGGGAAATTGCTGAGCGGAGACACGCTCGACATCCTCGTCTGTCATTTCCCCTCCCGTTCGGGCGGAGTCAAAGAGTCGGAGCCGTACCGAATCTTCGTTGCGGGAATAGTGCGAGCACAAAGCGACAGCCTGATTGCCGCCCGCCTTCATCCCCAACTCCTCCTCTTGGGCGACTTCAACGATTATCCCCAAAACACGGCTATCGCCCGCACCCTAGGAGCTGTGGCGCCTCCTGACCACCCCTTGCCCGGCAAGCTCTATCACCTCTTGGCACGCCAAGCCCGGCAACGCGATTTCGGTTCGTACAAATACCAAGGTGAATGGGGACTGCTCGACCATCTCATCGTATCCGGCACGCTGCTCGACGCCTCCGCTCCTTTCTTCACCAGCGAAGCCAACGCTCACGTCTTCTCCCTCCCCTTTCTGCTTACAGACGATGAGAAGTATGGCGGCAAACAACCCCTGCGCACCTATTATGGCATGAAGTATCAAGAAGGATACAGCGACCATCTGCCCGTTTATGTTGATTTCCAGCTCAGGGAGTAAAGCTACGGCTACGAATCATTCGCCCGCCAATAAGTAGATAAAGAGAAAACTACTTTCGTTTACATTTGAATACGTCCCTGTTTTTTTCTACTTTTGCCCGCTGATAAACCAAACAACCATGAACGATTTTCTATCCGCTCTTAAAAAACCCACCTTTCACGCAACGGCTGCAAACCACTATAGCGATGAAGAAGTCTTCTTCTGTCTCGACTTTGACGAAAAAGGAGGATTCATCACCACTGTTAACAAACAGCTGAAAGAAATTCAGCCCGATTATCACAGCTATAACGGCGATACCTTCAACGTGCTGCGAAGCCTCAATGCCATCAAAAACAAAGAAGGTTTCCATATCACTTGGGAGGGAGCAGACCAGCGCGTCTACTTGAATGAGTACGACTATTTGATTTATCAGCTCATACGCTGCAGCAATCTGTGCGATGTCACAGGTACCCCCATCCGTCCGGAGAAGGAGAACGGCACTCTTGCGCTACAGTTGCGCTGCGAAGAAAAACGATTCACCTCATCCTTCCTCTTGTGCACCGAGAATGAGAACTTCACCGATTTCCAACTTTTGTCCGACTCCTTCGCACTCGCCAACCAGCACATCTACGCCTTGGCTCCCTTGGGCGAAAATTTCGAGCAACTCCATTCCTTCTGCTCCACTTTCACGCCCGACATGCTCGAGACTTTTTTGTCCGTGTTCTTTTCTTACCTCGAAAACGTACAGCTCATTTATGAAGATTACACCTTGATGCTCTCCAGCGAAGAGATCAGCACCGCACCCGCCATCGTCTTCGAGAAAGTGGATGAAGACCTGGCCCTGCTGATGCACCTCACCCATACGCTGCCCAATGCCGACCATCAAGTACTGGAACAGTTCGACCTCACCCAACTGGCGCTAGTGAACGAGATGGAACACCAAGTGGTGCTGAAACGCATCATCCGCCAATCGCTGGCTGGTTATTGCAAGCAAGTGTACAAAACGCTCTCCCAATACGCACCGGACAAAGAAAGCAAGAAAAACATTTATCAGGATGGGAACTTCTTCCTCGTGCCCGCCGAAGTGGCTGGTCCCTTCCTGCTGCATGCCATGCCGACTTTGATTAAAGACTTCGTGCTGCTGGGTGCCGAGAAGCTCTGCAACTATAAAATCAAACTGTACAGACCCAAACTGAAAGTCAACCTCTCTTCGGGCATCGACTTCCTCGAAGGAGAAGCCTCCCTGCAATTTGACGATGAGTCCATCTCTCTGGCAGACGCGCTGGCGCAATACAAAAAAACCAAATACATCGTGCTGGCAAGCGGCGACCGGGCGGTAATCGACGAAACTTATCTCCGCCGCCTCGACCGCCTCTTCAAGCAAAGCAAAAACAAGAAGAAGGTATCCATCTCTTTCTTCGACCTGCCGGAAGTGGAGGAGCTGCTGAACGAGCGGATGGAGACTGAAGTGTTCGTGAAGCACCGCCAAGTGTTCGAAGGTTTTCGGACTTTGAGCGACACACGCATGCAGCTTCCCGGCATCAGCGCCACCCTCCGCCCTTACCAACGTGACGGAGTGAAGTGGATCAATTACCTTTACGCCAACCAGCTCGGCGGATGCTTGGCGGATGATATGGGGTTGGGAAAGACCATCCAAACCTTGGCCATGCTGACCCGCATCTATCCCAAGACCAAACAGACTTCGCTGGTGGTGATGCCCAAGAGCTTGCTCTTCAACTGGCAGAACGAGCTGCAAAAATTCGCCCCGCAACTCACCGCCTATACTTTTTATGGCAACACGCGCTGCTGGGAAGAGGCGGAGCAGCACCAACTCATACTCACCACCTACGCCATGGTGCGCAGCAACGCCGAGGACTTCTGCCAACGCAAGTTCCACTATGTCATTCTGGACGAATCGCAAAATATCAAAAACGTGACCACCCAAGTGACCCAAGCCGTAAACCTGCTGCAAGCTAAACACCGTCTGGCACTGAGCGGAACACCCATCGAAAACAACCTGACGGAACTCTATTCCCTCTTCCGCTTCCTCAACCCTGCCATGTTCGGTTCGCTGGAAGACTTCAACAAGCGCTACACTTACCCCATCCAGAAAGACAATGACAAGGAGGCGATGGTCAGCCTGCGCAAAAAGATCTATCCCTTCATGCTCCGCAGGCTCAAAAAGGACGTACTCACCGACTTGCCCGACCGCATGGAACAGACCCTGTATGTAGACATGAGCCCCGAACAAGAGGCTCTGTACGAACAACGACGCACGTACTACTACCAGCAAGTAAAACAAACTATTCAGACGGATGGGCTGCAAAAATCGCAGATGGTGATGTTCCAAGCCCTCAACGAGCTCCGCCGCATCGCCTCCGTACCCGAAAGCGTGAGCGACGGGCGCATCGCTTCGCCCAAGCTGGACGTACTGATGGAATATGTGGACGAGGCGGTGTCCAACAATCATAAAGTCGTCATCTTCTTCAACTACATTGCCGGTATCGAGCTGGTGGGCGAGAAACTCGACGAATACGGCATCGACTTCGTGAGCATGACCGGATCTACCCGCGACCGCCAGAGCTTGGTGGAACGATTCCAGAACGACACGCATTGCAAGGTGTTCCTCATGACACTCAAAACAGGCGGCGTGGGGCTGAACCTCACCGCTGCCGACGTGGTATTCATTTTCGAACCTTGGTGGAACAAGGCGGCGGAGGAACAAGCCATCAACCGGCTACACCGCATCGGGCAACTCAACAAGGTGATGAGCTACTCCATCCTCACCAGCCGGACTATCGAGGAGAAAATACGCCTGCTGCAAGAGCAAAAGGCGGAACTTTTTGCCGAGCTAATAGGCAGCGACGCCACCTCGTCGAAAAGCCTCTCAGAAGAAGACATTGATTACATACTTGGATAAGCACCCCCAAAAAAAACATGAAACAACCCCCAAAAAACGCATCGGCGCCAACGCCGGCGTTCACCTTCAAAGAGGTGGACATAAAAACCTATCTCACCACCTCGATGATGCTGATGGGATCATACACCGTAGACCAGCTCAAAAAGGCAGCCGAAGACTTCTACCTCAACATCCACTCCTTTGTGCCACAAATGAAAGAAGAAGCGCCCGTGGCAGCCTGCATCATTGAGGAGTACGCCAAAAAAAAGGGCGCTTCCGTCAAAGAGATACAAGCCAAGTTGCTCGCCATCCTCTTTGCCTACCCCACCGTGTTCTACGCCTACTTAAGCCGGCTGCCATCCAAGAGCCAAATGTTGTGGATGCAGCTGGTGCAAGAACGTGCTATCAGCAACACGGAGGCGAAAAATAAGTACCACTGTTCCTTCGGGACACCCAACAGCAGCTCCTTCTGGCGCAACTTCATGCCCAAGGGGATTTTCAACTTATTCATTGTCACCTCCACCCAGGTATACTGTCCCCGGAAGCTGGCGTACGAATACGAGGATTATTTGTCCATCCCCACCAAGCTCGATACCTTCCTCGCCCGCCTGCTGTTGTCCCCCGCCAAATATACCTGCACCCCGCTAGCGGACTTGCCGGCGGAGAAGCCCCTCCTCGTGTTCCAGAACGAGCAACGCATCTTCAGCGAGCTCCTGGTGCTCAACGGGCTGCTCAAGCAAAGCGACATCGCCTCCCGGATAGACAGACCCCAACAGCTCAAGCAAAAGAAACTGCTGGACCGCATCAACTTGCCCGAATTTTTCGACTCGAAAGACCCTGCCCTCACCCGCATGCGCGCCCACATCACGCTGCCTGCCTTCTTCTACTTCTGGCCTTCCAACACCAAAACCATCAACCTGATGGAGGAACAGCTAAAGAAAATCTTCGCTGGCGCATTCTTTAGCCGCACCGATCTCTACTTTCCCATCTTGCTGCCTCAAATAACGGGGTTGCGCCTTACGGAGACCCGATCTGCCAGCTTTTATGCCAACCATCTCAAGGCGCTCACCACCCGCATCGCCACCTTCAACGTGGGAAGTTGGTACAACGTAGAAACGCTGATCAACGAATGCCGAATCAACGAGGTTACCTTCCGCCCCTTCGACAACCAGCAGATCGCCAGAATGAACTTGCACAACAAGCTCACCAACGTCCAAATCCATCCCGACAACCTCTATCGGGAACTCTCGCTGCCCCTCTTCAAAGCAATCTTCTTCTTATACGCCTCGTTCGGAATCGTGGACATCGCCTACGAGGACTACCGACCAGAGGTGCACACCGCTCCCTTCGACACCCTGCAATACTTCCGCCTCACCAAACTAGGCGCCTACGTACTGGACATCGACAAAGTCTATACCCCTGCCACGCCTCAGCAGACGGACAAGTCCATCTTTGTGCTGGACGAACACAACCTCATCATCCGCTCGTTAGAGAAAGGACACTCCAGCGAAATTTTGCTCGACAACATGGCGCAGCACATCGGTGCCAATCGCTACAAACTCTCTGCGCTGAGCGTGCTGAATAATTGCAGAACCAGCCAAGACGTGCAGAGCAAGATACAGTTCTTCCAACGCTTTATCAGCGCTGACTGTCCGCCCATCTGGAACGAATTTTTCCGCACCCTCAAGCAGCATTGTCACTCGCTTAAAAAGATGCCCGCCAGCAACTACACTGTTTACCAAGTGGACTCTGCCAACACCGAGCTGCAACAACTCATCGCCCAAGACCCGGTGCTCAAAGCCAACACTGTCCGAGCCGAAGGCTACCTGCTGCTCATAGAGTCGGAAAAAGTAACCCTGGTCATCGACCGCTTGAAGTCCTTCGGCTATCTGTTATAAGCCAAAGCAACCGAACCCAATGTTTGATTGCTTTTCATTCTAGGCACGGATTACACGGATTTCTTGAACTGAGTAACCAAAAGAAGCGCCTACACCATAGTCTGGTAGAGCTTCAATTCAAAGCGGGAGACCACCGTCAGAAGGTGGTCGAAAATGTCGGATTGTATGCGCTCGTAGTCCTTCCATTCTTTGTTGCGCAAAAAAAAGTACACTTGGATGGGCAGCCCGTAGGGAGTGGGTTGGAGTTGGGTCACAATCAAGTCCAAATTCACGTTTACCATTGCCAAGCTGCCCAGATAGCGCTCAATGTAATAGCGGTACACTTGTGCATTGGTGGGCGCTTCACCCGGCTCCGGCAGGTAATCGGCCAGCAAAGGCAAATTGCGCCTGCAAGCGTCGAGCATCTCCGGAGTGCAGAACTTCAGCGTGTTCACGTCCAGCAAGATGTTCTTCATCACCCTCCGCCCGTCCGATTCAGCCATGCCCCGCCAGTTCTGAAAGCACGTGTTCACCAGCAGCGAAGGCGGTACGGTAGAGAACGTATGATCGAAATTCTGAATCTTCACCGTGTTGAGCGTTATCTCCAGCACAATGCCGTCGGCAGAGGTCGAGGGAATAGTAATCCAATCGCCCGGACGTACCATATCATTGGCGGAAAGCTGAATACCCGCTACCAAATCCAGCAGAGTGTCTTTGAACACCAGCATCAAAATTGCCGCCGAAGCGCCCAACCCCGCGAGCAAACTGGCAGGCGAACGATTCATCCCCACGGCAATCATCACCAGGACACCCACCAAAAAGACGAGTACCTGCATCACCTGCACCAAGCCCTTCACCGGACGATTCTTCACCGCTGCCCGACTGCCGTACACATCGAGCACCATCAGCAACGCCCCGTTGAGCGCCATCAGCAACGAATAAATCACATAGAGTACGCACGCTTTTTGCGAGACGAACAGCAATTCCTTCCCGTGAACGAAAGCCAAAGGGAGAAGCCAGAAGACTAGTCCGGCGGGAAGGGTGTGAATCAGGTGGTGGAACACCCGCCGCTTCATCAGCAGCGTGTTCCACACATGAGGCGAATGCTGAGTGTACCGCTTCATTCCCCCTACCAAAATAGCTTGGCAAAGTCCGTCAAGTACCACCGCAACGCCCACCATCAGCACAGCTATCAACGCTTCGTCAAAGAAATTTGCCACCTCCGCGTTCACGCCCCAGCCTATTAACTTTCCGTTCATCCATCCGCCTAAATCCATTCCGTTGTTCTCCTTTCCATCCGTTTATCCATTGGAAGAGACAACAATCGCCCCCGGTGTTTGGTTGTGCCCTGCAAGGTTATTCGTGATTCAGCAGTCGATGCTCCGCCATCGCCTCGTACTTGGTGCCGGGACGTCCATAGTTGGCATAAGGGAAAATTGAAATCCCTCCGCGGGGAGTAAAAAGCCCAGTGACCTCGATGTAGCGAGGCTCCATCAGACTGATGAGATCTTCGAGGATAATGTTGACGCAATCTTCATGAAAAGCGCCGTGATTGCGAAAGCTGAACAGATAGAGTTTGAGGCTCTTGCTCTCCACCATTTTACGTTCCGGCAGATAACCGATGCGGATCTCGGCAAAGTCCGGCTGCCCCGTCACGGGGCACAAGCTGGTGAACTCCGGGCAGTTGAAACGCACCCAATAGTCACGGTCGGGATGTTTATTGTCGAACGCTTCGAGCACTTCGGGTGCATACTCTTGCTCATAGTGAGTGGTTTTTCCCAAGAGGGAAAGTTGATTGGTTAATTCAGTCATCATTCAATGGTTTGTTTAGGAAAAGAGGAGTGTTCTTCTGCCGTATTCTCCGAAGAAAGGTCTTTTATCTTCCATACGTTGTAAGAGATGTCCCTGTCGTACACGTCGCTTCCGTCCACCTTCTTGATGGCTTTCACCACTCGGATGGTGACGGGGAGCACCAGCACTTCGTACGCTGACTTGAGCACAATCTGCACGCCCATCATGACGCACAACTCCTGCCAAGCGATGACACCGCCAAAGGCAATAGGGAAGAAAATCAGCGAGTCCGCCGTTTCGCCTACGATAGTCGACCAAATGGCACGCACCGAAAAGTGGCGTCCGCCGCTCGCCACCTTCATGCGGCTCATCACATAAGCGTTGAGGAACGAACCCACCAAGAAAGCCATCAAGCTGGCAGCCACAATGCGCGGCGCCATGCCGAAGACAAAATTAAAATGTTCGCCCCCTTCCCAAAAAGGAGCGGCAGGGAGCGCTACGGCTATCAACCCCAAGCTCACCACAAAGAAATTCATAGCAAACCCGCTCCAAATAATGAGGCGCGCCTTCTTGAATCCCCAAACTTCGGCGATGCAATCGTTGATGATATACGAAACGGGAAATACGAGCAGTCCGGCAGTCACCGTGAGGCTCCCTACTTGAACGACCTTCGTTTCGAGCAGGTTGGCAGCAATAAGGCATACATTAAACAATATGCCCAGCAGCATGAAAGGTACAGATACTTTTTCTCTCATCTTCTTGTTTTTTACGTGGTGTTCTAGAATACACGACCGCTATTCACGGCATCCTATGGTTGTTAATTCGGGCGGCAAAGATAAACTTTCTCTGGAGAACTGGCAACCATTCTTACCGAAAGTTGTTGTAAGCCCATTCATCTTAAAACAATAATAGCGTATGAAAACAAAAATCAATGCAGCAGCCTTGCTGCTAGCAATGGGTTTACTCCCCTTGGGCGCGCAAGCGCAAAAGAAAATCAATGTAGAGAACGCAGAGCCTCGTTCGATTCTCTTTGTTTCGATCGACAATACCGGCGACGAAATCATCCGAATACTGAACGAAACGCAACTCCCCCGCTTTCACGAACCCAAAGCCCCCCGGTTTTTACTGACGGACCAGAAAGGTAAATTTGCTTTGGGCATCGGCGGTTACGTGCGGGCAACCGCCGAATACGACTTCAACGGCATGGTGAACAACGTAGATTTCCTGCCGGCACTAATCTCTAACGGAAAGACTAACTTCGCACGCAACCAATTTCAAATGGACATCAGCACCTCCACTTTGTTCCTCAAACTGGTGGGACATACCCGGACTTTGGGCGACTTCGTAGTCTACACCGCCGGCAACTTCCGAGGGCCGGGAAAAACCTTGCGCCTGCAAAATGCCTACGCCTCCTTCCTCGGATTCACCGCCGGATATAGCTATGGCAACTTCATGGATCAGGCAGCCCTCCCTCCCACCATCGACTGGGCAGGACCTAACGGCTCGGCTTTCTACCGCACCACCCAACTGAGCTATCTTTGCAACCGGGTGAAGAATTGGAAATTCGGAGCGGGCATTGAAATGCCTGCCGTAGACGGAACCCTCACTCCCGCATTTGCTATCAGCACACAACGAATGCCGGACTTCACTTCCTCGGTGCAATATAATTGGAACAAAAACAGCCACCTCCGTCTGGCAGGTATCGTGCGCAGCATGACCTACTCCAGTGCTAACGTCCAAAAGGCATACGCCACCACCGGCTATGGCGTGCAAGCTTCCACCACGTTCAACTTGGAAAAAAAATGGCAGGTGTACGGACAAATGAATTACGGCAAAGGCATCGCCCAATATTTGAACGATTTGAGCACCTTAAACGTAGACCTTGTACCCAATCCGGAAGATAAAGACCGGATGCAAACGCTTCCAATGATGGGAGGTTATGCAGGTTTGCAGTATAATCTCTGCTCCAAAGTCTTGGTATCGGGCACTTATAGCCTGTCCCGCCTCTATTCGGAGAAAGATTATCCCAGCGAAGTTCCCGGGATGTACCGCAAAGGACAATACCTGGTGGCAAACCTCTTTTGGAACGTGAGCAGCAACATGCAAGTAGGAGTAGAATATCTGCGGGGCTGGAACACCGACTTCAAGGATCATACAGACAAAGCCAACCGGATGAACATGCTGGTGCAATATTCTTTCTAATTCTAAGATAGATTAAGCGCTGAAAGCAGCGAGGGCACAGCAGATGATTACCAGGTAATCCTCCGCTGTGCCCTCGCTGCTTTCGGGTATCCGTTCGGCTAGAACTTATAGTCCAGCCCCACTCCGAACACTTTATTGGTGCGGGAGAATAGATCAACACCCTTCATGCCCGTGCCATTGTAATTGGCAGAAATTTTCTCGTAGTCGTCATAATTCGACCAGAAATAAGAGACGTTCAGTTTCAGATTCTTGGCAATTTTAAATCCTGCGCCACAGCCATAAGTATAAGAGCTCAACGAAAAGCTCATATCCGTTTGGTAATTATCCTCCACACCGTACTTGGTACGTTGCAATCCGCAGCTCACTTGCGCCCATTTGCATACGTCCCACTCAATACCGGCAAGATATTCGTTGGTGCCATTGCCAATGTAGTTTTGTTTAGCCACCAAATTGCCGGTGGCAGGATCTTGTACGGTAGCCATGTCAGCGTGTGTATCAAAGAAGTGATGATAACCTACCGCTGCACGCAACACGGGCAAAAACTCATAAGACACGCCTACCGTCAATAAGCTGGGTACATCATGAGGAGTGTTCACCCCGTCACGGTAGTTGGCGTATTTGTCTTTCTTTGGATCTGGGTCAGCGGCAGGCAAACTGCCTTTGGTCTTATTCTCCACATTCAAGGAGGTTTTGAACTCGTACTTCATGCCGATGTTCCATTTGCCCATTTTGAAGTCAGCACCGATGATGGGAGTAATTCCCCAACCCGTCTGCTCGCAGTCAAGTTCCATATCGGCGGTTTTGTTGGCTACTGCTTCGGCGGTTTTCGACTGAATCATGTATTTTTTATACATCTCCATGTCGCCCGCTTGCTTGTACGCCTCGGCAGCCTGCAAAGCACTTGCCGCAGCCGTTGTGAAGTAGCGGTTCAGATTCATCATGTCCTCTCCACCGCCCAAATTTGCTTGGATGTCCTTGATATATCCCGAATAAGCATTGCTGACGTAGTTGATCCGTGCTCCACCAAAGACCGACAGATAGTCCGTTATCTTATAACTAGCTCCCAGCTGAAGCCCAAAGATAAATTGCTTGCCTTCCATAAAGCTGTTCACCGAATATTTATTGGCGTCAATGCCCTGACTCTTCAGCAACCCCGGTATCATCGCTACCTGAGATTCGAAAGAGCCCAAACCGTTATTAAACGTTGCCTTACCGCCTCCACCAGTGATGGCAAAGCCGGCAGAGAACGCCCATTTGTCTTTTTTATAAGCTGCAAATACACTGGGAACAAACGGAGCGGAGGCTTCGCCTTCGTACGTTTTCGTCGGGTTGCCGCCATAACCGGCAAAGGGAGCAAACGTAGAGCGGATGGTTCGCGTCTGCGAAACACTTTGTACGTTGAACGAAAGATGAAAGCCATTTTCCATAAAAACAACACCAGCGGGATTGGAATGAACCGCATCTATTTCGGTGGAAGCATCACGCGCCAACATCCGAAGGAATAAAGCATGCTGATTAGTATTTGTCAGGAGACCTCCTGCGAAGGTTGGAATTGAAACGATTAACATCGCAATGCTAATCAACGATAATTTTCTCATCTAAATCTTTTTTTAATATTTCGGCGCAAAGGTACAACATTATAGCACATACGGCATACACTTGTGCATTTAATTTCACTTAAAGAAGCAATTTGATTAGACATTAAACTGTTTCTAATGAAACGATACCTGCCCAGACGTTGCTGCAGGAAACATAAATGAAGTGAAGACGGAAAACTATTCGCACCTCCCGACTGTTAGTTTGACCATAGACTAAAAAGAAAGAAAGAAAGAAAAGATGAAAAAGGTAATACATAAAGCGGATAGCAGAGGACGTACTCGTCATGACTGGCTAGACAGTCGTCACACATTTAGTTTCGACGAATATTTCGACTCCAACCGCATCAACTTTGGTGCCCTCCGTGTATTAAACGATAATCGTGCAGCTCCGGGACTGGGCTTTCAGACCCATCCGCACAAAAACATGGAGATTGTTTCCATTCCGCTGAAAGGCTCTTTGGAGCATGGCGACAGCAAAAAGAACAGTTGCATCATTGGTGTAGGCGACATCCAAGTGATGAGTGCCGGTACGGGCATCTTTCACAGCGAAATCAATCACAGTAAAACCGATCCGGTAGAGTTCCTGCAACTTTGGATTATGCCCGCCGAACGGAACACCCACCCTATCTACAAAGATTTCAGCATCCGCGAACTGGAACGAAAGAATGAGCTGACGTTGATCGTTTCACCCGATGGCAGTACGGCAGCTTCTCTGATGCAGAATGCCTGGCTCTCCATCGGAAAGATAGCAGCCGGCAACGAAATATCATACGACTTGCATCAGACGCATGCGGGCGTCTACATCTTCCTTATCGAAGGCGAGATAAAAGCAGGCGACACGGTGCTATCCCGCCGCGACGGCATGGAAGTTTGCGAAACCAATAGTGTGAAGCTGGAAACGCTTCAAGATTCACACATCTTACTTATAGAGATTCCGCTATAACCCTGTTTTTTTATTCAACTTGCTCGTAATTCCAAGAATTTTCTGTAA
>JAVVVS010000039.1:0-16516 GCA_036652495.1 Bacteroides sp.
TCAAACTAGATAAAGAACAGATTATGGAACATCCTTTGTCATCATTCAGCCACTGTCCCAAATGCGGATCCAACCTTTTTTCTGTACACAACGAGAAGTCGAAACAATGCGATTGCTGCGGATTTGTGTATTACTTCAACCCCTCCGCCGCAACGGTGGCACTCATCATGAACACACAAAACGAACTGCTAGTCTGCCGCCGTGCCAAAGATCCGGCTAAAGGAACGCTCGACCTTCCCGGAGGATTTATCGACCTGAACGAAACCGCAGAAGAGGGCGTGGCACGGGAAGTGCTCGAAGAAACCGGAGTAAAGATAGAAAACTCCTCCTACCTGTTCTCGCTGCCCAACCTTTACGTTTACTCGGGCTTCACTGTGCATACACTCGATCTGTTCTTCCGGTGTACGATAGCCGACACAGACCACCTCGAAGCCAACGACGATGTAGCGGAGGCGTTCTTTGTACCGCTCAACCAAATCAAAACAGACGATTTCGGATTAAGCTCTATCCGAAAAGGTTTGAAGAGGTTTTGCCTGACAGCTGCTACTGAAAGAACTCCCCAGCAAGTTAAAACCTCTAAAACGAAAGGGTAGTTTGCCGGAAAGTCCCCCAAAAACAAGTACATTTGTCGAAACACCGAAGAATAATGAAAAGAAACATTTCCCGATTGATAGGTGCTCTGCTGTGCTGTACGCCTATCTTCGCATCGGCTCAGACCAGCGAGAGAATCACCTCCCCTGCCCGCTTATACCAAGAAGGAAGGACGCTGTTCCTGCAAAAGAGTTACGCTGCCGCCGTGTCCCCGCTGAAAGCCTTCATGCAAAGCACGTTGTCCGCTGCCGACGAGAGGCTCCGGATGGAGACTGAATACATGCTCGTCTGCGCCGCCTACGAATTGAAAGACGGGCACAGCATCGACCTCATCCGGAACTATCTCGACCGCTTCCCCGACACTCCTTACGCCCATCGCCTCTATGCTTTGATGGCTACGGAATACTTCTTTCAGAAGAAGTACGACGAAGCACTGGCACTCTTCAACTCTGCCCGGCTCGACTGCTTGAGCGATGAAGAACGGAACGACATGACATACCGCCTTGCCACGTGCTACCTCCAAACGGGCAACGAGAAAGAAGCCGCTATCTGGTTCGAGACCCTGCGCGCCAGCAGCGAGAAGTACGCGAAAGACTGCACCTACTATCTCTCGTACATCCGCTACACCCAAAAGCGCTACGACGAAGCCATGAAAGGATTCCTCCCCTTGCAGGACGATGCCAAATACAAAGCCCTCGTACCTTATTATATAGCTGAAATCTACGCCCTCAAACAGAACTACGACAAGGCTCAGATTGTAGCAGAAAGCTATCTGTCCGCCTATGCCGACAACGAACATGCCGCAGAGATGTACCGCATTTTAGGCGATGCCGACTACCACTTCCAGCGCTACCCGCAGGCAGCCGATGCCTTCGAAAATTATCTGCAACGCCAGAAGAACCCCCGACGCGACGCCCTCTATCTGCTCGGACTTTCTTATTATCAGACTGGCGTTTATTCCAAAGCAGCTGCCACTCTGGGCGAAGTGACCACCCTGCCCGATGCGCTGACGCAAAACGCTTACCTGCACATGGGACTCGCCTACCTCCAACTCGCCGAGAAGAGCAAAGCACGCATGGCATTCGAGCAAGCCGCGGCCTCTACTGCCGACCCGAAGATAAAAGAACAGGCTGCTTACAACTACGCCCTCTGCATCCACGAAACTTCTTACTCCGCTTTTGGAGAGTCGGTCAACGTGTTCGAGAAGTTCCTCAACGAATATCCGCACTCTGCCTATGCAGAGAAAGTGAGCAGCTACCTAGTAGAAGTGTATCTCAACACCCGCAGCTACGAAGCCGCCCTGAAGTCCATCAGCCGCATTGTCCAGCCCAGCAGGCGCCTCCTCGAAGCCAAGCAGAAGATTCTCTTCCAGCTAGGCACGCAGGATTTTGCCAACACCCGCTTCGAACAAGCCATCGGATACTTCGACGCGGCAGCGGACTTGGGGCAGTACAACAAGCAGATCAAAGCCGATGCCCTCTACTGGCGAGGAGAAGCCTACGACCGTTTGAACCAGACCACCCAAGCCACCCGTGACTTTACCGACTATCTGCAGCTGACGCAGCAGACAGACAACGAGATGTATGCCCTGGCTCACTACAACCTAGGCTACCTTGCCTTCCACCGGCAAGACTATGCCCAAGCTGCCAATTGGTTCGAGCGATACGTACGCCTTGAAAAGGGAGGAGAAAACAACGCCCCTCTTGCCGACGCTTACAACCGCTTGGGCGACTGTTCCCTCCAGCACCGCGACTACGAAGCCGCCAAGCATGCCTACGTCCAAGCCGAAAGTCTGAACACACCCGCCGGCGACTATTCCTTCTACCAGCTCGCCCTCGTGTCGGGCTTGCAGAAAGATTATACTGGCAAAATCACCCTGCTCAACCGCCTTGCCGGCAAATACCCCGACTCGCCCTACGTCATCAACGCCCTCTATGAAAAAGGACGCTCGTATGTGCTCAACCAGAACAATGCCCAAGCCATCGCCTCCTTCAAAGAGCTCCTCAACAAGTATCCCGAAAGCCCCGCCAGCCGAAAGGCTGCCGCCGAAATCGGATTGCTCTACTATCAAAAAGAAGCCTACGACCAAGCCATCGACGCTTACAAATTCGTAGTGCAGAAGTATCCCGGAAGCGAGGAAGCCCGCTTGGCGATGCTCGACATGAAGTCCATCTATGTAGATCAGAACCGCATCGACGAGTTTGCCGCCCTTGCCAACGCCCTGCCCGGCAATATCCGCTTCGATGCCAGCGAGCAAGACTCGCTCACCTACATCGCCGCCGAGAAAATTTATATGCGCGGACGCATTGAGGAGGCGAAGGGCAGCTTCAACAAGTATCTGCAAACATTCCCCGACGGCGCCTTCGGACTTAACGCCCACTACTACCTCTGCCTCATCGGCAAAGAACAAAAGAACGACGACCTCCTATTGCTCCATTCCGCCCAACTACTTCAATATCCCGATACTCGCTTTGCCGAAGAAGCACGGATGATGCGCGCCGAAATACAATTCAAGCGCCAGCAATGGGCGGAGGCAGCGAAGAGCTACGAACAAATAAAAGAGAAAGCCACACAGCCCGACCGCCGCCTCTTGGGCGAAACGGGCATGCTACGCTGCGCCGTGCTGCAGAAAGACGAAGAAGCCGTGGTGAGCGCAGCCACCGCCTTGCTGGCAGAAGCCAAGCTCAGCCCCGAACTCCGCAACGAAGCTTTGTACTACCGGGCCAAAGCCTACCTCCACCAGCAGGCGGTCGGCAAAGCCCTGCCCGACCTCCACTTGCTTGCCAAAGACACCCGCAACCACTACGGAGCCGAAGCCAAATACCTCGTAGCGCAACAGCTCTTCCTTGCTAAAGACTATGCCGCCGCCGAGAAAGAATTGCTGCAATACATCGACCAGAGCACCCCGCACGCCTATTGGCTGGCACGCAGTTTTGTGCTCTTGGCAGACGTCTACGTGGCAACGGGCAAGAAAGCCGATGCCCGGCAATACTTGCTGAGCTTGCAGCAGAACTATGCAGGCAACGACGACATCGCCGCACAAATTGAAAGCAGACTTAAGAAACTCACTCACTAATCCCACCCTATGAAACCTATTTATACCTCCCCCGTCATCCTCGCACTCGCACTCCTCGCCCTGCCTGCCGGCGCACAGACCCAGCAGCAGTCCACGCAGGTTAAAGACACCACCGTGAACCGCACCGTGGTGGTGGAACAAACCTATACCCCCATCTTGCAGGATGCCTCTAAAATCAACGTACTGCCACAGGTGGAAGCTCCCACCGTGAGCCAGAAAGAAGTGGAGTACGCCACCACTTGGGCGCCAGCCAGCCAGTTCTCCGTTCCCTATCTGAAAGCCTATCCCGGCAAAGAGCAACCCGCAGCAACCCTCCCCGGATTCATACGCGCCGGGTACGGCAACTACGGCAACATCGACTTGCTGGGCAGCTACCTCTTCCGTCCGGGGGACAAGGACCGTCTGGGCGTGAGCCTCCGCATGGAAGGCATGAACGGCGAACTAACCGACACCAAAGACCGGGATTGGGATGCCTACTCGTACCACACCCGTGCCAACGTGGATTACACCCATCTCTTCCGCCGGGTAGACCTCAACGTAGCGGGGAACTTCGGGCTCAACAACTTCAACTTACTGCCGGGCAGCGAGGGCAAACAGAAGTTCACCTCGGGCGACATGCACTTGGGCGTACAGTCCACCGACGAAACCCTGCCCCTGCAGTTCAGTGTCGAAACCAACCTGCTCCGCTACAGCAGGCAGCGGAACGACTTCTTCGGAACGGGCGGCGGGACGGACGAAACCGCCATACGCACCCACGCCCTCGTGAGCGGAGCTATCAACGACGAGCAGCGCATCGCTTTGGACGTGACGATGAACAACCTTTTCTACCACGAAGACAGCGCCATCGATCATACCGCCGTGTTCAGCAACCGCACGCTTGTCGACCTCCGTCCACACTACACACTCGCCACCGACGACTGGCAACTGCGTCTGGGTGCCCACGTTGACCTCTCCTTTGGCGCTGGAAAAGCCGTGCGCATCGCCCCCGACGTGGAAGCCGTCTACCGCTTTGCTAACACCTACCTCCTCTACGTCCAAGCCACCGGCGGCAGACAGCTCAACGACCTACGACGGCTGGAGCAGCTCCACCCGTACGCCCTCTACTCCGCCCCCATCGCCGACGGCTACGAACAGGTGCTGGCACGAATCGGCTTCAAAGCCAGTCCCGCCCCCGGACTGTGGCTGAATATCTTTGGCGGCTACCAATGCCTAAAAGATGACCTCGTGCCCGTGGAGCAACAAAGCACCCAAGATGCCGCTATCCGCTGGGCGGACTATACCTGCGTCTCGAAGACCGATAACTTCTACGCCGGCGTCCAAGCGAGCTACACCTACAAAGATTGCTTCACCCTGAGCGCCGACGGCGTGTACACACATTGGAAAGCCGACACGGACGCCGCCCTGCTGCAAAAACCCCAAAGCTACATCGCCCTGAGCGTAGAAGGACGCCCCACCCGTGCTCTGCGCCTGAACGCCAGCTATCGCTACACCCAATGGGCATACAGCGGCACCGGCAGCCAGCCTGCCCTCCACCAGCTCAGTGCGGGAGCCAGCTACACCGTCTTCCGCCACATTTCCCTGTATACCCGAGTGAACAACCTGCTCAACAAACGCTGCCAAAGCTACTACCTCCTCCCCACCCAAGGCACTAACTTCGTAGGCGGTCTCAGCTTTCAGTTTTAAGGTACAGAAACCACGGACGACGGATGGCGCACAAGCCCGCAACCTCCGTCGTCCGCAATCCCTACCCTCCCGCTGTGAAATCTATCCTTGCAACTCGGTTGTTAGAGTTAAAACAACCTATTTTGCTTAAAAAAGCCAGATTATCACCTTAAGATAAGGTAAGGCGCCCGATTTTTTCTACTTTTGCGACCAAAATTCAACGGACGGGAGGGCAAACACTTTGAACAAGCAGCCCCCGCCCTTCCGCATTAAAGTAAATACCATGCATAAAAATCTTGTTATTGTTGAGTCCCCCGCCAAAGCCAAAACCATCGAAAAGTTTTTGGGGGACGACTATAAAGTCCTTTCAAGCTACGGGCATATACGCGACCTGAAGAAAAAAGAATTTAGCATCGACATTGCTAACCACTTCGCTCCCGACTATGAGATCCCCCAAGATAAAGCCGCTGTAGTGAAGCAGCTCCAAACAGAAGCCTCCAAAGCCGAAATCGTTTGGCTCGCTTCCGATGAGGACCGCGAGGGAGAAGCCATCGCTTGGCACCTCTACGAAGTGCTCGGGCTCACTCCCGCCAACACGCAGCGCATCGTCTTTCACGAAATCACCAAGACCGCCATTCTCAAAGCCATCGAGCAGCCCCGCGAAATCGACATCAACCTTGTCAACGCCCAGCAAGCCCGCCGCATACTCGACCGCATCGTCGGCTTCGAACTCTCCCCCGTGCTCTGGAAAAAAGTAAAACCCTCCCTCTCTGCCGGACGCGTACAGTCCGTCACCGTACGTCTGGTAGTAGAACGCGAACGCGAGATTCAGAAATTCCAGTCCGAAGCCTCCTACCGCATTACTGCCCTCTTCCTGGTGCCCGATGCCGACGGCAAACTGGTAGAGATGAAAGCCGAACTCGCCCGCCGCCTCAAAACGAAAGAGGAAGCCCGCAAACTCCTAGAAGCCTGCATGGGCGCCCGCTTCACCATTGAAGACATTACCACGCGCCCCACCAAGAAGACGCCCGCTGCCCCCTTTACCACCTCCACTCTGCAACAAGAGGCTGCCCGCAAACTAGGCTACACCGTAGCACAAACCATGATGATTGCCCAACGACTCTACGAAGCTGGATTCATCACCTATATGCGTACCGACTCGGTGAACCTCTCCGACTTCGCCACCCAAAGCAGCCAGCTCGCCATCACCAACCTGATGGGCGAAGCGTACATACACTCGCGCCATTTCACCACCAAGAGCAAGGGCGCCCAAGAAGCGCATGAAGCCATCCGCCCCACCTACATGGAAAACGCCGTCATCGACGCACCCGGACAGGAAAAGAGACTCTACGACCTCATCTGGAAACGCACCATCGCCTCACAAATGGCGGATGCCGAGCTGGAGAAGACCACCGCCGTCATCGGCATCAGCACCAGCACCGACACCTTCAACGCCGTAGGCGAAGTCATCAAGTTCGACGGTTTCCTGCGCGTCTACCGTGAATCGTTCGACGACGACGACACCGAACCCGAGGACGAGACCCACCTCCTCCCCCCCCTAGTGAAAGGGCAATCGCTTGTCCACCGCGGCATCACCGCCACCCAACGCTTCACCCAACGCCCCGCCCGCTACACCGAAGCCAGCTTGGTGCGCAAACTCGAAGAGCTCGGCATCGGACGCCCATCTACCTACGCTCCCACCATCTCCACCATCCAACAACGTGAATACGTAGAGAAAGGAGAGAAAGAAGGCGAAGAACGAAGCTACGACACCCTCACCCTGCTCGATGAGCACATCACCGACATCACCCGCACCGAAATCACCGGAGCAGAAAAAGCCAAGCTCTTCCCCACCGACATCGGCACCGTGGTCAATGACTTCCTCACGGAATACTTCCCCGACATCTTGAACTACAACTTCACCGCCAACGTCGAGAAAGAGTTCGACGAAGTGGCGGACGGTGAAAAGAAATGGACAGTCATCATGGACAGCTTCTACAAAGCCTTCCACTCCTCCGTAGAGTCCACCCTCGCCCTGAAAAATGACCATAAAGTAGGCGAACGCCTGCTCGGCACCGACCCTGCCAGCGGCAAACCAGTATTGGTGAAAATCGGGCGCTTCGGTCCCGTAGTGCAAATCGGTTCTGCCGATGACGAAGAAAAGCCCCGCTTCGCCCAAATCAAGAAAGGGCTTTCCATGGAAACTCTCACCCTCGATGAAGCACTCGAGTCGTTCAAGCTCCCCCGCAACCTCGAAGAATACGAAGAAAGCATGGTCTCCATCGGCGTGGGGCGTTTCGGTGCCTACGTCAAGCACGACGGCAAGTACGCCTCCCTCCCCAAAGGCATGGACCCTATGGAAATCACCTTCGACCAAGCCGTTGAACTCATCCTTGCCAAGCGGGAAGTGGAAGCCAAGAAGCACATCAAGAAGTTCGAAGAAGAGGCAGAACTGGAAATATTGAACGGTCGCTACGGTCCCTACATTGCCTACAAAGGCAGCAATTATAAAATCCCTAAAGACGTGGTGCCGCAAGATTTGAATCTAGCCACCTGCCTAGAGATTGTGAAATTGCAAGCCGCTAAAGCAACCAGCCCCGCCAAACGTACACGGAGCACCAAGAAAAAGTAAGCCAACCGCTTCATCACCAAACGCGTCCGCGAAGGTTTAGCCATTCCTTCGACGGACGCGTTTGTTTTATATCCCGTGATAGTGCCCGATTCCAATTTTATTCCTACATTTGCAGCATCCACTACCGACCAACCAACAATCAAAGATATGAAGACAAAGATGTATGCCGCATTATGCACCGCATTATTCATCGGAGCATCCTGCATTGACAACGCAAAAGACCTTTCCACGATCGCTACCCAGCGCATCATTTGTTGCGAAACAGCAAACGACTATCAAGTTCCCATCCGGAAAGGGTACACCACATACGTCACCTGCGGTGAAGATACGCTGGCAGTAGCCAACCAACCCATCACCATCAAGATTCCCAAGTCTTATTCCATCGCAGCCACCCGCGGCGGCGAAGGCTTCATCAAAGTGGATCAGAAAGTGCTGGCAGCCGGCAGCAAAGAAACTTATGCCGCCTCATGGCAAGCCGTGATGTTCGAAGATACGCCGAACGGTGACTACGATTACAACGACTTGATTATCCATGTGAGAAACAATATGAGCATCCCCTGGGGAAAAGAGTTCATCAATCAATTCGTGGACATCCAACCCATCGCTATGGGAGGCGAAAAGACCATCACATTGGGCTGCATCTTATCCAACGGCAAAGAGCACATCCTGAGCAAAGATGTCCGTTCCGACTTGTTTCAAAACGTTAAGGGATTTATTAATACAGAAGACGAGAAAGCAGCCATACGCTACAAGCTGGAGCATACCAGCATAAAAGAAGTCATCCCCCACAACAACAAAGAAGCTGCTTGGATTGCCTGGTTTATCGAAGTGGGCGGGCAGCGGATGTATGCTGCCAGCACGGATATCCCTTACCAGAGCTACGAAATGGTGAACAAAGAGAATATGCCGTATGGAATCGTGGTGTACGGCGGTCACGATGGCAGAGCCAATGGCACATTTAGATATCCCAAGGAGTACGTTTCCATCTTCACGGTCTATCCCGGTTTCCAGGACTGGATCAATGGCACCGCCACTAATATAGGAGAAGCCACCGAGGGGCAGTATTATATATACAGCGCCACGGGGCTTCCTGGTCCGGATGGCAAACTCAACCGTAAAATCTGGGATTGGCAGGATTTGAAATAAAAAAACTCCAGCAGTGCCCGAACCTTACATCCGGTTCGGCACCGCTATGCCCAACAGCGCCATGCCCTCGCGGACCACTTTGGCTACGTTGGCAGACAAGACTACCCGGAACACTTTGACCGCTTCATCCGCTTCGTGCAAGATGCTGAAGTCGTGATAGAACTGGTTGTACTCTTTCACCAAGTCGTAGGTGTAGTTGGCTATCACGGACGGACTGTAATCCTCTCCCGCCTGCTTCACCACCGCAGCAAAATCCGCCGTCAGCTGAATCAGTCCCTCTTCCTTTTCGCTAAGCTCAATACCCGTGGGAAGCACTGCGGGAAGAGTGATCCCCGTCTCCATCGCTTTGCGCAGCACAGACTGAATGCGGGCGTACGTATATTGTATAAACGGACCCGTATTGCCATTGAAGTCGATAGACTCTTTCGGGTTGAAGGTCATGTTCTTGCGGGCATCCACTTTCAGGATAAAGTACTTCAAGGCGCCCATACCCACAATGCGGGCTATGTCAGCAGCTTCGGCAGCCGTCAGTCCGTCGAGCTTGCCCAGTTCCTCGGACGTCTCGCGAGCGGTAGCAATCATTTCCTCCATCAGGTCATCGGCATCTACTACCGTTCCTTCGCGCGATTTCATCTTGCCTTCGGGCAGCTCCACCATGCCGTAAGAGAAGTGTACCAAGCCCTTGCCCCATTCAAAGCCTAGTTTGTCGAGCAAGATAGAGAGCACTTGGAAGTGATAGTTCTGCTCGTTGCCTACCACATAGACCATCTTATCAATAGGGAAATCGGCAAAACGCAGTTTGGCGGTACCAATGTCCTGGGTCATATACACCGATGTGCCGTCTCCCCGAAGCAGAAGCTTATGGTCCAGCCCTTCGCCCGTCAAATCCGCCCATACCGAACCGTCGTCTTTGCGGTAGAAGCATCCCTTTTCCAACCCTTCCATCACCTTCTCTTTTCCTTCGAGATAGGTTTCCGATTCGTAGTAAATTTTGTCGAAGCTGACTCCCATCTTGCGATAAGTTTCGTCGAAGCCGGCATAAACCCATTGGTTCATCCGCGTCCAGAGAGCCCGTACTTCCGAGTCGCCCGCTTCCCACTTCACCAGCATTTCGCGTGCTTGGTTCATCAGCGGTGAAGCAGCTTCCGCGTCTTCCTTGCTCATGCCTTTCTCCATTAGTCCGGCAACTTCTGCCTTATAGTGCTTGTCGAAAGATACATAATAGTCGCCCACCAGATGGTCGCCCTTCTTGCCCGACGATTCGGGTGTTTCTCCCTCACCATAGAGTTTCCACGCCAACATCGATTTGCAGATGTGGATGCCGCGGTCGTTCACTATATTCGTTTTCACCACCCGGTTGCCATTGGCTTTCAGGATGCAGGCAAGGGCATTGCCCAGCAAATTATTGCGCACATGCCCCAGATGCAGGGGTTTGTTGGTGTTAGGCGAAGAATACTCTATCATCACTAGCGGCGAGTGGTCGGTAGCGGCAGTGATTCCGTAATGCGCATCGGCATGAATTTCGTTGAGCAATTCAATCCAAGCAGCAGAAGCAATCGTCAGGTTGAGGAACCCTTTAATAACATTAAAAGCGGCCACCGCCGGTTCGTTAGCAAGCAGATACTCGCCTATTTCTCGGGCAGTTTGCTCCGGTCCCTTCTTCGACAGGCGGAGAAAGGGGAACACGACCAAGGTGAGATGCCCTTCAAATTCTTTCTTCGTTTTTTGCAATTGCACCTGTGTGGCAGCAACCTCTTGCCCGTAGAGGGCTTTGAGTCCGCTGATGACGGACACCATTAGTTTGTTTTCTATCTTCATATTCAAGTTGTTTCAGCGCGCAAAGATATAAAAAAAGGAGACGCCCCCACGCCTCCCCTTCTTAAAATCTTTACCTGTACCCTCTACTTAATCGATGGTCTCTGCTAGATTTGTTCCTGCTTTAAATTTCACCACTTTCTTGGCTGGGATAGTTATTACGCCTTTTGTGAAAGGGTTAATGCCGATTCTTTCAGATTTCTCGATGATAGAGAAAATACCGAAACCTACTAAGGACACTTTGTCACCCACCTTTAATGCATCGGTAACAGATGCAGTGAAAGCTTCAAGAGCTTTCTTTGAATCAGACTTGCTCAAGCCCGATTTTGCAGCCATAGCGCTAATTAGTTCTGCCTTATTCATAATATAAAAAAATGATTGATTATTGATCACACAAAGATATATCGTAAAGTGCTCACAAATATAGAGTAACAAAACAACATATCAAATAAAAACATCAGAAAAACTTCCTAATTTACTGAAAAAGAACGAATCGCCCTTCCCTTTTCGACTGTAGAACAGAATTAATTCGTATTTTTGCAAACCTAAACGCGCTAACTGTACTTTATAGAAACAAAAAGGATGATACCAACAGTAACTAAAAACCTGATAATAATCAATGTATTGCTCTTTGCCGGCACCTTCGTAGCCCAAAGCTACGGGATTGACTTGGCGAACTACTTGGGGCTGCACTTCTTCTTGGCGGACAATTTCAATCCGGCACAGTTGTTCACCTATATGTTTATGCATGCCGGATGGACACACATCTTCTTCAATATGTTTGCCGTTTGGATGTTCGGCCGTATCCTCGAACAAACATGGGGGCCCAAGCGCTTCCTCTTCTACTATATTCTTTGCGGCATTGGCGCCGGACTGATTCAAGAATTGGTGCAATTCATTCACTATGAAACGGTGCTTTCTGCCTACACAGGAGTAGATACCGGCATGGGAGTCATCCCGATGGGCGAATACTTGAACCAGATGACCACCGTCGGTGCTTCGGGAGCTGTATATGCCATCCTGCTTGCCTTCGGAATGTTGTTCCCCAACGAGCAGATGTTTATCTTCCCGCTGCCCTTTCCCATCAAAGCGAAGTATTTCGTCATTGGGTATGCTGTGATTGAGCTTTATTCGGGACTGGCTAACAATGCCAGCGACAATGTAGCTCACTTTGCCCACCTGGGAGGGATGATTTTTGGCTTTATCTTAATCATGTACTGGAGAAAAACAAATAAGAACAATGGCACATATTATAGCTGACCTGAAAGAAGGATTCCGCCGGGGTAACATTTTCATCCAACTTATCTATATTAATGTAGCAGTCTTTGTGGGCACTACCTTATTATCCATACTTTTGCAGCTGTTCAACCGGAGCGCTGCCGATTTGTTTGAACTGCTAGCGCTTCCCGCCTCTCTTTATCGCTTTGCCATGCAGCCTTGGTCGCTGTTCACCTACATGTTTATGCATGCGGGCTTCCTGCACATCCTGTTCAACATGCTCTGGCTCTATTGGTTCGGACAGTTGTTCCTCACCTTCTTTTCGGGCAAGCACCTGCGGGGGCTGTACATTCTGGCAGGTCTCTTTGGCGGATTGCTTTACCTGATTTCCTACCAAGTATTTCCTTACTTTGCTCCGGCAGTGGCACAGTCTACCATGGTGGGAGCCTCTGCTTCTGTGCTCGGCATTGTAGTGGCTACAGCTTATCGCGAACCGAATTATCCTGTTCGTTTGCTCCTGTTCGGTACTGTCCGGCTGAAATACTTGGCACTGATTGTGGTACTGACGGACTTGATGTTCATCACTTCCGACAATGCAGGCGGACACATTGCTCACTTGGGCGGTGCACTGGCTGGTTTGTGTTTTGCCGCCAGCCTGACCAAAGGCACCGATCTCACTGCTTGGATTAACAAAACACTGGACGGCATCACCGCCTTGTTCAGCAAAAAGACTTGGCACCGCAAACCGAAAATGAAAGTGCGCCGCGGCGCTAGCAGTCATGAGCAGGACTATGCGTACAACGCACGCAAGAAATCGCAATCGGACAATGTAGACCGCATACTCGACAAATTAAAGAAGTCAGGCTACGAAAGCCTCACTACGGAAGAAAAAAAAGATTTGTTCGACGCAAGCAAGAAGTAACGCACATGAAGCACATCAGCAAACTGTTATACGGTCTTCTTCTGGTTGCCAATACGTTCTTTATCGGAATATTATTACTGACAGCCTACAGCCCGCACATTCATCCGGTAGTGCACCCGATTGAATCGTGCATGGGGCTCAGTTTTCCCATCTTCTTGCTCATCAATCTCTGTTTCTTCCTGTGCTGGCTGGTAATCAACTACAAGTTCGCCCTGCTGCCTCTGCTGGGCTTTCTGCTTTGCTATCCGCAGATAAAGACGTACCTGCCGATGAACTTCCGCACCAAGACCGTACCGGAAGAATGCATCAAGTTGTTATCGTACAATATTATGGCTTTCAACAATATGGAGAAGGTGAACGGAAAGAGCCCCATCCTGACATACATCCAAGAAGTAAATGCCGACATAGTCTGCTTGCAAGAGTACACCACCTCCGAAGCAGCCAAAATTCACCTCAACGAAAAAGACATCCGAAGAGGGATGAAAGCGTACCCCTACCGCAACATTCAAGAAATTGGCAAGAAAGGCGGCAACCGGATAGCCTGCTACTCCAAATACCCCATTCTGTCATCGCGCACCATCGACTATGAGAGCGATTACAACGGTTCGGTGCTTTATGAACTAAAGGTAAAAGACGACACGCTGACGCTCATCAGCAATCATCTCGAATCGAACAAACTGACGAAGGAGGACAAAGTGGTGTACGAATCCATCATCAAAGAGCCCGACACCAAAAGAGCGAAAATAGGCACCCGCCTGCTCCTCAACAAATTGGCGGAAGCTTCTGCCATCCGTTCCAAACAAGCCGATGCCGTGGCACGGGAGATTGCAGAATCACGCCATGCGTACATCCTTGTCTGCGGAGACTTTAACGACAGTCCCATCTCCTACACCCACCGCGTCATTGCTGAAGAATTGGATGACGCTTTCACCGAATCGGGGCGCGGGCTGGGGATTTCGTACAATCAAAACAAGTTCTACTTCCGTATAGACAATATACTCATCAGCAAGAACCTCAAAGCCTATAACTGCACCGTAGACCGGACCATCAACAGTTCCGACCATTATCCCATCTGGTGCTATATCGGCAAACAATGAGAAACAACAACCTTTAATGACAAATATTATGGTCACAGTAAAACAAACCTTCATGATTTTAGCAGCAAGCTGTATGATGTACTCCTGCACCACAAAGACAGAAAGCAACCCTTTCTTCACCGAGTTTAAAACCGAGTATGGTGTTCCGCCCTTCGATCAAATCAAACTGGAACACTATGAACCTGCCTTTTTGAAAGGTATCGACGAGCAAAACCAACTCATCAACGCCCTCATCGACAACAAGGAAGCACCGACGTTTGATAATGTCATTGTGGCGTTGGACAACAGTTCGCCCATCCTTAACCGTGTCAGCGCCATCTTCTTCAACATGACGGATGCCGAAACAACCGACTCACTGACCGCCCTTTCGATGAAACTGGCGCCTACGCTGTCGGAACACAGTGACAACATCTCGCTCAACAAAGCCTTGTTTGCCAAAGTAAACGCCGTGTACCAACAAAAAGACTCGCTAAAACTGACTACGGAACAGCTGCGCCTACTCGAAGAGACGTATAAAAGCTTTGTCCGTGCCGGAGCCAACCTGAGTGCCGACAAGCAAGCTCGCCTGCGCGACATCAACAAAGAACTGTCTACACTGGGCATCACTTTCAGCAACAACATCCTCAACGAGAACAATGCCTTCAGACTCTACGTCGACCAAGAAGCCGACCTTGCCGGACTGCCCGAGAGCGTGCGCCAAAGCGCAGCTGTAGAAGCAAAAGCAGCAGGTCAAGAGGGGAAATGGCTGTTCACACTCAACAATGCCAGCCGCTTGCCTTTCCTGCAATATTCCGCTAACCGCCCGCTACGCGAAATCGTATACAACGCCTACATCAACCGCGGCAATAACAACGACAAGAACGATAACAAAAAAGTGATAGCACAAGTGGTCAGCCTCCGTCTGGAAAAGGCGAATTTGCTGGGATTCGACTGCTACTCCAACTTCGTGCTCGACAATACCATGGCAAAGAACTCTGCCACTGTGATGAACTTCCTCCACAATCTCTGGAGCTATGCCCTGCCCAAAGCCAAAGCCGAAGCTGCCGAACTGCAAAAGCTGATGGACAAAGAAGGGAAAGGCGAGAAGCTGGAAGGCTGGGACTGGTGGTATTACACCGAAAAACTACGCAAAGAGAAGTACAACCTAGATGAAGAACAAACCAAACCTTACTTCAAACTAGAAAACGTACGCGAAGGAGCCTTCGCCGTAGCCCACAAACTCTATGGCATCACGCTGACCAAACTGTCCGGCATCCCCGTTTACCATCCCGATGTAGAAGTCTTTGAGGTGAAAGATGCCGACGGCTCACAACTGGGCATCTTCTACGTAGACTACTTTCCACGTCCCGGAAAAAGCGGCGGCGCTTGGATGAGCAACTACCGCGAACAACAAGGCGACATCCGCCCCCTCGTATGCAACGTGGGAAGCTTTACCAAACCAGTGGGCGACACCCCTTCACTGCTGACGATGGACGAGGTAGAAACCCTCTTCCACGAATTCGGACACGCCTTGCACGGATTGCTCACAAAATGCCACTACAAAGGAATATCGGGCACCAACGTGGTTCGCGATTTTGTAGAACTACCGTCTCAAATCAACGAACACTGGGCTACCGAACCCGAAGTGCTGAAGATGTATGCCAAGCATTACAAGACAGGTGAAGTGATACCCGACTCGCTGGTTACGAAGATTTTAAACCAAAAAACCTTCAATCAAGGATTCATAACCACCGAGCTTATGGCTGCCGCTATACTCGACATGAACCTGCACAACTTGACAGACGTGAAGAACCTCGACGTGCTGGCTTACGAAAAAGAAGCGATGAACAAACTGGGACTCATTCCTTCCATCGCCCCCCGCTACCGCACCACGTACTTCAACCACATCATCGGCGGATACGCTGCCGGCTACTACAGCTATCTCTGGGCAAACGTACTGGACAATGATGCCTTCGAAGCCTTCAAGGAACACGGGATATTTGACCAGAAAACAGCCCGCCTTTTCCGCAGCAATGTGCTCGAGAAAGGAAACAGCGAAGAGCCCATGACGCTTTACAAAAACTTCCGCGGTGCCGAACCAAAACTGGAACCGATGCTGAAGAGCAGAGGAATGATAGAATGAATTTACGAAGAAAAGCGTTTATTTCTTCTCAAAGGCTTGACATAAGATGAAATATGTTGTATCTTTGTCACAGTAATCTTACATTAGATTGAATTTAAATTGCACTAAAAGGAGAGGGCTTCGGCTTTCTCCTTTTTTTATGCACCTCGCCCAACAACTCCCAAAACACGGCAGGAGTCAGATCAAAACACGGTGGAAGCCTGCGCTAAACACGACGGAAGTCAGGGCTAAGCAC
>JAVVVS010000039.1:16616-26093 GCA_036652495.1 Bacteroides sp.
GCAAAAAGCAGTCCCTTTCTTTCGTCCCTTTTTTCTTTCCAAAAGTTTCCCGTTCTATTAATAATCCGTAAATGTGCTCTTGACAAAACCAGCCCGTTCAGTCTTCTTTTGTAAGAAATCGTCGGCTGAACCCTCCTTCACCCCCCACTTTTTTCCTTAAAATCCCCTTAACCTTCAAATATTTGCCTCTTGATAGCTCTCGAATGTGAAATAAAAACTATATTTGCACCCTTGTATGCGACAGAATTAAATTAAAAAAGTAATCATATAAATTAAGAGCAAAATGCAAAACAAAGGATTTGTTAAAGTTTTTGCGGTACTACTCACGCTGGTATGCGTGTTCTACCTCTCCTTCTCCTTCGTTACTCGCCACTACAACAGTGTGGCAAAAGAGTATGCGAAAGGCGACGTGAAAGTAGAGCAAGACTACCTTGACTCTCTCTACAACGAGAAAGTTTGGCTGGGTAACTACACGCTGAAACAGTGTCGTGAGATGGAAATTAGCTTAGGTCTGGACCTAAAGGGTGGTATGAACGTCATCCTCGAAGTGTCAGTGCCCGACGTTGTGAAAGCGTTGGCAGACAACAAGACCGACGAACCATTCAACAAAGCCATTGGCGCAGCCGCCAAGTTGGCCGCCAACAGTCAGGACGACTTCGTCACCCTGTTTGTGAAAGAATATCACAAGACAGCCCCGGGAGCCAAACTCTCCGAACTCTTCGCTACCCAACAGTTGAAAGACAAGGTCAGCCAAAAGTCAACCGACGCCGAAGTTGAAAAAGTATTAAGAGAAGAAATAAAAGTAGCTGTAGCCAATTCCTACAACGTACTTCGTACCCGTATCGACCGTTTTGGTGTGGTTCAACCTAACATCCAGAGCTTGGAAGACAAGATGGGACGCATCATGGTAGAACTTCCTGGTATCAAAGAACCCGAACGTGTGAGAAAACTGCTCCAAGGTTCGGCCAATCTGGAATTCTGGGAAACCTACAATGCCAAAGAAATTATCCCCGCCCTGCAAGCCGCTGACGGCAAATTGCGCGCCATCCTGGCAGGCGAACCCCTCGTCAATGACTCGGTAGCCACCGATTCAGTAGCCAAGACCGAAGCAGTAGCTCAAGCCAAACCGGTTAAAACCGTAAATGCAGCCGACAGTCTCGCCGCCGCACTGAAAGGCGACAAGAAGACCGCCGCTACGGGCGACAATTTGGAGCAAATGAAAAAGGAGCACCCGCTGCTCGCCATTCTACAGATAAGCCCCAATGCACAAGGACCTGTAGCCGGCTATGCCAACTACAAAGATACCGCAGAAATCAACCGCTTCCTCACCTCGAAAGAAGTGTTGGACGAACTTCCCAAAGACCTCCGTCTGAAATGGGGCGTCGCAGCTGCTGACTTCGACCCGCGCAAACAAACCTTCGAACTGTATGCCATCAAATCTACCGAACGCAACGGCAAAGCTCCGCTCGAGGGCGACGTAGTAACCGATGCCAAAGACGAGTTCGACCAATATAACAAACCTGCCGTAAGCATGGCGATGAACTCAGACGGTGCACGCCGCTGGGCAGTACTGACCAAACAAAACACAGGCAAGTCTATCGCTATCGTACTGGATAACTACGTTTATTCAGCTCCGACATCGAACGGCGAAATTGCAGGTGGTCATTCACAAATCACCGGACACTTCACACCGGAAGAATCAAAAGACTTAGCCAACGTATTGAAGTCAGGTAAAATGCCCGCCCCTGCGCACATCGTTCAGGAAGACATCATCGGCCCGTCACTGGGACAAGAGTCCATCAATGCGGGTATATTCTCGTTCATCGTAGCTCTGGTAGTGCTGATGATATTTATGTGCACCATGTATGGCTTCATCCCGGGTATGATTGCCAACGGGGCACTGTTCCTCAACTTCTTCTTTACGCTGGGCATCCTGTCCTCCTTCCAAGCAGCACTGACCATGTCGGGTATTGCCGGTATGGTGTTGTCACTGGGTATGGCAGTAGATGCGAACGTACTTATCTACGAGCGCACCAAAGAAGAGCTCCGCAGCGGCAAAGGAATCAAAATGGCGCTGTCCGACGGTTACTCTAACGCGTTCTCGGCTATCTTCGACTCTAACTTAACGTCCATCATCACCGGTGTTATCTTGTTCTACTTCGGAACAGGTCCTATCCGTGGTTTTGCTACCACGCTGATCATCGGTATCCTCTGCTCCTTCTTTACAGCCGTATTTATGACACGCTTGGTTTACGAGCACTACTTGAACAAAGACAAGCTGCTGAACCTGACCTTTACCTCGAAGATTTCGAAGAACATGCTGGTAAATACGCACTTCGACTTTATGGGCTCTAATAAGAAAGTGCTGAGCATCGTAATCGGCATCCTGCTGCTTTGCACCGTATCGTTCGTCGTCCGCGGATTGAGCCAGAGTATCGACTTCACCGGAGGTCGTAACTTTAAGGTTCAATTTGAGCAAACCGTAGAACCAGAACAAGTACGCGACCTGATTGCCACAAAGTTTGGTGACGCCAACGTCAACGTGCTGGCTATCGGAACCGATAAGAAAACAGTACGTATCAGCACCAACTACCGCATCGAAGAAAACGGTAGCAACGTAGACTCGGAAATTGAAGCTTACCTATACGAAACGCTGAAACCGCTGCTCACGCAAAACATCTCTTTGGCTACGTTTATCGACCGCGATAACCACACCGGTGGTAGTATTATCAGCTCACAAAAGGTAGGACCAAGCATCGCAGACGACATCAAGACCTCCGCCATCTGGTCGGTAGTACTGGCGCTGATTGCTATCGGCTTGTACATCTTGCTGCGGTTCCGCAACATCGCCTATAGTGTGGGTTCGGTGGTAGCACTGACTTGCGATACCATTATGATTATCGGCGCTTACTCTATGTTATGGGGTATCGTTCCGTTCTCATTGGAAATTGACCAGACGTTTATCGGCGCCATCTTGACGGCTATCGGTTACTCTATCAATGATAAGGTGGTTATCTTCGACCGCGTGCGCGAGTTCTTCGGTCTCTATCCTAAACGCAACATCCACCAGTTGTTCAATGACTCATTGAATACCACCTTGGCTCGTACCATCAATACCTCACTGAGTACATTGGTTGTTTTGCTGTGCATCTTCATCCTTGGTGGAGACTCTATCCGCAGTTTCGCATTCGCCATGATTCTGGGTGTTGTTATCGGTACCCTCTCTTCTTTGTTCATCGCCTCCCCTATCGCTTACATCATGTTGAGCAGAAAGAAAGACGCTGTACTGGCAGAAGCATAAGCCTACCTATATATAAGGTATAAAAGGAAGCCTCCTTTGCACAGACTGTGCAAAGGAGGCTTCCTTTTATAGTAGTAGTCCCGAGGGGAATCGAACCCCTATCTAAAGTTTAGGAAACTTCTATTCTATCCGTTGAACTACAGGACCCTGTTCCGGTTTAGGCAGGCAAAGATAATGCATTCTGCCGACTTGACAAGGAGGAATGGGCAGATTTGTATCAAAAAGCGCGCTGCACTGCCACACTTTCTGCAAAAAACAGAACCAACTGTCTTCTAATAGACAAGATACACGAACAATTAGTTAGATAGACTGCCGAAGAGAAGTATCATATTGTTCACATATCAACGCGCTACCATGTAATTTCAGGCATGTTTGCTTACTCCAATGAACAAAACAACCCAGTATTTGATTTCTTTTGATACTGCCGCACAGATTAATTGAAAAAGATTTTGCTAAGTCGTATAACTTTGCGACCTTTGCCCTACCTCTTGCATAACAAAGATACACACACATCCAAAAGCCCTTTTGTAAGAGCTCTGTTTATGCAAAGCCTCAAAAAGTTAACACTTAATTTTTAATAGAGTTATATAATTATGGCAGACGAAATGATGGTTAAAGAATTGGAGCAAGTGGCAGTCCGCTTCTCCGGCGACTCTGGCGACGGCATGCAGCTGGCTGGTAACATCTTCTCAAACGTGTCGGCTACGGTGGGCAATGACATCTGTACATTCCCCGACTATCCGGCAGATATCCGCGCCCCGCAAGGGTCACTGACAGGTGTTTCCGGCTTTCAAGTACACATTGGTGCAAACAAGATATTCACCCCGGGCGACCATTGCGACGTCTTGGTGGCTATGAATCCTTCCGCACTGAAAACACAGGTAAAGCATTGCAAACCCAACGGTCTTATTATTACCGACCAAGATTCTTTCGACGCGAAAGAACTGGAAAAAGCGAAGTTCACCACCAATGACCCCTTTGCAGAACTGGGCATTAAGAATGAAATCTTCGAAGTTCCTATCTCCTCCATGTGCAAAGAAAGCCTCAAGGATTCGGGACTAGACAACAAAGCAGCGCTCCGATGCAAAAATATGTTTGCTCTAGGATTGGTCTGCTGGCTGTTCAACCGCAACTTGAGCACAGCCGAAACCATGATTCGCGCCAAGTTCGCCAAAAAACCAGCTATAGCCGAAGCAAACGTCAAAGTGCTGAACGACGGTTATAACTATGGAGCCAACACCCATGCCTCCACCTCTACCTATAAGATAGAAAGCAAAACACCGAAAGCCAAAGGACTGTACACCGACATCAACGGTAACAAAGCCACCGCTTACGGACTGATGGCCGCTGCCGAGAAAGCAGGGTTGGAAATTTACTTAGGTTCCTATCCCATTACTCCAGCAACAGACATTCTGCACGAACTTGCCAAACATAAATCAATGGGCATCAAGACCGTGCAATGTGAAGATGAAATAGCCGGATGCGCTTCGGCTGTCGGCGCTTCCTTTGCAGGCGACTTGGCAGTAACAACTACTTCCGGTCCCGGCATCTGCCTCAAGAGCGAAGCCATAAACCTGGCAGTGATAGCCGAACTTCCGTTGGTCGTTATCAACGTGCAACGCGGTGGTCCTTCTACCGGTTTGCCTACCAAATCGGAACAAACCGACCTGCTACAAGCTCTTTACGGACGCAATGGCGAAAGCCCCATGCCCGTGCTTGCCGCTACTTCGCCCACCAACTGCTTCGAAGCCGCTTATATGGCAGCCAAGATAGCGTTGGAGCACATGACTCCCGTAGTGTTGCTGACCGATGCGTTCATCGCCAACGGTTCGGCTGCATGGAAATTGCCTAACCTAGACGAATATCCTCCCATCAACCCGCCTTACGTCACTCCCGACATGGCAGGAACGTGGACTCCATTCCAACGCAACGAGCAAACCGATGTACGCTATTGGGCGGTTCCCGGCACAGAAGGATTCACTCACCGCATCGGTGGACTGGAAAAGAGCAGCGAAACAGGTGTCATCTCTACCGACCCCGACAATCATGAGAAGATGACCCAACTGCGTCAATCTAAAATAGATAAGATAGCCAACTGCATCCCCGATGTAGAAGTAATAGGCGACGTGGACGATGCCGACCTCCTCATTGTAGGCTGGGGCGGAACGTACGGACACCTTTACCTCGCCATGGAGCACATGCGCAAAAACGGTCAGAAGGTGGCTTTTGCCCACTTCCAGTACATCAACCCGTTGCCAAAGAACACGGCGGAGGTGCTGAAAAAGTACAAAAAAGTCATGGTGGCCGAACAAAATCTGGGACAGTTTGCCGGATACCTGCGCATGAAAGTGCAAGGAATCACAATCAATCAGTACAACCAGGTGAAAGGCCAGCCTTTCGTAACAAGAGAACTTGTAGATGCATTCACTAAATTATTGGAGGAATAAGAGATGAGCGAACTAGTATATACAGCAAAAGATTATAAATTTGGCCAACCCCGCTGGTGCCCGGGTTGCGGCGATCACGCTTTCCTAAACTCTCTGCACAAGGCAATGGCCGAACTGGGAGTAGCCCCGCACAACATTGCCGTGATTTCCGGTATTGGTTGTTCTTCTCGCTTGCCCTATTACGTCAACACGTATGGCTTCCATACCATTCACGGACGTGCTGCAGCCATCGCTACCGGTGCTAAAATAGCTAATCCCGAACTGACCATCTGGCAGATTTCGGGCGACGGTGACGGACTTGCCATTGGTGGCAATCACTTTATTCATGCCCTGCGCCGGAACATCGACCTGAACATGATTCTGCTGAACAACCGTATCTATGGCTTGACCAAAGGTCAGTACTCTCCAACTTCAGAACGCGGACTAGTCACCAAATCGTCTCCTTACGGTACGGTAGAAGACCCCTTCCGTCCGGCAGAACTAGCCTTCGGTGCCCGCGGACGTTTCTTTGCCCGCTGCATTGCAGTAGACGGAGGTCCTTCGGTAGAAGTACTGAAAGCAGCCGCCCGCCACAAAGGCGCTTCGGTGGTAGAAGTGCTTCAAAACTGCGTCATCTTTAATGATGGGACGCACGAATCTGTAGCTACCAAAGAAGGACGATCCAAGAACGCTATCTATCTGGAACAAGGCAAACCGATGATTTTCGGTGCTAACCGCGAGTTCGGACTGATGCAACAAGGGTTTGGAGTGAAAGTAGTGAAGTTAGGCGAAAACGGCATCACCGAGAGCGACATCCTCGTACACGATGCACATTGCATGGATAACACCCTACAACTGAAACTGGCGCTGATGGAAGGTCCCGACTTCCCCGTTGCCTTAGGAGTGATTCGCGATGTAGAAGCGCCGACGTACAACGACGCCGTAGCCGCCCAAATAGAAGAAGTAAAAGGCAAGAAAAAGTACCACAGTTTCCAAGAGCTGTTGCTGACCAATGAAACTTGGGAAGTAAAGTAAGGCACTCGGATAGGTAACGATTCATCGGCCCGCATACAACGCGGGCTAAAACAAACAAACGCTGATCTTATAGCTGCGCACAGCTTAAAGAACAGCGTTTGTTTGTTTTAGCCCGCGTTATTCATGTACCCACCATAACGCAAAGCCTTTTATTATTCCTTTTCTCCGTAAGCCAAGTCTCCCGCATCGCCCAGCCCTGGCACGATATACGAGTGTGCATCAATCTCCGGATCGATAGCAGCGCACCAGACAGTCGTCTTATCAGCCGGAAAAACACTTGCTACGTGTTCCACTGCCTGTTTGCTAGCAATGATAGCCACCACATGAATCTCTTCGGGATGCCCCTTTGTCAGCATCGCCTGATAGCTAAGTTCCATACTTCCGCCGGTAGCCAGCATCGGGTCGGTGATAATCAAAGTCTTCCCATCAATACGCGGAGAAGCAATATACTCAATATGAATGTCAAACTTCAGCGTATCTTTGTACTTGCGGTAAGCAGAAACAAACGCATTCTCCGCACCATCAAAAAAGTTGAGGAATCCTTGATGAAAAGGAAGTCCCGCTCGCAAAATAGTGCTAATGACCAACTGGTTGTCCGGCGTACTAACTGCTGCTACGCCCAACGGTGTCTGAATATCTTTTACCGAATAGCAAAACGACTTACTCATTTCATAAGCCATAATCTCCCCTATCCGCTCAATATTTCGGCGGAAACGCAGCCGGTCATTCTGTATCTTCACATTTCTGATTTCAGCCACATACTGATTCAAGATAGAATTGGTCTCACTAAAATTAATTATCTTCATATACCTTTATGTATTATTCTGAATGCAAAGTAAAGGATAATCTTCTAATTTGCAACATTCAGTTAGCAGATATTGTTATGGTTTTATAAAAGAGATTCTATTAGGGAAATATTTCTCTAATCGCGTGTCCCTTTCCAAAGAAAGTACTACTTTTGTAATCGATTTACAAGGGGCTCTTTCCTTGACGCTCCTCCCGAACAGATAAAAGATAATAGATAACATACCAATTTAATTTAATTCAAAGTAAAATGGCAAATTTAGATTTAACAAAGTACGGTATTACCGGTGCAGTAGAAGTATTGCACAACCCATCTTATGATGTATTGTTCGCAGAAGAGACCAAAGCAGGCCTGGAAGGTTTTGAAAAAGGTCAAGTAACAGAACTGGGCGCAGTAAATGTAATGACCGGTGTTTACACAGGTCGTTCTCCTAAAGATAAATTCTTCGTTGAAAATGAAGCCAGCAAAGACTCTGTATGGTGGACTTCTGACGAATACAAAAACGATAACAAACCTTGCACAGAAGTAGCTTGGGCTGACCTGAAGGCAAAAGCAGTAAAACAATTGTCAGGCAAACGCTTGTTCGTTGTTGATACATTCTGCGGCGCTAATCCAGCCACTTGCTTGAAAGTACGCTTCATCATGGAAGTAGCTTGGCAGGCTCATTTCGTTACTAACATGTTCATCCGCCCCACAGCAGAAGAACTGGCAGCATACGGCGAACCTGACTTCGTATCGTTCAACGCTTCTAAAGCAAAAGTTGAAAACTTCAAAGAACTGGGTTTGAACTCAGAAACAGCTACTGTATTCAACTTGAAAGCTAACGAACAAGTAATTCTGAACACTTGGTACGGCGGCGAAATGAAAAAAGGTATGTTCTCTATCATGAACTACTTGAACCCATTGCGCGGTATCGCTTCTATGCACTGCTCTGCCAACACAGACAAAGAAGGCAAGAGTTCTGCTATCTTCTTCGGTCTGTCTGGAACAGGAAAGACTACCTTGTCTACTGACCCGAAACGTTTGCTCATCGGTGATGACGAACACGGCTGGGATGCTGAAGGCGTATTCAACTACGAAGGCGGCTGCTATGCAAAGGTAATCAACCTCGACAAAGAAAGCGAACCGGACATCTACAAAGCTATCTGCCGTGACGCTCTTTTAGAGAACGTTACTGTAGCTAATGATGGCAAGATTGACTTCGCAGATAAGAGCGTAACTGAGAACACGCGTGTTTCTTATCCTATCTACCACATTGAGAACATTGTGAAACCAGTATCTAAAGGTCCTCACGCTAAACAAGTAATCTTCTTGTCTGCCGATGCTTTTGGTGTATTGCCTCCCGTATCTATCCTGAACGCCGAGCAGACGAAGTATTACTTCCTGTCTGGCTTCACCGCTAAATTGGCTGGTACAGAACGTGGCATCACAGAACCTACTCCTACCTTCTCCGCTTGCTTTGGCGCAGCTTTCTTGAGCTTGCATCCTACTAAATACGGCGAAGAATTAGTGAAGAAGATGGAACTTGCCGGTGCTAAAGCATACTTGGTAAACACCGGTTGGAACGGAAGCGGCAAACGTATCTCTATCCGCGACACTCGTGGCATCATCGACGCTATCCTCGACGGTTCTATCGACAAGGCTCCTACGAAAGTAATGCCTTACTTCGACTTCGTTGTTCCTACCGAACTTCCAGGAGTAGATGCTAAGATCCTTGATCCTCGCGATACTTACTCTTGCGCATGTCAATGGGAAGAGAAAGCAAAAGACCTTTCTGCTCGTTTCATCAAAAACTTCTCTAAGTTCACTGGTAACGAAGCTGGCAAAGCATTGGTTGCTGCTGGTCCAAAACTCTAATTCGAGTCTGAACAAATATTTAAAGAGCCGGTCTCCTTTGGGGGAGACCGGCT